>DAICZS010000032.1 GCA_027311025.1 Ferrovaceae bacterium
GCTCTGTATACAGGAAATCGCCCGTTCCATTTCCTGAGTGTGATGACAGTGACGCTTACCATATTTATAGTGATAAATTTGGCTCTTCCATACGGTTTGCAGTATGGACAGCTTGATGGAATTCGCTCGCTCCAACTTCCATGGGGAGAGACCGTGACACGTGGGGTTGGCCGTGTCTGGTTCTGATGCCATACTTTCCAGGGCTATCTTTTCGGAAAACCGGCACCAATAGAACAGTTCGAGACGTTACTGAAGCAGCGCTAGTTTGAGACGGCCGCCTTTAGACTATGTGATCGACTCCTTCGGGCACGGTGCCATCCTCCGCCACAACAAATGCGGCCATTCAAACGGTAAACAGCCTCACAGTCGGCAGGTTGCGCAACACCGGTCATTCAACCGAACCATGGCCAATGGCTGCAATGGCCGATTAACAGACGGTGCCATATCTTCGATTTGCTTTCATGTGTCATTGAGCCATGTCCGCCGGTCATTCCGCATCCCACGATTCATATGCCACTTTAAAATCCAGGTATTGCAGTGCCCCCTTGAACCTGTCTCCTCTAAAAACGGGAGGGAGTATCGTGCTCCAAGGACACGCAGGTCGTAGTGGATAGCGGACATCTGATACATAAGCGCTCAGTTAACAATTGACTTGCCGCTTACGCAAGCTCAGACTCGTCTTGCGACTCTGAAATGCCCTCCAGCCGGTTTAGCATGATTCTACATTGTGTGGAAATACTGCTTACCGATCCCAGCGAGTGTAGCGACCTATGCTCAATTTTCTTTTTGACTTCCGGCGTCTTCTGATGCTGGAAATATTGTCGGCAGTATTGTGTTTCATCGTTACTCCTGCTGCATACGGCGCGGACTCCTACGACTCTAAATCCAATCTACTGACCATTCCATCGGTAGCCGTTGGCAGCACAATCTATTCCAACGTGGTCATCACCGTCGGCAGTATCGTTGGATTGGCGGGTGGTACGCCTATTGCCAGTTACGATATCTATGACCCCGCATCAAATCAACTGGTGATTCCCTCTGTTCAAGTGGGAGGTACAACTTATACCAATGTGCTTGTCACCGTCGGTGCTGTAAAGTCGGCAGGCAGCTCTGGAAGCATTTCAGCGCCAGGCCTTGGAAACTTTGTTGACGCACCAGTTTCAGGAATGACTTATACAACAAGCTCCGGGCTGTCTGGCACTACAAACGGTTATGGACAGTTTCTGTTCAATCCTGGTGATACCGTTACATTCATGGCGGATGGTGTAATGCTGGGTGCGGTTAGGGTCACGACTTCGGCGACAACCGGCGCAACAACGGTTACTCCAGTTGATCTTGTTCCTGGTGCCACTGGCGTTACGGATCCTAAAGTGACTGCGGTTGCACAATTACTGAGCGCGCTCAATATCATCAGCGTTGGAGAGGGGTCTGGCAGCAACGGGGTATTTACCATACCCAACAGTGCGGCTTTGAAGGCCAAGTTGATGGCCTTGAACCAGCCGGCACAAAATATTTCAACAGCACAACTCCAGCAAGCGATTGATAGCGTCTATGTTCCTGGAAAATACTCCGTTCCCCAAGCGCCACAAAGTCAAAGCAGCCTTCAGAAGGGCGTGAATAGTCAGAGCATCATTAACACAGTGTGGAGCGCTTCTTGCTCAAACGGTAAAAGCGGCACTGCATTTTTTCAGGCTGATGGAAACCTGATTGGTTTTGGAAGCGGAGGATCCATGCTGTCAGGAATCTGGCAAGGCAGCACGACAAGCGCTGCAGGAGTGAGTTTCAGCGCGAGTGACAGCAAAGGTTATGGTCAAGGAACGATCCTACCCGGGGCCACAACGGCGTCATTTCAAATAACCAACAGCACTACGGGAGTAATGCACAGCTGTACACTGACGCAAATTGCAGCCAGCAACGCCCTGGTCGCTCCCTCCTATCTGGGAGGATGGTATCTTACGACCTCATCGTCAGGAGCAGGCGCGCAGGGAACCAAAGGGTTTATGATCACAGCACCAGATGGTGCAATTTACGGCATAAACGCTCACGGAAACCCCATATCCGGCTCATGGTCAACGGCTACCGGTACCGGCACGGCTGTCACTACGGGCTACAGTGGCACGACCACAATGAACTTCAATCTCGCAATGGCTTCCGGTATTTACAATAACGCAGGTACTGCCGGCACAGTATCCTTTAGCCCCAATGGTCACTTTTCCGTTATCCCGCCCGGAACTTACAATGGGCCGCTCATCCCTCTGGTGATCAACATTCAGAGCAACTTTGCAAATGGAATCAACGGCGATAACGGAGTGGGTGTTACGTTGCAAGTACAGGATAAATATGGCAATCAGGTTGCACTAGGCAATCAGGTGGAAATGGAAGCCAGCTGGCCCTATCTCGTTCACGAAACAATGGCGGACACCATGTCGGTGGATTACCCGCAAGGCATGCAAGGGGCCACCTACAATTTCCAACTTGGCCAATGCACCATCGTTTCCGGAGGAAGCGGCCCGGTGGTTGATACCAATAGCGGGAATGCTAATGCCTACCCGACTTTAGTCATCAATTGCCCGTGATCTCATCAGTTGTCTGAAATAATCATCCGCTCGAACGGCAGCCCAGGCCGATTGTCTTTACAATGTCACGATAATTTCAGTCGATGACAGCCAGGATATCCTCGTGTACATGCAAGACATTCTCATGGTTTCGGATATCTCCAAAACCTATGCCTCGGGCTTTAGCGCCCTCAAGAACATCAATCTGGCCATCCGGCGGGGTGAGATTTTTGCCCTGCTAGGCCCTAATGGTGCGGGAAAGACCACCCTGATCAGCATCATCTGTGGCATCGTTAACCCAAGCGCGGGCACCGTACTCGTCAGCGGCCATGACAACATCCGGGATTACCGCGCTGCCCGGTCCATGATCGGGCTTGTACCGCAGGAACTGACTACCGATGCTTTCGAGACGGTTTGGGCGACCGTCGCATTCAGCCGTGGCTTGTTTGGCAAACCGCCCAACCCCAGCCACATCGAAAAAGTTCTCAAGGCGCTGTCCCTGTGGGACAAGAAGGACAACAAGATCATCACGTTGTCTGGCGGCATGAAACGTCGCTTGATGATCGCCAAGGCGCTATCTCATGAACCGCAAATCCTGTTTCTGGACGAGCCGACTGCTGGCGTGGACGTCGTGTTGAGGCGCGACATGTGGGAACTGGTACGCACGTTGAGGGATACAGGCGTGACCATCATCCTGACGACGCACTACATCGACGAAGCAGAAGAAATGGCAGATCGCATCGGGGTCATCCACAGGGGTGAGATCATCCTCGTCGATGACAAGTCCGAGTTGATGCGCAAGCTTGGCAAGAAGCAACTCGTGCTGCAGCTTCAACATGCGCTGCAGCATATACCTTCAGAACTGTCCAAATATGGCCTGGAAATATCGAGCGATGGCTGCGAATTGAAGTATACCTACGACACGCAAAGCGAACGAATCGGCATCGATGCGCTGCTGAAAGACCTTGGTGATGCGGGTATTCTGTTCAAGGATTTGCGCACGACTGAAAGTTCGCTCGAAGAGATTTTCGTCAGTCTGGTGGGGGACGCGCAATGAATATCCATGCGATTCGTGCCATCTATAGATTCGAGATGGCGCGTACCTGGCGTACGATGATGCAAAGCATCATCTCCCCGGTGATTTCAACTTCTCTCTATTTTATTGTTTTCGGTGCTGCAATCGGATCACGCATCTCTGAGGTTGGCGGGGTCAGCTATGGAACCTTCATTGTTCCTGGCCTGGTCATGCTCTCGCTACTGACGCAGAGCATCTCTAATGCGTCGTTCGGCATTTACTTTCCAAAATTCACCGGTACGATCTACGAGCTCCTGTCGGCGCCGATTTCCTACGTTGAAATCGTGCTGAGCTACGTTGGCGCCGCAGCCACGAAGTCGATCATGCTTGGCCTGATCATTCTCGCGACCGCCTACCTGTTTGTACCATTGCATATCGACCATCCATTCTGGATGATCCTGTTTCTGGTGCTCACGGCAGTTACCTTCAGCCTGATCGGATTCATTATTGGAATATGGGCCGATGGGTTCGAAAAGCTGCAAGTGGTGCCCCTGTTGATCATCACTCCGCTCACGTTTCTTGGTGGCAGCTTTTACTCCATTGATATGTTGCCGCCATTCTGGCAGACCGTTGCTTTGTTCAATCCTGTGGTCTATCTGATCAGCGGATTTCGCTGGAGCTTTTACGGCCTGTCTGATGTCAGTGTTGTTTTGAGCCTGGGCATGGCATTGTCTTTTCTGGTCGTTTCGCTGGCCATTGTGGCCTGGATATTCAAGACGGGGTACCGGCTCAAGACCTAGAGGCTGTCGCATCTGGCACAGCAGTGGCGCTCCATCAGATTAAAGATGCTTTTTGAAGAATGCCATGGTTCTTGTCCAGGCCAGTTCTGCCGCCGCTCCATTGTGTTTTAAGTAGGCCAGCTTTTTTGAGTCGGCCTCTTCATTGGCAAAGGCATGCTTTGCATCGTAGCGATAAAACTCAAAATCGACCGAAGCGGCTGTCAGCTTCTTCTCCAACGCATCAACGCCATCAATTTTGAACACGTCGTCATGAATGGCCCAGTGTCCCATCATGGGGGCATGAATTTTGGAGGCGTCAACATAGTCCAGGGGTGGGTAGCCATACCAGACCACCGCAGCGTCCAGATCGGGTACGAAAACACTTGAAAGCAGGGTTAATGCGCCACCCATGCAAAAACCCGTGATGCCGACTTTCCGGGTGCCAAGCCCCTTCAAATATTGAACGGCACCGGAAATATCCTGACTGGCTGCATCACCAAAATCCAGCCCGTTCATCAAATGAGTGGCTTCATTCTCTTCCAGCGCCAATTTGCCACGATACAAGTCAGGAACCAACGCCAGGTAACCTGCCGCCGCCAATCTGTCAGCAACGGCCTTGATTTGATCATTCAATCCCCACCACTCCTGTATGACCACGATTCCCGGTGCATTTTCATGATTCACGGGTTTTGCGAGATATGCTTTCGCGGGCTGACCATCTGGTCTTTTATAGGTAATCATCGAGTCCATTTCATTTCCTTGAGTTTCATTTGCATTACAATTTTCATAATGGCTTTGCCATGGTCAGGTGGCGGATCATGGCAATGTGTAATATACCAGCTTCAACAAACTCACTACCAACGGGCAGGAAACCGAATCTGGCGTAAAACGCTACAGCCCCCACTTGGGCATTCAGCGCCAGCGTTTGCACCCCATGCGCTTCGGCAGTTTCAATCAATTTGCCCAGCAACGCAGTCCCGACACCTTGGCCGCGCCATTCAGGTAATACGGCCATGCGGCCTATGTGACCGTCGGGCAGAAGCCGGCCCGTACCGATGACCTTCCCATTTCTGTCGAACGCCAGAGCGTGTTGTGATACCGCATCAAACGAGTCACATTCCAACGCCACCGGTACCCCTTGCTCTTTTATAAACACTGTCATTCGCACCTGCATCGCCCGCTCAGACATGTCGTTCCATGAGCCCACATGGATGTGAAATGTGTTTGTGAAGTCATTCATGTTTGTCATGTCTATCTGGCACTGGTCAACTGGGAATTCTAAATATTCTCATTGCAAACCCTTTGGCGTACGTATGTGCGGCAGCGTACAGAACCAAGGCGCCAACGTGACACAATGGTATGCGCATTGCGTACCAGAAACGATCAATTCTAGTGGGTCAATAATTCCCTGGCGAGTGTGCGTCGAAATCAGCCGTGCAATACAAATGGGATCCATTCTATGACATGTTCAAAGCGTCCTTCGTAGTTCCGCAATATGGAACACTACACGCCGCATGCCAAGGCATCCGTTAAAAATGCGCAGCGCGAATCTGATCGCAACGCCTTAAAGATATCCGAAAGTCGTTACCGACGGTTGTTTGAAACTGCCCAGGACGGAATCCTGCTCCTTAACGCTGAAACAGCCCAGATTGAAGACGTCAATCCCTATCTGATCAACATGCTGAACTATACGCATTCCGAATTTTTGGGAAAAAAACTATGGGAAGTCGGGGCATTTGCGGATATTAAGGAAAGCAAGGAGATGTTCATGGAGCTGCAACATAAGGGCTATGTCCGTTACGAGTCTCTTCCGCTTCGTACTTCAATGGGTGTCAACGTCGATGTTGAATTCGTCAGTAATAGCTACGATTGCGAAGGCATCAAGGTCATACAATGCAACGTGCGCAACATCACGGAACGAAAGCTTGTTGAAAAAAAACTAGAAAGGCACACGCGGCTCTATGCTGCCTTGAGTCAATGTAATAAAGCTATCGTTCATTGTGTTCGTGAAGATGAATTGTTTTCACAAGTTTGCCGTGCCGCCGTCAAGTTTGGCGGCATGAAAATGGCGTGGATTGGAGTGATAGACACGGTGTCACGAATGGTGCTTCCGGCTTCAGGCTTTGGGCAAGGCGCTGAATTCCTGGGCAGCTTTAAATTCTCAATGGATGCCAACAGCCCGTATGGGGCAGGGCCAACCTGCATCGCTATCCGCGAAAACCGTCCCTATTGGTGCCAGGATCTTTTGAATGATCCTGCAACCACCCCTTGGAGAACATTGATTAAACGCGCTGACCTGGCTTCCTCAGCCTCGCTGCCATTGATCAGAAATGGCGTTGTCATTGGTGCATTCGTGCTGTATTCCGACATGAAGCATGCGTTCGACAAGCTGGCCAGAAATCTTTTGGCGGATATGGCGACGGACCTTAGTTTTGCACTCGACAACCTGGATCGCCAGTCACAACGACAACGCTCTGAATTGGCACTTAGTGAAAGTGAGGCGCAACTCGATCTGGCGCTACGATCAGCCAGCATGGGCGTATGGAATTTTGACGTCGTTGCCAACAAACGCAGTTATGACGATCAAGCATGTCTTCTTTTGGGTATCGACCGTGCAACATTTACCGGAACTGCAGAGGAGTTCATGCAGATAGTGGATCCTGATGACCAGGAAATGATCAAGCTGATGCTGGCACAAACCATTGAACAAGGTGTTCCATACGAACCAGAATTTCGCGTAGTCTGGCCAGATGGAAGTATTCACTACCTGGCCTCTCGTGGCATGTTATCGCGCGACGACCAAGGGCGTCCGCTGAGAATTAACGGCATAGTCTTTGATATCACCGTCTGGAAGGAGACACAGGAGCAGCTTCATAGCCTGGCGTTCTATGATCCCCTGACGATTCTTCCCAATCGACGCCTGCTCACGGACCGCCTCCAACAGGCCTTGGCTTCAAGCTCTCGCAGTAAATTGGTGGGTGCAATCCTGTTCATTGATCTCGATCACTTCAAAACAGTGAATGACACATTAGGCCATGCTTTGGGCAATTCATTATTGCAACAGACAGCCATCCGTCTGACTTCCTGTGTGCGCGAGGGCGATACGGTGGCACGTTTGGGCGGTGATGAATTCGTGGTGATTCTGGAGCACTTGAGCGCAGATGAGGCTGAAGCGGCAACACAGACGAAATCCATTGGTGAAAAAATACTGTTCGGTCTGAGCCGACCTTATCAAATCGCATCACATCAATGTCGCATCACCTGCAGCATGGGCATCACGCTCTTCAATGACCGTCACCAGCAGCCTGATGAGTTGCTGAAACAAGCTGATATCGCCATGTACGAGGTCAAGAAAGCCGGACGCAATACCCTGCGCTTTTTTGATGCTCATATGCAGGACATTATCACCGCAAGAGCCACGCTGGAACGCGAGCTGGAGATAGCCCTGGAAATGCAGCAATTCCAGATCTATTACCAGGTTCAGGTTGATGATTCACAGAAAACCATAGGGGCGGAGGCATTGATTCGCTGGAACCATCCCAGTCGTGGTCTGGTTCTTCCCAAACACTTCATTCCCCTCGCGGAAGAAAACGGATTGATCCTGCCCATCGGGCAGTGGGTTCTGGAGACGGCTTGTGCCCAGATCAAGGCTTGGGAGCAGGACGACCGTACCAGCAGATTGGTTTTGGCAGTAAATGTCAGCGCCAGGGAGTTTCGTGACGCTGATTTTGTGGCCCATATCAAGGCTTGTGTACGACGACACGCCATTGATCCAAAGCGACTCAAACTTGAACTGACCGAAAGCCTGTTGCTGGAAAATATCGAGAGCATCATTGCAATCATGCATGGCTTGAATGATACCGGCATCCAGTTTTCTTTGGATGATTTCGGCACAGGGTACTCCTCCTTGCAATATCTCAAGCGTTTGCCGCTCAACCAGATCAAAATCGACCAATCATTCGTACATGATCTGGCCGTAGACAGCGGCAGAACCATTGTGTTCACCATCATTGCAATGGCGAAAAGCCTTAACCTGGATGTAATTGCCGAGGGTGTGGAGACGGAAGCACAATTACAAATGCTTCTGCACAAGGGTTGCCATCATTTTCAAGGCAATTTATTTGGCATGCCTGTTCCAATCGAGCAATTCAATGGACATTGATCATGTCCGCGGCCTCATCACGACTCTGGTATAATGAACCCGCGGTATTGCTTCAGCCTCGATAGTCCGCTACAGATTCCTGTTTGTTATTTTCTTCGTCTGCCTAAGACTGGCGCCCAACAGGGCGACAGGCCGATGTTATTCATAAAGGGTTAATATGTCATTTGCAACTCTCGGCTTGTCCGAAGAAATACTTCGAGCTATTTCCGAGCGCGGTTATACAGAGCCTACACCCATCCAGGCGCAGGCCATTCCCGTCGTACTGTCCGGTCGTGACCTGCTTGCGGGCGCGCAGACGGGCACCGGCAAGACTGCCGGCTTTACATTACCCATTCTGCAGCGTCTGTCAGTTGCAAGGCATGCACCAGGCAAGGCGCCAATCCGGGTGCTGGTGCTGGTTCCCACGCGTGAGCTTGCGGCGCAGGTGGAAGAGAGTGTCCGCGAATACGGAAAATACCTCAAGGTCAGTTCGATGACCATGATCGGCGGGGTAAACATCAATCCTCAGATCACCCGCCTGAAGGGTCGCGTGGATATTCTGGTTGCCACTCCCGGGCGTCTGCTCGACCATGTGCAGCAAAAGACGGTCATGCTGTCGGGTGTGGAAATCCTCGTGCTGGATGAAGCCGACCGCATGCTGGACATGGGCTTTATCCGCGACATCAGGAAAATTCTGGCACTGTTGCCGAAGCAGCGCCAGAACCTGTTGTTCTCTGCCACGTTTTCTGACGAGATCAAGACGCTGGCAGATGGTTTGCTCACCAATCCGGCATTGGTCGAAGTGTCACGCCGTAATACAACTGCCGAGTTCATTACCCAGAAAGTCTATCCGGTGGACAGGGAGCGCAAGAAGGATTTGCTCGCCAAGCTCATCAAGGAAAACAACTGGTTTCAGGTGCTGGTGTTCACGCGTACCAAACACGGTGCAAACAATCTTGCAGAATACCTCGCCAAGCAGGGGATTCCGTCTCTCGCGATTCACGGCAACAAAAGCCAGGCTGCACGCACTCGGGCGCTATCTGAGTTCAAGACTGGCAAGCTGCAGGTACTATGCGCAACGGACATCGCTGCGCGCGGCATCGATATCATCGAATTGCCGCATGTGGTGAATTTCGAGCTGCCCAATGTGGCGGAAGACTATGTGCACCGCATCGGACGAACCGGCCGTGCTGGCAACGAGGGCGAAGCCAGTTCGCTGGTATGCGTGGATGAGCATAAGCTGCTCAAGGCCATTGAACGCCTGACCAGGTTTGAAATTCCTGTGGTGCAGACGCCTGGTTTCGAGCCCGATCCGCGAATCAAGGCAGAGCCTATCGTGAACGGACAGAATCGCGACCGTGGCGCAAAAACCCAGAAGCGTCGTGGTCAGTCCAGTCCGCCAGCGGTGAGGCAAGGCGCAGGTCGCAACGCAGCGCAGCCAGTGCCCCGGTCTGGCGGGCGAGGGCGTTAGACAGCCTGGAATGCGTAGCGCCTGTTCTGGTTAACCCGGAGTTTGTCCGGATGGGGGGTGGCTGCCAAGCCACTCGGTGAATGTATTCCACTGCTGCCTGGTTGTTGCTGCCATTTCCATGGCCGCATCCAGCATCGTTGCAGTCAGGTCGCCTTGTTGTGCGAAGGCAATGAGCGCATCGGCATTGGCAGAACCCGATCGCCCGGCTGCACGGAGTTGATCCCAGGCCAGGATCCGCCCCATGGTGTCCGCAACCTCCTTGAGCCGCTCCAGTTTCTTGCCCCAATCGCCAATGGCCACCCGATCTTCCGAAGGCTGCAAGCCCTTCAGGATGCAAGGCAGTCCGGCCAGTTTCACCGGGTGGAGAAAAGCATGATCGATGGCTTGCATCCTTTTCTGGACGGTCACCACCCGGCTGGCTTCATCGGGCCAGGCCGGCTGCTGGATGCCACGGCGGGCGAGGTGGGGTGCCATTGCCGATGGCTTCGCTTCCTTGATGTCAAGCAGGTAATTGCCATCAGGACTGCCTTTGCCTTCAACCAGGACCACAAAACGCGCTACACCAAGACTTCCAGTGCCTGCAATGCGTCGCCCGACATCCAGAACCTGATAAAAGGATGGGTTGGGTTGCGCGGCAGCAAAACGGTCCATGAACGCTGTGACCATCTGCTTTTGGTCATCAGAAGCCAGCAGCGCCTTCATGCCGTCAATTTTCAAACGGCGGTTCTGTCCCTTGCGAATCGTTCGCTTGTCCAGAAAAACGGCGCGATCGCGCTCCTGCAACGTGGTCAGTAACTTATTGACGAGGCCTCCCGTGGTTTCCCGCTCAACCCACAGAGGCTTGCCGGCGAGCAGGGCGCTGCGGTAGCCATCCAGACAGCTCTGGCTGACGGCCAGGGTTTCAGCATGTGAAGCATGAAGTGCATCAGTCGCACACTGGATGCTGGTCAACAGGCGAACGACATCCCAGGTACAGGGCGCCAGGGCGGCCTCATCGTAGTCATTGATGTCGAAGTACACCAGCCGGTTGTCACCCTTGTAACTACCAAAATTCTCGAAATGCAAATCACCACAGCACCATGCCAGAGGTGCTTCGAGAAACAGGGGAGAGTCGGGCAGGTTATCGTAGAACAAATGACAGGCACCGCGCAGAAATCCGAAAGGGTTCAGGGCCATCTTGGCGTACTTCAAAGCCAAGCGCTCCGGATCGCGGCCTGCGTTATGGTTGCATATCTCGTCAATGATAGGGGAAGAATGCGCTGAAGGGCTCTTGATCATGATGTTAAGTCGTCCGGGTCGTGTCGCGGACTGCCCGGTGACGCGCCAGAAATTTGTCGAGTTGATTGGCGAAAGCCTTCCGGTCGCTGTGGGAAAGGGCATCCGGGCCGCCCGTTTTTACACCACTGCCGCGCAATTGATCCATGAAGTTGCGCATGGTGAGCAGCGCTTCAATCGTATCGCGCGTGTAGATCTCCCCGCGTGGGTTGAGTGCATGGCCTCCCTTTGCAAGCACGTCTGATGCCAGGGGGATGTCCGCCGTAATGACGAGATCGCCTGGTTGCAGGCGTTTCACAATCTCATTGTCCGCCACATCAAATCCGTGGTGCACCTGAAGCGCTCGAATATGGCGAGAAGCGGGCGTGTGCAGGAGGGTATTGGCCACCAGCGTGGTGGTAATCGCTGCGCGTTCGGCGGCACGGAAGATGATTTCCTTGATGACGCCAGGGCATGCGTCTGCATCAACCCAGATTTGCATGAAACCCTCCTTGATGTCGTGTGCCTGGAATCAGCCTGACCATATTACGCCGCTGCGAGAACTCATGGGTGAACTGAGTTTTGTTTCTCGTCGGAGAATGTTTTAGAATGAATCTTCCTGAAGCCCTCTTGAGCGACATGACAGCGCATGCCCTTGATTTCTGAAAATTCGAAAGCAATTCCTGGGTGCAATCGTTGCAGGGATCTCGAACCGCTCACTTTCAACTTTTCCTATGCGTATCAGCCAATCGTCGATTTTCGCAACGGAAAAATATTTGCGCATGAGGCCCTGGTTCGTGGAATCAATGGGGAATCCGCCGCTTCCGTGCTGGCCATGGTCAACGACGACAATCGTTACCTCTTTGATCAAACCTGTCGCGTAAAAGCCGTTGAAGGCGCTGCCAGACTGGGAATTTCTGAATTTCTGTCCATCAACTTCCTGCCCAATGCCGTGTACGAACCAGGGGCCTGCATACGCTCAACTTTTGAAGCGGCACAACGGTACAATTTTCCGAAGGAAAGAATCATTTTTGAAGTGGTCGAGGGTGAGAATGTTTCCGACAGGCCACATCTGGTCAACATATTCGAAGAGTACAGACGATTCGGCTTCAAGACGGCAATCGATGACTTTGGTGCGGGTTACGCCGGTTTGAATTTGCTTGCGGAATTTCAACCCGACATCATCAAGATTGACATGGATCTGGTCCGCAACATCAATGACATCAAGTCCAAGCAGGCAATCGTCGAAGGAATCATTCACATTTGCCAGAAACTGGACATCAAGGTTCTTGCAGAAGGCATAGAAACAAAAGCCGAACGTGATTTTTTGGTGGATCGGGGAGTGAGCTATTTTCAGGGGTACTTTTTCTGCAAGCCCGCATTTGAAGCTGTGGGAAAAATCGATCCTGACGCGTTTCTTTGAAGCGTGACGGCAACCCGCAGTTCACCCGCCGGGTTGCAAGGAATCACCGTCACCACCCGCGGCTATTTCCAGGACTGCAGTCTCCATTCCAGGAAATCTTCGCGTATGTCCCCACCCCTGTCTTCGATCAGGTAAGACCCCTCGCTGCGGCGGATGGCCCAACGGCCAATCTCGGGCACCAGCCAGATCGTCTCCGTCCGTTCGCTCGTCAGCCTGAACACGAGTTCGTTGCTTTGATAGTTGACTTTGTTGGCAAACTTCAGGGCCGTGAACTTTCCTGCTGGGGTCGTGATCTCTTCCCAACCTTCCACGGTCATGCTGAGCGACCAGTCATAATCAAAATTGGATTGGTTCATGACGCGATAGCGGTCGTGAAACTGTCTTGACCAACCCGGTTTCATTTCCTGTGGCCAAAGCGGCAAGGGGCTGGTAAAGATTGGTACCGGGCTCCAGTGCGGATCCTGCTCGATCATGCCCCAGGGGCCCTGTATTTCATCAGGCAAGACGCCAGCAATGTCACTGGAACGCTGGATATGGATCTTGTCACCCACCGAGACCACTTTTTCCGTGAGTACACCGCGGTCTTGTCCACTATAAACGTCCGTGAGGGTATAGACCCATTCCTGTCCCGGCTGGGGTGGGCGCATGGCCGGTATCACGGCAGGCCCCGTGACGAGTCTTTCTTTCGGGCTGGGGATGGAGGAGGTGGCGCAGGCGGCAGGCAGGGTAGCCAGAAAGAGCAGCAGGGTGCGCTTGCGCAGGTCCACCTCGGGTACGGAAAGCGGGGAGTGATGAGTTTCTGGCAGGTTCATGAGAAGCGTCTCCGATTGATCTGGACGACATTATGAACCTTTTGTGAAGAAACCAGCAGGCCAGATGCATCGCCCTGCAACACTTTGTAATGACAGGGCCCCGCATTGCTGCAGGGCCCCGGGTCGTAAAATGCTGTGCTGCTTGCGACGGGCTTATTTATGCCAGGTTGCGTTGTCCAGAAAAGTGACGACAATCGCGAAACCCACAATCATGAACAGTTCTGTCCAGGCCATTGAGTCCATATGAATCCCCCCTTCATCGATCGGATAAACGGCAACACTTGCTGCTTTTTGTAGCGCTGCCTCGGTTTGAAACGATACTGATTTCAGGAAATCACATTTTGATCTAGATCAAATTTTCTTCATTTTGTGCAATGCGATATAAAACAACGTGTTAGACGCATATTTCGGGGCGGAATCAGTTTTTTGCGGGGTGTGGTGGGGGGGGCATTGGCTTCAGGGCTTCGGTCTCATCGAGGTGGAAGAGGGCATCAAACTGGTCCGCCAGCATGACCTCGAAGTAGTGGCTTTCGCGTTCGGTTTGGGGCTGATAGATCACCCCGATCGCGCGTTGCAGCATGGGGGTGCGCAACGGTTGGGCTGCGGGGTCGTTGAGGCGCAGAAAAAAGCGATCCAGCCCAGTGCTGTGGAACAACTGTTCACAGCTGTCGTCCAGGGCAGGGCGCACCCATTTGCGCTCCACGTCGCCATCCCATCGACTGGCGGCGCTTACCTGGCCTGTATAGGTGGTAAAGCCCACCAGCAAGGTCTGGTCGCCCGTGTCCTGGCGCATCAACTGGCCCAGATTCCATTCGCCCCGAACATGGGATTCAGTGGCACGGGCATCGCCCAGATGGGAGTTATGGGCCCAGACCACCACGCGTCCCGTGCCACCACGGTGAATCCGGTAGCGCGACAAGGCGAGCAGGGTGTCGCGCATATGTGCATCACGCAGGTTCCAGGTGTTGTGGCGTCGACCGAACATGGCGCGATAGTAAATTTCGGCATTCACCACCACGGTTGCATTGCGTTCGGCAAAAAAATGCGCATCCAGGGCGGCCAGACCGCGGCGTTCAACCTCCGACAGGGACTGCGTGCGCAATTGTTGCAGCTGCGCCACCACGGCATCGCGTGCAGAAGGCCGAAGGCCATGAGAGGCTTCGTAACCATAGGTTTGGGGCTCGCGCACATGGTCCAGGGCAGCATAACGCCGGCGCGCAAATTCGGCCTGCTCCGCATCGCTGTGTTCCAGGGTGCGAATCACGGCATCGGCCGAACGATACAGGCTGTACAGGTCCAGTCCGTAAAAGCCGGTGCGTTGGGGTACGGGCTGGTGGGCATTGTGGGCCTGCAGCCAGGTGATGAACGACAGTACCTCCTGGTTGCGCCACATCCATTGGGGAAAGCGTTCAAAATCGTCCAGGGCGGTGCTGGGCCCATCAGTACCTTCCCCCTGGACGAAGCGATTGATGCGCCAGGCATCGGGCCAATCACCCTCTACGGCCACGGCATCGAATCCCTGTTCGGCAATCAACCGGCGGGTGATTTCCGCGCGCATGCGGTAAAACTCCTCTGTGCCGTGCGTGGCCTCGCCCAACAGCACGAAACGCCTGTCTTTGGTCATGTCCAGCAACGCCTCGTAGTCGCTGGCATTGCCCTGAAGCCGCAACGCCTGCTCGCGCACGGCGAAAAACGGCGTCGGGGCGGCATGGCTCATGAGGACGCCTCACGCCCTTCTTTGAGCAGCTGGCGCACTTCGTCGTCACTGGTCTGATCAAACCACGCATAGAACTGTCCCACGGCGCCAAAGGGTTGGGGGGTGAGTACGCTCACGAAGTCATCGGCCAGTGCCTTGAAGCGTGCTGCAGCGTCAGCCGGGCAAACGGGGACGGCAACGACAATGCGGGCTGGTTTGCTGGAACGCAGCGCCATGATGGCGGCATGCATGGTGGCCCCTGTGGCGATGCCATCATCCACGAGGATGACCGTGTGGCCCTCGATCTGGATGCTGGGGTGCAGCCCGCGATACAGTGCCTCGCGTCGCACCAGTTCGCGGCGTTCCTTGTCGAGCGCGATCTTGATGTCGCGCGGGCTGACACCCGCCAGAGATACGATTTCCTCGTTGATGTACAAGGCGCCGCCCGAGGCGATGGCGCCCATGGCCAACTCGGGCTGACTCGGCACGCCAAGTTTGCGCACGATCAGAATGTCCAGAACGGCGCCCAGGGCCCGTGCCACTTCGTAAGCCACCGGAACGCCACCACGCGGCAAGCCCAGAACAATCACGCCTTCGCGGTCACTGAAAGGCTTCAGTGCCTCGGCCAGCCTGCGGCCGGCGTCGTAACGATCCTTGAAACGGTTTTCCATGGGAAATGCCGCGCCTATGTACGCTATTTGATGCTAGTCCTGCAACCCTTGGCATAGTTTGACCAGGATCAAAAATGCCTGCATCCACTACAACCTGGGGTCCCCCTGATGTGGCGCAGGATGTTCGCGCAGAATCTCAGCGCGCGTACGGCGGTATATTTCGCTGTGGTTGCCACCCAGGGCGAGTGCCTGCTGGATGGCTGCTTCGGCTTCGGGCCATTGTCGTGAGCGTGCATAGGCCTGGGCCAGATTGTTGAAGGCATCACCGGCATCTGGATGTGCCGATGCTGCATCATGAAAATAGCGCACGGCTTCGGCGTAATGGCCGGAATCGTAGGCAATGTTTCCCAGCCCCATGAGGGCCGTGAGGCTGTTGGGCCAGCGCTTGAGACCTGCTTCGTAGGCGCTTTGGGCCACGTCAGGGCGGATCCTCTCGAGGGCTGCAATCTGCTTGAGGTAATGCGCCTCTGAAGCACTGGCCGGAATGTGGTCCGGAACGGTTGCGACGATGCCCCACCGGCTGCTTTCTGCCCAACTGCGATCAAATTGGGCCAGCGACATTTGCAGTGCCATCGCCGGGCCCGAGTGCAGGGTGACCAGTCCCGCGTGGCGCTCGTAGCCCACGACGACCGCAAAATGCCAGTCACCTTCGAGGGCGCCAATCTTCTGCAGGATCAGTACCGGTTGCCCGGCGGCCACTTCCTCGAACAGCGCGGCGAGGGTGGGTTCGATGCGGTAGGGTACGCGTCCTGCATGACGCGTGGCCCCGATCAGGTCCAGCTGCAGCGAGCCCTTGAGCGCCGGCGTGTACACCTGCGGGATCAGGGCTTCAGGGGTGGTTGTCACCCCCGAATAGCCCAGTATCGTGGCGAGGGCGGCGGGGCCACACAGCGAGGCCTGCTGAGGGAAGAAGGGGACACCCTGGACCTGTGCAGCCTCCGGCAGGCTGGCGGGCAGATCCGTTGTTGCATCGGGCCCCCTCAAACTGGCGCATCCGGAAAGCGTGAGCAGGAAACACAGCAGCAGGCTTCCCGGTTTCAATGGCATGGGGAGATTACAGTATCAGCACCAGCAGGATCGCTGCCAGCAGGATGATGATGATGTCATTGTTGGTCAGGCTGGAAAAATTGCCGCCGGCCGGCAGGGCATTGATCTTCTGTGCCAGTTCGCGCGCTTCGGCATCGTTGAGCAGGGCAATGCGCTGGGCGGTAATGATGGCGCCCAACCCCAGCTCCTGCATTTTATGCTGTACATCCTCGCGGCTGATGAAGCCGTCAATGGTGGCCTTGTTCTGGGCGGTTTCGGCCTGCATGGACTGGTCCGTACTGATCATTTCGGCCCGTGAAGCCGTGGGGGCCACAGCGATGCCCAGGCTGAGAAGGACGGCCAGCAGGGGTTTCATGTAGGTTTTTGGGTTCATTTGGGCAATCTCCGAATAAAATGTGATTTTATCCCATATTTATTCAGAAACTCAAGCCAGTCTCAAGCGCACCTCCGGCAAGCCGGCAAAACGGCCTGCCACGAGGGCTGGACTCTCCAGGAAATGAATTCCCGAGTAGCTGCCTGTGGTCACCCAGTGGCTGGCCTCCACCGGCAGGCCGCGTGCGGCACATTGGCGAACAAAAGGTGCCAGCAGGGTGCGCGGGTCACCGGCCGGATTGCCCGTGGGGGTTTTTTCGCGCGGCACGCCGTTGACGGTCAACTGCAGTTGCGGGGACAGGAACGGGAAATCGGGGTCATAGGGCAGTGCCTGCCCCACCACCAGAATGCCATGGTTTTGCAGATCGGCAAGCTTCAGGAAATCGGGAAGGTCGGGCCAGCCTTGCAGGCGACTCGAGACAATCTCCAGGGTCGGGGCCATGGATTCCAGGGCCTCCAGTATTTCGGTGTCAGCATAGGGTTCATCCCGGCGGGGAAAGCTGCGCTTGAAGCGAAAGGCCATCTCCAGCTCGATGCCACAGACCGCGTGTGCCGCAAGGGCAACTTCGGTTGCGTCCTGGTGCATGCAGCAAGCAGGAATGGGTGAACCCAGCACTTCGCCCGCGGTGGGTGCCGTACCCACTTTCCAGGCTACGACCGGACTGCCCAACCCCTGCAGGATTTCATGCTGGACGCGATAAGCCGCATCCCGATCAGCGGGTACCAGGCTGGCATCGGGGGATACGCGTCGGTGTGTGCGAAAGGCATCGAGCAGCAGCGTGGCAAGCGGTGTCATGGAATGAATTGGCTCAGTGTTGTTCTGCCAGGATGAGGTCGCTCACGCGTTCGGCCATCATCATGATGGGCGCTGCGGTATTGCCTGAGGTAATGCTGGGCATGGCGCCACCATCCACCACACGCAGACCTGCAATGCCCTGGACCTTGAGGTGCGCGTCCAGCACGGCCCGGGGGTCGCTCGCGCGGCCCATGCTGCAAGTACCGGTGGGGTGGAAGATGGTGGTGCCGATGGCGCTGGCCGCCTGTGCCAGGGCGTCATCAGTCTGATAGGCGGGCCCGGGCAGGATTTCTTCGGGCTTCCAGGGACGAAAGGCGGGTGCGCTGACGATGCGTCTGGTCAGCTTCAACGAATCCGCTGCCACCTTGCGGTCCTCGGCTGTACTGAGGTAATTCAGGCGCAGCCTGGGCTTGACGAAGGGGTCGGGGCTGGCTATGTGCACGCTGCCGCGCGAGGTGGGTTGCAGGTTGCACACGCTGGCCGTGAAGGCGTTGAAAGGGTGCAGGGGCTCACCGAACTTTTCCAGGGATAGCGGCTGGACGTGGTACTCCAGATTGGCGTGGGGCTGATCGGCATTGCTGCGGGCAAAGGCGCCCAGCTGGGAGGGGGCCATGGCCATGGGGCCGCTGCGATTGACGAGGTACTCGAGGCCGATCAGCGCCTTGCCCAGCAGGGAACGGGCGCGCGTGTTGAGGGTGGGCAGGCCGCTGACCTTGAATACCATGCGCAGCTGCAGGTGGTCCTGCAGGTTTTCGCCCACGCCTGCGAGGTGGTGTTTCACGGGAATGCCCAGCGCTTGCAAGGCGTCGCCCTGGCCGATTCCCGAGCGTTCCAGGATGGCCACGCTGCCCAGTGCACCGGCGCACAGCAGCACTTCGCGCCGGGCCAGAACTTCGTGGCGTGTCTGGTTTTCGATGAAGTTCACGCCCGTGCAGCGCAAGCCCTCGAAGCGCAGGGTGTCCACCTGGGCGTGCGTCAGCACGGTGAGGTTGGGTCGATTGAGCACGGGTTTGAGGTAGGCCTGTCCTGCATTGAGACGCCATCCGCGTTTCTGGTTGACGTCGAAATAGCCCACGCCAAAGTTATCCCCGCGGTTGAAATCGGCAGTGTCCGGAATGCCGGTCTGGTGTGCCGCCTGACGGAACACCTCGAGCACCTTCCAGCGCAGTCGTTGGCGTTCCACGCGCCAGACGCCACCCGCACCATGCCAGGCGTTGCGCCCACCGTGATAGTCCTCGTCACGCTGGAACAGGGGCAGGATGGCGTCCCAGGACCAGCCTGAGTCGCCCGTGGCTGCCACCCAGCGATCGTAATCCTGCTTCTGGCCGCGCATGTAGATCATGCCATTGACGAGCGAGCTGCCCCCCAACCCCTTGCCGCGTGGGTAACGTATGCTGCGGCCATTGAGGCCGGGGTCGGGCTCGGTTTCGTAGCACCAGTCCGTACGCGGGTTGCCAATGCAGTACAGGTAACCCACCGGGATGTGGATCCAGGGGTAATGATCGTTGCCACCCGCCTCGATCAACAGCACCGAGACTGCGGGGTTGCGCGACAGGCGGTTGGCCAGCACGGTACCGGCACTGCCGGCACCAATGATGATGTAGTCGTATGACTGGGAGAAAGAATTCATCAGCAGGGATTTACCAATTCGTGAACCGAAACATGTTAGCGCGAAAACCGCCATTGCGAGAACAAGGGCAGCCGCAACGCCAGCAGGACCAGCAGCAGGGCCCCGTACAGCAGGGGCTCGTTCATGTCCTTTTTCACCAGCCAGGCAAAGTGCAGCACGCCCAGGGCAGGGACCACGTACGCCAGACGGTGCAGCTGCTTCCAGCGTGCCTTGAGCTTTGACACGGCCCACGCGTTGGAGGTCAGGGCAAGTGGCAGCATCAGCACATAGCCGGACACGCCGATCAGGATGTAGGGGTGCTTGACGATGTCGTGGATGATGGCTTGCCAGGTAAACCACTGGTCAATTCCGGCGTAGCTCAACAGATGCAAGGTGCCGTAAAAGAAGGCAAACAGGCCCAGCATGCGCCGGATGCGCAGCAGCGCGTTCCATCCCAGCAGGCGCCGCAGGGGTGTGATGCTCAAGGTGATGAGGAGGAAATACAAGGTCCACAGCCCGGTGAAGTGAATCACGCGTTCCACCGGGTTGGCGCCCAGGGTATTGTGAAAGGCCAGCCATGAAATCCACAGCAGCGGGAGCAACGCCAGAAGAAACACGCCCCGTTTATCCAGGTTCATCAGAAGTATTTTTTGAGGTCCATGCCGTTATAGAGCGAAGCCACTTCCTCGGCGTAGCCGTTGAAGGGCAGCGTTTTGCGTCGGGCCTCGAACAGCCCGCCCCCGATACGCCGTTCCGTGGCCTGGCTCCAGCGCGGGTGGTCCACGGCGGGGTTGACGTTGGAATAGAAACCATACTCCGCGCTGTTGGCCTTCATCCAGCT
Source organism: Ferrovaceae bacterium (assembly GCA_027311025.1). Taxonomy (GTDB): domain Bacteria; phylum Pseudomonadota; class Gammaproteobacteria; order Burkholderiales; family Ferrovaceae; genus JAJZRV01. Next base: position 20,483 of record DAICZS010000032.1, read on the forward strand.
CGTCACTGGCATGGTGTCGCGAAAGCGAATCTTCACGATGGATTTGATGCCCTTGAAGCCGTACTTCCATGGCACCACGAGACGGAGGGGCGCACCATTTTGATTGGGCAGTATTTCGCCATACAGCCCCACGGCCATCAGCGTGAGCGGGTGCTGTGCCTCGTCCATGCGCAGTCCCTCCGTGTAGGGCCAGTCCAGCACGGCACGACGCAATCCGGGCATCTGGGCCGGGTCGGCCAGGGAGACAAATTCCACATATTTGGCCTGCGCGGTGGGTTCTGCCCACTGGATCAGTTTCTGCAGGGGAAAGCCCACCCAGGGAATCACCATGGACCAGGCCTCCACGCAACGCATGCGGTAGATGCGCTCCTCCAGTGGAAACAGGCGCATCAGGTCGTCCACACCCATTTGCCTGGGGCGCTTGAGCGCACCCTCGAATGTCAGGGTCCAGGGACGGGTCTTGAGCGAGCCGGCGTGGCTGGCGGGGTCTTCCTTGTCCGTACCGAATTCGTAAAAGTTGTTGTAAGTGGTGATATTGTCGTAGGTCGTCAGTTTTTCGTCGTGGCCATAGGCCGTGGACTGGTAGCCCGTCAGCTTTTGTCCGGTGCTGGCCAGGGCGCTTGGGGCAGCACCAGCGCCCAGGGCTCCTGCCAGCCCCAGGCCCATCTGCGCCAGTATCTTGCGCCGCTCGAGGTAGATTGCCTGGGGCGTGATTTCGGAAGGAAGGGGCGATTTACGCATGATGGGTGTGCTCCAGCAAGGTTTCGAGTGTTTGGGCAGCCTTGAGAAAATGGATGTCGCTGCCTTCCATCCCCACCACGGTCACTGCCGTGGGTAGCCCTTTGGGGCCGGTCCCCACGGGCAGTGTCAGGGCAGGTCCGTGCAGCGCAGTCCAGATGCGGTTCATGATGGGGTTGCCGGTGTGGTGCAGGCCCTCGGGGGCTTCACCCGTGACACTGGGCACCAGCAGCAAATCCACGTCGCGGAACAGGTCGCGCAGTTGCCCCTTGCACTGCTGTATCAGGCGCGTGGCCGACCAGTAACTGGCATCGCTGATCTGGGCGCCGCGCTCCAGCACGTCGCGCAGGTTGGCGCTCAGCGCCTGCCAGTGATGGAGGCGCTCAAAGCTCAGCGATTGAAACTGCTGGCGCAACATCACGGTCATCTGCGCGTCGGCCAGATGGGCAAAGGATTGCGGCAGCATCAGCGGCGTGACGGCAAGGCCGGCACGCGACAGTTGCCGGGCTGCACCCAGCAGGGCCTGCTGCTGGGAGGGCTCGCACTGCTCCCATTCCCAGGTCTGGCACAGGCCCACGCGCGGGCGCACGGGTGCTTCGTCGTCGTTCAGGATCAGGTCGTGATAACCGCTGGCCCCTGCGGCAAACAGGGCGGCATCGGCCACGCTGCGCGCCAGGGTGCCGATGGTGTCCAGCGAATCGGCCAGGGGCTTCACCCCGGCGCGTGGCAGGGTGTTGAAACTGGGTTTGTAACCCACCACCCCACAATAGGCGGCAGGGCGAATGATGGAGCCGCCGGTCTGGGTGGCGAAGGCCAGTGGCACCATGTGGTCCGCCACGGCGGCCGCAGAGCCGCTGGAAGAACCGCCAGGGGTATGCCCGGGATGGTGCGGGTTCGTGGTGGGGCCGGGGTGGAAGGCGGCAAATTCGGTGGTGACGGTTTTGCCCAGGATTACGGCGCCTGCAGCACGGGTGAGGGCTATGGAGGCGGCATCCAGCATGGGACGATGTCCCGCGTAAATGGGAGAGCCGTAGGCAGTGGGCATGTCGCAGGTGTCCATGAGGTCCTTCACGCCTACGGGCAGTCCGTGCAGCACGCCGCTTACAGGCCCGTCGTCCAGCAGGCGTGCCTGCGCCAGCGCGGCATCGCGGTCCAGCCAGGCCCAGGCATGCACCACGGGTTCGCGTGCGTCGATGCGGGCCAGGCAGTCCCGTAACAGGGTTTCAGCGCGGATGTCCCGTTGATGTAGCCGGTAAGCCAGCGTCGTGGCGTTCAACCCGTTCAGTTCAGTGGCGGTCATGGTGCTCCAGATTGAAATCGCGGGGATTGAAACGGCGGGTCCTCAGCCAGAATTCGGCCGATAGTCCCGGCCAGATCGTGGTGTTACATCCCTGTTCGTCAAGATACCAGCTCTGGCAACCCGATTGCCAGACCGTATGGCGCGAACGCTGCGCCATTTCGGTGACGACCCGTTGGTATGACGCCTCTGAAACGGAAATGGTTCGCGCGCCACTGCGATTCATGGCCTTGATGGCTTTCATGATCCAGTGCACCTGGGCTTCGATCATGAACAGGATGGAGTTGTGGCCCAGTCCGCTATTGGGGCCGGCCAGCAGGAAGAAGTTGGGAAAGCCGGCCACTGCCGTGCCCAGATAGGCGGCACGACGTGTGCGCCAGGTGCTTTGCAGGGAGTGGCCACCCCGCCCCTGGATGAGTGGGCGCTCGGGTGTTTGGGTGTGGAGAAACCCGGTGGCCAGCACGATGGCGTCCACGGTGTGGGTCTCGCCAGCGCGGGTCACCACCCCGGTGGGCGTGATCCGTGCAATACCCTCCGTCTCGAGGGCGACGTTGGGGCGTTGCAGCGCCTCATAATAGTCGTCCGAGAGCATGATGCGCTTGCAACCCATGGTGCCCTTTGGCCATAACTTCCGGCGCAGTTCGGGGTCGCGAACGCGTCGTTTCAGGGCGCGAAGCGCCATGATTTCCACCGGGCGCATGAGGGCCGGCCAGAGAAAGGCCAGGCCCCGCATTTCCTGAGCGGTATAGCGCCAGGCGCGGTATAGCCGGCGCCATCCCGGCAGCAGGCGAAAACAGCGCTGTGCCCAGCTTGAGTAGGAGCGGTCCCCCTTTGCGACCACCCACGGGGCGGTGCGTTGAAACACCAGCAGGCGGCTGACGACAGGGGCAATGGCGGGCACGATCTGGATGGCGGATGCACCCGTGCCGATGACGGCCACCCGCTTTCCGGCCAGGGAGAAGTTCTCGGGCCAGTGCATGGAGTGAAAGCAGGGTCCGGAAAACGATGCCAGCCCGGGAATGTCGGGAAGGCGCGGGCGGTTGAGTGGCCCCAGGCCCGCCATCACGAACCGTGCAGTCAGGACTTCGCCGGACTGAAGGGTAACCTCCCAGCAGTGTTGCTGCTCATCGTACCGTGCGGCACTGACGGTGGCTCCAAGGCGCAGATGCGGGCGCAGGGGCAGGCTCACGGTCTCCAGGTAGTTATGGATTTCATCATGACCGGCATAGCGGCGCTGCCAGTCCGCCTTGGGCGCGAAAGACAGCGAGTAGAGGTGCGAGGGGACGTCGCAGGCACAGCCGGGGTAGCGGTTGTCGCGCCAGGTGCCCCCCACCCGCTGGTCGCGCTCCAGAATCAGGAAGCGCAGGCTTCCCTCACGGCGCAGTTGCTCGGCCATGGCGAGGCCTGAAAAGCCGCTGCCGATGATGATTGCATCCCACTGGGGTGTCATAAAAGGTCCAATACTTGGCGATTGTCGTCAATGATGCGATGATCGCGGCAATATTTTAACGGTTACCCCGTTTGTCGTTGTGGTTTTGCAAGGAATTGTCTTTTGGCCAAAGGTCGTTACATTGAATCCAGCATCCGCGTTCTGAAAGGCCTCGAGCCCGTCAAGGAGCGCCCGGGGATGTATACCCGGACCCAGGATCCTACCCACATCATCCAGGAAGTCATCGACAACGCAGCAGATGAGGCGTTGGGCGGCTATGCCAGCCAGATCGACGTGACGCTGCATGCTGACGGTTCCGTCACCGTGCGCGATGACGGTCGCGGCATTCCGGTGGGG
>DAICZS010000033.1 GCA_027311025.1 Ferrovaceae bacterium
ACCCCAAATTGGGGTCTGTCCCCATTTCTTAATCCCGCGGGTTGAACGGCATCTCGCGCGCCATGGTTTCGTACAGTGCGCGGGCTTTGGCCGTGTCGGCAGGCGGCAGCACCACTTCCATTTCAAGCAAGAGGTCCCCCGCCGGATCGCCCGGCAGGCCCTTGCCGCGAACCCGCAGTTGCTGCCCGTTCTGGGTACCCGCCGGAATCCTGACCTTGATCGTTCCTTGTGGCAGGGCAACGGGGATGCTTGCACCCAGGGCGGCTTCCCATGGCGTGAGTGGCAGCGTCATGTGAAGGTCTGACCCTTCCGCGCGCAGGCGCGCATGGGGCCTGAAATGCACCTCCAGCAGCAAATCGCCCGCAGGGTATCCACCGCTTCCCGGTGAGCCCTGTCCCGCCAGACGGATGGTCTGCCCGGCGCGCAATCCTTTGGGAATTTTGACGTTGAGCGTGCGCGTCTGTGTGAACACGCGTCCATGCTCGTCCTGCCTTGGGGAGCGCAGGGTGATCTGGCGTGTAGCGCCGGTAAAGGCGTCTTCCAGGTCCAAGACGACTTTGGCATGGTGGTCTTCGCCACGTGCCTCATAAGAGCGTCTCCGTCCCCCGAAACCGCCCGGGGCTGCGCCCATGCGGCCAAACAGCTCGGAAAAGAAGTCGCTGAAGTCGCCCGCGCCATGGGGCGCACCACCCCGCCCGGAAAACTCGAAGCCGGCATCCCAGTCGGGTGGCGGCCTGAAATCCTGCCCGGATTGATAGCCATGGCCCACCTGGTCATAGGCGGCCCGTTTTTCGGTATCCGACAGCACGGCGTAGGCCTCGTTGACCTCTTTCATGCGTGCTTCAGCATCTGCTTCCTTGGAAACGTCGGGGTGATACTTGCGCGCCTTCTGGCGAAAGGCCTTTTTGATGTCCTCGGCCGAGGCATCACGCGCCACACCCAAGGTGTCGTAATAGTCTCTGAATTTCATAGGGTCCACATGGGGGCGAGGAAGGAAATATCAAGATCTTGAACTAAAGCAGGCCCGCCCTCAAATACGTTGCAGAAGGCGCCATGTGGCATGGCACCTGCAATGACCCCAATGGAGGATCTGATGATTTACCGAACCTTGTTTCCCCGCGACGTCTTCGCGGAGTTGGACCGCCTGCAGCGGGACATGCAGCAGGCCTATGAGTTTTCACCCAGCATTCGCGGCCTTGCACGCGGCGGTTTTCCGGGTTTGAGCATGAATACCACCCCTAAATCGGTGGAAATCCATGCGTTCATCCCCGGACTGGACCCCGCAGGCATCGAAATGCAACTGGAAAAGGGCGTCTTGACCATTGCCGGCGAGCGCAAAAGCGTTCTGCCTGGCCGGGAAGACAAGGCCACTGTGCACATTGACGAACGCTTCGTTGGCCGTTTCCGTCGGGTCATTGCCTTACCGGACGACATCAACCCGGATGCGGTGGATGCGCACTATCGTGACGGCGTGCTGCATGTCAGCATCCAGCGCCGTGAAGCCGCACAGCCGCGCCGAATCACCATTCAATAAGGAGACTGGGACATGACCGAACAGACCAATGTGGCCAAAGCCACAGAAGCCCACCGCAGCGAGGAAGTACTCACACCTCCAGTGGATGTGATTGAAGATGCCTCGGGCATCACGCTCTTTGCCGACCTTCCTGGGGTGCCCAAGGACAAGGTGACGCTGCAGGTGGAGGACAATACCCTCACCATCGAAGGTGCCATGGACCTGGAAGCGCTCGAGGGGGTGTCGCGTTTCCGCCGCGTGTTTACCCTGTCCAAAGAACTGGACGGTGAAAAAGTGACGGCCGACTTCAACCAGGGCGTGCTGAAGTTGCGGATTCCCAAAGCCGCCCACGCCCAGCCGCGCAAGATCGACATTCGGGTGAGTTGACGGGGATTCTGGGGACAGACCCCAAATTGGGGCCTGTCCCCGTTTACCCACCTAGCCGTGGCCCTTTTTGCTGCGCCTATTATTTAAATATTTGTTGTATAATCAAATTATGTACCTTCCCACAGCAAGCCTTCTGTTCAATTCCCTGGCCTCTGGCGTTCGGCTCAATGTGTTTCGCCGGCTCGTCAAACAGGGGCCGGAGGGCATGGTGGCGGGCGAGATCGGCGCAGCAGTGGAGGGTCCTCCCGCCAGCCTCTCTTGCCACCTTAAGGCGCTTACACAAACCCAACTGATCACCGTCACGCAGGAAGGCCGTTTTCAGCGCTACCGGGCCAACATCCCGTTGATGCTCGATCTCGTGGCTTACCTGACCGAGGAATGCTGCTCGGGTCATCCCGAACAGTGCGGCGTGGGCAAAGACCAGATCTCCCAATTGGGGTCTGTTCCCAATTTGGGGTCTGACCCCAACAATCCAATTTCGAGACCCGACTCCAATTGAACATCCTGTTTTTATGCACCGGCAATTCCTGCCGTTCGATCCTGGCAGAGGCCACCTTTAACCACTTGGCACCGCCGGGATGGCGGGCCATGAGCGCGGGCAGCCGCCCCACCTGCGAGGTGCACCCGCGTTCGCTGGCGCTCCTGGCGCGCGAAGGAATTTCCACCGATAGCGCCCACAGCAAGTCCTGGGATCATCTGCCGCAAACCCCCGACGTCGTCATCACCGTGTGTGCCAGCGCTGCGGGCGAGACTTGTCCGGCCTATCTGGGGCCCGTGCTGCGCGCCCATTGGGGTGTGGACGACCCGGCACACGCCACCGGTACGGACGAAGAAATCGACGCTGCATTCCTGAGCGCCTATCGCATCCTGCGCGCACGCATCGAGGCGTTGCTGGCGTTGCCGCTTGAGGCGCTGGCGCGTGATCCCCGGCAGCTGCAAGACGCGCTGGTCAAGATCGGAAATGCAGTCAACGGACAACAATCAGTGAAGTGACGTCGCAACATGACCGATAAAATCTACAACGTGCTGTTTATCTGCACCGGCAATTCTGCGCGCAGCCTCATGGCGGAAGCCATCATGAACGATCTGGGGAAAGGTCATTTCAGGGCCTACAGCGCCGGAAGCCATCCGCGTGGCATGGTGCATCCGATCACGCTGAAAGTTCTCGATCATCAGGGTTACAACGTGGCTGGATTGCGCAGCAAAAGCTGGACGGAGTTTGCAGCGCCTGATGCCCCGGCAATGGATTTCATTTTTACGGTCTGCGATCAGGCCGCCGGCGAGGTCTGTCCAGCGTGGCCCGGGCAGCCGGTAACGGCGCACTGGGGTTTTGCTGATCCCGCAGCAGCCACAGGCGATCAGGAACAACAGCTACGGGCCTTTACCCTGGCGGAATTCCAGATTGCCAATCGCATCCGGCTGTTCATGAACCTGCCTTTTGACAAGCTCGACCGCCTGTCGCTCCAGCGCCGGCTGCGTGCGCTGAACGACGCAAGTGAACCGGGTGAGGGGGCGCTGCGATGAGCGTGTTCGAGCGTTACCTGTCGCTGTGGGTGTTTCTGTGCATCGTGGCCGGCATCGCCCTGGGACAGTTCTTTCCGGAGCTGTTCCAGCTCGTTGGCAGGATGGAGATTGCCCAGGTCAACCTGCCCGTGGGCCTGTTGATCTGGGTGATGATCATCCCGATGCTGGTGAAGGTGGATTTTACGGCCCTGCATGAAGTGCGCCAGCATGTGCGGGGCATTGGCGTGACCCTGTTCGTCAACTGGCTGGTGAAACCGTTTTCCATGGCGTTCCTGGGCTGGCTGTTCATCCGTCACTGGTTTGCACCGTTGTTGCCTGCGGGCGAGATCGACAGCTACATTGCGGGATTGATCCTGCTGGCGGCGGCACCCTGCACGGCCATGGTGTTTGTGTGGAGCCGCCTGTCCCAGGGGGACCCGCTCTTCACGCTGTCGCAGGTGGCACTCAACGACACCATCATGGTGTTTGCCTTCGCGCCCCTGGTGGCCTTCCTGTTGGGCATCTCGGCCATCACGGTGCCTTGGGCGACGCTGTTGACGTCCGTGGTGCTCTACATCGTAATCCCGGTCATTCTGGCACAGCTGTGGCGCCGCGCACTGCTGGCACGGGGGTCTGCAGCCTTCAACGCCGCCATGGCACGTATCGGCCCCTGGTCCATTGCCGCGCTGCTGGCCACCCTGGTGTTGCTGTTTGCCTTTCAGGGCGAAGCCATCCTGCGCCAACCGCTGGTGATTGCACTGTTGGCGGTGCCCATCCTGATTCAGGTATTCTTCAATTCAGCGCTCGCCTATGGGTTGAATCGCCTGCTGGGGGAAAAGCACAATATCGCCTGTCCCTCAGCTTTGATCGGCGCTTCCAATTTTTTTGAACTGGCCGTGGCGGCCGCCATCAGTCTGTTCGGGTTCCACTCCGGTGCTGCGCTGGCTACCGTGGTGGGGGTGCTGATTGAGGTCCCGGTGATGCTGCTGGTGGTGCGCGTCGTGAATGCAAGCAAAGGCTGGTATGAATGCCAAATCGGGGACAGACCCTAAATCGGGGACAGACCCCAAAATGGGGACAGTCCCCGATTTAGGGTCTGTCCCCAATTCCACTCTCCCGGGTTATCGGGACCTCAATAGCCGCTGTTTTTGCGTCAGCCTCGACGAGACGGCGTTGCGCGGCGCGCTGGCATCCGAGCTGGGTCAACCCGGCCTGTACGAACTGGTTCAGCAGCATTGTCCCCATCTGTTTGCGCCCCGCGCGGTATTCGTGTCGCAGGATCACCTGTCGCGCATGGCCGCCGTGGTGCAGGCGGTGACTTCCATGGTGGCATTGCCCGCTTACCAGGAGGTGGCGCTGGCGCAGGCGCCACCCCTGGCCCGTCTGGGAGAGGCCCGCACGCACGGCGTGTTCCTCGGTTATGATTTTCATGTGAGTGAAACGGAAGTCGGTCTGATCGAAATCAACACCAACGCCGGTGGGGCCATGCTCAACGCAGTGCTGGCCCGCGCTCAGCGTGCCTGTTGCTCAGAGATGGCGCCGCTGGTGTCGCCTGCAACGCAGGCCGATGCATTTGAGGCGCGGATTCTCGCCATGTTTCTGGAAGAGTGGCGACTTAGCGGAGCACCGCGCCCGCTCCACAGCATCGCCATCGTGGATGATGCGCCCACCCAGCAGTATCTCTATCCCGAATTTCTGCTATTCCAGCGGCATTTTCAACGTCACGGGTTGCTGGCCGTCATCGCCGACCCGGCGGAGCTTGCGTTGCACGATGGTCGTCTCTGGCATGGCGAAACAGCCATCGACCTGGTGTACAACCGTCTCACGGATTTTGCTTTCGAGGCGCCGGCGCATGCGGTATTGCGTGAAGCGTGGCTGACGCACGCTGCGGTGCTGACGCCGCATCCGCGCGCCCACGCGCTCTTTGCCGACAAGCGCAATCTGGCATTGCTGACCGATGAGGTGCGATTGCGTGAATGGGGTGTACCACAGGCCACGCGCGAGATGCTGCTGACCTGCATACCGCATACCGAAAGGGTTGATGCGGCACAGGCCGAACGCCTGTGGCGCGAGCGGCGTCACTTGTTCTTCAAGCCGGTGGCGGGATACGGCAGCCGGGCGGCCTATCGTGGTGACAAACTGACGCATCGGGTATGGCAGGAAATTCTGGCTGGCGATTACGTGGCGCAGCGTATCGTGATGCCGGGTGAGCGAGTCATCACGGATCCGCCGCCAGGACAGACCCTCAAGTTCGATCTGCGCAACTATGTGTACGACGGCGCAGTGCAATGGGTGGCTGCGCGTCTATACCAGGGGCAGACCACCAATTTCCGCACGCCGGGTGGCGGCTTCGCACCGGTGTGGGAATTTGGGAAAAGGGTTATTGGGGTCTGTCCCCAATAACCCCAACCATCACCTTCAAAACGCATCCAGTGGAATCTTGATATAACTTATGCCGTTGGCTTCCGGCGGCGGTCTGTGCCCTGCGCGCATGTTGATCTGCACCGAAGGCAGGATGAGCATGGGCATGGCCAGCGTGGCATCGCGCGCCGTGCGCATCGCGACAAACGCGGCCTCATTTGTCCCCTCGCGAATGTGGATATTGTGCGCAAGCTGTTCGGCTACCGTACTGTGCGTGATGAGCGCGCGCTCATCCGGTCGATAGTCGTGACACAGAAAGAGTCGTGTGGACGGGGGGAGCGCAAGAATGCGATGAATTGAGCTGTAGAGCGTGGCTGCATCGCCACCCGGAAAATCGCAGCGCGCCGTACCGTAATCGGGAGCGAACAGGGTGTCCCCCACAAATGCGGCGTCTCCCACCACAAAGGTCATGCAGGCGGGCGTATGCCCGGGCGTGTGCCAGGCTTGAGCCTTGAGATTGCCGATCATGAAGGTTTCATCGTCGTCGAAAAGATGGTCGAACTGACTGCCGTCTCTGTGAAAACCGGGTTCGGCATTGAAAACTTCGCCAAAATACTGCTGCACCTGGGATACGCGTCGGCCAATGGCGACCTGACCACCCAGATGTTGCGCGATGTAGGGCGCTGCGGAGAGGTGGTCGGCGTGCACATGGGTTTCCAGAATCCACTGCACCGTGGCACCCAGCTCGCGTACGCGGGCAATCAACCGGTCAGCGCTATCCGTACGGGTTCGACCCGAATGGGCGTCGTAGTCCAGCACGCTGTCGATTAACGCACACCGGTGCGTGGTGGGGTCCTGTACGATATGGCTGAGTGTGAAGGTGACTGGGTCGAACAGCGACTCGATCAGGGGGGTGGGAGTTTCGGGGTCTGTCCCCAAAACCACCGCTTCCAAAGTCCCGTTTGCCACCGTCAGACCCTATTCAAACTTGGTAACGGGTGGCTTGGCCACGGGTTTGCCGGCAGCGATCCAGCCGTCATACCCCCCCGCAATGGATTGGACGTTGTGATAGCCCATTTCCTGAAGTGCCACGCAGGCCAGCGCCGCACGACCGCTCGTCTTGCAGTACAGCACCAGGTTAAGATCCCTTGCCGCCAGGTCGGGATTGCTACTGAGCTTGAACTCCAGCATGCCGCGCGACATGTGCACGGCACCAGGGATATGCCCGGCGGCATATTCGTCGCCTTCGCGCACGTCAATCAGCAAGTCGGCGTTGCGGATGGCTTGTTCGGCCTGTTCTGCAGGAATTTCACGAATACGGCCTTTGGCGGCCACGACCAGGTCGTGAGCTGATTTCATCTCAAGGAACTCCACAAATTTGGGGGCAGGCCCCATTTTACCGGGAAATGGGGCCTGCCCCCAAAATGGGGTCTGTCCCCAGATTTGCCCTCGCGAATGTGAAATAATGGTGGTATGGAAGCAGAAGGCAGGCCATGACTGAACGTCCGCAGAGTCTGGGTGAGGAAATCGCTAACAGTGCAAGCCACGGCGTGGCTTTGCTGGCAGCCATCGTGGCCGTGCCATTCCTGATCACTGCGGTTCGTCATCACGGTGTCGCCAATATCGTCGGTGCCAGTGTTTTTGCGGGCACCATGGTGTTGCTGTATTTCACCTCAACGCTCTACCACGCCTTGCCGACAGGGCGAGCCAAGCACGTTTTCCTGAAGCTTGATCATGGCGCAATCTACATATTCATCGCGGGGAGCTACACGCCTTTTGCGCTGGGCGCGCTGGCAGGCCCCTGGGGTTGGACGCTGTTCGGGCTGGTATGGTCTATTGCGGCCGTAGGCGTCACGCTGAAAGCGTTCGACCGCTTGTCTCATCCCTGGTTTTCCACGGGGCTTTATCTCGTCATGGGCTGGCTTGTGCTGATTGCTGCCGTGCCGCTTGTGCAGCACGTGCCCATGCCGGGCATCGCACTGCTCGTGGCGGGCGGACTTGCTTACACCACGGGGGTCGTGTTCTTCATGCTGGATTCTCGAGTCAGATACGCGCACGCGGTGTGGCATGGTTTCGTCGTTATCGGTACGGGCTGTCACTTCTTTGCAGTGTTAAGTTACGCGGCGTGATGCCGCTGCCCCCCACTCAGTTCACTTCTCGTAATGGTCAGCGACAGTTCTTGGTGAATGATGGGATAGGTCGCCAGCACGGTCGTAATCCTTTCTGGATAAACAACTTTTCAGGAAGCGGCGAGTGCGCCGTTGAGCGCAATGGGGCGCCAAATTGAAGAATTGGGGTCTGTCCCCTAGAATGGGGTCTGTCCCCAGGATCACTCATGAAAAAAATCGTCATCAACCACGCAGAAGCGATCCGGCAGCAAAAGCTGTTTCAAGGGCTTGACCCTGCGCTGCTCAAGCAGCTGGAGGGGATCGTCAAGTTTCAGTATTTCCAGAATCGTCAGGTGGTGCTGCAGCAGGGCTCGGTGGGCGACGCTTTGCTGCTGGTGGTACACGGGCGCCTGCAGGTGATCTCGTTTTCGGAAGACGGGCGCGAAGTGGGCATCCACTTTCTGGATGCCGGCGATTTCTACGGGGAGGTGTCCGTCATCGACGGGCAACCGCGCAGCTCATCCCTGGTGTCGCTGGCCGATACCGTGGTGGGGTTTTTACCCAAGGCTACGGCCAATGAACTCATGACCAAGCACCCTCTGGTGGCCGAACGCGTCATGCGCCACCTGTGCAAGATCATTCGCGATGCTTCGAAGATGCATGCAGCCTTGAGCGTAGCGCGGGCGCATGCCCGGATTTTTTCCGTACTCAACAATACCGTCACCGTGCAGCCAGGTGCGCAGACCGCAGTCATCGAGAATATGCCTACCCAGCAGGCGCTTGCCATGATGGCCAACGTCAGTCGCGAGAGCGTGTCGCGTGCGCTGCAACTGCTGATCAAGCAGGGGGTGGTGGAAAAGGATCACCGTCGGTTGATCGTGCTGCAACCCAAGGTGCTACAGAACATGGCGGGTGGTGTTGCAGGAATGCCTGACAATCAAGAAGCGCCTCAGACGGCCCAGATATGACTGCATTTCCGGCGAACCCTCAAGCCATGTTCAAAAACCTCTGGTCCTACCGCAGTCTCATCTGGCAGATGAGCAAACGCGAGGTAGCGGGGCGTTATCGCGGCTCCATGATGGGACTGTTGTGGTCCTTTTTTAATCCGGTCATGATGCTGGCCATTTATACCTTCGTTTTTAGCGTCGTCTTCAAGGCAAAATGGGGGGTCAGCGCTTCGGAGAGCAAAATGGAATTTGCGACCATTCTGTTTGCGGGGATGATTGTCTACAACTTGTTTGCTGAATGTATTTCGCGCGCCCCCAATCTGATCCTGGGCAACGTCAATTACGTCAAGAAAGTGGTGTTTCCTTTGGACATTCTTCCCTGGGTGTCACTGTGTGCGGCCTTGTTCCACCAAGCCATCAGCCTTGCTGTTCTGATCCTTTTCTATGCGGCAATCAACCAGTCACTGAACTGGACTGTCTTGTTATTCCCCTTCCTGATGCTACCACTCATCTTCATGATCATGGGGGTTTCCTGGGTGCTGGCGTCAGTGGGAGTGTTTTTGAGAGATGTGGCCCAAACCACAGGGTTGCTATTGACGATCATGATGTTCGTCAGTCCCATTTTTTATCCAATTGCGGCATTGCCGCAGAAATATCAAGCCATCATGCTGCTCAACCCCCTGACTTTCATCATCGAGCAGGTGCGAGACGTGCTGATCTGGGGAAAGCTTCCGGATTTTTCGGGCCTGCTGGCTTACTTCGTGGCTTCATTGGGTATCGCATTTATGGGGTTTGCCTGGTTTCAGAAAACCAGAAAGGGATTTGCGGATGTCCTCTGACCTGGCAATTTGCGTTGAAAACGTTGGCAAGTGCTATCAAATTTATGCTCAACCCAGTGATCGGTTGAAACAGTTTTTGATGGGGCGTTGGCGTCGTTATTTCACGGATTTCTGGGCTCTCAAGGATTTGTCTCTCAACGTGGGGCACGGTGAAGTACTAGGAATCATCGGTCGCAATGGCTCTGGAAAATCAACGTTCCTGCAATTAATCGCCGGTACGCTTGCTCCAACCACGGGAGGGTTAACGCTCAGTGGCCGGGTGGCTGCTTTGTTGGAGCTGGGTTCGGGATTCAACCCCGAATTCTCCGGGCGCGAGAACGTCCTCATGAGTGCTGCCATCATGGGGCTCACACAGCGTGAGATAGCAGAACGCTTTGATGAGATCGTGGACTTCTCAGGGATTGGTCCGTTCATTGAGCAGCCCGTAAAAACCTATTCCAGTGGCATGATGTTACGACTGGCTTTTTCCGTTGCTACGCATCTGGATCCTGACATTCTCATCATTGACGAAGCCCTGTCCGTTGGTGACGGTGAATTTGCGCGCAAGTCATTCGACCGGATCATGTCTTTCAAGGCGGCAGGCAAAACTATCCTTTTTTGCTCGCATGCTCTCTACCAGGTGGATGCGCTCTGTGACCGCGTATTGTGGTTATCTGACGGTCAAGCGCGTATGTTAGGGCAGCCCAAGTCTGTCATCGCGGCATATGATGCATATTTGTCCGGCATGGCTCAGGGCAACAAGGACAATGCAGAAATGCCAGCTCCGACAAAGACCGGAACAGCCAGAATTGTGGCAGTAGCGTCGTCGGTGGACGGAAATTCAGCTCAGGCACTCGAAGCAGAAAGTGGACAATCCACCATAGACATTGACGTTCAGTTCAATTCTGACCCTGCGCTGCCCGTTCCCACTGTGGCGCTGTGCATTGTGGGGAAAGACGGTCGAATAGTCACGAGTACCTCTACATTTATAGATAAAATAGCGCTTTGTGTCGACAAAGCGGGCCGGGGGAAAGCCAGAATCAGTTTCCCGCGTTTTCCCCTGTTAGCAGGGGATTATTCCATCGACGCCTACCTCATGTGTGAAAAGGGCGTTTTTGTTTACGATGCGGCACTTCATGTTGCAGAAATCAAAGTGTCTCAGGCTTCCCTTGCATTAGGCGTAGTCAATATTCCCCACCATTGGGAAGGTGTTGATGCTAAAGCGTGAACGAGCATCACGCAAAAATTTTTTCATACGATCGGACTTCAGAATGCATCAAGATAAGGAAAATTCGGCCTCGGATCATGGAGATGCAGCGCATTCCATACTGGATTTTTACAGATGGTCTAGGGATTACTGGATCGACATGGGCAAATCATCCGAGGGGCAATCTTCGGGGCTGCTGAATTTCGGTTTATGGCGCAAAGATGACACAACCCTATTCGAAGCCCAAAAACACATGTGCGACGAGATTTTCGGTCAACTGCCAGCGCTTGCTTCGGGTGCTCTGGGTCTGGAAATTGGTAGCGGCATTGGCGGGGCGTCGGTTCGGTTGGCGCTAGAACGAGACGTATCGCTGGTTTGTCTTGACCTGCTGCAGGAACATCTGGAACTGGGGCGTGCCCGGGCTGTCGCCCATGGTTTAGATGAGAACCGCATCAGATATACCCCAGGCAGCTCCATGCAAATGCCCTTTGGTGCTGGAGAATTCGATTTCTCATACTGCATCGAATCCTCATTTCACTACCCTGACAAGATGGCTTTTCTGCGTGAGAACTTTCGTGTATTGAAATCGGGAGCCACCACTGTCATTGCCGACATTACTTGCAGCGATAATTCCAAAGTGGCGTTCAGGTCTGGCAATTATTACTGTAGCAGTGAGGACATGGTCAAATGGTTACAAGAGGCGGGTTTTGTCGAAGTGCGAGTGATGCGCATCGGTGAACATGTTTTCTGTGCGCTGTATGAATTTGTCGAAAAATACGGTCAGGAACATCGCGGAAAACTGCAGCGTTACTGGGGTCTCGTATTGAAAAATTATGAGAACCTATGGAAAAAGGGGTTGATGGGCTACGATATTTTCGTAGCAACCAAACCCCGTTGACGGCTGTTGCGCTAGGCGATGGGCTGATGCGGTTGCGCCAGGATTTGGGCAATGTCATAGAACTGCTGATTGGGGTAGCGCTTGATGAAGGGCTCGATTGCGGTCAAAGCAGCCTGAGTGGCCGCAGCAGGGTCTTCCAGGCGCGTGATGGCTGGCAGGAATTGAAACACGTGCTGCCGCCGTGCGAGATCGTACCAAGTCGCGCTGGGGATGACGGCTGCGTTGGCCAGTTTGGCCAATTTGGCTGGTCCAGTCTGTAAATGAATTTTCCGGTCCATGAATTGAAAGCGTTCTTCTCTATGGGACCGGTTGGCCTCTCTCACATCCAGTGCCACACCCAGAATGTTTCCCGGATTTTTAAGCCAGTTCAAAGATTGCCTGACAGGGTCATGGGAATAGAAAATGGGCTCCTGGTAGAACACCTTGGTGCGCTCGTGCACTCCTAGCCAGAATGATTTTTCTTCGGGCGTGCAATAGTCGAGATTGCGTGTGGAAGCGATGACCGTGTAAGGTAAGTCGAGCTGGTGCTTTATGGCGCCACCCGTCAGAATCCAGCTGCCCTGGTGAAGAAACACTACCATCACTCCCCGGGTTTTGCTGAGCGATATCAGTTCCTCATCGTTTTTGAGGAGCACATTTTTTTTGACGTAGGCAGGACTGAATTGCCAGGTTTCCTGGCACATGAATTCCTTGAACTGTGCCATGGAATAATCGTTTACCAGGGAAGGGGGGATGTTTCTTAAGCTTCGCCACCAGCGCATCCGTTCGACTCTCTCCAATAATTGGGGGCCTGCACTTCAAACCAAATGTCGGCCACCTTGCGAATTCCAGCTAAAATTGCAGCCATCAATTATCTCCCATTTCCGGATGTAGGACGACCCCTAAAAAATGCTCTTGAATAGTCTCATTAACGATGCACTGTTGATCCAGCCCAAGAGGGTGGTCCGTCCTGATGCCTGGACGGGACACATTCCCTTCCTGTCATGGTTGATGGCAACTCTGAAACCTGGTGTTTTTGTGGAGCTTGGAACGCATACAGGAAATTCCTATCTTGCTGCCTGTCAAGCGGTTATGGAAAATCGTCTGGATACTCGTTGTCACGCGGTGGATACCTGGCAGGGAGACGAACATGCGGGGCAATACGACGAGTCTGTTTTCGAGACCCTTGTACACTATCATGAGCCCTTGTACCACGGCTTTTCCAAGCTGATGCGAATGACTTTTGATGAGGCCTTGCCTCACTTCAAGGATCATTCTGTCGACCTGTTGCATATCGATGGCCTGCACACCTATGAAGCGGTTCGCCACGATTTTGAAACCTGGTTGCCCAAGGTGTCCGAGCGTGGCGTGATCCTGTTTCATGACACCGCCGTGCGCGAGCGCGGTTTTGGCGTTTGGCAGCTGTGGGAAGAATTGCAGCCCCATTATTCCCATATCACCTTTGAGCATTCCAACGGCCTGGGCGTGCTTTTTGTTGGGCAGGACCTTGGATCGAGGGCAGCCCCCATTCAGGAATTGCTTCTGGAATGGAACGCTGAGAATGGACCGGCGCTCAAGGGTTTGTTTGCTTATTTGGGAGAACGCGTTACTCAACAACACCAGATCTCTGAGTTGCGTGCTGAAGTAACGCTACGCGACCGTTTGCTTGCCGAGAATATTGCTAGCAGGCTTGAAGCTGAAACCGGACAAAGACAAGCGGTAGCCGAAAAGCAGCAAATCGTACACTTGCTGGAGGGAGCCCGCGAGGAACTTGCCAATGTATACAGCTCCAACTCGTGGCGTTTGACGCGGCCGTTACGTGGTATTCGGCGCTTGCCAGGGCAACTGCCTGTCAAAAGGGCAGCATTGATCCTGCGCAATGCGATCAGTCGCGCTCGTACGGAAATTCAGCGGCATGGACTGGCTGGCTTCGTCACGCGCCTGCCTTACTATCTCAAGCACTACCGGACCTATTTTGCACTTCTCGGCGGGGGATCCCACAAAATATTGGGAGGGATGTTTGCTGGCGCGGTGGTTTCCGTGCCCAAAGAGGTTCGCTTTCATCCCGAACTCGCAGGTTCAACTGAGCCCGTTGATTACTCAGTGTCTGTGGTCATTCCAACACTCAATGCGGGTCTGGAATTCAACTGGTTATTACGCAAACTGAAAGGCCAACGTGGTTTGCGTGAGCTGGAAATTGTCATTGTAGATTCGGGCTCCAGGGATGGTACGGTTGAACTCGCGCGCAGCGCGGGCTGCACCGTGGTGGAAATCGCTCCGCAGGAATTTTCGCATAGCCATGCCCGCAATCTCGGTGCCGATGCGGCGAGGGGGGACTACCTGCTGTTCATGGTTCAGGACGCATATCCCATTGGTGAATACTGGGCATATGGGATGCTCCGTTATGTACTGGACCATGCTGCAACGAATCTTGTGGCAGCCTCTTGTGCCGAATACAGCCGCTCGGATAGTGACATGATGTACGACTCCATGATCCATACGCATTACCGTTTCCTGGGATGCCTGGATTACGATCGTATCGGCGAATATCACGGTGACGACCACTTGTTACTACGCTCTTATGGTCAACTGAGCGACGTGTCCTGCCTGATCGGGCGTGAATTGTTCGCCCGCTATCGTTACCGTGGCGATTACGCAGAAGACCTGGATCTGGGCGTCCGGTTGATCAAGGATGGCTATCGCGTGGCCTTACTGGCCTCTGTCAAGACGGTGCACTCCCACAACCGCCCGGCGTACTACTACATCAAGCGCTCTTTTGTAGACGTTATTTTTCTGGTACGCATGTTTGATGATTTTGCCTATCCCCATATCGAGGCCCCCCGAGGGCTTCTGGCGGGGATTGTGGATACGGCTGCGCACCTGTCGGATTTTTTTGCGCGGTACAATGAATCTGCCTCCGGACTGTCCTTACATGATGAATTGCAGGCGACCATCCATGACTGGCGGCATCGTTTCGCAGAGCCCCCCTCTTCGGAGGTTAGTCAGTTGGGCGATACGCAACTGGATGACTACATTCATTCTCTTTCCACGCGCTATCTTGATCGGGACAAGGCACCACTGACTTCCCGAGAGCAGCGCGAGTCGGGACGCTTTCTGGACGCATTTCTGGCCCGCCTGGAGCACTTCAACGGCTTTGCAGGTGAGGTATATGGTGCGCAGGACACAATGTTGCGCCACGCATTGCGCGAAGCGGTTCGCAAGACATTTGCCGCCACGGCGGGCGCCGGCCTGGGTTACCTGTTCATGGATTACGCCCATGCTACTGGACCGGAAAAAGCGATGGTCGATACCATCATGGCCGAATTGAAAGCGGGGATTTGATGCGCATTCTCTATGTATTGCACCAGTTCTATCCTGAATTTTCCGCAGGAACAGAACAAGTCACCCTCAATTTAGCCCGGTCTGCGCAACGGGCAGGTCACCATGTTCAAGTGCTGGCGTGTGTCACCGACGCGCGCAACTCGTCTGCTAAACCAGATCCGGGTTTTCCGGAGCTCCTTCAGACGGTCTACCAAGGTGTGCCCATCACGCTCGTTCCGCTGGAACAACTGACGCCGTTTTCCAATATTGGTTTCGATTCAACCCCGGCGCTTATCGAACGGTTGTCGGGCTGGATGACCCGAGAGCGCTTTGACGCCTGCCATGTGTTGCATGCCATGCGCATGAGCGACGCGCTGGTTGCACTACAGCGCTGCAAAATTCCTTATCTGATGACGCTCACAGATTTCTTCACCCCCTGTTTCCGGATCAATCTGATCAATCGGCAGGGAGCACTGTGCGATGGGCCGGACGGCGGCGAGCGCTGCGTCCAGAACTGCCTGGTGGCGCCCTGGACGCCTGAGTCCTTGCAAGCCCGGTATCGCCACGCGCACGATCTGCTGACGGGTGCCGTTCGCAGGATATGCCCTTCTGAATATGTTGCCGAACGCTTTCGCGATGCATTTCCAGACCTCGAATTTTTGGTCATCCCGCACGGTATTGATCTGTTGGCCTTGACTGTGGAGGAGGCCGTGCCACGAAAGAAGGAAGATGCTTTTGTATTCGGTTTCATCGGTTCCATCGTGCCCCAAAAAGGCGTGGACATGCTGTTGCGCGCCTTTGCTCGGGTTCCGGACCCGCAAGTTCGGTTGCGCCTTTGCGGTGGGTTGTTTGGTGATCCGGTCCACATTCAGGAAGTGCGCCGTCTCATGGAAATAGATCCTCGCGTCGAATGGCTGGGGCAAGTGCCCCATGCTGCTGTGTTTGAGATGTTGCGCAACCTGGATATCCTCTGTCTGCCATCACGTGTTCCTGAATCTTTTTCTCTGGTGCTGCATGAAGCTTGTGCCGCAGGTGTCCCGGCTCTGGTGTCGGCGCTGGGTGCACCAGGAGCCCTCGTCGAGCGCTACGCATTCGGCAGAGCCATTGCAGTGGACGATGAAATGGCCTGGGCCGATGCCCTTCGCAATGTCGCCACGGATAGGTCCATGGTATCTGCGTGGCGCGATCATGTGCCGCTGCCCATGCGTGTGGAAGAGGAAGGATTTTTCTACGATTCCCTGTACCGGGAACTCAGGCCAGGTTAAATCTTTCCGAAGACCGCTGCGAGGCGTAGATAGAGTGTCCCTTGCCAGGTCTGGCGGTAAACTCCGCAGCGGCTGAAGACCTGGACGCGCTGGTACAGGTTGCCCCGTCTGAGCGCATCGAAGGTGATTACGAGATCGCGATGCTCTGGTGTCAGCAGGTGTGCCACGCGTTTTAACGCTGCAAGGTTCATGCTGTTCCAGGAGGACAGGCGCCCACCTGCCACGTGCAGCATGCGCCGCACCCGCAAGCCAAGCGTGATATTTTCGCCAATCATGGCGTCAGGATGCTGGCGGTAGAGCAGCATGGGTTGCGGATCATAATCCACCGTGCCCCCTGCTCCTGTAATGATTTGATAAAGCCACCAGTCGTGCGAGGCCACCTGTTGCATTCCCGCCGCTTCCAGCAGGTTTTTGGCACTCTGGTTGAAAACCATGGTGTTGCCGCCCGCGAGGCTTTGCACCAGGGCATTGCGAAATGATGGGGCACGAGTAAAACGGGGCGATAGCCCAATTGGTCTTAACTCGGCATCCACCAGTTGTGACCTGCCGCAATAGACCTTAGGAACGCGTGATGTGAGGTCTGAACCCATACGAGCTACCGCACGCGCAAGTTTATCTTTCATCCATACATCGTCTTGATCAGCGAATGCGTAAAGATCGGCATGTGTCGCGGGGTCGCAGGCCAGAGACAAAAAATTTTGAACAAAGCCCTGTCTTGCACCCCGACGAATTTCCAGCCGTTCAATACCCCACTTCAGTTGAAATTGCCGGGCAATTTCGAAGGTCGCGTCCGAAGCGCTGTCGTCACTGAGGATAACACGCCAATGGCCATGAGTTTGGGCCTCCAGGGATTGCAGTTGCTCGGCAAGGAAGCGCTCACCGTTATAGGTCCCCATCAATATGCATACCAATGGGGCCCCCATTATTTTTCCTCGCCATGGGCCGCCAACTGGTCCAGCTTGGGCTTGTCTACCACCAGATTGTCGCCCTGGCGGACAAGAACCCCCTGAGACTGCAATACCTGAAAGGTCCGGGTCACGGTTTCGCGGGTTAGGTTGACCATGATGGCCAGTTCCTGATGGGTGGGGGCCCGGATGATGTTCACCTGCGGCGTATTGCCGGGGGTGGTGGCAATCATGATCTGGAGCTGTGCGCAGATGCGGTGCAAGGGGTTGCTAAGACCCAATACCTGACGCTGGTTGAGCTGGTGACGCACGCGTTGGGCCAGGCGGCGGGTGAGGGTTTCTGCCAGTTGCGGGTTGGAGAATAGGACCGGGCGGATTTCAGCACCAGGGAGCAGGACCACTTGGGCGCGCCCTGTGGCGATCAAAAACTCAGGCTGCGCCTCCCCGTCGATCATGGATAGTTCGCCGAAGTAATCCCCCTGATCGACGAAATAGAGCCCAACTTCTCGACCTTCGACCGTAAAATCGACGGCTTGCAACCGGCCTTCCAGCAAAAAACATAAAAATGGTACTGGCGGACCTTTGGTGAGCACCGTCTCCCGCTTTGAGAACTCCCGCACGGATGCAAGTGGCGCTAAATGCGCCAGTGCCTCGGCAGAAAGCGTCTTGAGCAGGGGAAATTGCTGCAAAAGCAGGATATGAACGGCCATGGTGGAGGATTATAGGGGTAGAACGGGATATTTTGGGGATAGACCCCAACTGCGCACAGATGGGGTCTATCCCCAAAATTTCACCAGAGCCAAAATTGTGATTGGACGCACAGAATGCCCCTGATAAACCCGCTACACTTGCACCCTGAAACTAGAAAAGTCTGCCCATGAGACCCCTACGCCGCCTGGTGATGTCCCTGTTGGTGCTTTGTCTGCTGCCGTTATGCAGTGCAGCAGAGGGGACAATTGCGCCTTCTGTGGGCACCGTGACCCTGACCATTGGGGTCAGCCAGGTGGTTCGTGGCGCCAATACCCTGACGCTGACCAAGGGCAGCGCCATTGAGGTGGGCGATCGCATCGAGACCACGGACAGCGGCCATGTGCACATCCGGTTTGTGGATGGCGCGCGGGTGAGCGTGCGGCCCGACTCGGTGCTGCGCGTGGAAGCCTATCAGTACGACCCGCAGCATCCTGCTGATTCCATCGTCAAGTTCGATCTTGAAAAGGGCATTGCTCGCGCCATTTCTGGGGATGCGGCACACCAGGCCCGAGAGCGATTTCGCCTGAACACACCGCTGGTGGCCATTGGTGTGCGCGGCACCGACTTCACCGCCCAGGCGGGACCCCTCAGCGCCGTGGTGGTGGTTAACCAGGGCGCCATCGTCCTAGCCCCGCTCGACGCAGGCTGCTCTGCCGCCGGGCTGGGTCCCTGTGGTGGTGCAAGAGCGCGCGAGCTTTCTGCCAGCATGGGCAGCACCGCGCTGGTGTACCGGGCCAACATGACTGAACCGAGCTTTCAGTCCATCAATTCGCTCAAAGGCACGGACAAGATCACCCCCATCATGCAACAGGAGCGGGAAGGAGCGGTTCAGCCCCAGGGTGTAGTAGCGGACAGCAGATCGCCCAGTTCCATCGTGGGTTTGCTGCCGCAGCAAACGAGCCTGACCTGGGGGCGCTGGGCCACCAACACCCTGCCCGGGGATAGCCTGACCGTTCCATTCTTGCAGGCGTTAGAAGGCAGTCAGGTCACCGTGGGTGACGGCTACTTTTTTCTGTTCCGCAACAGTAATGAGCCCAACCTCATGAGCGTTGCCACAGGCCAGGCCACCTTTGCCCTGCAGGGCGGTGCTGCCACCTATCGTTCCAATGGCAACGTATTTAGTCCCGCCACCATTCAAGGCGGCTTGCTGGGCATCGATTTCAACCGCGACACCTTTGCCACCAACCTGACCGTGTCTTCCGTGCCCTCCGGGGTCCAGAACCTCACGGCTACGGGCACATTGAATCCTGCCACGGGCATTTTTCTGAGCAGCGGCACTGATTCGCATGTGGCGGGTGCCCTGTCGCTCAATACCCTGCAAGCGGGCTACCTGTTCAGCAAGCCCCTCGTAAGTGGTGGAGTACTCTCTGGCGCGACGCTGTGGGGCCGCTGATGACAATACGCGCGCCAGAAAAACTGCTGCTGCACCCCTGGGCCATGCGTACCCTGGCTCTGGTGCTTGCGCTACTGGTGACCTTGGGTGCCGTGGCACTGTGGGGACCCCAGTTGAACCAGTGGGATGAGCGTACTGGCAGTATGGCCTGGAACTTTGCGAGCCCGGGCAAGCAGGAGAGGCGCATCGTCGTGGTGGACATCGACGAGAAAAGTATTCAGGCACTGGGTGCCTGGCCCTGGCCGCGCGAGCGTATGGCGCAACTGCTGGCTAGGCTTGACCAGGATGGGGTAAGCCTCAAGCTGCTCGATGTGCTTTTTGATAACCCACGTCCGGGCGATGCTGTACTAAGGCAGGCTCTGGCAAGCCCTGTTCCCACCGTAGCAGCGGAATTGTTTGCGCTGGAGGCTCACCCGGATCTGAAGTCTGGCGTTTTGGCGGGGGCGCTGCCCTTTGCGGCCTGTCCGAGCGCCTCCATATCAGCACAGGGTTATCTGGCAACCGAGGCTGGCCTGCTGGGCGCAACGGCCAAAGTGGGCCACATTACCCCTATTCTGGACCCCGACGGCACCATCCGTCGGGTGCCTGCTCTGATTTGCTTCAATCAAGCCACCTACGCGGCACTGCCCGTAGCCGCAGCTTGGGCTGCGAATGGCGGGGACAGCTCTCCGTTCCTGGAAAACGGGGGGCTGTCCCCCTTTGCGCCCCAGTGGTGGCTGCACATCGGTGAATGGCGCCTGCCTTTGGACGGACGCGGGGAGTTCCGTGTGTCGTACCAGGTGCCGCGCGCCGGGTTTCTTGCGGTGTCGGCGGTGGACGTGTTGAACGGGAAGGTCCCTCAAAACCTGCTCAAGGGCGCCTGGGCTTTGGTGGGTGCCACTGCTTTTGGAGCGGGGGATGTCGTTCCCACACCCCAGGGTGGCGCGGTAGGGGGGGTAGAAGTCCATGCCCAGGCCCTGGCTGCCCTGCTCGATGACCGTACGCCCTACACGCCGCGCTTTGCTACCACTTGGCCCTGGCTGAGTGGTGGACTGGTGGCGCTGCTGTTGCTGGTGTTGCTTGGTCGTACCCAGCGCAGTACTGGAGCATTACTGCCCGTGGCTGGATTGCTGGCCGTGGCAGGCCTGTTTGGCCTGCATGTCCTGTTGCTGTTGACCGCCCACTGGTGGCTGGGCTGGGTAACGCCTGCCCTTTTTAGTGTACTGGGCGTGGGTGTATTAGGCGGCTTCGAATTGATACGCACCCGCTTTGAGCGCGAGCGCCTCTACCAGAACCTGGCCAGCTACCTGCCCGAAGCCGTAGCCCGGCAAGTGGCCCTGCAGGGCCCCACAGCCAGGGTGAGTGCCCTGCGGCGCGAGGTCACCGTGATGTTCGTGGATCTGCGCAATTTCTCCATATACTGTGAGGGTCGTCCCCCGGAGGAAACTGCCACCGTGCTGCACCTCTTTTATTCCACGGCCACCCGGATTGTAGAGGGCCATGGTGGGGTGGTGGAACAGATGGTGGGCGACAGCCTGATGGCCGTATGGAATGGTTCCAATCCCTGTTCGGACCATGGCCAGCGAGCGCTCGCTGCTGCCGAGGAATTATGGCGGGCGCTGTGCGCGCAATTGCCAAAAACCGCAAGCCGGCGCATGCCCCCCCTTGACGTGGGTATCGGTCTGGAATCCGGGACCGTGTTGATTGGCTCGTTTGGCCCTGCCGGGCGTCGAGTGCATACGGTACTGGGCGAGACAGTGAGTGTGGCTGCCTCACTGGAAGCGATGACAGGTGAATTGGCCTACCCCATTCTGCTGGGGCCACAGTTGGTGGCGGCGGTCAAACCTACTCAGATACTGCATCTTGGGCAATTTCTGCTGCCCGGCTTGACCATTCCGCGAACCCTGCATGCGTTATCGGTAGAAGTGGATACCCAGCGCTTGCGTCTGGTATACGAGGTCGAGGGCCAACAGCAGGCCGTGGGTTGAAAGCCGTCGTTTGGTGTCTTTGGGTCGGGGCATTCGCCGGGCTGATGGGCCTGTGCAGTCCTGTTGCCAGCGCTTTTTCCGGCCCACTGGTCTGTCCAGAATCCTTTCCTGTGCAACCCCCAGAAACAGATGTCCGGCGTCAGCAGGCGCTTGATGCGCTAGCGGGTCTTGACGAGATTTGCAGCACCCGGTCCGACTACTTTGCCTGGAAAGGCAGTCTGTTGCTTACCCTGCATCAGCCCCAACAGGCCGCAGTTTCACTGGAAAAGGCCCTGTTGCTCAACCCGGATCTGGCCGGAGCCGAACTCGACTATGCCCAAGCCCTTGCAGAGCTGGGTGGCAAGGCCGAGGCGCGCGATCTTGTCAACAGCGTTCTGACGCGAACGGATATTCCCTCTGCCTTGCATGAATGGCTGACAAGCCGGTTGGGAGACACGGGCGGTGAAACCTGGAAAATGTCCTGGATGGTTCAGTCGCTGCTTGGCGCCGAATCCAACCTCAATAGCGCTCCGGCCTCAAATTTGCTGACTTTGACGCTACCCGGCGGTAGCGTACCGGTGGCGCTGGGGGAAAGTCAAAAACCCGAGGGAGGAATGGCTAGCCTCAATACTGGGGCGATGGAGGCTACCCGACACCTGGGTCCGGGACAGTTAACCCTGAGCGGTGATGCCACTGTGCGGGTTAATCCCGCACACGCCGACAGCAATTTACAGTGGGTGGATGGGGCGGCACTTTGGACCCAACCCCTTTTGGGGGGGGATGCCGGGGTGCGGGCGTCAGCCACCCGTCTGTGGATGGGCGGGGTGGAGTTGTACGACGAGAACGCGGGAAAAGTATTTATGGAGCGACCACTGGTTTACGGGGATACCGCCTGCCGTTACGGTTTTGGAGGAGATTACAGCATACGCAGCTACCCTGCAGCCAGAACTCTGGATGGACGTTACAGCGGGCTGGAACTGGGAATGGGGTGCCAGCATGGAGATACGCTGCTCACAGCCACGGGTCAGTGGGGGGTGGATCGGGCGCAAAGTCCCACGCGCCTGGGGGGAGACCAGGGACGGGATGACTATACCCTCGCGGGCAGCCACCCCCTGGGTCCCGGGGTTCTGAGTCTGACCGGTCAATGGAGCCGGCTGGTGGACCGGGATATGTACAGCACCCTGCTGGGGGGGGTGCCAAGGGAAATTCTGCGAAGCGCAGGGCGTATGGAATACGACTACCCCATCAGCCGAAACTGGACTGCGTTGGGATATTTGGAAAAAACCTCACAAAATTCAAACATCAGTTTGTTTGCATTGGAGAATCGGGCGGTCTATCTGGGCTTGCGCTGGGGGGGTAAATGATGTTAAAAAGACACACGCTGTAATCTAGGGCGGGCGTGTGATTGAGATCACACGCACATACTGCAGGTTGCAGGTAGGATTCAAACCGTAGAAACCGGGCTTTCGGGTCCAGAACTGGGCAAGCAATCTTTTAACAACAGGATATTAAGAGGATTGCTTACCGAGCACTCGGACACGGGGAGACTCGGCTTTCTGCAGAGAGCTACTAAATCAACTTCCTAAAAGGATTTTAAAGAATGGCTAATATCTCTACCAACAGTACCGAAATCGCCCGCTTTGCCGGTGCGCTTTACGGTTCAGTGCTGGACTATGCAACGACAAACGAGGTGCTGACTTCGGCAAACTCGTACGGTTTGTATAACCTGCTTAACGCCGTGTACAGCCGGGACTTCAGCAACACCACGTCCAGCGCAGTGGCTGCGACGATTTCCACCAACCTGGGGCTTACGGGCACCCTGATGACTGACGCCGAGGCTTACATTACTGGCGTACTTAATGCAGCCGCTCCTGGTACGCAAGGTGCCGCTGTCAGCGGTATTCTGGACCTGTTTGCCGGTTTGACTTCAGACCCGACATGGGGCTCTGCTGCAACTGCCTGGGAAAACAAGATCACCAATGCAGTGGAATATGGTCAAAATTCAGCAAATACCACCAACACATCGATTGGTGCAATTAGTACTACTCCTCCCGTCACGACCTTTACGCTCACTACAGGTGTGGATACCGCAACCGCTAACCTGTTCAATGCGACGCTGGACCATGCAAGCCCCACTCTCGGTGGCGCAGATAGCGTAACCGGTCTGGCCACGGGCACGGGCGCAAGCAACACCCTCAGAATCACTGATGGCACGGCAGGCGACCAAAGCCTGATTCCAGTAGGAGCAACAATCACCAACATCCAAAACATTAGCTTTGCCACGGCTGGTAATGCTGGTGTATTGGGTACGAGCTCTTTTGATGTCTCTGGAATCTCTGGCGGGACTTCACTGAGCGTAACCTCAGCTGGTAGCCTTGGAGAGCAGGTCAAGGCTGCTGCTACGACCAACGTTACCGTTACTGCAAACGGTACTAC
>DAICZS010000034.1:0-22993 GCA_027311025.1 Ferrovaceae bacterium
CCTGCTTTTATAGGCACTACCTTTGAAGTTTTTTCTGAAGATAGATAGCGCTCCCAGCTTGCCATCACTTTCCTGCGTCTCAAAAGCATGTCACCGCGTTGGTAGGCCGCTTCAGCTTCGCTGCGTATCTGATGTGACATGGCTTTTTCTGCCAAATCATGGGGAATCATGGCGCACTCTGCAGCCCAGTCGCGGAATGAAGACCTGAAACCATGAACCGTCAGATCGGGATGAGTTCCCTTCAGGAGTTCCAGCATGGCCATATTGCTCAGAGGCTTATTTCTGAGCGTGTTATTGAAGATAAAATTTGAATTCTTAACCCGTGGTATTGATTTGAGCAGTTTGATTGCGCGATTTGATAGGGGAACACGGTAGGCTATGTCTCCCTTCATCCTGCTTGCAGGAATGACCCAAAGCGCTTCATCAAAGTCGATTTCATCCCAGGTGGCATAAATCGTTTCTTTAGTGCGTGTGTTGGTCAGAATACAAAACTCCAAGGCTTTCGCGCTGATACTCTCGTTTTGGCGCAGGTCTGCCATAAATGCCGGCACATTCTGCCAGGGCATGGCCGGATGGTGCTTTACGCGCCGT
Organism: Ferrovaceae bacterium; assembly: GCA_027311025.1. Lineage (GTDB taxonomy): Bacteria > Pseudomonadota > Gammaproteobacteria > Burkholderiales > Ferrovaceae > JAJZRV01. Next base: position 592 of record DAICZS010000034.1, read on the forward strand.
TTCTTTTTGATGGTGGGGAGGAGGGTATTCAGATGCCCATCCCAGACGGCTGGGTTTTCACGTGAGCGAAGCTTACGGGCAGCCGCAGCATCCAGAACCGCCTCGATGCACTGCCTCACCCGGGTGGCTGTTTCTGTCTTGGTGCTCCAGATGGGGCTCAGTATTTTGAGGACATGTTCCACTTCCACCTGACTCACATCAAGGTTGCCAATGACTGGGAACGCGTAGGTCTCAAGGGTATTTGTCCACTGTTGGGCGTGTTTCTCGCTTTTCCAGCCAGAACGCTTGTCTTCGATCAGCTGGAGCGCGATCTCCTTGAATGTTGATGCCTTGCGTCGGGCGGAGCTGGCCTGTTTGGCTTCCAGAGGGTTTTTCCCCTGCTTGACTTCAAGCCGCAAGGCACTGGATTTGGCGACGGCTTCCTGAAAAGACAGGGTATCGTAGGATCCCAGTGACATTTCGACTGATTTACCGGCTCTATGGTAGCGCAGCATCCAGTAGGCACGGAGGGTTGCCGTCACCCGCAAGTATAGTCCAAAGGCGACCCGGTGCATGCCTGCTTTGCGGGATAGGGATTGAACCTTTTTGGCGGTAAGCTGTTGTGGCATGGGTCTATCCTGAGATAATCCTGTGCTGGAACCAGCACCCGATGGGGTGAGTATCTCATAATTTATCCCACAAATCTTCCCACAAAAAAGCCATGGATTTGGGCGAACGGCGGCGGATCAAAAAGGACAATAATCTGCGTAACTAATTGATTAACAATATACAAAACGGACGTTGGCGAACTGTCGCGGAACCCCGGAAGGCGGACGCCCTCTCCGCCAGTGGTGTTGCCTCACTTTAGATATTGTTGATTGCCGCAAGTTGGGCGGTCAGTCCTTCCAGTACCTCGCGCGTTCCGCGCACACGAAAGAATGCGCCTTCGGCGTCGGCATGCTCTTCCAACACCTCACAGCCTGAAAAAATATCACCGCGCAGTTTCTGGGCCGACCAGGGAAGAAACAGTTCGGTTTCTATGAGATCCTTCCGGAAAAACGCGACGATCGCTTGGTGCAGCATTGCCACGTCAGCCTGGTGGCGCGCACTCATGACGAAGCAGTCCGGGTACCGCGCGCGCAACATGGCTTCATGTTCGGCCTGTGCTGAGGCATCGCCGACCTGATCCATCTTGTTGAATACGCGAATGCGGGGTACGGTTTCAGCCCCAATCTCGGCAAGAACCGTGTCGGTGACTTCGAGCTGACGTTCAAACCCCGGATCGCTGGCGTCGATGACATGAAGCAGCAACGAAGCATCAAGGGCCTCCTCAAGTGTTGATTTGAATGAGGCCACCAGTCCGTGAGGCAGGTTCTTGATGAAGCCCACCGTGTCGCTGACCAGCACGTGAGGCACCGTCTCGGGATAAAGCGCGCGAACGGTTGTATCGAGCGTGGCGAAAAGCTTGTTTTCCACCAACACATCGCTGCCGGTCAGTGCGCGCATCAGCGTGGACTTTCCCGCATTCGTGTAGCCCACCAACGCCACATTGGCCAAGCCTTGACGTTCCTGGCGCCGCGAGCGCTGCGTTTTGCGTTCCACGTCCATCGCCGCTATTTCTTGCTGTAATTCGGCAATGCGGTCACGAATTTTTCGTTTATCCAGTTCGGTGTGCGATTCGCCGGCACCGCGGCCACCGGTGCCGCTGCGCTGCCGCCCCTGGGGCCCGGCGAGCTTGGCCATTTCGCGCAGGCGAGGAGCCATGTAGCCCAGCCGGGCAATTTCCACCTGCGCCCTGGCAGCGCGTGAACGCGCATTACGGTGGAATATGCCGAGAATGACCATGGTGCGGTCCATCACGTCGCAGCCTACTTCGTTTTCCAGGTTTCGTGCCTGGGACGGCGAAATTTCGTGATCCACGAACACCATTTCAATGGGGGTGTTGCCGGTGTCAGTCGCCTCTGATCCGGCGATGAAATCGCGTATTTCCACACGCTTTCCCGGTCCCAGATAAGCCGATGTTTCAAAGGCAGTGCGTTTCTGAGTAAAGGTGTGGACCACTTTGAATCCCAGCGTTTTTGCCAGGTCGCGCAATTCGGCCAATGATGCTTCAAACTCGACGTCGCTCACGCTGGGCAACTGCACCGCCGCGACCACGGCGTGCGCGATCTTGCCTTTCACTTCTGTTTGCATGTGGGGAGCGCTTTTCTTGATTAGGCCAGTTGGAATTGTACGCGTGCGTGCGGCATCTTTCCTTTAAACCGATTTTACGGTTGATCTTTCAAAAACGCCGGCTCTGTAGTCGCGCAATGTCTGCTGAATTTCATCTGCCGTATTCATGACAAAGGGACCGTACTGGGCAATGGGCTCATTCAGGGGTTTGCCTGCCACGATGATGAGCCGCGCGTCTTCAACGGCTTCAATGCAAATTGAGGAAGCGCCATCGTTTGCCATAATGGCCATATGCCGGTCCGGTACCGTCGTACCCAGGATGCTGACATTGCCGCGATAGGTGTAGGTAAAGGCATTATGGTTCGGGGCGATGGGTTGCTCGAAGCTGCTGCCGGAAGGCAAATGCACGTCAAGAAATAGTGGTTCCGTAGTTTGGCGTTGAACCGCGCCGGAGACACCATGGCTGACGCCCGCAATGATGCGAACCCGTACTCCGTTAGCCAGGGTGAATTCCGGAATGGCCTCGCTGGGAATGTCGCGGTAGCTGGGTGAAATCATCTTGTCGTGCGAGGGCAGGTTGACCCATAGCTGAAACCCTTCCATCAGCCCTGCTTCCTGCTCGGGCAGTTCAGAATGAATCAGGCCACTTCCTGCAGTCATCCATTGGGCACCGCCCGGCCCCAGCAGGCCCTCATTGCCGGCACTGTCGTGATGACGCATCCGTCCGGCAATCATGTAGGTCACGGTTTCAAACCCCCGGTGGGGATGGTCAGGAAACCCCCCGATATAGTCGTCAGGATTGTCGTTGCGGAAGGCGTCCAGCATTAAAAATGGGTCCAGTCGACGCTGCAGGTTTTGCGTCAGGACGCGGGTGAGCCTTACTCCTGCACCATCAGAGGTCTGAATACCCCTGACGAGCTGTTCCACGGATCGATAGGTCGTGTCTGCAGGTGAGGTTGGGATGGTCATATTTTTGCCGAAGCGGATATGAAAGGACCATTCTACTGCGGCAGTTGTTTTTTTTCTCTGGTACCTGTATGGTCGCCACGCGCTGGTATGGGGTACTCTTCATTTTCAACCCACATGTTAGGAGTCGCCACGCCATGTCTGACCTGAATGACCCCAGGGTTTTTTTCGCGGCAGAGCGCACCTTGCTTGCATGGAACCGCACCAGCTTGACCCTGATGGCCTTTGGTTTTGTGATTGAACGGTTCGGGCTGTTCTTGAGATTATTGACGCCACAACGCGTCGATCCACTGCAGCATGGCGTTTCCTATTGGATCGGAATCGCGTTCATCCTGCTGGGAGCGCTCTCGTCCGCGTCAGCGGTTGTTCAGTATCGGAAAGTGCTCAGGACCTTGAAACCCATCGAGATTCCAGAAGGCTATGCTGTGTCGATGGGAGTTCTGGTGAATTTTGCCGTGGCGGGCCTGGGTCTTGCCCTGACGATTTATCTGTTCAGCGGGCCTGGGTTGTGAATCACCGGGTCAGCAGCACCGGCCGCTGATCCTTGTCGCCCCAGGATACAAGCTGAAACAGAAATTCATTCCGGGATACGATAGATTGGTGCTTTCTAAAGGGAGATTGTCATGGAACTGAAAAGACGAGTAGCTCCGTATTTTGTCGGGTTAGCCATGCTCGGCGGCCTGGCTGGTGCCGCTTATGCACAGGAAGAAGAAGTCATCCTGTTTGAAACCATCCACCCCACGCTTTACATGAATGGCGGAATTGGGTCGGATGAGCAGTCATACATGCGCAGGATAGGAAAGGATTTCAGCTTGCGCCTCAACTTTGCAGAAAGAAAAGACAATGAATTCGTGGCTGATGTGAAGCTTTTGATTGAAGACGAGCATGGCCCCGTATTCATGTTGCCCGCCGCAGGCCCCATGACCAACATCATGTTGCCGGAAGGGAAATATCGCATCGTGGCCTCTTACAGAGGGGTATCGGAAGTTCACACGGTTACGATCAAGGGAAAGAACGGTACAGACGTTCTGTTTCACTGGAAGGGCGATCCCCGGAAGTAGTTGCCAAATCATGTCGGCATGACCTGTGTATTACAGATGATGGCTTCAAGTGTTGTTGCGTTGTCTGATGTTGAAGCTCGAAACGCTCTGAACGATGATGGCATAGGGTAGTGAGGCGATATCGCCGAAACGGGTTAAAGCATCTGAAAGCAACTGGTGAACGTTTGCGACTTCCTCGCTTCCGTTCACCGCCCATTGCAGGCCTCTCAGACCTCCGCACTGCACCTTCATTTCCTTGTTATGAGGCAGGAGGTCATCAGTGCCCGATGTGATTTTTAAAGCGAAAGCAGAATTGGCGCGTAACGCAACGCGCAGACGGGTACATGTTTCTTGAGCCTTAACCTCATGGCAGTTGATGGTTTCGCGTTCTGCCAGAAGACGTCTGTCAGCCAGTTTGCAGGAAACGCAGCGCGCCAGAATGGCTTTTTCAAATGCGCAGGGCGTTGGGTTTAAGGATTTGCGGCTGCCATGATAGGCATCTTCGTTGATGGCGAAAGGCATCAGGTACTCCCTGGTGTTCCGTAAGGGGCGTTAACCCCACAAAGGTCCCTGCGGAAGTGCAATGTTCCAGCAAGCACTCATGGAAAGCGAGGGGCTGGGAAAGGTGCTCAATGGTCCAACGGGCTGGGGCGAATCTGTACCTTGAAAACCATGGGCGATGCCTCCTTTCCGCCCTCGCCATGGAAATTGGCCCGCGTTCCTGAAGTCGTCCATAAGCCGCGCCCCTTCCACCCCGCAGCAGGATCGTCGATACGCCCATCCACGTTTTTGGTGAAAAAAGGCATGGGGTAGGGCACATGAAGATTGACAAACTGGCCGTTGGCCAGCGCCAGTAATGATTCGCCGCCATTGGTGGAGGCAATCGGCACGTCCTTGCCAAGTCCTAGCGTGTTGAAACGGTCCACCCAGATGTAATAGGCATGGTCAGCACTCCCTTTGGGATCGAGGCCTGTGAATTGCGGGCCTGGAAACCGGTAGAGGCTCCAACCTTCCGGGCACTGCTTGCCCTCTGCGGTGGTCGGGCCGTTCAAAGGCCCCTTGCATTTGCCGCGGTCAAAACTGGCCATCTGCCCGCTTGAAAGCACGGTCCAAACGACGCCTTTGGAGTCGATATCCAGTCCCCGCGGGCCAAAGGTGCCTTCGGGCGGTTGAAAAATTTCCGCCAACGCGGTCCGGGCAGGGTCACTGCCCGGATTCAACCTGATCAAATACCCTGGCTGGTCCAGTCGAGAAAATCCCACATCCATGGACTGCCCCCATATCGCGCCATCCACCGGGCTGGGTTGAACACCATAAAAGGCAGCCATGACGCGCTTGTCTTTGTTGGGGTCCAGGGCCTGGCCGGCTTCCACATAGTCGTCACGCCGACCATTGCCGTTGGTGTCGATGATGAGCGCTGTCCATCCCTGGGCTTTCTGTTCATCCCCGGACTCAAGGTAGCGTCGGGTGTTGAGCCAGCCCACCACGCCGCTTGTCGGCGAGCCGGCACTGGTCCATAAGGTTTCGTCATGGTCGTGACCGAAATAGAGGTGGTGTGTGCTAAAGCAGGTGTCGATCAACTGCCATGATTGCCTCTCCGGGTCGTACAGGCTGAGTTGGCGTAGCGACTCATCCAGAGGTAAAACCTGGGCGGAAGAATGTTGCGAGCCTCGTCTGCAGAATGATGGGTTGGGTGCAGGACGAATTCGCGCAGAAAACCAGATCCTGCCCCGTTCGTCCATGATGAGGTTGTGGATGCTGGTATGACCGTCCCAGATCAGCTCATCACCCCAATAGGCCGAGGGGCCCTTGCCCACCTCAAGTTGGGAGGGGGTGGCCGGGTCTCTGAAAGGCATGCGGATGTTCGAGGCCACATGACGGATCGGGTCGAGGGTCGGCACAAGATCCGTGCTTTCCTCCGGAGCGCCCCAAATCAGACCGTTGGCGTTGACCGTCGGCTGGCGTTTGTCAGTAGAGATGGCGTCATGCAGGTAATGTTTCGGGGAAGACCAATCCCACAACGTGTAGACTGCATTACGTTCAAAGCCGCGCGGGCGGGCTGGCTCTTCAGCGGGGACAGCGCCCTGCGCAATGCGGTCAGTCCAGCGTGAAAAAAGCTCCAGACCCTTTTCCGGGCCTAGTCGCGCCAGTACTGTGGCCATGTACCCCATGGCCTGGCCAGCCTGGGTGCGATAGGTCCATGCGGTAAAGGAATTACCGTGGGCCATGTCCATGAAAAATCCCGGAATTTCGCGTACTCCGCGCGAACCAAGGGCATGGCAGGATTGGCAACCATTTTTAAGGGTGTCTACCCAGTAGTACTGTGACTTCATGGTTGAAGGAATGCCGTTTCCTTGTGCCCCTGTACCCGGAAACTCGTTCGATTTTGGGATATCCAGCATCGAGTACCAGTAGACACCGGGGTAATATGCGGCTGCAGCTTTTTTATCAGGGGCCAGTACTGCGCGAAGTTCCAGAATCTGCCCGGGTAAGGCGCTGACCTTGGGAGCATCCACCAGGCCGTAGCCCCTGACCCAGACCTGGTAGTGTGCTTTGGGCAATTCCGGGATCACGAATCTGCCTTGGTCGTCAGTGACCACGATCTTGGCATATCGGGTGGGTAAGTCCCTGGTTTCGGCAATGACCCATACTCCCGCTTCCGGACCATTCGGGCTTTTTACCACGCCACCGATGTCCTGGTCTGAAATCGTCACCCCAGGCGCCGCCCTGGCTGCAGAAAAGCACAGAAAACAGGCCAGAATGGCCAGGAATGTCGACAACGGCGTATTCATGAGGCTTCCCCACTGGATCTGGATGGTTGAGCGATACAGGCCAGCTGGCACGGCACCTTAAGCAAATCGATTTTATCGCGCATGGATGCGGGCTGATTGGAAACCGACCCCCCATACGGTAACCCGTCACGCCATTCGCGGCCAAAGACCTTTCGAAATTTTTATGTAAATTGACCCCGGTCAATGGTCCTTTGGAATTGATCCGAAGTCTTGACCGCGGTCAATGGTGCAAGGACATGTTTCCTGTAATACTTCCCCGCTGTCAGTATCGTGTCTTGGGATTTTGACTGTGGCGACGAGAGTTGCCAAAGCCCATGGCGAGAGCCTTGCGAAGGCTGTCGAACCCCATGTCACGCTACCCATTTTTCATTTTACTCTGCTTCAAACGAAGAGAAATCTCACCATGACCAACAACGCTGAAACGCAAGTGCAGACCGATGGTTTCCATCTTATCCTCGATGCCCTGAAACTCAATGGCGTCAACACCATCTACGGCCTTCCAGGTATTCCGGTCACTGACTTCACCCGCATGGCCCAAGCCGAAGGGTTGCGCGTCATTTCCTTCCGGCACGAGCAGAATGCCGGTAACGCAGCGGCTATCGCGGGTTTCATGACAGGCAAGCCGGGTATCTGCGTGACGGTGTCAGCCCCCGGCTTCCTCAATGGATTGACCGCGTTGGCTAACGCCACCACCAATTGTTTTCCGATGATCTTGATTTCGGGTTCTTCCGAACGCGAGATCGTTGACCTGCAACAGGGCGATTACGAAGAGATGGACCAACTGGCCATTGCCAAGCCCTTGTGTAAAGCAGCTTTTCGCGTCCTGAACGCCGAAGACATCGGTGTGGGTATCGCTCGGGCCATTCGTGCCGCTGCCTCTGGCCGGCCTGGTGGAGTTTACCTGGATCTGCCAGCAAAGCTGTTTGCGCAGAACATGGACGCCGAAGTGGGCAAGAGCACCTTGATCAAGGTTGTTGATCCTGCTCCGCGCCAAATCCCCGCACCGGATGCCATCAAGCGCGCACTCGATCTTCTCAAAGGCGCCAAGAAGCCTCTGATCCTTTTGGGTAAGGGTGCCGCCTACGCCCAAGCTGATGCGGATATCCGCGCCCTGGTTGAGAAAACCGGCATTCCCTACCTGCCCATGTCCATGGCCAAGGGTATTCTGCCCGATACCCACGAGCAATCGGCTTCAGCGGCCCGATCCTATGTCTTGCCCGAAGCAGACGTGGTGCTGCTGATTGGCGCTCGACTCAACTGGTTGCTCTCGCATGGCAAGGGCAAGACCTGGGGTGGCAAGAGCCACAAGGACTGGGGTGGTCAGAAGTTTATCCAGATCGACATTGCCGCCACCGAGATGGACAGCAACGTGCGTATTGACGCGCCTGTCGTCGGTGACATCAGTTCCTGCGTGGCTGCCCTGTTGGCCGGAATTGGCAACAATTGGGCCAAACCGCCTGTTGAGTGGTTGAGCGCCGTGGCTGAACGCAAGAACAAGAACGTGGCGAAGATGGCAGAAACACTGGCCAAGGATCCGAAGCCGATGAATTTTCACAGCGCGCTTAACGTGGTGCGTGACATCGTCAAGGCTAATCCGGACGCCATGTTGGTTAATGAAGGCGCCAACGCGCTGGACTTCACCCGTTCCATCGTTGACATGTACAAGCCGCGCAAGCGCCTGGATGTGGGAACATGGGGCGTGATGGGCATCGGCATGGGTTTTGCGGTGGCCGCTGCTGTTGAGAGCGGTGAACCCGTGATTGCCATCGAGGGAGATAGCGCTTTCGGTTTCAGCGGTATGGAAGTTGAGACCATTTGCCGTTACAACCTGCCTGTATGCGTGGTGATCCTTAACAACAACGGCGTTTATCGCGGTACCGACAAGAACCTGGGTGGCGGCGCTGATGTGGCACCGACAGTGTTCGTGAAGGATGCTCGTTACGAGAAATTGATGGAGGCTTTTGGTGGTGTGGGTGTTTATGCCACGACCCCAGCCGAACTGCGCAAGGGTATGGAAGATGCAATCAAGTCACGCAAGCCGACTCTGATCAACGCCATCATCGATGAAACTGCTGGTACTGAAAGCGGTCGCATCACCAGCCTCAACCCCGCCGCTGCATTGAAGAAGTAGTACTGTACGCAGGCAAACAGCCACCAGGGGGTGACTCGGTTCCGAGCCACCCCCTGATCATTTCAAGCTCCTTCCGCAAGCCGCTTCAATAAGCATTTATGTCCCGAGTACCGTCAGGTCGTCCGCCATCCAATACGGGAAATCCGCTACCTGTTCTAGCGCTTCTGGCCAGCGCCACTCTCTGGGGAGGAAGCTGGTATCCCTTTCGGGTACTTGAAGAGCACGGCGTTTCTGGTCTTTGGGGAGTGATGGGTACGCAAATGGTCGCAGCCATGATCTGCCTGATGTACTTTGGGCGTCAATTGTTCCTATCCCGATGGACCGTTCCGGTATTGGCGATTGGGTTATTTGGAGGAATTTGTAATACAAGTTATGTGATGGGCACGATTGAAGGCGAAGTCATGAGGACGACGCTGCTGCTTTATATGTCACCCCTTTGGACCATACTTCTTGCCAGATGGCTGCTTCATGAGCCCTTGAATCTGAAAGGGGTGGGGGTTGTTACGCTGTCATTGTGCGGAGCGATGTTAATACTTTGGCCCTGGGGTGCGGGCACCACAGGATTTGGTCCCGGTGATGTGTGGGGGGTCATTGCAGGCATTTCCTTTGCGACTTACAACGTACTCATCCGCAGGCATCTGGAAATTCCTATCGCACTCAAGACATTTGTGGTCATGTTCGGAACCGCCTTGGTGGCATTAGCAGCCATGCTGCTTGTGGATGGCCACCCAATGCACAAAATCACGTCATTCAGTGGGGCCATCATCCTCAGCATAGGGTTGATGCTGGTACTCAACGTGTCGATGCAGCAATATGGGCTTGAACGGTTGAGTGCCGTTAGAGCCAGCGTAATCATGATGTCAGAGCTGGTTTTTGCAACGCTGTTTGCCTGGTGGTGGGCCCACGAAGTACCGGGCCTGCGCGAGCTTATGGGAGGAATGTTTATTGTGGTAGCCGGTCTGCTCTCGTCGCTCATAGTGCCGCCTTCTGCGATGTCGCAGCAACACAATCTGCCAAAGTAGCTCAGGCACCCGCCAAGACGCCAACAAGAACACCCGTTGGGGGCCTTGTTGCTCGCAGACTGCAAGTCTAGTGGTATTTCAGCAGCGCAATTCCTCAGGTTTGATTTTCACCCAGAAAAATTACGGAGAGTGCCCACGAAAGGATGCTGTAGAGGACAGCGCCCCCCACGGCTGACCAAAAGCCGCCGACATGGAATCCATCCACAAAAGATCCAACAAACCAGAACAGCAGGCCATTGATCACAAGAATGAACAAACCGAGTGTTAGCAGTGTTGCCGGCAGAGTGAACAGTATCAGCAGTGGTCGGATGAAGGTGTTGACGAGCCCCAGAACGAGCGCAGCGATGAGTGCAACGACAAAGGAATCAACCTTGATTGAAGACATCAGATAAGGTAGGGCAAACAGGGCGGCTGCATTAATGAGCCACACAAGTAACAGTCGCATTCGATTCTCCATGCGATGAACGTCGCTGAATGTTTCAGGGGCACAGAAATTGCGCCCCTGTGAGCGTATTGCTGAAAACTAGCGGCCCGGACCCATGCCACCACCCGGACCCATGCCACCACCCGGGCCCATGCCGCCACCCGGGCCCATGCCGCCACCTCTTGCAGGCGGCGTGTCGGGCAACTGGAGGCCACGCGCTTGCGCCCGTTCGCTCATGCGATTGTGGTGTTCCTGTCGGATCTGCTCGCGTTCCTGAGGGGTTTTGGCTGAACGGATACGGTTGCGATATTCGGTGCGTTCCTGTGGAGTCATGAGCTGGCTGCCGTAGATCTGCTCGCGTTCCTGAGTTTGAACGCGCTCCTGGGTGGGGGTCTGGTCTGCTGCAAGACTATGACCGGTAGAAAGCAATAACGCACTGGCTAAAGCGGATATCATCAAAGGCTGTTTCATCATGATGGACTCCTTGTGCTTGTGAGTTGAATGATTTCAGAGGGGAATGACTGCAGGCTACTTGTCGATTGTCGACCCTGTTGTTCAGCCCCGCCAGGCCCTCCACGCTAAGGACAACCAGCCCGCAATCATGAGCAAGCCGCCAATCGGGGTAATCATGCCCAACCAGTGCAATCCCGTTAGTGCAAGCATGTAGAGCGTGCCGGAAAAGATCAGGGTGCCCACGGTGAGTAGTGAGACGGGCAGTGTCAGTCTCTCCATGCGGCTTGATCCCAGACCAATCAGTCCGAGTGCATGCCACATCTGATATTGAACCGCGGTATGCCACCAGTCCAGTTGAACCGGGTCGAGAATTTGGCGGAGTCCGTGACTGCCAAAGGCCCCCAAGGCAATTCCGAGCGCTGCCATAATGCTTCCGATGATCAGGGTGGTGGCGTGTTTCATATCAGTCAGTGGAATCCGAAAAGCGGTCCAACACCTTCGTTGACTTGTTTACCAGAAATGAGCAGGGCGATGGATTGTCCGTAGATAAAGGGCATGCCAAGGTCGGCTGTGCCGGGTGAGCCAGGGTCAATGATGTCATTAAACGCCGTGAATGAGGAAAAATTCAGCATATTGGTATTGATCATGCCCAATTGTATGGGGATTGGCGGGCTGGACGGTATGCTATTGGAAGTTAACGTCCCAGCAAGAGTGGTGTAGCCCGGAGGAGCATAATCCCCGTAGATGTTGGTATTGTAGCCCGGGAGTGTCATGAAGTTGTAGTTCGAACCGCTATCGATGAAAGACTGCGTGTAAAGCTGTCCTGAAATGGTGGCGGTGAAGTTACCCAAGTAGTCTGCAGGAAGGATCCTGAAGTTCGCCAGCGAGTTGTTGGCCTGGGTGTCAATGCCGAATGTCAGGGTTCCCGTGGCACTCTTTTGTCCGTAAATGGAAATGGCGGGCATCTGCAGAATGACGCCATTGTTGTCCGTGGCAAAGTACGCTACGGGGTTGCTGACCTGGTTGGAAGGCGCAACCAAAGTTGGACTGCAGCTCCCGCTGGGTCCGTTCACGCACGAAAAATAGCTGCCCTGATCCTCCAGGAACTGCCCCACACCCAGTAAACCGTTACCGCCAATACCGTTAAGGTTGCCAATGTCGCTGCCCCTGTTCTGGCATTGTGTTGGCGCGGTGCTGGGCAGGCTGGAGTCACCAATCAGTTCGACTGGAATGCTTGAAGCCGTTTCTTCGGCGATCTTGATGGTGGCACTGTGGACACCACCCCACATGAAGCCGCCAAGGAACGTGGCGCATTCAGCCAGAGCACCGCCAGCACCAGTTGTCGTTATGGGCAGGTTAAGTGAGGTTACTGCGCTGGCCAGGATGCGCAACCCGTAAGAGCCGGTGTCCACGACGACGTGATCGACGGCCTGGCAGCGCCCCGTTTTATCGCACAGGGTCACGGTGACGTAGGGCAAATTCACCGTAGGAAAGGCATTGATGGCAGGCTCTTGTTCTACCGTCATGGCCACTTGATTAGGAAGGTTTGGCGGAGAGGGGGCGTTCGTGGTGCTGATGCCACCGCCACCGCCACCGCATCCGCTCAAAAACAGGGTGGCAAACGAAACGGCCAGGGGAATTCGCAAAACTGAACGATTCAACGATCTACTCCCAAGGTGTTCAAATTAAGCCCTGCGGGCGCAAGACCGGGAGCATAGGCTGAGCCTGAAAAAGCGCGCATGTGGCCGCTGGCATGGACTGCGAGACCAGGCGTGTCGATGGCAATCGGTTTGTTGCGAATGGCAGCAGAGGGTGGTGGCATCATGGTGGCGTACTGTGAAAAATAGGTTCCCAGCAGATGCGACAGGTCCGGCATGACCGGGCCAGACCAGCGAATGGCAAATACGATGCCCTGAGCAGAATATTCGGTGACAGTGACATTTTCTGTCGTTACCACAGACTGTTGTTGAACGCCCTGAATTTGTTGCGCAAGTTGGTGTCCATTGGCAATGACGGGCAGTCCGTCTTGCGCTACTGCAGCGGCACTCCCGCCCAGGACGGCCCATGAGACATGCGGTTGCAGCGCAACCAGAAGCAGAAAGCCGGATGCACGCCACCAGCAACGGAATTGCATCACCCGGTACTCCAGGCCCTGGGGCGTTTCATGCCAGCGATTTTGCAGGCTTGTTTGACATAACCGTATGGAAACAGCTGAAAAAGGGTATTGCGGTCGGCACCATGTTCTGCGCTCAGAAACCGGATCACGAAACGGGCATCCGGAGCGATCTGGTGATCAGCGTAATAGTCACGCATGAAACGAATGGCGCCCCAATGCATGTCAGTCAGTTCGATGTGTTCCTGATGGGCCAATTCTGCTGCAATTTCTTCCGTCCATTCATTGGGTTCGATCAGATACCCTTCTTCATCCGTCTTTGCAGTGAGGGATTCGGCTGCCATGGGCTCCTCCATGATTGTTTTTACCGGGGTCGCTGATACTTGTACCATAAACGGTTTACGCTTATGGGGTCAACGACCCATCATCCCAAGCCGTTGAGTGATGGTCAGCAAAGGAGAAAATTACATGAAACAGTGGATAATACTGGCGCTGCTGGCAAGTGCAGCGCTACCGCAAGCATTCGCCGACGTGGGAGTAGCGGTCAGCGTGGGGCAGCCCGGATTTTACGGCATGATCGAACTGGGTAATGCTCCCATGCCGCAACTGATTTATCCCCAGCCAATCATCATGCAACCCGTGCCTTACGGGGTTGCCCTGCCGCCGCCGGTGTATCTGCGGGTTCCTCCCGGTTATGCACAACGGTGGCGCTGGCATTGCCACGAGTTCAACGCTTGCGGCAGGCCCGTATATTTTGTCCAGGATGGCTGGTACAACCGGGTCTATGTTCCGTTTTACAGACGGCATGCTGAAGGCTGGGGGCCAGGCGGTGAGCGGGGTGGTTTTCACAATGAAGGCGAATACCGCGGGGAAGGCAATCGCCGTGGCCATGAAGGACGGGACTAGCTCTTGAAACGCCCTACGGTGCTGCTGCGCCGGAGGGTTGTCATGCAGTGGTTTAGAAGCGGTAACCCACGCCCAGGAAAGTGATCGTATTGCCCAGTTTGAGGTTGGTGGTGGATGAAGGTCCCACGGGCGCAGGATCCACCAGATTGTTGACGTGCATGGTGGTCTTTGTGTCGATGTAGGTCAACGAGCCTGTCAGGAAATAGTTGGTGTTACTGATGTCGTAGTTGAATCCACCGCTCACCACCCACCCCCAGGCCGAGTCGATGTTCGCCCCGTTGGGCGCAAGGGACTGGCCCACACTGCTGAGGGACAGGCTCTTGAAGGCAGTGTAGGTAACACCCGCACCCAGGTAGGGGCGGAAGGCAGACGCAGCATCCATGAAATAGTAGCGACCTACCAACATGGGGCTCCACAGTTTGACCGATCCGATTTCCTGAACCGTGCCACGCGTGAGGATCGACTGGCTCATGGAAATGTTGGTTTTGGGTGGTAAGCCGATGTCCAGCACCAGCCCCAGATTGTCGGTATACATGTGACCCAGAATCAGCGCTCCTGTCGTGGTTCCGGAGGCCGAAGCTGACTGGATGGCAAGGGGGCCCGGAACGGGAGTGGGCAAATAGACATTTCCGCCGTAAGACAGGTTATCAGCGCTGATGTCGGGGCTCACATAGGCAACTCCGGCAGCTACGAAGTTATCTCCTGATTTCAATGCCCAAGCCGACGATGCAGACAGCAGTGAAACTCCAAGAACAATCGAAGCAACAATCCGAGATTGAACCATGTCGTTTCCTCCATATTTGTTTGAGTAATAATTGGGTCGAACGCCAGAACATTTCGCCATCAAGCAGTAGCATCCTTTAATTACACTTGAATTTCAAGCCCCTTCACCTATTTCTTCAGGGCGTTGTTGAAGGGTGACCAGGGCTCCAAAAGCGTATCCGCCACCGCGGATGGTGCACACGGGATCGGTTCCGGCGACGGCACGCAATTTTCGGCGAATGTTGGAGATGAGGGTGTCAATGGTCCGGTCTGTCGTGCAGGGGTCGCGGTCATGGATGGTTCGCAACAGCATTTTCCTGCTCATGGGCCTATTGCCTGATCTTGCCAGGCAATGCAGCACATCAAATTCTTTGCCTGTCAACGGCACCTGTCCAGCATCACAATGGCTCAGAATCCTGGCCAGGGGGTCTAAAGAAAAACTCTGAAATTTCAGAATGTTACCGTTTGTCAGTCGCATCATGACACGAGCCCTTGCAGCCAGGCGTTCTGCCCGAATTGCAATTTCACGAGGGTCCAAAGGTTTGGGCACATAATCGTCTGCGCCTGACTCGAGGCCGACGATGCGATCGATCGTCTGGCTTTTGCCACTGAGAATGATGATGCCGATGGCGGGATAGTGGATGCGGGCAAAGCGGACCAATTCCAATCCGTCCTCCGACCCCAGCATCCTGTCTACTAAAAGCAGATCGAAGTGCTCCGTGTTCAGCAGGCGATAAGCGTTTTCCAGGGTTTTGCAATGAGACAGTTGTAGTCCGCCATTGGAAAGGGGCCCATGCAGCAGTTTTGCGATCAGGGTATCGTCATCCAACAAAAGAGCACGTGTGACCATGTCAGCGCCGCTCGAAAAACTGAAAAAGTAGTAGACTAACCGCAGTTGATGACCCTAGCAACCATGTCTTTCGGCAACGAACCACTTATTGACCGACATGTGCATCACTACCTGTCGGAACTTCTGGGACCTTCAGACTATCTCGAACTGTTGAGAAGTGCTGTTGTTCAACTCATCGATGCGGCTGACTCTCTGCATCAACCGCTCGGTAGGGCTGAACTGGGTGCATTGGCCCATCGCATCAAGGGTTCTATGGGTTCAATGGGGCTGGCGCGCCTGGCACTGGTCGCGGCACAGGTTGAAGGCCGTTGCAAGCAAGATACGAACGATGCCCAGAACGTGCTTATGCTTGGTGGCGTCATTGCAGAAACCCGCAGGGTGCTTGAAAGTTTTCTGGCACAACCGTTGTTCCCTCATCCATGACCACGATGTTGTTATTGATGGTCTGTCTGTTCCTGGCGTTTACCCTGGCGCAAGTGCATTTGAAGTTGCGGGCCGCACGTCGGAAAGTGGTGGCGCTACAAGTCACGCACCGGGTCGCCGAACGTAGCGAAGCGCGTTTCAGGTCCATGTATCAGCAGTCTTCAGTGGGTATTTTTCAAAGCGATGCTGAAGGATTGCTGATTGATGTCAATCCCAAGACTTGCGAGATCCTGGGTTATGCTCCCGGTGAATTGTTGGGAAAAGGCATGCCAGACATTACCCATCCTGACGATGTGCCTGCTGACCAGCAACTGATCGGGCAGTTGACTACCGGAACGATGCCCTACCTGCTTCGTTTGAAACGTTACATTCACAAAGACGGTTCAGTGATCTGGGCCAAAGCCTCGCTATCCCTGATCCGCTCCGATGACAGCACGCCACATCAGTACTTTGGGGTCATTGAGGACATCTCGGGGCGCAAGTATGCCGAAGAAAGCCTGGTACAAAGTCAGTTGCAGCTTGATCAGGCGCGTCATGCGGATGAAGCCAAGTCGAAGTTTCTGGCTAATATGAGTCATGAAATCCGTACGCCGCTCAATGGCATGTTGGGGTTTTCCTCGTTGCTGGAAAAGAATCTTCCCGACGGAGAAAATCGGCGTCACGCGCGCTGGTTGAGGGAATCTACCGAAACGCTCAACGGAATATTGAGCGACATCCTTGATTTTTCAAGCATCTAATCTGGCAAGATCAAGCTGGAGATCATCCCCTTCGATCTTGGCGAAGCCATCGCGCAATGCACCCATATGTACGCATTGCTGGCCCGACAAAAGGGTTTGGAATTGAAAGAAGAGCTTGCCATGCAAGGATTGCCGCTGCTTTTGGGTGATCCCAACCGGGTTCGGCAAATCCTGCAGAACCTGCTTTCAAATGCTGTGAAGTACACGGACGAGGGACAGATAACCCTCCGTGTGATTCGACAGGATGGCCAGAATGGGGCACTCGAAGAAATCAACTTCCAGGTGGAAGACACGGGTATCGGCATCAGGAGGGAACAACAATCAGCCCTGTTCAAGCGGTTTTCCCAGCTGGAATCCACTCCTGCCCTTCGTAGGGCGGGCACGGGGTTGGGTCTCGCAATCGTTAAGGGGTTGGTGCAGGCACTCCAGGGTCGGCTGAGCCTGGAGTCTGTGCCAGGAGAAGGAACGCGGGTGAGCGTGACCCTGCCTTTCGGTCGGGCGATGGCACCCTGTCATGACACCAGTGCGACTGATCCAGGGCGTCACCGGACGCTGCGTATATTGGTGGCGGACGACGAGCCCATCAACAGGCTGTTGCTGCGCAAGGTCCTGCAGCAGCATGGGCATGATGTTCACGAAGCGACGCAGGGCTCTGAAGCGTTGGCGCAGGCACTGAAACTACACTTTGACTTGATTCTGTTGGATGTCAGCATGCCGGTGCTGGATGGTTACGGGTGTACCCGTCGGATCAGATCGATGCCGGGACCAAATCAGCAAACGCCGATCATTGCTGTGACGGGTCATGCTTTTGACGAAGACAAATCCCTTGCAACGCGGATGGGAATGAATGGGCATCTGGCCAAACCCATCCGGTTTGCCGAGTTAGATCGCCTGATTGAACAGGTTCAGCAAGGCGTTGTGTAGACGACCTGCAGATTCGTCATGCACAATGCGGCCATGTCGACACCTGTCATGACCATTGCCCTGGTTGTATATAACCTGATGGTCTTTTTGATCATGAGGTTTTCTCTGGGGGTATGGGATTTTACGCCGCCAATGCTGCTGCATTGGGGAGGTAATGCAGCACCCCTCACTCTGGGTATGGGGCAGTATTATCGGCTGCTGACAGCGGCATTCGTTCATGTCAGCCCTGCGCATCTGCTCTTGAACATGTTTGCGTTCTACCAATTGGGGTTTATCGTTGAGCGCATTGTCAGTCCCTGGAAAGTGCTTGGTCTTTATCTGTTTTCAGCGTTTACGGGGTCTTTGATGAGCCTGGTATTCAATCCGCCCAATGTGGTCAGCGTTGGGGCCTCCACCGCCGTTTTGGGTTTTGAAGGATTTTTTCTGGTCCATCTGCATCAGTATCGCCATGTATACCCGCGGGGAATCATGGTGCAAACGCTGTTTTGGGTGGCTTTGGCCATTCTACCGACGACGCTCAACACGGCCATGAATGTGGACCTTTGGGGGCACTTGGGAGGGTTAATGGGAGGCATGGCATTTGCCCTGTTTTTAGGTCGGCCCCGTCTGCAATGAAGCCATGACAAGCGCCATTGATCCGGATCTCCTGGCCATCTACCAGAAAAGCGATTATCGGGTGCTGGGCGAGGGCGAGAACGATTTTGTGATGCACATCGGCAAGCCCTGCCCACCGCTGCGCAGCTTGATGCTGCGTGCGGCTGTTTCAACCGCCTGCTTTGTCAGCGCCTACAACCCGCGTAGCGAGCCTTGCAGCGATGATGAAAACGCGCGCGCTCAAGCACGCTTGAGTCTGGACGTAAGCCAGATGGGGTTGTCGTATCTGGAGGGGGTGGGAGAAGACCCGGATGGGGAATGTGCCGGAGAACCCTGCTTGCTGGTGTTGGGGATATCGCATGAAAGCACGGTTATGCTGGGAAGAAAGTACGGCCAGAACGCCGTGCTCTGGTCTGAAGCGGATGGCGTGCCGCAGTTGCTACTGTTGCGTTGATGCGCGGCCATGCCAGGTATGGAGCGCATGCAATAACCCCCATATGCCCAGGCAGCCGCAGGCCAGCAACCAAGCGAAAGCATGGTCCTGACCGCCACAGAAGTCCAGGATGAGCCCGATGCTAAGAGGCGCTAGCAGGCCCGCGCCAAACCCCCCCAGAGAATAGACGGCCATGGCCGCACCGCGTTCATGGGTGCTGGTACTGGCTACCAACCCCGCAGTCAGTGCGGCGGAATCTGCCATGACGGCTCCAAAGTAGAAGGGCAATATCAGAATGAGCAGCCAGGGGGTGGATGCAGCAACGCCTGCAGCCCACGCCAGGAGCCCGGATAGCAGCATGACCCGGATGATGTGTCGTTGCCGGTCGCCGCGTGTGGCTGATTCATTTCCCAGGATGCTGGCGGGAATACCTACGAGGTTGACCAATGCTGCAAGGGTTGGTGCGCTCAGGGGAAGGTGCCCTTGCGTGCCGGAGTAGGTCAGAAGCGCCACGATCCAGGCTCGAAATCCGAACAGTTCCCAGCAATGGGCCGCGTAACCCAGGATGTAATGTCTGATCCTGCTGTCCTTGAGCGCCAGCCACTGGGCGAGGAGCAGAGAACGCCTGAGGCGGATTTCGGGATGCTTTGCCTCTATGAACCGCCAGATCAGAAGGCCTGCCAGCAAGGGCTGCACTCCGGCAATCCAGAATGCGGTCTGCCAACTCCATTGCGAGGCAATCCAGCCAGCACCCGCATAGGAAAGGCTCGCGCCAATACCAAAGGTTGACGTGTAGAAGGCAATGAATCGTGGTTGAAGCCCTGTTTCGATACGATCTGTCAGGGCGCGCAGCCCGGGCATGTAAGTGCCTGCAAGACCCGCGCCCACGAAGGCCTGGAGCAGACAAGCTGACCAGAGCCCGTGGGACAGAAAGGCAAATCCCAGACTTCCGGCACCACTGGTGATCGCGCCCAGGATGAATACCTTGCGGGCGTCGATGCGGTCCGTGAGGCTGGATAACCATGAAATGGCCAGAATGTATCCGGCAAAATAGCTGCCGCCCAATGCACCCGCTTCACCTGCGGAAAGGTGCCACTCCGCCTGGAGCGCAGGCAACAGGGCCGGAACGGTAGAAAATCCAGCCATGCTGAAAGCTTCTGCCACGCAGAACAGGAAAAGTGTGAGGGTTGGGGACATGAGTGGGTTCGGTTGGTGGTAGTGCTAGAATCATGGTTCAAATTTTTGGTGAGCGATAGCCTACCATGCCGAATGCGATGGTCGAAATCCCGGCAGTTGATACACACCGGCCAGCCAGTGTGGCCCAGATTGTCGCGCGAGCCTTGCTGGAAGGGTTTGACAGGCACTACCGTTTGTTTCGCGAAGCGAGCAGAAGGGCATCTGACTTGTTTGATCAGGCGGATTGGATCGCCCTGCAGGAAGTCACCACAGAGCGCATCAAGTTCTACGACATGCGCGTCAATGAAGCGGTCAGACGGCTGATCACAGAATTTTCAGCTGATTCTCTGGATGATGACGTCTGGCAGCAAATCAAGCTGGAGTACATTCTGCTACTCACCCAGCACAGGCAACCAGAGCTCGCTGAAAGCTTTTTCAACTCCGTGTGCTGTCAGATCCTGCACCGTTCTTATTATCACAACGCCTTCATTTTTGTACGCCCAGGCGTTTCTACAGAACATATCGACGCCGACCCCCCTTCATATCGTTGTTATTACCCGCTGCGTGATGGATTGCGTACAACCATCAGCAGGGTGATTGACGACATGGGCTTCAGACGGCCGTTTGCAGACTTGCGGCGGGATATCCGGCGCACGCTCAAGGCATGGCGCATGCATTTGCCTTACCCGCTGATATTGGAAGCCAATCACCAGATTCAGGTGCTGAGTGCCGTGTTCTACAGAAATACTTCGGCCTACATTGTCGGCAAGCTGATCAATGGTGGGCAGCAGTATCCCTTTGTGGTGGCGGTGATGCATGACGAACAGCGTTGCCTCCAGGTGGATACTGTGCTTTTGACTACCGAGCATCTGGCGATCCTGGTCAATTCAAGCCGTGCTTACTTTTTGGTGGATATGGAAGTGCCCTCTGCCTATGTGGAGTTTTTGCACAGCATGCTGCCCCATAAGCCCAAGGCAGAGCTCTATAGCATTTTGGGGTTGCACAAACAGGGAAAGACGCTGTTTTATCGTGACTTTCTGCACCATCTGAAATATTCCAGCGATGAGTTCATCATTGCCCCGGGAATTCGCGGGCTCGTCATGGCCGTGTTTACCCTGCCTTCCTACCCCTATGTGTTCAAGATCATCAAGGATGTGATCTCGCCACCAAAACAGATTAATCGGGATCAGGTCAAGGAAAAGTATCTGCTGGTGAAGCACCATGACCGGGTAGGCCGGATGGCAGATACCATGGAGTATTCCGGGGTGGCATTCCCAAAGAAACGGTTTACCCCCGAGTTGTTGGAAGAATTGCGTACGTTGGCTGCTTCATCCATCGAGGAGACAGAAGACACCCTGATCGTGCGCCACCTCTATATAGAGCGCCGCATGGTGCCACTCAACATCTACATGGACAAGGCCAACGACGAACAGCTGGCCCATGTGGTGGTTGAATTTGGCAATGCAATCAAGGAACTAGCTGCCGTCAACATATTTGCCGGAGACCTGCTCTACAAGAACTTCGGGGTGACGCGCTATGGCCGCGTGGTCTTTTATGACTACGACGAGATCGACTACCTCACCAACTGCAATTTCAGGAAGATGCCCGAGCCGCGCAACGCAGAGGACGAAATGGCTGCCGAGCCCTGGTTCTCAGTAGACCCCCATGATGTGTTTCCTGAAGAGTTCGGCCATTTTCTGCTGACGGATCCCCGTGTCCTGAAGACCTTCATGACTCGGCACCGCAACCTGCTGGATTACGCCTGGTGGCAGGGAGTTCAAAAGCAGATCGCTGCCGGGAAGGTGGGGGATGTCATTCCGTACCCCGAGACGCAACGCTTTTCCAATATGTTTGCTGATGGTCTCGCGCAGCCGCATCTGGTGCGCCAGAAAGCCGTTCCCGGCGGCCTTGCCAGCCATCCGCGCGCGATGGCTGCAGGCCGTCGTCGTCCTTTGGGTCGATTTTCGTTTGACAGCGATTGATCATCGCGCTATAGTTGCGGACTCTACTCGACGGACGCGGGGTGGAGCAGTCTGGCAGCTCGTCGGGCTCATAACCCGAAGGTCGTAGGTTCAAATCCTACCCCCGCAACCAGACAGTTTGTTCTTTAAAAATAAGTTAACCGATAGGTGTGGGTGCTGCGGGTACAAGAAGTTAAGCAGCACTCACGAGAAGTAAATTTCCGTCTAGGAACACTTTGAGTGAGGCCCTGAGAGGGGCACAAAATGCATAGAGATTGAACTGAAGAGTTTGATCCTGGCTCAGATTGAACGCTGGCGGCATGCTTTACACATGCAAGTCGAACGGCAGCACGGGGGCAACCCTGGTGGCGAGTGGCGAACGGGTGAGTAATACATCGGAACGTATCCTTGAGTGGGGGATAACGCAGCGAAAGTTGTGCTAATACCGCATAAGCTCTGAGGAGGAAAGCGGGGGACCGAAAGGCCTCGCGCTGAAGGAGCGGCCGATGTCCGATTAGCTAGTTGGTGAGGTAAAGGCTTACCA
>DAICZS010000034.1:23047-23557 GCA_027311025.1 Ferrovaceae bacterium
TGTAAAGCTCTTTCGTGGGGAGCGAAACGGTTACGGATAATACCTGTGACCACTGACGGTACCCCAAGAAGAAGCACCGGCTAACTACGTGCCAGCAGCCGCGGTAATACGTAGGGTGCGAGCGTTAATCGGAATTACTGGGCGTAAAGCGTGCGCAGGCGGTTTGTTAAGTCAGATGTGAAAGCCCCGGGCTTAACCTGGGAACTGCGTTTGAGACTGGCAAGCTAGAGTCTGTCAGAGGGGGGTAGAATTCCACGTGTAGCAGTGAAATGCGTAGAGATGTGGAGGAATACCGATGGCGAAGGCAGCCCCCTGGGATAAGACTGACGCTCATGCACGAAAGCGTGGGGAGCAAACAGGATTAGATACCCTGGTAGTCCACGCCCTAAACGATGTCGACTGGTTGTTGGGCAACTTGATTGTTCAGTAACGAAGCTAACGCGAGAAGTCGACCGCCTGGGGAGTACGGTCGCAAGATTAAAACTCAAAGGAATTGACGGGGACCCGCAC
>DAICZS010000035.1:0-253 GCA_027311025.1 Ferrovaceae bacterium
AAAAGGGCCGGCAAGAAGCCGGCCCACGAGGGAGGAGAGAAGCAGAGCAGACAGGGTGATCAGTTCATGCGCGTTGGCGTCTTGTCCTGTACGCCTTGCAATTGCAGCAGGCTGGCACGCACGTTCTGCTGCGCCTTCATGAAGGCGGCCTGATGGGCTTCCAGGCTGGCCTGGGTGGCCTTGGCTGCGCGGGTGTTGCCGGCGGCAAGCTCCAGGTTGAGCTGGGCGTGGGCCGTGCGGATCAGGGTGGCCT
>DAICZS010000035.1:337-22043 GCA_027311025.1 Ferrovaceae bacterium
ACTTCATTCACGCTGGCGCGCACGGTGCTGGTGAGGCTAGCTTGCAGGGCCTTCTGCTGGGTCACTGAAACAGGTACTTCCAGAGCGACGGCAAAAAGGGGTGATAATGAAGCCGCCAAGAGCAGGACGGTACGCTTCAGACGCAGAGCTTGTGTGGTCAGTTTCATTGCGAATTCTCCTTTAAAAGTGGTGTCGTATTCCATGATTCAAAAAAACAGGTGTTTCAGGATTTGATTGCCAGATCCTGGCCGTCACGCCAGGGATAATCGGTTATACTTATCAAATCAATTAGTTGGAGGTTGCCTTGCCGGGTCAGTTGCGCTCCCCCCTACCCGACTTCAGGACCGATTATACTTGACTTATGGGAAAAAATCCCATATTATTCTCGCATGGATGAAAAAAAATCACGTCTGGACCCCGATCAGGTGCTGCAGCAAGCCCTCGTGGTCATGCAGCCCCTGGTGTTGTGGCTGTTGCGCTCGGGTGTGCGCCATCCAGAGTTTTCAGTGGCCATCAAGCAGACCTTTCTGGAGCAGGCGGCCGGTGAACTGGAGCGTCTGAACGCCAAGCAGACGGATTCCGCCATCAGCATGCTCTCCGGCCTGCACCGCAAGGACGTCAAGGCCATGGTGACGGCCATGGCCCAGGCGCCCAAGAAGTCATCCCGGATCACCCGCGATTCGCTGGGGCGCCCCACCGTGCCCTCGCAGGTCATGACGCGCTGGCTGGCCAGCGGCTGGCCGGACGAGTTACCCATGTCGGGTTCCGCCAAATCCTTTGAAATCCTCTCGCGTCAGGTTTCCAGCGACGTGCATCCGCGCGCGGTGCTCAATGAGCTGGTGCGCCTGGGGATGGCCGAACAGAAAGGGGATGCGGTCCGCCTGTGCCGCAACGCCTTCGTCCCCGACCAGCAGATGGCAGAAGCAGGAAACCTGCTGGCGGGCAGTACTGCAGACCATCTCGCCGCCGGCGTGCACAATCTCTCCGGCCCGGGCGACAGGAAGTTTCTCGAGCAAAGCATGTTTGCCGACGGGCTTTCCACTGATTCGGTGAAACAGCTGGAACACCTCGCGGGCGCCCTGTGGATGCAGGTGCTCAACGCCATGGTGCGCGCCGCGCTGCCCTTGAGCGAAAAAGATGAACCGGCAGGCGGCGACCAGCGCATTCGCGTGGGCATGTTCTGTTACGCCGAACCCGCCGAGCCCCGCGTGCCCCAGGTCCACAAGAAGAAGCCGCGCAAGCCGCGTGGCGCTTCAGGTCAATGAATCGTTGCATTCATATGGAAGAGCCAATCGAATGTTAAAAAACCTGACTGCGCGTAGCGCCCGAAACGTGTTGATGGCCCTCTGCCTTCTGGGCGGTAGCGCCCTGCTGACCTCTTGCGGTGGCGGCGGCGCGGCCGTGTTGCTCTCCGGCGTGGGATCTGGTGGCACCGGCGTGGTTCAGGGCCTGGTACTGGGGTTTGGCAGCGTGTTCATTGATGGCAAGGAATACGCCACCACCACGGCCACCATCGAGCAGGATGACAGCCAGGGCGTGCCGCAAAACGCCCTGCTCAAACTGGGCCAGCGCGTGCAGGCCAGCCTGGACAGCACTGGCACCTCGGTCATTACGGCCACCATCATCCCCAGCCTGTCCGGCCCGGTCACCCAGGCGGCTACACAGGATGCCACGGGCGACTGGTGGGCCATGGTGTGTGGCCAGTGGATTCGCATCGTCTCCAATGCCACGCATACGCCATTGGGCGTCACCACCGTGCTGGCCGGGGTCGACAACGCAGGCACAAGCCTGAGTCCGCAGCTTGCCGTGGGCAATGAAGTGGAAGTGCATGGCGCCTGGTCCTGGGATGCTGCGCACAATGCCTATGTACTGGTAGCCTCGCGCGTGGAAGTGCTCTCCGTCACCCCATTGACCAGTAGCATCCTGATCGGGGGCGTGGTCGGCGCCTTGCCGGCCACCAACCAGGTCATGCTCAATGCCTCCACAGGCGGCACCGTGCTGCAGGGCACCCTGCCCACGGGCCTCAATGTCGGGCAAAGCATCACTGCCTGGGTCAACCGGGCCACCTGGAATACCTGGGGTGGCAGCTATGCGCCGCTTCAGGCGGCCACCATCAATGCCGCGGGCTTGACAGCCCTTGCGGGCGGCACCAGTCAGAAGGCGCAGTTAAGCGGGCTTGTCAGCAACTACAATGCGTCCACCAATACGGCCACGGTGCAGGGCACGGTGGTGACCTTGCCGGCAGGCACCAGGGTGGGCGATGGCGACTATATCAAGCTCACCGGGCAGATCAACGCCGGTACGCTCTCGCAAACCACGGTGGATCAGGAAAATTCCGTGACGGCTGCGGTCACGCCACAAACCATTCAGGTGCTGGGCACCACCAACGGCGTCAACTGGAGTGCGGGGGGCGACCTCTCCTTCGTGCTGCAAAGCACCTCGGTGACGGCACCCAACGGCACTTATCCATCCTGCGTGGGCTTGAGTTCGCTGAATACGGTCACCGTCACCGTGACAGGCTCGGTACCGGCCCCGGGGCAGCCCGTGGTGGCCTCCCTCGTCACCTGCACCGCCGTGACGACGCCACCCAGTGACTCGGTATCGGATTTCCACGGTACCATCCTTACTGCCAGCGGCAATACCCTGACGCTGCGCAACGAAGACAAGGTGCTCACCGTCAACTGGTCGTCCACCACTTTTGTGGATCCGGCCCTGGGCAATGTCGGTTCGGCCTGGGTGGGACAGAGTGTGGAAGTGATGGGCACGCTCAACGGCACCACCATGACGGCTATGGTGATTCGCCTCAATTCAGGCGGCACCAACGACTAACGCCCAACCCCCTGGGTGTTTTTCCGTCCCCTCCGCGTGAGGGGACTTTTTTTGTGGGGCAAGGGGTTTAGCGGGTCAGGTACAACAACCCGAACAGCAGGGGCTGGTGCACCATGTACACTACGAGGCTGTGGCGACCCAGAAATTGCGTGGCGCGGGGCAGCGCCGGGCCCAGGCTGAGTCGGATTGCGGGGCCTGCCAGTGCCGGAAAACGCTGTTCGGCCCATACGCCCAACCACAACAGGCCCAGCCACGGAATGAGCGGGGCGTAATCCTCGGTTTGCGGTTTTTGGGCAGCAAGGCCCACCCAGTTAATCCAGCGTGCGTCCAGGGCATCCCAGCCCACGCTCCACCCCAGCACGAAAATGGCCAGCCCCGCACTGCCCAGAAACGTGGCATGGCGCAGCAAGGGGCGTGTCAGCAGGGTGGCCACCACGAAGAAATGCAGCACGCCGAAATAAATCCAGCGCGGGCCAAACAGTACGGCCGTGGCTGCGCTCACCAGCAGCGCACACGCCGAAAGCTGCAGCAGGCGGGCCCCGGCGCTGCGCTGCGAGCCTGCACGGGAGAGGCTCAGGCTTACTCCGGCCAGAAAGACAAAACTGCCCACGATGACGTTGCGCCACAACATCCAGAGGGGGTCTTCCAGCATCTGGAAGTGGGCATAACCGAAGTAGGTGAGGTCATAGCAGCCGTGATAGGCCACCATCATCAGGACGGCAACCCCGCGCAGCAGGTCAATGCGTGGGTGGCGGCGCAATTTTTGCGGCAGCGTGAGGGACGAGCGTCAGGGTTTCGCGCACCCCGTTGCGCTCCAGGGTGACGGATTGCGCCATCACTTCGGTCAGCCGGATGCCCGGCGCAATCTCGCTGCCGATCCTGTGCGCACGTGCGGGTCCGCCGTTGATCGAGAGCACGGCCACACTGTCCTCGGGCGGCGCCACGATGACGCCGCGCAACAGCACGGGCCCGCTGCCGGCCCCGGCGCCAGTGAAGAGGCCGCGCCAGGTGGCGCTGCCAGGTTCCGTGCTGTTGGCCAGTGGCGCCACGGGGGCAGGCATGGGCGTGGGGGCCAACAGGCGCATGGACCACAGCCCGGTGAGGCTGGCCAGCAGCAACAGGGCACCCCAGCGTGCCACTTGGGGCAACAGCAGCGTGGATGAGTGAAAGCGCAGGGTGGCCATGATCCCGCTACGATACTGATTTTTTCCCTTAACCTCCAGCATTGGGTGGAAATCGAAACATAGTTCCGGTAGCATCTACGGATCATGATCGCGCCAAAACCCCGTTCCAGCCTGGCCCCACAAGGGGGTTTTACCCTCATCGAAATCATGGTGGTGATGGTCATCATCGGCATTCTGGCCGCGCTGGTGGTGCCGCGCGTCATGAACCGCCCCGATGAGGCGCGCCGCATTGCGGCCCGTCAGGATGTGGCCACCATCGTGCAGGCCCTGAAGCTCTACCGCCTGGACAACGGCCGCTACCCCACCACCGAACAAGGTCTGGCGGCGCTGGTCACACAACCCGCAACCGAGCCTCTGCCCAACAACTGGAAGGCCTGCCTTGACGTCCTGCCCAAAGACCCTTGGGGCAAACCCTATCAATATGCCAACCCCGGCCAGCACGGCGAAATCGACGTCTGGAGCATGGGTGCCGACGGACAGCCCGGCGGCGAAGGTAATGACGCGGACATCGGCAACTGGAGTCCCTGACGCCGGTTTCACCCTGATCGAACTGATGGTGGTGCTGTTGATTGTGGGCATTGCCATGGCAGCGGTGACGCTGTCGTTTCGATCTCCCACCCAGCACCCCTTGGGGCGCGAAGCCGAGCGCCTGGCAGCCGTCCTCAATCTGGCCCGGGATGAAGCCCAACTCAGTGGGCAGCCCGTGCTGCTCAAGCTTGACCGGATGGGCTGGCGTTTTTTTCAGGCGGGCCCAACGGGATGGACGGCGGTACCGGACGACGTATTGCCGCCGGGACAATTCAATCCGCCGCTTGATCGCGTGGTGTTTGGCGCCGGCGACAGTACGGGTGATTCCCAGATGGTTCAATACTGGATTGGCGTCGAAGAAATGGATGACTTCAAGGGCATGCTGCTGCGACGCGGGGCCCAGGAGGCGCAACTGGTGACCGATGGTCTGGGCCATTATCGCGTCGGCATGAACAGCCCATGAAAATGCCATCCCGAGGGTTTACCCTGATCGAAGTGCTGGTGGCCTTGTTCATCACAGGGCTGGCGCTGGCTGCCGGCATGCGCGCCCTGGGCGTGGTGACGCGCGCCAGCGAAGACCTGGCGCCACGGCTTGCCGCCCAGTGGAGTGCCGACAACGCCCTGGCGGAGTTGCGTCTGCGCCGGCTCTGGCCCGATCTGGGCGAGTACCGTTTTGCCTGTCCCCAGGGGCCCTACGCCCTGCGCTGCGTCGAGCGGGTGGCCGATACGCCCAACCCGGTGTTTCGCCGTGTGGAAGTAAGCGTGATGGGCGAGGCAGATGACCAGATATTGGCCACGGCAGTGACGCTGGTGGTGAATGGGCCCGCCTATGTCCTCTGACGCGCGCGGCTTTACCCTGATGGAAGTGATGGTGGCGCTGTTACTGATGGCGGTGATGTCCGTGTTGTCCTGGCGCGCCCTCGATTCCATGGTGCGCACGCGTGAAGCATTGCAGGTGCGCGGCCAGCAATTCGACGGGGTGCGTACCCTGTTTGCGCAGTGGGAGAGTGACTGCCGCGACCTCGGCCCACCTGATCGCTGGGTGGCAGGCCTGCCGTTGCATTTCGACACCAACCGCGTGGATTTGATTCGCAGTCGCACGGATGGCGCGGGCGTGCACCATCTGGTGCTGGTGACCTACCGTGCCCGCGGCACCGCCATCGAACGCCTGGAATCGCCGCCCATCGGGGGCCGCGCCGAATTGCTGCAAAGCTGGCAGACCCTGCAGGAGAACGGAGACCTGGATACCCTGTACGCGGTTTCGCCCGTGGCCTTGATTCATCGCGCTGCGGGGTTGGCGGGGCGCGGTTTCATGGAATCCGGGGAGTGGAGCGACAGCAGTGCGCAAATGGCAGAACAATGGTTGAAGCCCCGGGCCTTTGGCAACGCCTTGTTGATGGGCATTGAACTGACCGTGGGGATGCCCTATGCGCCGGCCCCCCTGCGCAAGGTCTGTCTGACGGGGCAGGACTGATGCGTCGAAATCCACAACGCGGGGCGGCCTTGCTGGCGGCGATGCTGGTGGTGACCCTGGCCACCACGCTGGTGAGCGGCCTGCTCTGGCGCGAACATCTGCGGGTGCGCACCCTCGAAAACCAGCGCCTGCGCGATGAGGCCGGATGGGTTGGCACGGGGGCCCTGGACTGGGCGCGCCTCGTGTTGCGCGAAGACCTGTACCAAACCCGTTCGGTGGACCATCTGGGTGAGGTGTGGGCCATCCCCATTGCCGAGACGCCCCTTTCTGATTTCCTGAAAAGCCAGGGCATCGTGTCGGGCGCTACGGATGCCGACTCCGAGATCTGGCTGGCTGGGGGCATCGTGGATGCCACCTCGCGCTTTAATCTTACGTCGCTCGTGGAAGTGAACAACCCCCTGGGAGATCGGGGCTGGGTGACGGCCACCGGGATCAATGCCGAAGCCGTCGCGATTTTTGCGAGGTTGTTGCAAAATCTCGGACTGGACCCGGCGGGGGCGCCATTGGTGGCAAAACGCATGCTGCAAAGCAGGGTACCCCAAACCGCAGAGGCAGACGCGCCACTGCCCATTGATAGCGCACATGATCTTCTGGACCTGATTCCTGATGCCACGCCAGACGCCCTGGCGCAATTGGCGCAGTTCACGGTGGTGCTGCCCCGTCCCACACCCGTCAACGCCAACACGGCCTCAGCGGTCGTCCTGGCCGCGGTGCTGGGGGTGGACCAGGGAACGGCCGAGCAGGTGATTGCCGAGCGCAATCAGGCGTTTTTTATGGATAACATGACCCTGACCAGCCGGGTGCAGGCGCGCGCGCCGCAGGGATTGACCATCGGCTCGCGCAATCTGAGCGTCAGTTCGGAATATTTTTGGGTGGTGGCGTGCTTGCGCCACGGTCGGGTGTCGGTCACGCAGCAGGCGCTGGTGGCGCGGCGTGCACATCCAGGTAATGCAACGCAGGTATTATGGCAGAAGCCTGGCTTGCCCGATGGCGTCAGCGTAGGAGGATAGACAAATTTCTGAGGTGTTAACCTGCTGGGTGGCCCTGCCACTCAAGCCGCAATCAGGCCCGGATCGTTGGTCATTGGGCAACATGCCTTTTGTCCTGACGGCAGGGCGTGGTGTGCCGCGTCTTGTGCGCGAGGGCCAGGCCCCCTTGGGTGAGTTGCCGCCTGCCGCGCATACGGTGCTGGTGATGGCCTCCCCCGACGTGCTGTTGCTGGAGGCGCCCTGGCCCCACCTGGAAACGCTGTCCAGCGATCGCATGCGTGAAGCCCTGCCCAACCTGCTGGAAGAGTCCCTGATCCAGCCCGTGGAACAATGTCATTTTGCCCTGGGTGCGCGTGATGCCGCGCGCAATGTCATGACGGTGGCCGTGGTGGATCTCGCCTGGATGCGCTTCGTGCATGAGGCATTTTCCGGCGCAGGGCGAACTGCGCTGAGGGTGGTGCCGGCACAGCTGCTGCAACCGCAGGGCGCACTTGAAACCCAGATGCTGCGTCCGGCCTTGAATGATGCCGGGCTGGAGGAGCGCACGGTGCTGAGCTGGCGCGGCGCGGCCCAGTCGGGTTGGGGGCTGTCCCTGAATGCGCAGGAGGGGCTGCCGGCGCTGCCGCAACTGCCCCAGGGCATCACGGCGCATCCTTCGGGGGGGCTGCGCGCCTGGGCGCTCTCCGGCGAAGCCGGGGGTGCCGTCAACCTGTGTCAGTTTGAATTTGCGCCCCCCCTGGGAGGCCTGCTGGAGCGCCTGCGCCCCTGGCGGCCGGCCCTGATGCTGCTGGGGTTGGCCTTGCTGTTACAGCTGCTGGCCGTCAATGCCTACTGGGCCAAACTGGCCTGGCAGAAACGCCAGATCACCCAGGCCATGCAGGCCCTGGTGCGCGACACGCTGCCCAACGCGCCGCAGGACCTTCCTCCGGCACTGGCCCTGAAACGCGCCCTGGAAAACCAGCGCGCCGGACAGGGCGGCGCGTTGCCCGGCGATTTTTCGGTGCTGGCCTCGCGGCTTGCCGCCCTGCTGGCCAATGAGCCGGGCGATACGTTGCAACAGCTGGAGTATCGTGACGACAGTTTCTATCTCCGCTTCAAGCCCGGGGCGGCGGTGAAAAGTCCGATGCTGCATGACGAGGGGCATGGGGTATGGCGCCTCAGCGGGGGGGGACGATGAAACTTTCAGACGTGCAACAGGTGTTGCTGCCGCTCTGGCGCGGACGCAGCCTGCGCGAGCGCGCCGTGCTGGCGGCCCTGGCGGCCTTGCTGCTGGTGCTGGCAGGCTATGGGCTGCTGTGGCAGCCTGCTGCAGCCAACAGCGCCCGGTTGCAGCAGGAATTGCCGCAGTTGCGCACCGAGCTGGCGCGCATGCAGGCCATGGCAGCAGAGCTGGCCGCTTCACGCAGCCGGACTAAGGCGGTCGTGCCTGAGGGAGCCGGGTTGCAGGCTGCGTTGCAGCAGTCCTTGCGGGACCAGGGGTTGTCCGGCCAGAAACTGGCCCTTCGGGCGGACGGGCGCATCACGCTGGAGTGGCATGACGCGCCCTTCAGCAGCATGGCGGACTGGCTGGACCAGGCCCGGCAGAAATGGCGGGTGAGGGTGGTGGAAGCCCATGTGGAGCGCACCCTCCATCCGGGTGACGTGAATGGCCATCTGGTGCTGCGGGGCGGAGAGTAGCGGTGCGCAAACCGGTCGTCCTTGAGACGTTGCTTTTTGTCCTGGTGCTGCTGCTGGTGGCCCTGATGAACGTGCCGGCCAGCTGGGTGGCGTTGCGTGTGGCGCAGGCCACCGGCCAGAAGCTGCTGCTGACCAACAGCACCGGCACCCTGTGGCGCGGCTCGGCCGAAATGGCGCTGTCGGCGGGGCCGGATGCCCTGGGGATTTTTCCCGGGCGGGTGAGCTGGCGCCTGACGCCTGGCCCCAAAGGGCTGAACTTTACCCTCGAGGCCGTGGACGCCACTGCCATGAGCGGGGCAATCTCTGGCACACTGGGCTGGTCGGGCGCCCATCTGGCGCCGGGAGCGTTGACCTTGCCAGCCCAGGTTTTGACGGGATGGGGGGCACCGTTCAACACCTTGCGCCTGGAAGGGCTGCTGAAGTTGCGCTGGGAGCCCCTGGACTGGAGCTACCGGAACGCTGCGCCGCGCTCGCTGGCTTCTTTGACGGTAGAGGCCGAGCAGATGCGTTCGCGCCTGTCTCCCGTGGCACCGCTCGGCCAGTACAGGCTGCGCCTGGCCTGGGGCCCTTTGGGGGGCAAGCTGGATCTCGAAACATTGTCCGGCCCCCTGATGTTGTCCGGCCAGGGGGCCCTCGCCAACGGGCGACTGGGCTTTGATGGGCAGGCTACCGCAAGCGACGCACTGGAACCGCAACTGGTTGGGTTGCTCAGTATTTTAGGTAAAAGGGAAGGCGCGATTACGCGCCTGCACTATTAGGGTCAATGCTTATGAATGAGTTCTCCCGGATCGTTTGCGCTGCGCTGCTGGCAGGGCTGACTGTATCCCACACCGTGCTGGCGGCTCCTCCGGGGAACCAGCCGACGCCGCCTGTGCCGCTTGGTGCCTCAAGGCCCGGGTTGGTCTCCCTCAACTTCGTGGATGCAGACATCGAGGGGGTGATCAAGGCCGTGGGCGAGGCCATCGGCAAAAACATTCTGGTGGATCCTCGGGTCAAGGGCACCCTCAGCCTCACCAGCGACAAACCCCTTAACCACACGGAAGCCCTGGCCACCCTGACTGCGGCCTTGCGGTTACAGGGCTATGCCCTGGTGGAAGGGCCGGGCTTTTACCGCGTGGTCCCTGAAGCCGACGCCAAGCTGCAGGGCGGGCGCGTGACCGTGGATGCCAGCGGCGCGGGCGGTGCCACCGAAAGTGCGCCGGTGGGCGACCAGATCATCACGCAGGTGTTCCGGTTGAAGTATGAATCGGCCAACAACCTCGTGCCGGTGTTGCGCCCCCTGATTGCACCCAACAACACCATCACGGCCTATCCTGCCAACAATACCCTCGTCATCACCGATTACTCCGGCAACCTGCGGCGCATTGCCCACATCGTGGCCGCCATCGATGCGCCGGTGATGGGCGACGTGGACGTCATTCCCATCAAGCATGGGCTGGCCATCGACATTGCCGCCATCATCAATCGCATGAGCGACAGTGCAGGCGCCAATGCCGATCCGCTCATCCGCACCGTGGCCATCCCCGAGCCCCGCACCAACAGCATCCTGCTCAAGGCCGCCACCGTCACGCGCGCCGACCAGATCAAAAGCCTGATTGCCAAACTGGATACGCCCACCACCCAGGCCGGCAACATCTGGGTGGTGCCGCTTAAAAATGCTGAGGCCGTCAAGCTGGCCAAGACCCTGCGCGGTATCGTTTCAGGTGAAACCAGCAGCAATGCCTCAAGCGACACGCAGCCGCTCAATATCTCGGCTTCAGGTGGCGGCGCGTCGCCGTCCGGCAGCAGCGGCACCTCTGGCAGCAGCATGGGCAGCAGCATGGGCAGTTCGAGCGCCTCCTCTGCCGGCTCAGGCAGTTCCGGCGCGGCTTCTCCGTTCGGTTCCGCAGGCGGCAGTAGCGGCGGCACGGGCGGCAACACGCGCACCTACTCGGCAGGAGGGTCGGGTGGCAGTATCCCGGCGGGCATGATCCAGGCGGATGCCACCACCAACTCCATCATCATCACGGCCAACGAGCAGGTGTATCGCAACCTGCGCGCCGTGATCGACCGACTGGACGCGCGCCGTGCCCAGATCTATGTGGAATCCATGATCGTGGAAGTGTCCAGCAACAAGGCCGATGAGTTTGGCGTTCAATTGCAGGGGTTGCTGGGCGGCGGGGCCACCCAGACCTTTGCCGGCACCAACTTCAATGCCGGCACACCGGGCAGCAACATCGTGGCCTTAAGCCCGCAGGCAGGCAGCCTGCTCAACCTGGGCGCTGCCGCCAACATCGCCACGGCCGGCGTGGTGCCCTCGGCGGGCACCAACATCGCCGTGCTGCATAGCTTCAACGGCGTCATGGGCCTGTCAGCGCTGGCGCGCGCGGTCAGCAACATCTCGGGGGTGAACGTGCTGTCCACTCCCAACTTGCTGACGCTGGACAACGAAGAAGCAAGCATCGTGATTGCTGATAACATCCCAATCGTCGCGGGTCAGTATGCCCAAACAGGGGTGACTGGAACCATCAATCCATTCACGACTGTCAACCGCCAGGACGTGGGGCTGACCTTGCGCATCAAGCCGCAGATCTCGGAAGGCGGGTTGGTGCGATTGCAGATCTATCAGGAATCCTCCGCAGTGGACGCTTCCACAGTCAATAATATCAACGGCCCCAATTATACCAAACGCGCACTGGAGTCCAACGTACTGGTCGAGGATGGGCAGGTGGTGGCGCTGGGCGGACTGTTGTCCGACAACTATGCCGACAGCATGGAAAAAACGCCGTTTCTGGGCGACCTTCCGTTCATCGGCGCCCTGTTCCGTTACGAAACCAAGACCCGGGTCAAGACTAACCTGATGCTGTTTCTGCGACCCTATGTGGTGCGGACGGCGGAACAGAGTGACGCCCTTACCAATGATCGCTATGGCCTGATGAAGGAAATGCGTGACGACTATCAACCCAACGTGCGCGTGCTCTCCAATGAATCCCTGACCCCGCTGCCTTCGGCAATGGGGGGCGGTGCGCCTTTCGTGACCCCGGGGTCCACCAGCGTCGAACCCACTGCTTCCCCGCTGCCGGGCGGACCGCCGCCCAGAACCCCTTGAGGCTGGGCATGGACGCCTCGCAATCCGGCCTCTCCACCATGGCAGCGCGCCTCTTGCCCTTTGCCTTTGCCCGTGACGGGCGGGTGCTGGTGGTGGCGCAGCATGCACAGGCCACCGAAGTGTGGACCTGCGACGACACCCGCCCCGAGGCGCTGGCCGAAGTGGGGCGCGTGTACGGCCCCTTGCGCATTCGCCATCAGGACATGGAAGCATGGCAGGCCGCCCTGGCGCGTGCCTATGCGCAGTATGAAGGTGGCGCGGCGCAGGTGGTGGGCGAAGCCGAAGAAGAAATCGACCTGTCGCGCCTGATGCAGGATCTGCCCGCCGTGGAAGACCTGCTGGAGTCGCGCGATGATGCCCCCATCATTCGCATGATCAATGCGCTGCTCACCCAGGCCGCGCGCGAAGGCGCCTCCGACATCCATATCGAGCCCGCCGAGCAGGCCTCGGTGGTGCGCTTTCGCGTGGACGGCACGCTGCGTGACGTGGTGCGTCCCAAAAAAGCCCTGCATGCGGCACTGATTTCCCGCATCAAGATCATGGCGCAACTCGACATTGCCGAAAAACGCATGCCGCAGGATGGCCGCATCGCGCTGCGCGTGGCCGGGCGCCCGGTGGATGTGCGGGTGTCCACATTGCCTACGGGCTATGGCGAGCGGGCCGTGCTGCGCCTCTTGGACAAGGAAGCTGGCAGGCTGGATCTGGCACGGCTCGGCATGGCCGACGACACCCTCAAGCGTTTTGATGGCCTCACACGCCGCCCCCACGGCATCATCCTCGTCACGGGGCCCACCGGCAGCGGAAAGACCACCACGCTCTACGCAGCGCTCTCGCGGCTTGATACGCAAACCACCAACGTCATGACGGTGGAAGACCCCATCGAGTATCACCTGGATGGCATCGGCCAGACCCAGGTCAACCCGCGCATCGACCTGACGTTTGCCAAGGCCCTGCGCGCCATCCTGCGCCAGGATCCTGACGTCATCATGATTGGCGAGATCCGCGATGCCGACACCGCCCAGATTGCGGTGCAGGCCAGCCTTACGGGGCACCTGGTGCTGGCTACCCTGCACACCAACGATGCGGTGAGTGCGGTCAATCGCCTCATCGACATGGGAATCGAACCTTTTCTCCTGGCCAGCTCCCTGCTGGGGGTATTGAGCCAGCGGCTGGTGCGCCGCTGCTGCCCCGTCTGCGGTGGACCGTCGAAGGCGGCGGGGTGTACGGCCTGCAGCCAGACCGGGTATCAGGGGCGCAGCGGCGTCTACGAATTGCTGGAAGTGGATGAGGGCCTGCGCGCGCTCATCCATCAGCGCGCCTCGGAAGCGCAGTTGCGCGACTGGGCCTTGCAGCACGGCATGCGCACCTTGCGTCAGGATGGTGAACGCTGGTTGGCTACGGGCGTCACCACCCTTGAGGAATTGCTGCGCGTGACGGGCGACGCCTAGCGATGCCGGTCTACCGGTTTGAAGCCCTGGACCAGGGCGGCCGCTCCGAGTCGGGCATCGTCGAGGCGGATTCGCTGCGCCAGGCGCGCACCCTGTTGCGCGCGCGCGGTTTGATTCCCTTCTCTCTCGCCACTGCCAAGGAATCTGCGGCACGCCGGGGGGGCGCCTGGATGGTGCGCCGGCTGTCCAGTGGCGATCGGGTGACGGTGATCCGGCAGTTGGCCAGCCTGCTCAATGCCGGCATTCCCCTGGACGAAGCCCTGGCTGCGGCAGCCTCGGAAGCAGAACGCCCCATTGTGCGCGAGCGCATGCTGGAATTACGCTCCGAAGTGCTGGGCGGCAGCCCGCTGGCCACGGCATTGTCGTTTCATCCCCGGGATTTTCCGCCCATCTATCAGGCCCTGGTGGCGGCGGGCGAGCAGAGCGGCCGGCTGGGCTGGGTGCTGGAGCGCCTCGCGGATTACGCGGAAGCGCGCGATGCGCTGCGCCAGAAAGTGTGGATGGCCATGGCCTATCCCGCCATCGTGACGCTGGTGGCGCTGGGCATCGTGGTCTTTCTCATGACCACCGTGGTACCGCAGGTGGTGGCCGTATTCACCAGCAACCATCAAGCCCTGCCCTTATTGACCCGCGTCATGATCACGCTCTCCGACCTGATCCGGCACTGGGGTTGGGCACTGGCGCTGCTGGTTGTGGCAGGCGCCTGGCTGGCGCGCCGGGCGCTGGCCCAACCACGGGTGCGCCTGGCGTGGGACGAGCGCCTGTTGCACTGGCCCGTCATCGGCAAGTCCGTGCGCGGCTACAACACCGAGCGCTTTGCCAGTACGCTCTCCATCCTCGTGGGGGGCGGGGTACCCATCCTGCCTGCACTGCAGGGGGCAGCCGATGCGCTGGCCAATACGGCGCTGCGCCGTGACGTGATGGACGCCATCACGCGCGTGCGTGAAGGATCGAGCCTCGCCCGGGCATTGGGCGTGCATCGCCGTTTCCCGCCCATCCTGCTGCAGCTCATCCACTCCGGCGAAAGTACCGGGCGCCTGCCGGACATGCTGGAGCGGGCGGCACGCGGCGAGGCCAGCACCCTGGAGCGGCGCATCCTGCTGCTCACCACCCTGCTCGAACCGGCGCTGATCCTGGTGATGGGAGCGATGGTGGCGCTCATCGTGGTGGCCGTATTGCTGCCCATCATCGAAATCAACCAGATGGTGCGCTGAAGGCATCAAGTTTACGAAGCAGTGCGGGTTCAGGCAAAATGCAACGCTTGTCTCGCGACTCACAGTCAAGGAAAGTCATGTTGAAGCGTCAATGGAGTGGAATGGTGGCTGCCGCCCTGGCAGCACTGGTGATTTCGGGTTGCGGTGGCGGTGGCAGTGGCGGCAGCTCGGCGCCAGCCCCTGTGTTGCAAAGCGCGGTACCCGGCGATGGCCAGGTGACCCTGACCTGGAGCAGCCCCCCCAATGGCGGACTGTATTACTGGGTTTGGTGGATTCAGTCCACTCTGGGCGTCACCATCGGTCCTTCCGGCAATGCCGTGGGCGCCCAGGTGAACGCCGCTTCTCCCTTTGTGATGAGCAGCCTGCTCAATGGGCTGCCCTACAGCTTTGCCATCAATACCCATTTGGGTAATCCCAACAGCGCCGGGGGCCCGCAATCCAACAGCCTGCCCGCCACACCTCGTTTTGCGGGCAGTACCTGGGCGCCCTGCACGGCCACAAGTGGCGCCTGCCCCACCGGTGCTCCCACGCTGTATGGCGTGTCCTTCGGTGACAACGCAGGCCTGCTGGGCCCGGACAATGGCAGCCTGCGCAACTACCTGGCAGTGGGGACGGGCCCCAACATGTTCATCAGCACCGACTCCATGAAATGGACGGCCTTGCCCCCGCAACCCGCCTGCACGCCGCCATCCGGGGGTTCATTGCGCACCACGGACTATGGCTGGGGCACCTATGTGGTGGCCGGTGACAACGGTACCCTGTGTTTCAGCGGCCTGACGGTCGTCAACCCCACGGCGGTTGGTCTGGCCTACGCGGGCCCCCCCACCTTTACGCCAGCAGATGCCAAGTGGTATCCGGCCACCACCATGCCGCCCAACCTCGGCAACGTCAATTTTTATGCGGTGACGACCAACCAGAACGGATGGGCAGCCCTCATGGGCGCCCATGTGGTGGTGGGCTCCAAAGCCACCATCCTGTGGAGTGGTGACGGGCAGAACTGGGCGTATACCGTGGGCAGCAGCATCCCTACCAACGACCTGTATGGGGTCACCTTCAATTTCTGCGCCTTGCCCTTCTGGTCATGGGTCGCGGTGGGAACCAACGGTACCATCATTGCCACACCCGATCCCAACGGGGCCACCAGCTGGACCAATGCAGGCATCAAGACCACCACCACCGAAAACCTCCATGGAGTGGCGTGTACCATGAACTCCGCGCCCTCCACGGTGCCGGGCTACCCGCCGTTGTTGTTCCTGCCCCTGTGGGTTGCTGCGGGTGACGGCGGCGCCTTGCAGACCAGCATCGACGGCATGAACTGGTCCACGCCCAGCAACTTCACCATCGACAACGTGCCGGTGACGCATTTTCCGGTGGGCATCAAGGCGCTGAACTTTGGCACCCAGTTTGTGGCCGTGGGGGATTCGGGCTCGGTCTTCACCAGCATCGATGGCGCCACCTGGACCAGCCAGGCCTCCAATGCGGGCAACAACACCCTCTACGCCATCACCCAGCCGCAGGGCAGCACCATCCCCAATGGCTTCATGGGGGCGGTGCCCTACGGTTATACCGCGGTGGGTAGCAACGGGATTACGATTTTCGGGCGCTAACGCGTCGCAGCAGGGCCTGGGTGACTTCCTGGGTGGTGGCCTTGCCGCCCAGATC
Source organism: Ferrovaceae bacterium (assembly GCA_027311025.1). Lineage (GTDB taxonomy): Bacteria > Pseudomonadota > Gammaproteobacteria > Burkholderiales > Ferrovaceae > JAJZRV01. The sequence continues at coordinate 16,431 of DAICZS010000035.1, forward strand.
CCGGGTGCGGATGCCGTCGGTGATGAGCATGTCGTGAATGGCCTGGCGGACGGCCTGGCCCTGTTGTGGGCGACCGATGTGATCCAGCATCATGGCCGAGGCAGAGAGCAGGGCCAGCGGGTTGGCAATGCCCTGGCCGGCAATGTCCGGGGCCGAGCCATGCACTGCTTCAAAAATGGCCGCACCTTCACCGATGTTGGCGCCCGGCGCCAGCCCCAACCCCCCCACCAGCCCAGCAATTTCATCCGAGAGGATGTCGCCGAAAAGATTGGTGGTCAGAATCACGTCAAACTGGGTGGGGTCGAGCACCAACTGCATGGCGCAGGCGTCCACGATGCGCTCGTCGATGGTCAGGCGGTCGGCATATTCCTTGCCGATCTCCAGCGCCGTTTCCAGAAAGATACCCGTGAGTGCCTTGAGAATGTTGGCCTTGTGCACGATGGTGACTTTCTTGCGCCCGTTCCTCACGGCATATTCAAAGGCGTAGCGGGCAATGCGCCGGCTGCCGGCGCGCGTGTTCACCCCTGAGGAAATGGCGGCCCCGTGGGGGTCGTTGTCGATGGGAATGTAGTGATCGAAGCCCACATAGAGCCCTTCCAGGTTTTCACGCAGCAGCACGATGTCCACGTCCTCATAGCGCCCGCCGGGAATAAGGGTCTGGGCCGGGCGGACGTTGGCGTAGAGTTTGAATTCTTCACGCAGGCGCACGTTGATGGAGCGAAACCCGCCGCCCACGGGCGTGGTCAGGGGGCCCTTGAGGGCGAGGCCCGTTCGCCGGATGCTGGCCAGGGTGGCTTCAGGCAGCGGGTCGAGGGATTCGGCCACGGCAGCCATGCCAGCCTTCTGCACATCCCAGGCCAGCGGGGCGCCTACGGCCTCCAGCACGGCAACCACGGATTTGACGATTTCGGGACCGATTCCGTCACCGGGAATCAGCGTTGCGGGAATGGCGTCCTGATAGGCGCTGCTCATGAATGGACCCTCTTGGATTGAACAAAAACGCGCGTGCCGACGGGCGGCTGCGGTGCACCCGAGAGGATACGCCTTGCGGCGCGGCTTGCCAAAAAAAGCTTGCGCTCTGCCAAAAATCAGGTATAGTGGCGGGCTATTGCAGTGCAACATGCATTGCTTGAGTTGTCTCTGACCTTCTTGATTCGATTCGTCGAATATCCTGCTCGCCGGTTAGTGACATTGCGCCGGCGGCTTATCATCCCGCTGAAATCATTATCTGCCAGTCGATGGCCTTTCCTGGTCGACGCTGTGCCGTGTGTGCGCTTTTGCCCATTGATTTTTACTGGAAAACACCACTGAACATGACAAACGAACTTCGCTTCGATCAACTGCAATTGGATCCCCGCATCGTCACCGCCGTGACCGAGGCGGGCTACGTTACTGCCACGCCCGTCCAGGCTCAGGCCATTCCCGCCTTGCTCTCGGGCGCCGACCTGATGGTCTCGTCGCGCCCGGGCTCGGGAAAAACCGCAGCTTTCATGCTGCCGGCCCTGCACCGCATCGCTACCCAGCCCAGCACCGGCCGCGGCCCGCGCATGCTGGTTTTGAGCCCCACGCGTGAACTGGCCAACCAGATTACCGAGGCCACCAAGAAATATGGTCGTCATCTCAAACAGGTGCGTACGGTATCGATTCTGGGCGGCATGCCCTATCCCGTACAGAACCGCATGCTCTCCAAGCCCTTCGACATCCTGGTGGCAACGCCCGGACGCCTGATCGACCAGATGGAACATGGCCGCATCGATTTGTCGCAGCTCGAGATGCTGGTGCTTGACGAAGCCGATCGCATGCTTGACATGGGCTTCATCGAGGATGTGGAGCGCATCGCTGCCGCAACCCCGGCCACGCGCCAGACCCTGCTGTTCTCGGCCACCATGGACAAGGAAATCGTGCGCCTGTCGCGCGACCTGCTGCGTGACCCCGTGCGCATCGAAGCCACCAACATCAAGGAGTCGCACGAGAACATCGACCAGCGCCTGCATTATGTGGACGACATGGCGCACAAAAACCGCCTGCTGGCCCACCTGCTCACCGACGTGGACCTCAACCAGGCCATCATCTTTACCGCAACGAAACGCGATGCCGACGTGCTGGCTAGCGACTTGAGCGGCATGGGCCATGCGGCAGCAGCCCTGCACGGTGACATGCATCAGGGCGCGCGCAACCGTACCCTGGAAGGCTTGCGTCGCGGTCGTTTTCGCGTGCTGGTGGCCACCGATGTGGCGGCGCGCGGCATTGACGTGCCCGGCATCTCGCACGTCATCAACTACGACCTGCCCAAAATGGCGGAAGACTATGTGCACCGCATTGGCCGCACGGGTCGCGCGGGCAACAAGGGCATTGCCATTTCCCTGGCCAGTGGGCGCGATGCCCTGCATCTGCAGCGCATCGAGCGTTTTACCGGAAAGCCCATCCAGGTCCATACCATCGAGGGCTTCGAACCCAAGCGGCCTTTCCGCCCCAGTCGTCCCGCCCCGAAGGGAGGCAACCGGCATGGCAAACCCCAGGGCGCTGGTGGGGCGCGCCCCGCAGGTGCGGGCGCTCGTCCCCGCACCCATGCCGCAGCGCCTTGGGCCAAAGTCGACAAATCGTTTCAACCGCGCAAACGCATGGGTGGTTGAAGCAGGGGGTTTTTGGTAGGCTCCGTTGATGGCCTTCCTTACTCACCCCGACGCCAGCAAGCCAGCACCCCGATGGTTGATCGGGTTGCTGGCTTTTGCATTATTGGTCACGCTGTTCAATCTGGGTCGCCTGCCCCTGTTCGACGAAGACGAAGGTGAGTATGCCGAAGTCGCTGTGGAGATGGCCCATAGCGGCGACTTCATTACGCCCACGCTCAATGGGCAGCCCTTCTTTGAAAAACCGATTCTGGCCTTCTGGCTCCAGGCACCCCTGGTACAGGTGTTTGGCGTCCATGCCTGGGTGTTTCGGTTGCCTTCCGCCGTGGCCTGCTTGTTCTGGGTGGCGTTGTTGATCCGCTTTGGAAAGCGCTACCTTGATCGTGAAACTGGTTGGCTGGCGGGCCTGTTCTGCGCCACCGCGCTGGGCGTCGTGGTGTCGGGAGAGGCAGCGGCCATGGACGGCGTGTTGAGCCTGCTCATTGCGGCAGCGGGGTTTGACATATACCGGGTGTGGGCATCGGATGACCGCCATGCGCGCTGGCGGGTATTTTTGTGGATGGCCCTGGGTTTTCTCGCCAAAGGCCCCATCGCCATCGCGGTACCGTTGCTGCTCAGTTTCATTTTCTATGCCACCCAGGGCAGTCTGGGGCGCTGGTGGCGGGCGGCTTTCAACCCCTTGGGGTGGGTGGTATTCCTGGCAGTGGCAAGCCCTTGGTATCTGTTGCAGTACCATTTGATGGGCCAGCCCTTCGTGGATTATTTTCTTTATCGCGAAAACCTGGGGCGCCTCACCGGCTCGCTGCAAGGCCATGGGGGCAGCCTGTTCTACTATTTTCCAGTGCTGGTGCTGATCGTGCTGCCCCACACCAGCCTGTTGCTGCGCGCTGGCCGGGAAAGCCTGCGTCAGCGTGGCGACGCCCTGACGCTGTTCCTGATGCTCTGGTTTGCCGTGGTGTTTGGCCTCTTCACGCTGGCCAGCACCAAGCTGCCCCATTACCTGCTGATCGGACTGACCCCGCTGTTTCTGTTGATGGCGCGCCATCGCGAGCGCCTGCACTCGCCCGTGCTGGCCCTGATGCCGCTCATCCTGATGGGGGTACTGGCCCTGGGGCTTCCGGCTTGGGTGGCCCGTGCCGGGGAGCGCAGCAAAAGCCCCTACATCCACGAAATGCTGGCCCGTGCTCCGGAGGTTTTTGGCACCGGGTACTGGATGGGCATTGCCCTGGTGTCGGCGCTGCTGCTGGTATCGGTTGCAGTGATGCGCCAGGGCTGGCGCCAGGAAGGCCGCGCATGGACGCTCTTGCCGCTGGCGGGGGTGGCCAGCAACCTGTTGGTGGCAATGGTATTGATGCCTGCAGCTGCAGACCTGCAGCAGGCTCCCTTGCAGGAAGCCGCACAGATTGCCCGGCAGCTTCGGCAGCCCGTCGTGGCGGACAATCGCATGCCCAGCTTTGCGGTGTACAGCGGGCATCCCACCGAGAATCGTCCTCCGCATGCGGGTGACCTGGTTTTTCTGCGCGCCGATCGCGAGGCCGAAATGCCGCCCCACCAGACGATTTTCAGCAAGGGTGGGCTGCGGCTGGTTAGAATAACGGGCGATTGATGTTCAAGGATTGAAGATGAAATGTACTTTTGGATTGCCATTGGCCTTGCTGGGTCTGGCGGTCGTATTGTGGTTTTCGGGCTGGAACGTGCCGGTATTTTTGTGGCTGCATGAGCACCAGTTGTTGTTGGGAGGCACGCTGTGGGCCAACCTCACCATGTTGGGCGATTCGGCGCTGACGCCGCTGCTCATGGTGGTCTTCATCCGGCGCCGCCCCGACCTGCTGTGGGCTGCCGTGATCGGCAGTTTGCTGGCTTACGCGGTGACCCATGGCATCAAACCCGTCATCGATGAAGCCCGTCCTCCTGCCGTGCTGGCAGATCTTGTGGTGGTGGGCCCACGCCTCTTGCACAGTTCGTTTCCATCAGGTCATACCACCAGCATTTTTGCGCTGGCGGGATTGCTGGTTCTGGGGCTTCCCCTCAAGGATCGCCGGGCCAGGGCGGGGGTGCTGGCGGTAGCGGCTCTGGTGGGCCTGTCGCGCATTGGCGTGGGGGTTCATTGGCCGGTGGATGTGCTGGCGGGGGCCATCATCGGCTGGCTGTGTGCTGCTGCGGGTCTGGCCCTTGCACGGCGCTGGACCTGGGGTGCGGTGGGCGCCGGGCGCGCCCTGCCGGTGGCGCTGATGTTTCTGTTGGTGGTCTATAACCTGCAGAACAACCACACGGGCTTTCACGACGTGTGGCTGCTGCAGAAGGGGTTGTCCCTGCTGGCGCTGGGATGGGGCGCGCTGGAGCTTTATCGCTGGCGTCAGGAGCGGCAATTGACGGCTGTTGAGTGACAAAACTTCTTAAACTGGTTACAATGCCGGGCTTGATTCATCAAGGTTCCTCTAAACCCTGATGAAGGTAGTCAGTGTCCCCATCGTCTAGAGGCCTAGGACATCGCCCTTTCACGGCGGTAACCGGGGTTCGAATCCCCGTGGGGACGCCAAGAAAATCAAATAGTTACATGAGGTCCCCGGGTAAAATCGGGGCCGTGACTAGATGGTGACTAGATTTCCTTCCACCCGCTCAGCTGACCTCACCTCAAGGCACTTCCACTTTGCCCTGCAGACATTCACTGATCCGCGTGTTTTCTGTCCGGGACATTCACCGAAGCACGCCGTAGCCGATACATTCCGTTCATGCCTTTTCCGGCATCTCCGATGTCGATGATCAACCTTCGGTTTTGAACCCAATCATTTTCGGGAGCGCTTCGGAATTCCAGCCGGGGAAGGGCGTCTGGTGCAGATGGCGCCACAGACGCTCGATCTCACGGAGGGTTCTGCGCAGCTGTCGTCTTACACCGCCGTACATGGGATGAAAGCGAACAGCCTCGGTTGTGACCCGGGCGATTCCCCGCCCATTGGCCCCTTGGGCCAGCGTCACCAGATAC
>DAICZS010000035.1:22053-22357 GCA_027311025.1 Ferrovaceae bacterium
CCAACTCTTCTTCACGCAGGCGCCAGGTCATGGCGTTTTCTCCATTTTCCCTGAGCTCCCGGATCATCCGGTAGTTTGAGAACGTGGGATAGCGATCAACCCATTCCTGCCGGGCCCAAGGGGAAGCCTCAGGCATGCGCAGCGCTTCGGGTGTGGCCATGAGAATGACCTGGGCGAGTGTTGGCATGGCAATCACCGGTCCCGCCATGGCCACGGCGTTGGCAAACCCCTTCTGCTTGCGATGATAACGGGCGTGGGACGGGAGGCGGATACCGAACTCCTCCGACCATTTGGCATCAAGGGC
>DAICZS010000036.1 GCA_027311025.1 Ferrovaceae bacterium
ATATCGCATTGGCGCTTCTTACTCGCCATGGGAGGGGGCGCTGATGGATCTGGGGCATACCCGGTTACAGCGACAGAATACCCTGAATGGAACCAACACCACCTTCGAAGCCCCCAATCTGGGGTTCGAGCAGTCTTTCAACGCCAATCGCATGGCGTTGAGATTTGGATTGGATGAGAGTTCGCCAGGAGCGGGGTTTAGCGCCAAATTTGCAGCCTTCAAGCTGGACGTGGCCTACATCCATAATATGGCACGCGAGCGGGTAGGGGATTTGTTTGGCGTCAACAGTCAAAGTCTGATCATGACGCTCAACTTCAATTACCAGGCGCGATAACCTGGATTTGTGATGGCGGGTTCAGGCGGCGCAGTCCCGTCAAGGCCTTCAACACGTCGTCAAGTTCTGCCAGCAGATCGACGCCGTCTATTCCGGGTAGCCTCGCGGTTCCTCGTCCCCCCACCCACAAAGCAATGTGTGCGGGAAGCGCCAGGCGCAATTGCTTTAGCAGCAAGGGGGTTTGCCGGCGCGGAAACGCCGTCGAGAAAGACAATGCCACCACATCTGCCTGATGGGCGCGCGCTGCCCGGCTGATGTCCAGCAAGGGCATTTGCGTTCCCAGCGGGATGCATTCGGCGCCTTCCAGCGCAAGCAGCGCTTCGGTCATGAGCAACCCGAGTGAATGCGGCTCGTCTGGCACGCTGGTCAACACCACGCGCGGCCATCGTGGGCCTGCCGGAAGCACCGAAATCGCCTGGCGCAATAGTCGCGTGGTCATTTCCGTGAAGAGGTGTTCTTCAAACACTTCGATGCGCCCGGTCTCCCAGGCTTCACCCACCAGGTGAATGAGCGGGGCAACCGTGTCCTGTACGAATCGCTGTAATCCCTTGCGAGCCAGGCGTTGTTGCATCGCCTGCTGATACCCGGTTGCGTCGTGCTGCTTGATCAGTGCCAGTAATTCCGTGGATCCCTCCGGATCGTCGGAAGGGCCGGACTGCTGGTTTTGAGATCGGGGCTGGGAGAGTAGCGCCAGATCCTCGAGGGATTTTCCCATCAATGCGCCCGGCCGGTGTCCGTGGTCCGTCAGCCTCTTGATCAACTGCAGGCGATAAACCTGTTCCGCGGGATAGCTGCGTTCCCCGTTGCTGTCCCGACTGGGTGATGGGAAGCCGTAGCGGCGCTCCCACATGCGCAGGACATCCTTGGATAGCCCGGTATCACGTTCGACAGCAGCAATATTGAAACGAGCAGAGTTCATTTGTCCTAGACAAAACAGTTAGAATTAGTATAAATTGTACCACTATTCACAATTTGTCTAGGACATATCAGGTTATTATGACTCCCGCGTCAATGCAAAACAGCGCAAATCGAAGGTCCCGCATCGCGGTGGTCGGTGCCGGTATCTCGGGCCTTGCTGCTGCCTGGTTGTTAAGCCAACAGTATCATGTCACGTTGTTTGAGGCTGGCGCGTATCTGGGTGGGCATACAAACACGGTGGATGTCCAACTGGAGGGTAAAACCCATCCGGTCGATACGGGGTTTCTGGTATTCAATGAAAAAACCTATCCCAACCTGATGGCGATGTTTGAATGGCTGGGTGTGGAAAGCGTCACGACCGAGATGTCATTCTCGGTCAGCCTCGAGCGCCCCCGTCTGGAATGGGCCGGAAGCAATTTGGCAACGGTATTCGGGCAAAAGCGCAACCTGGTCCGCGGCCAGTTTTGGTCCATGCTCTCTGACATCCTGCGATTCAATCGCAACAGCGTGACGTGGCTGGCCTCTCATCCAGAATCCGATTACAGCCTGAGGGCGTTTCTGGAGCAAGGGAAATACTCCAGGGCATTCTCGGAGTGGTATCTCCTGCCCATGGCCGCTGCCATTTGGTCATGCCCAACCGGCCAAATGCTCGACACGCCCTTGGCCACATTCGTCAGCTTTTGCCGCAATCATGGCCTGTTGCAGGTGTTCGATCGGCCGTTGTGGCGTACGGTGAAAGGGGGAGGGCGCAACTATGTCAAAAAAATCGCGGCCACGCTGGATGATATTCGCCTGGGGTGTGCGGTCACAGCCGTCGTGCGTGAATCAGAAAGACTGCGCGTCGTGCATGCCGGTGGGGCCGACCATTTTGACCATGTGGTGATGGCTTGCCACAGCGATCAGGCCCTGAACATCCTCGGTACCACAGCCCCTGTTGCACAGCGGGCGTTGCTGTCCCGGATCCGCTATCAACCCAACCGGGCAGTACTCCATACCGACCGCAAATTGTTACCACGAGATGCCAGATTGTGGTCAGCCTGGAACTACTTTTCAGGATCGGGATTGCCCGGTGAGCAACCGGTCGGCGTGTCCTATCTGATCAATCGCCTGCAGACCTTGCCTTTTGATACCCCGGTAGTGGTGACCCTGAACCCGGTACGCGAACCCTCTGTTGACAGGATCATTGCAGAATTCAATTACGCACATCCGGTATTCGATGGCCCTGCCATTGCAGCGCAGAAGCAACTGGAGGGCGTGCAGGGGGAACAGGGAATCTGGCTGGCCGGTGCCTGGAGTGGTTACGGTTTCCATGAAGATGGCCTGAAATCGGCATTGCGGGTGGCAAACGGCTTGGGGGTAAGGGCTCCGTGGCAAGCTGTCGAGGTAAATGCGGCGGCGTCCCTTGGGCGCGTGAGCGCCTGAATCCATCATGTCATTGTCTCCGCGTTTGTTACTGGGCCATGTGAGGCACCGCCGACTGCGGCCAGTGACCAATGCCTTCATCTATCCCGTATTCTTCATCCAGTTGCCGCTGAGCGATCTGGGTTTGGCGAGGCGCTCCGTGTTCTCGGTAGACCGATTCAATCTGCTCAGCTTTCTTCAGAAAGATCATGGACCTCGTGACGGCCGCCCGTTATTGCCCTGGATCAGGAACCAGCTTCGTGTACGAGGTCTGCCTGATGATGGCGAGGTCATTCTGCAGACGTTTCCCCGGGTGTTGGGGTACGTTTTCAACCCGATCAGTTTCTGGTACTGCCATGATCGCGATGGCCAGCTGATTGCCGTTCTGGCCGAAGTAAACAATACCTTTGGCGGTACTCATGGCTACCTGCTGCATCATCCCGATGGGGCCCCCATGCGTGACGGCCAAATCTGGAGAGAACAAAAGCGCTTGCACGTTTCTCCCTTTTGCGAAGTCCAGGGAAGCTACCGCTTCCGGTTTTATCGCCTCGCAGAAAACATGCTCGTCCGCATCGACTATGACGATGAGCAGGGTGAATTGTTGCTGACTTCCATTTCCGGAAAGTCCGCGCCGTGGACGAACGCTGCACTGATCGGCGCTTTCGTTCGCATGCCGTGGCTTACGGTGATGGTGATGGTGCGCATCCACTGGCAGGCCTTGAAGCTCTGGGCCAAACGGGTTCCCTTTTTTGGAAGGGCGCCAGCTCACACCAACGCGTTAAAGGAAAATGCGGAATGAACGACACGGCCCTTCTGGGATTCACTGGCAGCCTCACTCGGGATGCGCGCCTGGTCTTTGAGGTTCTCGAAGGACTGCAGGGTGATTTTCTGGAGATCGCCATGCCCGACGGCAACAACTACCGGTTCGGACAGGGGCCCTGCGGCGTCGTCCTGCATGTGCGCGACGAAGCCGTTTTCAGGAAGGTGCTTGCGCGGGGCGATATCGGGTTCGCCGAAGCCTATCTTGATGGTGATTGGGACACCACCGATCTGTCCCGCCTGCTCACGCTGCTGGCACAGAATCACGAACGCTTGCGATCTGTGGTTTATGGGCGCTGGTTTCACTTGTTGACAGCGCGCCTGCGCCACTGGTTAAACCGCAACAGCCGTTCCGGCAGCAAACGCAACATCATGGCGCATTACGACCTGGGCAATGAGTTCTACAGCCTTTGGCTGGATCCCAGCATGACCTATTCCAGCGCCCTGTACCGGTGGGAGGGAAAGGATGACCTGATCGACGCCCAGCAAAGCAAGTACCGGAGGATCCTGCAACGCCTGCAGGCAAAACCCGGGCAGCGTGTTCTGGAAGTGGGTTGCGGATGGGGCGGTTTTGCCGAGCTGGCACAACGGCAGGGACTTGCGGTCACCGGGCTGAGCCTGTCGCCCACCCAGCTGGCTTGGGCCAGGGCCAGGGTGCCTGAAGCCGATCTTCGTTTGCAGGATTATCGCGACACGTGCGAGCCGTTTGACCATGTGGTGTCCATAGAGATGTTTGAGGCAGTGGGCGAGCGCTGGTGGCCTGCCTACTTCAAGAGCGTGGCGCGGGCACTCAAACCAGACGGGCGCGCAGTGATACAGACCATCACGATACGAGACGAACTGTTTTCCATTTACCGTCGAGGCACGGATTTTATCCAGCAGTACATCTTTCCTGGGGGCATGCTGCCTTCTTGCATGACATTCCGGAGGGAGGCTGCCAAGGCGGGATTGGTGGTGAGCGACGAATATGCTTTTGGTGAAGACTATGCGCGCACGCTGTCAGAGTGGCGGCAATCCTTCGAGCGTCATTGGCCGCGCATTGCGGCACTCGGGTTTGATGAAAAATTCCGCCGGATGTGGCGGTTCTATCTCAGTTATTCCGAAGCCGGTTTCAGGTCAGGCAACATCGATGTGGTGCAGTTTGAAATCAGGCACCAGCAGTCCAATTCCGGAGGTTGAATCATGAAACGTTTGCTGACCGCGCTGCTTGCCCTGGGCTTGTCCGGATGCGCCACGAATGCTGTGGAACAATATCGTGCCGAGCAGCCCAAGCTGGATTTGACCCACTATCTCAATGGTCGGCTGGAAGCCTGGGGGATGTTTCAGGGGCGCTCGGGTGAAGTGAAAAAGCGCTTTCATGTGGTGATCGATGCGCAATGGCAGGGTGACAGCGGGGTGATCGAGGAAAATTTCAGTTGGTTAGACGGCAGCACTTCGCGTCGGGTCTGGATATTGACCCGACAGGCGGATGGCAGTTTTCGTGGAAGGGCAGACGATGTCGTCGGTGAGGCCATTGGGGATGTTTCCGGAAACGCGCTGCACTGGCGCTATGTTCTGGCGCTCCCGGTCGACGGCAGGGTCTTCAATGTGGATTTTGACGACTGGATGTTCCTGATGGATGACAAGGTGATGTTCAACCGGTCTTACATGAAAAAATGGGGCTTCAGTCTGGGTGAAGTGACCCTGGTGTTTCAGCGTTCATGAATCCAAAAATTACGGACTGGCGCAACAAACGGGTCTGGTTGCTGGGGGCGTCTTCGGGCATCGGCGCGGCGCTGGCGCAAGCGCTGGCTCGGGATGGGGCACGGCTGGTCCTTTCTGGCAGGGATGCTGGCCGCCTGGCAGATTTGGGCATTGAAGCGGCGCTGTTGCAACCCTGCGATGCAACGGATGTCAGCAGCCTCGTCATGGCGCGCGAAGCCATACGCAGCGTACTAGGTGGGATCGATTTGGTGATTTATCTGGCGGGAGATTATCAGCCGATGCATGCCGACCATTTCGATCTGGTACAGGCTGAACGCCTCTTTGGTGTGAACTATTTGGGTGCAGTGAGGCTGACTTCCATCCTGTTGCCTGACTTCCTGATGGCGGGTGGCGGCATTGCCTTTGTTGCAAGTGTGGCGGGTTATCGCGGGTTGCCCAAGGCGATGGCCTACGGGCCCGGCAAGGCGGCATTGATCAGCTTTGCTGAATCCCTCAAATTTGACCTCGCGGCGAAGGGAATTGGTGTGTGGGTGATCAATCCGGGTTTCGTCGCCACGCGACTGACGGCCAGGAACGACTTCAAGATGCCGGCCTTGCTCTCCCCCGGGGAAGCGGCGCGGGCAACGCTCGAAGGTTTTTCCTCAGGCCGCTTTGAAATCCATTATCCCAAACGCTTTACCTGGGCGATGAAACTGTTATCGTGCCTGCCCTACAGATGGTATTTTTCTCTGGTTCGGTACGCGACGGGGGGCTGAGATGGTGTTGGAAGATCTGGTCCGCTTTTATCAGGAACTCACGCTTCAACGGGTGGCCCTGTTTTCGAAATTCTACAGCGAAGACGCGTATTTCAAGGATCCGTTCAACGAAGTACACGGACTGGCTTCAATTCAGCGAATCTTTACCCACATGTTTCATCAGGTGGACGAACCGGTATTCAAGATCCATGAACGGTTGCAGGATGGCAAGCACGTGATGCTGGTGTGGGAGCTTCACTACCGCAGCGTGCGAAGCGGGGTCCATCCAAAACAGGTGATTCGAGGAGCCTCGCATCTCAAGTTGAATGCGGAGGGAAAGGTTTTCTTTCACCGCGACTACTGGGACGCGGCCGAGGAGCTTTATATAAAACTGCCGCTCCTGGGCTGGCTGATGCGAGTCCTGAGAAGGAAACTGGCCGCCATTGATTCCTGACGGCCCTTTCCAGGAAGGGCAGATCACCATTCCTGCCAGCCTGAATGGTCGTATCGGGTGATGCGCCCTGCATCCAGATGCCACAAGTGCAGCCAGCCCTGTGTCGCCAGGTTTCGCACCACGCCATGCCGCTCGATTACCCGGTCTATGGCCTGTCTTGATGCCTCGATCACCACGGTCAGTCGCAGCGGCTCATGAACCCAGCGTTGGCCATCATGCAGGGATTGGTGGGATAGCCCTACTCGCAGGTCTCCACCGTTGCCCTCAAACACGCCGATGCAGCCACCGACCACGTTGTGCAGCAGCTTGTTGCCACTACCCAGGCGTCCCGGCTCGCAGGTGGACGCGTGGTACTGCCAGTTGATCCAGTGAGTGACCAGCATCGGCGCAGTCATCAGCTGTTCCAGGAGAGTGCCATCAGGATCGTTTGCTGCCTCGTAGTCGTGCAGAAAGCAGCGGCCTTGCAACGACAGGCCCCGCGTACGCTGGCGAGAAGCGATGATGAAGGCGGCATTGCCGGCCAGCCCCCATTCAGGCCGGGTCTGGGCGCCGTCGTTGGCGCGCTGGCGCAGGCGGGATAACAAGGAAGCACTCCCTTCATCCGGGTTAAGACCCAGGGAAGGGGCGCGCCAGCGCCTCATTTTGTCACAAGCCTGATGGAAGGCGGCTTGTACGCGAGGCCATTGTGCTGGCACGCCTTGGGCCAACAAGTCGAGATCGAACCATTCGACTTCGTCAGTGGTCGTGTTATGCAATCCGGCCACAAAAGCGGTTTCCCGGGGTACGGTGATCCCTAGGGCAGCCAAACCATCCCGCACGCTGCATTCATTGAGCAGCGCCGCCAGCGCGCGAGCGTTCACCTCGCCGGTCTGCCCGCAACAGGCACCACAGTCGAGCGCTGCGGCATGGGCGTTGTTGGCACTTTGGCTGCCATGGCCGATGAGCAGCACCAGGGGGGCGAGATCGTGGTCAAGGCCCAGGGCCTGCAAAATCCCTGCGGCGAGGTCCACCTTGGTTTGCGTATCGATGCCGCTTAGCAGCGGACGGTTCACCGCCCGGTAATGCGGGGGCAGGCAAGAGAGGTCGTCGTTGTGCCGTTTGGCGGAAGAAGGTTTCAGCCAGCCTCCAAGCTTGCCAAGATTAGCCAGTCCAACCGCTTCGACAAAAGGAAAAGCCCCGCTTGCCCAGCGACTGGCAGAACGCCATTGCCTCGCCCACGAAAAACGGCGCTGTCTGGCCTGTCGCGCCTGTTTCTGCTTGTGCTGGATTTTTCCATGCTCCTGATTCAGTCTTTCCACAAGGCCATCTTCTATCACCATGGTCGGTGCCAGAAGCCCGGGTAGCTGGGGACGCCGAATGTCAGTGGCGAGCGGCACATAGGCTGCCGGCAAACCAAAGAATCCGGCGCAACCGATGGTCTGAATCGACGGCCACGCCGATTCAAGACATTGTCGAAGCGGTTCGCTGCGAACATCGATACAAAAGGCCGCCTGGACTTCAATGGGGACAGTGGGCTTCGTCACGGCTGCGGGCGTGGCGCAGAGCTTGCTCGCCAGTTGCCTTTGATAGCCGGTTTCGAGGGCAAGTTGCCAAAGCTCGTCTACACATAAAGCGTCTTCTGCTTTCTTGAGCAGGACTGGCGCCTGGCTCCAGGCGTGCTGCAACTCGGCGAAAGCGCGCCGCGCCGATGCGTCGGATTTGCATTCCAGCAGGATGGTCCCCCAGGCCAGGCGAACGGCCAGCAGTTCGCGTAAGTGGTGATCCGTTTTCCCCTCCAGGCGCGCATGCCACCCCAGGTAGGCACACCAGGAAGCCCAGCCATTGACCGTCAAAAGCACAGCTTCAAGGTAATCGGCCCACACCGGTTCGGGCAAACCCAGGCGTTCCATGGCCCATTGCTCTGCTGCCTGGCTATTGGCAGGCAAGGCAGCAAGCCGCTGACCGAGGTCGGGCAAGCCCATCAGTACGCCAATCCCGTGATCGTGCGCCAATGTGTCTCGCCAGAAGCCGTAAAAGCCAGAGTGGCGATCAGGCTGCCAATCGGCCTGGTCCTGATCGAAATAGGCAGCACAGGTTTGGCTGACCTGATGGGTAATCGCTTCCCGCCAGGACAGGCGCGTGTGTCGTAATGGATCTTCGTCCAGGATGTCGATCAGGAGGGGCAGGCGTGTGATTTTCTGTGGTTGATTCAAGGCTTCCATGCATGCCTGCAGGCTGGGTACTGGGGCGCCAGCGGGTCTCGGTGCGGTCACCGCGGTTTGCAGGTCGTCTGCTGTAATGCGCCCTGTGTTCCAGGCCTGGCGCAGATAATCGCGCGACGGGAATACCCGGATGTTGGCAAAAACGGCCATGCGTGCAGCCACTTCACGCACTGGCCGTTCGATCCGGCCCCAGTGGGGATTGACTGCAATGGCCTGGTCAAGTGGCCAGGCCGGGGCGATGGCACTGCAAGCCTGGGCACAGGCCGCATTCACAGCATCCTGCATGGCCCGATCGATTCCGATATCCGCTATTTTCACAATGTTCTCCTGTTCAGGGCGTTGCGGGATGAAAGGCTGTTGATGCCGTGTTGGTCCAGCGAGCTGGCCACAACTTCAGCGCGATGCGGGTATAGCGCTCGTCGATGTAGAACCCGGCGTAGCTCCAGCGCCGCCAGGAGGCTAGCAGCATCGGTTTGGTCTGCAAGGCGACCAGTCCAAGATACATCAGCGTCATGCCAGCCAGGGCGACCAGACCAGTGGCCAGGCTGGGCTCGTTGGCGACTCCCAAGGGCAACCATTGCCACAGCAGGGCTGCTGCAGTGAGCAGTGCCGTCATGCAAAAACCGGAGATTGCCAGCAAGCCATCCGCAATGCGGCTACTGCCGGTTTGCATCGGCAGCCAGAACAGCGGTGCCCACGAGAGCGCAAGTACCCCTGTCCACCACCAGGGCCAGGCGTCAGCTTTCATCAGCCATTGAACGAGCATGATGGCAGCGAGGCACAACACCGGCGCTGTGAGCACGCTTACAGGGTGGATGCCGGGCAGGCCCTGCATTCTTCTGAGGCGGGTTTGACGAACGGTGCCGGAAGCAGAGAGGAAGGCATTTGCCTTATACAACGAGTGGCCCATCAGGTGCAGCAACGCCAGATGGTAAAGCCCCAGTCCGCATTCAAGCACCATGAAGCCCATTTGTGCGACAGTGGACCAAGCCAATTGCACCTTGATGCTGATTCGCGTCAGCATCACAAAACCGGACAACACGGCACTCACCAGTCCGAATACCACCAATATCCAGCGGCTTGCATCCGATGCTTCCAACAGCGGTGCAAAGCGGATGAGGACAAATCCCCCAAGGTTGACGACACCCGCATGGAGCAATGCAGATACCGGAGTGGGCGCCTCCATGACCTGGATCAGCCAGCCATGGACGGGTAACAAGGATGTGCGCAGGATGACAGCCAGGACCAGGCAGATTGACGATAGGCCAAGGGTGGGGTCGAGATGTTGCGGGCTGACCTGTTGCAGCATTTCAGACAGCGAGGCATGACCGGTGCTCAGGAAGGCCAGCCCGGCAGCAGCCAGCAACAGGACGTCTGCCAACCGGTCTGCAATCCGTTTCTTGTGCGCAGCGAGTATGGCGAAGGGTCGGTCCGGGTAAAAGCAAAGCAGGTGCTGCAAGGCAGCGCCCACCCAGGCCCAGGCCGCAATCATGACCAACCAGTTGTCGGCCAGCAGGAGGATCTGTACTGCGGCCAAAACGCTGCAAAGCTGGGTGATGTAGCGCGCCTGGCCGGGTTGCCCTTGCAGGTAACGCGAAGAGAATGCGCCGATGACTGTGCCCAGAAGCTGAACCAGGACGGCAAACCACAGGCCTGCCTTGCTGACCACCAGACCCGGTAGCGAAGTTGCCGTCGCTCCCGGTTGGCTTGTCGGGTTTGCCAGGAAGATGACCAGCGATGCAGTAGCGCAGGCCAGGGCGAGGCCGGAAAACCATTCAAAACCCCGCCAGAGGGTGATCTCCTTCTTTCTTGAAAAGCCGGACAGCATTGCTGCAACCAGCATCAAGGTTGGAGGGGCCAAGGCCACAAATTGTGGAAGTTCACTGCGCAAGCTCATGCCAATCTCCGGATGAATGATGGGAGACATGTTGATGGCTCGGCGTTATTCTGTAAAATACATTGATGTGAATTAATCGTTCTTAAAATACGAATATATGAATCTCGAGAGACTCAACTTCCATCATCTCTTCTACTTCTGGAAAGTGGCCAAATTGGGACACCTGACACGTGCCGCTCAAGAACTTCATACCTCCCAGTCCGCTCTCTCTGCGCAAATCAGGCAATTGGAAGACCGGTTGGGTGAGCCTTTGTTTGTGCGCGAAGGCCGCAGTCTGGTACTGACCCCCACGGGCCATGTCGTGTTGTCCTATGCAAACGGCATATTTGGCCTTGGCCAGGAAATGTTGCTGCGCTTGCAAGGGCGCGGCGACGGAACCACCAGGTTGCGCGTTGGCAGTGTGGCCACGCTGTCACGCAATTATCAGGAAAACTGGATAAGGCCGGCGCTTAACGATCCCTCGGTCGTTTTGACGCTCGAGTCGGGCTTACTGGAAGGTTTGCTGGAAAGCCTGATGCGGTACCAGCTGGATGTCGTGCTTGCTAACGAAACGGTGCCGGCCAATCCGGACCGTCCGCTACATTGTCGACTCCTGGGAAGCCAGGCCGTATCGCTGGTTGGCCATGCACAAACCTGGCAAGGAAGGCGTTTGCGCATTCCGGAAGATTTACACGATGTTGAGATTGCGCTTCCAGGACAACGACATGCCCTGCGAGCGCAGTTCGATGCGCTGTGCCAGTCAGCATCAGTCAAACCGCGCCTGCGGGCCGAGGTCGACGACATGGCGATGCTGCGCTTGATTGCGCGAGACAGCGGGTGGCTCACGCTGTTGCCGGAAGTCGTTGTCCAGGATGAATTGCAAACGGGGATCCTTGTCATTGTGGGCCAATCCGATCAACTGCAGGAACGGTTCTATGCCATCACGGCGCCCCATCGACATCAGACTGATGTGCTTGATCGATTGTTCTTCACGTCACATAGCGGGCAGCCGTGATTGCAATCACCTACAACCCTGCCACGCCAAACCTGTGAATCTATGTTCGCTATCGAACAGACATGGTTTAGGATCGAAATGATAATGCCAGTGGGTGTAGAAGCCCGTAACACTCAAATTCGAGAATAATTAAGGGAGAGTCATCATGGCCAGAGTCCTGAAGTCATCATTTATCGCATTCCTGATCTCAGCATTGACCTTCATCGGTCTGATGCAGTCGGCTCAGGCCGTCATGATCGGTACCGGTGAGGCCGTAGCCACTGCGCCAACCGGGCGTGCCCATCTCAATGCCTTACTCGAAAGGCCAGACGTCCAATCCCAGTTCGAGACGCTCGGAATCAGCAAGGCGGATGCGCAATCCCGTGTTGCGACGATGAGCGATGCAGAAGTAGCCAGTCTGGATAACAAGATCAGTAGCCTGCCTGCTGGCGGCGATGGCATCATCGGCGCCTTGGTGCTGATCTTCGTCATTCTGCTGATCACTGACCTGCTTGGATTCACGAAGGTGTTTCCCTTTACGCATCCTATTCAAAGATGATTTCAAGCCTGGCGTCGCCACGGTACTGGCGCCTGCCAGCAGCCGTGGTGGTGTTGATCCTGATGTGTGGATGTGCAACGCAGACCAACGCGCTGCTTCATGAAGCGCCAGGCACGCTGCCCAGACAAGTCGAATTGTCCAAGGTGCCGTTTTTCCCGCAAGAGCGTTACCAATGTGGCCCTGCGACGATGGCCATGGCGCTGCAAAACGCCGGTGTCGCCATCACGCCTGATGCCTTGGTAGATGAGGTCTACATACCCAAGCTGGAAGGCAGTCTGCAAGTGGAAATGATGGCCGCGGGGCGCCGTAACGGCGCATTGACGGTGCCCATTCCGCCAAATCTTGAATCCTTGCTGACTGAAGTGGCATCTGGAAATCCTGTGGTGGTGCTTCAAAACCTTGGCCTGTCATGGATACCACGATGGCACTATGCACTGGTGATTGGCTACGACCTCGATCAATCCGAAATCATCCTTCGTTCTGGAACGACCATGCGTTTGCAGATGTCCCTGTCCACGTTCGAGCATACCTGGGAGCGCAGCAGCTTTTGGGGCATGGTTGTGCTGGCGCCCGGACATTTGCCCAAGACAGCCCAGGAAGCGCCAACTGTCGCAGCACTGATCGCCTATGAGAAAGGGAACAGTGCAGCACTTGCTCGCAAATCCTATGCAGCGGCGCTTGAACGCTGGCCAAATGATTTCCTGCTGCTGATGGGATTGGGGAACACGGCCACTGTCGAAGGAGATGATCTGGCGGCAGCCAAGGCCTTTCAGTCTGCAACGAAGGTTGATCCTGACAGCGCGCCTGCCTTGAACAACCTTGCGGTCGTTCTGGGAAAGCTTGGCCACTATGATGAAGCCAGGATCGCTGCGGAGAAGGCGGTGTCGCTTGGGGGCGTGTGGCGAGATGCTGCTTTGGACACACTGCGTTCCATCGATGCCGCCGACGATAAAAAACCCGGAACGGCATGGCCGCCCCGGGTTCCGTGCTGCAGGAATTCTCCGGAGTAACCGGGGGGGTGATACAACGGCGAATGCCCAGACACAGCGTGCTGTATCTCAAAGCGCAATTCTGTTCGCTAGCGTACACAGTCAATATAAATTCTCCAAGCGCATGACCCAGCGCTTGTCGTCATATGCAGTTACACCCCCTCAAGCCCCAAAGCGTGCTAACGCACAGACCAACCGCTGCGTTGTTGTGATACTCAACTGGTTAATTGGAACATTCACTACTGAACGACAACGCATGGAGTTTCACAATGAAGAAGCAAATCGCACTCGCCGCACTTTTGTCTGTCACTGCGGCCACAACAGCCTGGGCTACTGAAAATTCCAGTGGCTACTACCTGGGCGTCACTGCAGGTCAAGGCGTGACGGCCGCATCCAACCTGACCAGCGACACGGGCAATGCCTTTGGCGCATTCATAGGGAAGGATCTCAGCCGTAATTGGGGCATTGAGGCGGCTTACAACACGCTGGGAAATTTTTCAGGTTATGGCTATTCGGGGCATACCAACGAATTCGATGTGTCCCTGATCGGCACTTACTATTTTGATCCAAAGAACCTGCTGGGCCTTTATGGAAAGGTCGGTGTGGACCGTACCTGGGTTTCAGCCAACGGGATGACCAGCGGCGATACGGGTGGAACTTACGGCTTTGGGCTTCGTTACAACGCAACGCGGCAAATCGAGGCGCGCCTGGGAATGCAGTATTACGGCACAGGTACATCGAACCCCTACTATAACCACAATACCGCCTGGAACATGGGCGTTGCCTATCACTTTTAAGCCAGCCCAGTCAGGCGCCGGTGAGAAGTGGCATCACGCAAAAAACGATCCAGGAGGCAATGATGGCTGAAAGCAATGCAGTAGTAGGTGTCTACAATTCTCATGTGGACGCTGAAGCAAGTATCAAGGAACTCCAGAAGTCAGGCTTTGACATGAAGAAGCTCTCCATTGTGGGCAAGGACTATCACACGGAAGAACACGTGGTCGGCTACTACAATACGGGAGATCGCATGAGGCTCTGGGGTAAACAAGGCGCCTTTTGGGGCGGCCTTTGGGGTTTTGTGTTCGGATCTGGACTCTTCTTCATCCCGGGCATTGGCCCACTCGTCGTACTAGGGCCTCTGGTCGGCTGGATCGTCGGCGCGCTGGAAGGTGCCGTGGTGGTGGGAGGGCTCAGCGCATTGGGTGCGGGGTTGTACAGCATCGGCATACCCAAGGACAGTATCGTGCAGTATGAAGCCGCCCTGAAATCGGACAAGTTTCTGGTCATTGCTCACGGCACGCCAGTTGAAGTGGCCAGGGCAAAAGGCATTCTCGAAACGACCGGCGCTGTCGAGATCGGTGCACATGAGGGGCTGGCTGCAACGGCCTGATACCGTTATGGGGTCAGCGTAACCTCACAAAGCAATGGCTTGCATGGATGCAGGCCATTGTTTTGTCTGCCCGCCATCGAACATCAGGATTAATCGTTGTCCTTGGATGATTCGCGACTGTTCTCGAGGATATTGCCTGTCTTGGCATCCACTGCGACCTCATGAGTCACATGGTTGGCGCGAATATCGAATGAATAGCGCAGGCCGCTTCCACCCAACTTGTGTTCGAGTTCTTCTTCCACGATCGTTCCGGGATACGCCTTGATTGCCAGGGCACGTGCTTGTTCGATGCTCACTGTGGCTTCCTTCGCGTACTGGCTGCCGTCAAAAGCAGAAGCCTGTGCACTGACTACCAATGCAGCAAATGCGGTGAGTGCAATCATTGTCTTGCGTGAGTTCATTTCATGTTTCCTGTTTGATTGTGGTTTGAAAAAACGATCGGTCTGCAACGGGTTTATGACCCCCCAGCATTCTGATCAAGGTGTTGTCTCGCCTAATCCAGTGATGGAACAGGGCAGAGGCAAAATGAATTCCAATGAGATACATCATGGCGTTACCCAGCCATTGATGCAGGGTTTTGAGCGTGAGCGCATAGGGCAATCCGGTCGATTCGTCCAACAGTATTGGAACGGGCCAACCCATGAAATCAATGGCTCTGCCTTTGGCCTGCGAGAACAGAACCCCAAGAACCGGAATTCCAATCATCATCAGATAAAGCAGGACATGCGCTGCATGGGCGCCGGCCCTGGCAGCCAGTGACAAAGGAGGCAGGATTTGAGGGGTTGCCTGGCGATAGCGCCAGTAGAGTCGAAACCAAACCAGAAATAAAACCCACAATCCAGCCTGTTTATGCCACTCGACCAGTTGGCTGATGCGGGGATCTCCCTTCGGAAAATCGCTTTTGATTTCGATGGCAATCAACAAGCTGACGATCATCAAAGCCATGAGCCAGTGAAGCCAACGTTGCTTGCGTGAATATGTCTTTCCTGGAGATTGGATCATTCCTGATCCTCTCTCAGAAGAAATCGCACCCATAGCTGAAAGGTCAGAAGTCTGCCACGATATTCCTTGTCGGTTAACGGGTAATTCGCAGCCCTTACTGCAATCATCGCAGCCTGGTCAAGCAGCGTACTTCCACTGGAGACCAGTACCTTGATATCGGAAGCACGTCCGTCCAGATAGGTAAACCCTACGCGGGTCTGACCTGATAAATGACTGGCTCGAGCCGCCATCGGATAGACAACGGCGTCTTGAACCGCGGCACGCACACGACTCTGAAAGCTCATTGAGATTTCTGTGCTGACAGGGGGTGTTGGCACTGCGGTCGCCGCTTGCACGATTTTGGGCGGAGGTTCGCTTGAAACGGGCAGTGCCTTTTGCACGGTTTCGTGCGCAGGCTCCTGTTTTACCGGTTGCGATGGCTCTGCCCGCGATACCTTGTGGACCGGGATGGGCTTTGGCACCGGAGGGTTTGGAACTTTCGGCACTGGTTGAACTTCAGCGGGCTGGAGTGTGACGCTGGTCACAAGGGGCACTTGAGGTACTGCCTGAATCTGGGCACCCAGAAAAAAAAGGACCGCAAGTGCGCCCAGTATTTCCAGGAGCAGGGCTGCAGCCGCTGCTCGCGGCACGGGAAGAGTCAAGCTCAAGATCAGCCTCCCGATTCTTTGCGCGCAGCCAGGCCAATCTGGCTTACTCCTGCCTGGCGACAGGCATCCATGACCCTGAGCATGACCTGGAACGGGGTTTCCTTTTCTGCTGCAATGGTGACTACGATTTTGCCGGGGTCCCCTTTCGTGCCCAGCAGGGCGGTAAGCTGGGCAGGTTGGAGTGACGCGCCATCGACCGTGATTGCTCCCTCATCGTTCACGTTGACCAGTACTTTCGGGATATCCATGGGCGTGGCCGTTGAGCTTTTCGCAAGATTGGAAGACACTCCCGTTGAGGGAATCATGTTGAGCGTCATCATCATGAAAAATACCAGCAGGAAAAACATGATATCGATCATCGGAATGATTTCTATCCGTGCCCGCTTTACTTCAAAATACTTCATGAGCGATGTTCCACAGGGCTGGCGCGTAAGCGAAGGTCGGAGATCACCCTTTTCTGCTCGTCATACGCTTCCTGATAATGGGGATAAATCCGATTCACCAGCATCATCTTCAGTGTTTCCATCTGATGCATGACAATCCGTACACGGTTGTTCAGTCCATTGAGTGCTACCAGGCCGATGACGGCAATGGTCAGGCCAGCCGCCGTGGCGATCAGGGCCTCGGCCACCCCGCCGGTGACTTTGGTGGGCGCGTTGCCTGGGTCACCCAGTACCTGAAACGCATTGAACATGCCGATGATGGTGCCTAGTAATCCCAGCAGGGGGGCCAGGGTCACGATGGTGTCCAGAATCCAGAGATATCGGTCCACTCCTGGCGCTTCACGCATCACGGCCTCTTCCAGTTTGTCATTGATGCGTTCAAAGTCATGGTCAAGATCGTGGCGAATGGCAACTTCCAGTACTTTGGCGTGGGGAAGGGCGGGGTTTTTCTCGACCAGATAGGTGTAGGTATCACCACCGAGCTTATGGGCGCCGGTGATTTCCTTGATCAGTTGGCCGCCCTGGCTCAGGATTCTCCACAAAAACCAGCCGCGCTCTATGGACACCGTCAGTGCCACCAGCAGAAGCACTGCCATCAGATACAGAATGCCGCCGGAACTTTGTACTGCGGCCTGGATGCTTTGAAAGCTCACGTTAATCTCCTTAGAACGCTGTGCTCAGGTTGAGGCTGAAGATGCGGCCATAGAGGGTCCAGAACAAAGGATCTCCACTCGGGGCCGTCCCCAGGCTTGAAGTACCTGTGCGTCCATTCTGGGCAATGATGTCGGTGCGATTGAAGATATTGTCCATCTGAAACTGCACTGTGGCATTCTTGGCCCATCCCTGAAGGGCGCTCAACTTGTAGCCCGTCGTAAAATTCACGACGGTATAACTTCCCAGCGTCACGTTGTTGTTAAATGCGTCCTGTCCGGTGATGCGCGAGCCGATCTGCTTGGCAATCAGTGAAGCATTGGCAGGGCCCTGGTTATAGAGAAGCCCCAGGGCAGACGTGACCAGGGGTGCATTGAGAATCGGGGTGGCGGCATCGCTGGTGGTGGCGTTGTAGGAAATGTTTCCGTACAAGTTGACGCCACTTCCCAGGTTGTAAGTGGCCTCGCCCTCTACCCCCCTGTATTGCACCGTTCCGGCATTCTGGTACACCGGCAGGGTGTTGACCGTGCCAACCTGCTGGATGAGGTTATTGTTGGTGATGTAATACACATCACCCGACAGGGCCAACTGGGGAGTCTTGAATACTGACCCCATCTGATAGTTTCTGGTCTTCTGGGGAGCAATGGCCGAAGGATTAGCAGAAGCCAGATAGCTGAGGAGAGGCGCAACAAAGCCCTCGGCCGCTTGGCCGTAGGCCGACCAGTGATCGTTGACGTAATAATGAACGTCCAGGGAGGGCAGCACTGCGCTGTAGGTACCACTGGTGGAACCCGTGCCTACCAGAAGCTGCGTCCTGTTGAAATCGTTGTACTTGAGGCCAGGGGTCACGGACCAGGTGGCATTGGGCCGCCACACATATTCTACATAGGGCTGGACCGTATTCATGGCGCTTGATTCTGCGCCACCGCTCCCCATCACCTGCCCGTTGGTCAGGTCCACGTTGTTGTTCCAGGACTGGTGTAACTGGCGTTCCACCCAGACGCCCATTCCAAGGTCATCATTGCCCATGGATTTAGTGGCACGAAATACGTCACCATAGGTTGTGTATTGAGTCAGTCCTGTCACCCCGGGAATGTTGTTGGGGCCATTCGCCGTCCCGTTGGCTGTGGCGCCGTTGGGATCCTGACCCTGCATGGCATCATGCTCGTAGGAATTGGTATACAGCTTGTTGTCCAGCTTCCAGCTTCCCTGGCGGCTCTGAATTCCGATGTAGTCGAAATGCGAGGTGAACTTGTCGTTGTTGTAACCAACGTAGGCCTGGCTGGTAGGGTCTGTATTCAAACCGTAACGCGGTCCGAACTGGGCAATCTGGGCGGCGGTAGCGCCTAATGACGCATTTTGATAAGAGTCATTCTGCATGGCCACTATCGTAATGGAGGTGTTTTCGTTCAGCGGCTTAATGAGTTTTGCAAACAGGTTGTTGCGTCTCATGTTGTTGTTGGTCAGTGCTCCATCAGTGGAGAAATGGTTGTAGTCGATAAATGCACTGGTGTCGCCATAGTTTTGCATCACACCAGTATCGAACTGAAAACCACCCAGATGGGAGTTGAAGCTGCCATCCTGAAGCCTGACGGTAGCAGCAGGGTCTGAGAGCGGATTCTTGGAATAAGTGGCAATAGTGCCGCCAAAAGTGGCATCGCCGATCGTGCTGGCGCGGCCCGGCCCACGGTCCACCACCATTTTTCCGGTATCCTGGGCAGTCATATAGGACGTGGCATGGTGCGTAAAGTCTGCCCCGTCAGAGAATGGAATTCCATCAAACAGCACGTTGTACTGACCATCCTGAAAGCCGCGCATGCTCAAGCCAGGATTGTCGTTTCCGCCGGGGCCGTTGGGGCTATAGGCCCATACCCCAGGCGCTATGGCAGCCGCTTCGATATAGTTCGACATGCCAGTGAGATTGTTTTCAATATACTGCTGGCTGATGACCGACTGGGGTTCGGTAGCGGTGAGAGAACCCTGGGTAGGAGCAACGTCGGGTGCAGAACCCACGGGCGCGGCAGTAGAACCCCCACTTCCCGTAACGGTCCCAAGGTCATAGGCCCACAACATCGAAGGCGCTGATGCACAGAAGATGGACCCCACCAACCATTTTGTCAGTGGCTTGAGTTTGAATTTGGAATTCATGTCGTCGGTTTCCTGGTTCGGGTTTCGATGGACGAAAGGTACGCAGGCAAACTTAGGCAGAAGTGATGGATTTATGAAGTTTTTGTGACGCAGCCCCCGTACCTTTGACG
>DAICZS010000037.1:0-3380 GCA_027311025.1 Ferrovaceae bacterium
ATATTCACCATAAGCCGCCGCCAGGGCGTCGTTTTCCAGGATCACGGGTAACCCCAGGCGTGCCTTCAACGGGGTCAGGAGGTCGGCGTTTACGAGGCCCGGCAGATTGGGCGACAGGGTGATGACCCGCGTCTGTGGCGCGATGAACCCGGGAAAGCCAATACCTACGCCCTGTACCTCGGGGTAACGCGCACGCGCCTCTTCGATGGCCACCGCCAGGATTTCAATGACGGCATTCAGTCCCTCGGTTGCTGCAACTTTCTGGAAGATGTCAGAAAAGCCTGCATGCCTGCGGCGGGACCAAACCAGTTCTTGCCCCGCCAGAACCCCCACACGCAGGTTGGTTCCACCTACATCCACGCCGATCAGGAAGGGCTCCTTCATGCATCGACCGTCAGCCGGATGACCAGGGGCTCCCGGAGCTCTCGGCATGGCCAGACCAGATGCAGCGTTACGGCCTGCATGATTTTTTCAAAGCCCGCCTCGGACTGCGAGACGCTGAAACAGGGTTCGGTGCGCAAAGCACAGGGCTGGCTCAACGCCAGGGTGAGCGCGCCGCCCAGGATCTCGTCGCGCAGGGTCACGGCGCTGCAAAGCGGGTCATCGATGGGTTGTGCAAATCCGCCCAGCACCTTGGCCTCCCGCTCAAAGCGCCCCGCAGGACCATCGCAACTGGGCATGGCGAGATTGAGGACCACTTCCAGGATTCCTTCTGACGGGGCGCCCAGTGCATAGGTCACCACCAGTACATTGCGTTCCAGGGCAATGCGTTTGTGCAGGGACAGTCCGGTTTCAATGCACTGAAATGAGAGAGCCGCCCCTGGGGCCGGATCGGCTTGTGCTTCGTAGTGCAGCAATGCGGGTTCACTACCGTTGCCGGAATGGAAAAGGTCCAGGAACAGGGAACGACGCGTGCTGTCGAACACCATGTCTTCGGGCAGGATGGTGTGCTTGAAACTGACCCGCTCGTGAGGGTTGGCCAGCCCCTGCCCGCTCTCGGTGCTGGCCTGGTTGAGGCTGACCTTATGGTGATAGTGCTCGCGCTGCCGCGCCAGGGTGTCGCCAAAATTATGCTGCAGCGGATAGCTGTCCAGCTCGCAGACGTCTGCCAGACCGTCACCGCGCACCACAGCCTGCAGCAGGCCGTTTTGCAGGAAAGTTTCGGCATGCCCATCAAGGTCAAGGTCGACTATGGAACGCGCCGGGCGCGGCATTACCGCATCGAGCAGGGCCTCCAGACGCACCAGCGCCGCGTACACGGCGCGACGCAAATGTGGTAGATAGAGCCCGCCGAACAGCCCGTGCCAGTAGGCATCATTGGCTTGGGCCTCGTAGAGGGCATCGCGCATCTGCAAGGTGCGCTTGCCATCGGAAAGTGCAGCGAGCCGGTTGGACAGTCCCAGCATGCGTTTGTGCATCCAGTTGGACTCGGGGTAGCGCGTCAGGAAATTACGCCAGATGCCACCGCGCAGGAAGGCTTTTTCGTTGTCATAGTGACCCGCGTTTTTGCTTTCCTGAACCATGGTGGCAAAGCGCGAGGCCGCCTTTGCCGGCAAGGTCCACTCATTCATCTCGATGTAGGAAGTGGTGGGCAGGTAGATGATGCCGCGCGTCGTGGCCTCTGCATGGTAATCGCAGTAGCGCATGGGTTGCACGATTTCGGAATCAAGCGACCTGCGGATGAATTCCTCCAGCCAGCCGCGTGTGTAGACCCATTCATAGGTTTCAGGCCAGATGCCGAATTTTTCGATGTCATCGAAGTACACGGCCGCATGGGATTCGCCCTCCACGGCCATGCTTTCCAGATACTGCACGGCCTCGCTGGCCGGAGAAAAGGGCAGGCGGTAGCGCAAGGCTTCAGAGATGGGGAAGACATCCAGACGCTTGCCGTCTTCTTCAGTGCTGAAAAACCCCGTCAGATCGCGATCTTCCTTGCCCGTGCACAGGAAATGGTAGTCGTCCACGGTGACGTAACGGACCCCGCAGGCCACCAGCGAGGGCACCACCGTGGAATCCCAGACCCGTTCAGTCAGCCAGGCGCCCTGGGGTCGCTCACCCAGAAGCTGTTCCAGCCGCGCCGACATGAGATTGATCTGGCCGATGCGATCGCGGACCGGAATGGCGGCCAGCACGGGTTCGGTGTAACCGGCCCCAAAAAGCTCGGCCTGTCCCCGATTCACCAGGGTTTTCAGGAGGTGCACATCGTCGGGGTAATGCTGCGCCAGGTAGTCAAACAGCCAGCCGCTGACATGAATGGAAAAACGGAAGTCGGGAAAGCGCTCCATCATGTGCAGAAAAGGCTGGTAGCAACGCAGATGGGCCTCATCCAGAACTTCTGTGAAGTTGCCCACGGGCTGGTGCGCGTGAACGCCGAAGAGCAATGCGGTTTTTCTGGCCATGGTCCTTGTTACTCGCTGGCGCGACGCATGGCGCCGCCGGCATCGGTGTGATCGCTTCCCCTGCTCACGGGCTGCAGGAGTGATTCTGGGGCCTGCACATGCAACAACGCATAGAGATTGCGCAAATTGAGCCGGTACAGCCGGTCAAAGGACTGCACGCTCTCGGCCGCATTGTAATCGCCAAACCACCAGAACCAGTCCGAGCCCTCACAAATGCTGAGCTGGCGTGTGGCCTGCTGGTACTCGTCAGGCGTCAACTGGCCGCTGGCCACGACGCGGTCGTAATGCACCTTGGCTTCAACCAGAAGATCCCAGGCGGCATTCTTGTCAGGGTTGCCAATCCAGGTGCTGAAGGTGCCATAGACCCAGCTGCCGGACACGATATGATCCAGATCGGGAATGGTCACCTTGCCATCACCCACGCAATCCGAAAAAGTGGTCGTGACGATGAAGGGATGGGATTGCAGGGCCTGATACAGGCCACTGAGAAAATAATAGCCGTTGTAAGGATAGTATTCCCAGGCGTTCTCGCCATCGAGGATGATGCTGACCACGGGGTCTGACGAGTCATCAGTGGCGGTGTAGATACCCTCCAGCGCATTGATGAAATCACTGACGGCATCGTAGCTGTCCCAGGTGGCGTATTCGAAGCCAATCTTGTCCGACAGGCGGTCGTCCCGAAAGAAACAGGTCATGTCTCCCTGGGGTGTGCGATACCGATACGGGTGGTAGAGGTAATCCGTGCGCGCGGGCAGCGGTCTGCTTCGAACCTTGCTGAGGCTGTTGACGAGCACGCTCTCTCCCGTGGCACTCCACTGGCAGCCCTGGCTGGCCAGTACTTCCAGAGCCGGGCCTGACACCCCGCCCTCCGCCGGCCACACGCCACACGCCTTCTGCCCGAAATAGTGCAGGTGACGCGCAAGCCCGTGTCGGACCTGTTCGTGGGCGCGCAGCAGGCCACCCGGATATTCGCGGCTGGCG
>DAICZS010000037.1:3389-17520 GCA_027311025.1 Ferrovaceae bacterium
CATGGCCTCGCGTGCCGAGCCAAAATCCAGCAACAGGGGCAGGATGGGGTGATAGAAGGGCGTGCTGGAGAGTTCGATGCGCGCGTCGCTTTGCAGGGCGCGATAACGGGGAATGATCTGCCGGATCAATTCGCCGATGAGTACAAACAGTGCCTTGCGGTCCGCATCGGTGTACAGGCTGCCCTGTTTCATCAAACGCTGCACCAGTTCGTTGGCGCGCCGCACACTCTCACCCATCCAGGCAAGGTGGTACCACACCAGCAGATCCGCCAGATAACGGTGCGACAGGTACTGCTGCAGTTCAGGCTCCTGATCGGTCAACGCAGTCAGGGTTTTGTACAGGCGATGGTAGGCCGGAAAGGGCTCGATCATCTTGGAAAAATTGCTGCGGTAACAGGCACTGAGGATGAGCTGGCGCTCTTCGTCCGTCAGGTCCTCCATCGTGGGCCTGGCCAGCAGTGCCAGCAAGGGATCGCGCACCGCCCCGGTCTTGAACTGGTTGCCGTAATCCTCCAGCTGCTCTACCAGCGAGGGCACGAAGTTGACCACGCAGGCCACGTCCGGGTGCTGTTCGAGGTGCCAGGCCATGTCCGTGTAATCCTTGATGGCATGGAGGTAAGTCCATGGCAACTCGAACCGGCCATCAAGGCTGTTACGGTAATCCGGCTGATGCATGTGCCAGCACAGCACCAGGCGGAGTTTTCGGGAAGCGCTCACAGGGTCAGGTGGGATATCGGCTTTGGTTGAGCATGTCCGGCGTAATCAGTGTGATGCCCTTCTCGGAAACATAAAAGCGCTTGCGATCCTGCTCGACGTCAAAACCCACCTCCAGGCCGTCCGGAATGATGCACCCCCGGTCCACAATGACGCGCTTGAGCGCTACGCGCTCGCCAATGCGCGCGTTGGGCAGGATGACGCTGTCCTCCACACGACTGTAGGCATTGACGTGAACATCGAAAAACAGCACTGAGCGGCGCACCGATGCGCCGCTTACGATGGATCCGCCGGAAACCAGTGAATCCACGGCGCAGCCGCGCCGGCCTTCGTCATCAAAAACGAATTTGGCAGGAGGAAACTGTTCCTGGTAAGTCCAGATCGGCCAGGAATTATCGTAAAGATTGAGATCCGGAATGACCTTGGTCATTTCCATGTTGGCTTCCCAGTAGGCATCAATGGTGCCCACATCACGCCAGTAGGGTTCGGTTTCAGGTGCGCCCACGCAGCTTTCGTCAAAACGATGGGCAAAGACACGGTAGCGCGGCACTAGCCACGGAATGATGTCCTGGCCAAAATCATGCCTGGAGTGGGGATCATAGGCGTCGCGAATCAACTGTTCATACAGGAACTTGGTGTTGAACACATAGATGCCCATGCTGACGAGGGCCTTGCCCTGATCGTCGGGCAGGGGCGTGGGTTGCTGCGGCTTCTCGTCAAAGGCGACGATGCGGTCATTCTCATCCACCGTCATGACACCGAATGCCGATGCGTCTTCCAGCGGCACGGTCAGGCAACCAATGGTCATGTCCGCCTCGGCACTGACATGCGCCGCCAGCATCATGCCGTAATCCATTTTGTAAATATGGTCACCCGCCAGGATGATGACGTGTTCGGGGTTGTGCGAGCGCAGGATGTCAATGTTCTGGAACACCGCATCGGCCGTGCCCTTATACCATTCTTCCTGGATGCGCTGCTGTGCGGGCAGCAGTTCAACGAACTCGTTGAATTCTGCGCGCATGAAACTCCAGCCATGCTGGATATGCTGGATGAGGCTGTGGGCCTTGTACTGGGTGACGACGCCAATGCGGCGAATGCCGGAATTGATGCAGTTGGAAAGCGGGAAATCGATGATGCGGAATTTTCCACCAAAAAGCAGCGCTGGCTTGGCACGCCACTTGGTGAGATCCTTGAGCCGGCTGCCCCGGCCCCCTGCCAGGATCAAGGCCACCGCGTTTTTGGTGAGCACGCTGATAAACCGCTCAGATGCGATATCGCGGGGAAACATGTCTGCACTCCTCAGAAAATGAGATCATGAACATAATGGCGGCGCGTGATAATTTGAGCCATTATAATTGATTTAACACGGGAGTTTGGCCACAAGCCTCGAAACATGCCCAAAAAAATTACGGATCCATTACAGCAGGCCATCCTGGAAGCCAGGCACCACGACCCTTTCAGCACACTGGGCCTGCATCATGACGGGCAGGAATGGCAGTTGCGCGTGTTCCTGCCCCACGCCAGTGCGCTGGAACTGTTCACCACCCAATGGGAGCCAGTGCCGAAAATTCACGAGCAGGGACTCTACCTGTGGCGGGGTCCTACCGCCCCGCCGTCGCCGTGCCGCATACGCTACACGGAAAACGGACGCCAAATTGAAACATTTGATGTCTATTCTTTCCTGCCGTTGATCAGCGACCATGACCTGTACCTGTTTCAGGAAGGACGCCTGCAACAGCTCTACCGCGTACTCGGCGCCCACCCCTGCACGCACCAGGAAGTGGCCGGCATTCGCTTTGCCGTCTGGGCGCCCAACGCCGAACGCGTGAGCGTCGTGGGCGATTTCAATCACTGGGACGGGCGACAGCATCCCATGCGCGTGCGCAGCGTCAGCGGCATATGGGAGGTATTCATCCCGGGCTTGCCGCTGGGGGCCCTGTATAAATTTGAAATAAGAAATCGCCATCATGGTGCCATCATGGTCAAGACCGATCCTTACGGATCTGCTTTTGAACTGCGCCCAGGGACGGCCGCCCGGATATGTCCTGAAGGCCGGTTTGTCTGGCAGGATGCAGCATGGATGGCGAAACGCGCCCGCACGGACTGGTTGCACGCGCCCATGAACATTTACGAGGTCCATCTGGGCTCATGGAAGCAACCTGCCAACCGGGACTTTTACAATTATCGGGAACTGGCCGATCTGTTACTGCCTTACGTTCTGGAAATGGGGTACACCCACATTGAACTGATGCCCATCAGCGAACATCCCCTCGACGAGTCCTGGGGTTACCAGACCACCGGCTACTACGGCGTGACGAGCCGTTATGGCGAGCCTGATGACTTTCGCGCCTTCGTGGACCGCTGTCACGCAGCTGACATCGGCGTCATCCTCGACTGGGTACCCGGACACTTTCCCAAGGATGACTTCGCCCTGGCGC
The DNA here is from genome assembly GCA_027311025.1 of Ferrovaceae bacterium. Lineage (GTDB taxonomy): Bacteria > Pseudomonadota > Gammaproteobacteria > Burkholderiales > Ferrovaceae > JAJZRV01. The sequence goes on from DAICZS010000037.1 coordinate 6,542, forward strand.
GCTTTGATGGCAGCGCCCTGTATGAACATGAAGATCCCCGTCTGGGCGAGCACCAGGACTGGGGCACCTACATCTTCAACTACGGGCGCAACGAAGTGCGCGGCTTTCTGATTGGCAACGCCCACTACTGGTTGTCCGAATTTCATATTGACGGCCTGCGCGTGGACGCCGTGGCCTCCATGCTCTACCTCGACTATTCGCGCAAGCCGGGTGAATGGCTGCCCAACGTGTATGGCGGGCGGGAAAACCTTGACGCCCTGTCCTTCATTCGCGAGGTCAACCTGATGGTGCATGAGCAGTTTCCCGGAGCACTCACCATCGCCGAAGAATCCACCTCCTGGCCCATGGTGTCGCGCCCCATCTACCTGGGCGGACTGGGGTTTTCCATGAAATGGAACATGGGTTGGATGAACGACACCCTGCGCTATTTCTCGCGCGATCCGGTGCATCGCCGCCACCATCACCGCGACCTGACGTTCTTTCAGCTGTATGCCTACACCGAAAACTTCGTCCTGCCCTTTTCCCACGATGAAGTGGTTCACGGCAAGCACTCCCTGCTCGACAAGATGCCGGGTGATGCCTGGCAGCGCTTTGCCAACCTGCGCCTGCTGCTGACTTACCAGATGGCAAGCCCTGGAAAGAAGCTGAACTTCATGGGGAACGAGTTTGGACAAGGACGCGAATGGCAGGTCAAGTCTGGACTTGACTGGTCCTTGCTGGAGACGCACTGGCACCAGGGCATCCAGCAGCTGTGTCGCGACCTCAACCAGCAGTACCGCCAACACCCGGCTTTGCACGATCTCGACTTCGAATCCAGCGGCTTCACCTGGGTGGATTGCGATAATGCAGACCAGTCCATCCTGAGCTTCGTGCGCCGCAGTCGCTCTGGCGCCCAACTGGTCGTGGTGCTCAACTTCACCCCCGTGCCGCGAACGGGGCACCGGCTGGGCGTTCCCAAAGAAGGCCCGTACCGGGAACTGATCAACAGCGACTCGACCCATTACGGGGGCAGCAACCTCGGCAATGGTGCGGGGCTGCGCGCCATTGCCATGCCGTGGAACGGACAACCCTGTTCCCTGACCCTGACCCTGCCGCCCCTGGCAGGCCTCATCCTGGAGTCCTGCTAGATGTCCTCACTGACACAATCCCCAGCGTGGCTGGCCTTGGCGCAGCACCAGCACGAGATCAAGACGCAACACCTGCGCGAACTCTTTGCCACGGACCCGGACCGCTTCAGCCGCTTTACCCTACATGCCGGCCCCCTCATGCTGGATTACTCCAAAAACCGCATCACGGAACAGACCCTGTCACTGCTGCTAGACCTCGCCGCCCAGGCCCGACTGCCGGAAAACATCAACCGCCTGTTGAATGGCGACAAGGTCAACGTCACCGAACATCGGGCTGCCCTGCACACCGCGCTGCGCAACCGTTCCGGGCAACCCGTCATGCTTGACGGCGCGGATGTCATGCCCGGCGTTCGGCGCGTGCTGCAGCAGATGCGTGAATTTTCCGACGCGGTACGCCAGGGCCGGTGGCTGGGCTACACCGGCAGACCCATCACGGATGTGGTCAACATCGGCATTGGCGGCTCTGACCTGGGGCCAGCCATGGTCACGGCCGCCCTGCCCGCCGACTGCCGCCCCCTTGCGCTGCACTTCGTGTCCAACGTGGACGGCGCCCACCTGTGCCAGACCCTGAAGCTGTTGGACCCCGAGACCACGCTTTTCATCATTGCCTCAAAAACATTTACCACCCAGGAAACCCTGCTCAACGCCCGTTCGGCCCGTGCCTGGTTTTTGCAACGGGCTGAGCACCATGATCATGTAGCGCGCCATTTCGTGGCACTTTCCACCAACCGCGAGGAAGTATTGCGTTTTGGCATCGATCCCGCGCAAATGTTCGAGTTCTGGGACTGGGTGGGCGGACGCTACTCGCTGTGGTCAGCCATCGGGCTCTCCATCGCGCTGGGCATCGGCATGGATGCTTTCGAGGCCCTCCTGCAAGGCGCCTTCGAAATGGACGAGCATTTCCGCAACAGCCCCCTGGAGCGCAACATGCCGGTCATTCTGGGGCTGCTGGACGTGTGGTACATCAACTTCTTCGGTGCGCAAACCCGGGCCATCCTGCCCTACGATCAGGGATTGAATTCGTTCATCAGCTACATCCAGCAACTGAGCATGGAAAGCAATGGCAAACACGTCACCCGTGCGGGTCATGCCGTGGACTACGCCACTGGCGCCATCATCTGGGGCAGTTCCGGCACCAATGGCCAGCATGCTTACTACCAGCTGCTGCACCAGGGCACGACGCTGGTTCCCGCTGACTTTCTGGCGCCGATGGAAAGCCGTGCCCCGCTGGGCAACCACCATCTGGTGCTGCTTTCCAACTTCCTGGCCCAGACCGAGGCCTTGATGCGCGGCAAGACCGAAGCCGAAGCCCGACGCGAACTGGAGCGGGCTGGCATGAAGGGCGAAGCCCTGGAACATTTGCTGCCCCACAAATGCTTTGAAGGCAACCGTCCCAGCAACGCCATCCTGTTCCAGAAACTGGACGCGCATACACTAGGCGCGCTGATTGCCCTGTACGAACACCGCACTTTCGTGCAAAGCGTGATCTGGGACATCAATGCGTTTGACCAGTGGGGTGTTGAGCTGGGCAAACAACTGGCCCAGGGCATCCTCACCGAACTCTCTGATGCAGCGGCGCCCGGCACGCACGATGCCTCCACCACGGGGCTGATACGCCATCTGCGTTTTCACCGAAACTGACCAGCGCAAAGCCGGCATGAATATCCTCTTCGTGACCTCAGAAGTACATCCCCTGATCAAGACCGGCGGGCTTGCAGACGTCAGCCGCTCGCTGCCCCGCGCCCTGCATCAACTGGGGCTCGACATCCGCATCCTGTTGCCAGGCTACCCTGCCGTCCTGAAGCAGTTGCCAAAGGCCCGGGCGTGCTGTCAGGTCATTTCGGCCACGGCGGACGGCCCGCAGGCCCGCTTGCTGCAAGCCCTGCTGCCGGGCACGGAAGTCCCCGTGCTGGTTCTTGAGTGCGCCGCACTGTACGACCGTCCGGGCTCGCCCTATCAGGATGCAAGTGGCAAGGACTGGACAGATAATGCGTTGCGCTTCGGCTTTCTGTGCCAGGTGGGCGCCTGGCTATGCGGCCCCCACTCTGCCCTGGATTGGCGTCCGGACATCGTGCACTGCAATGACTGGCAATCGGCACTCATTCCGGCATTGCTGCACCATCAGGAAAAACCCGCCACGCGCGCGGTGCTGACCATTCACAACCTGGCCTTTCAGGGCAATTTTGAACCGCAATGGGTAACGCGCCTTGGGCTCCCCATGGAAAGCTTTCACATGCACGGCCTGGAATTCTATGGCCAGCTTTCCTTTCTCAAGTCAGGCATCAACTACGCCGACAGGATCACCACGGTCAGCAAGCGCTATGCCGCCGAAATTCAGACACCGGCTTTCGGCTGCGGCATGGAGGGTCTGTTGCAGCATCGCAGCGATGACCTGACGGGCATCGTCAACGGCATCGATGAAGAATGGAATCCTGCGCTTGACCCCGCAATTGCTGCCAGTTTTGACGCCACCCACCTTGCCGCCAAGGCGCGCAACAAACGCGCGCTGCAACGCGAGTGCGGATTGACGCGCAACCCCGCCATCATGCTCATTGGCATGGTCACCCGGTTGACGCACCAGAAGGGCCTGGATGTCCTGCTGGCGTGTATGGAGGCCCTGACACAGTATCCGGTGCAGCTTGTCGTGCTGGGCAGTGGCGAGGCCGCAATCGAACAGCGCCTTCAGCATTGGGCACACCTCCACCCCGATCGCGTGAGCGTCACCCTGGCCTTTGACGAAGCGCTGTCGCACCGCATCATGGCCGGCTGCGACCTGTTTCTGATGCCCTCGCGTTTCGAACCCTGCGGGCTTTCCCAAATGTACGCCATGGCCTACGGCGCACCACCACTGGTTCACCGTACCGGAGGGCTGGCTGACACCGTCACCAACTGCACCCCGAAAACCCTGGCTGATAAAACCGCCACCGGATTTTCATTCGACGAACTCACCCCCGAAGCCCTGCAGACGACGCTGTTGCGCGCCATTGCCTGCTTTGAGGAAAAGAAGGGATGGCGGGCCTTGCAGCGCATCGGCATGCGCCGCGACTTCAGCTGGGACAAAGCAGCGGCGCAATACCTCGCCGTGTACCGCCAGCTCGTGGCAGAAGCCTGAAGCCGCTCAAAGCCAGGTCATCAACCCTGTCTCAAAGGGGTGCGTGAGGTGCCTGTGCTGGGGATAGATACGAATGCGGTAATCCAGCTGGCCGCACAGCTCGGGCTGCAGGTCGAGGCTGAACAGGTGTTCCTGGCTGTCATTCAGGGGCCCTTCGAAGCGGAAATGGAACGGTGGTAGCACCGGTGGTCCGGTACGGGTGATGGAACGATTGAGAAGCAGTTCCACGCAAACATCCTCTGGCCGTAACCCGTCCAGATACACCGCCACCTCCACGCGCATGCTGCTGCCAAACTTGATGTGGCGAATCGGCGTATCCAGGCGTCGCAGCGTGATCCTGCTCCAGGCCTGCCGCACCCGCTCTTTCCATGCTGACAATTCTCGCGCCACAGCAAAGTCATCCTGACGGTAACGCTGTCCCTGGCTGCTGGCCGACATGTAAAAACGGGTCTGGTATTCGTCAATCATCCGGCCGGTATTGAATTGCGACAGCGTGCTGGCCATGGCCGCCTTGGACTTGGCCACCCATCCCGGGGAATACCCGAATTTGCTGCGGTCGTAATAAAGCGGCACCACCTGGTCCTGGATGATTTCGTAGAGGGTGCGGGCATCTTCCTGGTTGCGTCGGCTCTCATCAAGGTAATCGGGAGCAGGCCGGATGGCCCAGCCATTCTTGCCGTCATAGCCCTCACCCCACCAGCCATCCAGCACACTCAGATTGAGCGTGCCATTGATGCCCGCCTTCATGCCCGAAGTGCCGCTGGCCTCCATGGGATACAGGGGCGTATTGAGCCATACGTCCACGCCGGCCACGAGGCGCCGCGCCAGCCCCATGTCGTAGTTTTCCAGGAGCAGAATCTTGTCCTGGAATTCTGGCATGGCCGCAATGGCATGGATGCGGCGGACGATGTCCTGTCCGGGGTGGTCTGCAGGATGGGCCTTGCCGGCAAACACGAACAGCACGGGACGGTGGGCATCCAGAACGATCTGGCGCAACCATTCCAGGTTGTTGAACAGCAGGTCGGCACGCTTGTAGGTGGCAAAACGCCGCGCAAAGCCGATGGTCAACACGTTGGGCTCGTGCAGATCGGCGTGCTTGAGCAGACGCTCCAGGTGGGTATCGTTGCCCAGGTTGCGATAATGTTCCACCGACACCCGTTGGCGGATGGCATAGAGCATCTGCGACTTGAGCGATTGGCGCACACTCCAGTAAAGATGATCTGGAATGTCGTTGACGCTGTTCCAGAAGGCGCGGTCAGACAGGCGGTTGCGCCATTCGCCACCGATGAACCGGTCGAACAGGTCGGCCCATTCACGCGCCAGGAAAGTGGGGACGTGCACGGCATTGGTGACGTAGCTGATGGGGTTTTCATGCACCGGTATTTGCGGCCAGAAGCCGGCGCAGATGTGCGAGGTGACTTCCTGGTGGATGCGCGACACCCCATTCTGGAAACGCGACCCCCGTACCGCGAGGGCCGTCATGTTGAATTCTGATTCGCCGCCGCCCGGGTCGTTACCCAACGCCAGCAGTTGTTCCATGCTGATGCCCAGCGACTGGTCGAGACCGGAAAAATAGCGCGCCATCATGTCGCGCGCAAAGTGGTCGTGCCCGGCGGGCACCGGGGTATGTGTGGTAAACACGGTGCTGGCTGCCACCGCCTCGAGTGCGGCAGCGCTGTTCATGTTGCCATCACGGACCAGCATGCGTGTGCGTTCCAGCACCAGGAACGCGGCATGGCCCTCGTTAATGTGCCAGATGGTGGGTTGCAAACCCAGGCGAACCAGCGCTCGCACACCGCCCACCCCCAGTACGATTTCCTGCTCGATGCGGATTTTCCGGTCACCACCATAGAGCCGGTGGGTGATTTCCCGATCTTCTGGCGTGTTTTCCTCGAGGTCAGTGTCGAGCAGGTAGATCTTGACGTTGCCGATGCGCGACCACCAGACCTTGACCTGGACGACGCGCTGTTCCATGTCCACCGTCACCCGAATTTCCTGACCGGACTCGTCCAGCGCAGGTTGCACCGGCAGCTCGTCAAAATCCGAGTCTGCATTGAGCGCCACCTGGTTACCTTCGCGGTCGATGCATTGGGTGAAGTAGCCCTGACGGTAGAGCAGTCCCACCCCCACGAAGGGCAGGCCGATGTCACTGGCCGCCTTGCAGTAGTCCCCGGCCAGAATGCCCAACCCGCCTGAATAGATGGGAAAACTTTCGTGAAAGCCGAATTCGGCACAGAAGTAGGCCACCAGGTCGTCGGATGCCAGCTTGTTGAGCCGGCGCAAGGTGGGTTCGTTGTGATAGGTGTCGTAGGACGACAGGACCCGGTTGTAGGCGGTCAGGAAGGCGTGGTCTTCGGCGGCCTCGTTGAGCCGGTACTCGTCGATGCGGCGCAGGAATTTGATGGGGTTGGAACCCACGAGATCCCACAGCTGCGGGTGCAGGCGCGCAAACAGGGTACGCGTGGGACGATCCCAGCTGTACCACAGGTTATTGGCCAATTCTTCCAGTCGACTGAGTTTTGAAGGGATTCTCGGGCTGGCTTCGACAACGAACCTGGTACCCGGCATTTCGCCATATTCCATGACTTGCATTCTCCTGAGCAGGAGTTTCAGACTATCACAGGTTACGTGTTAGTACTGGCTCCAAAGCATTTGGTTTCATTCGGTAATCCAGCGCAATACCCTTGCGGGCACGACTGAGCAGGTAGCGCTTGAGCTCGCGCGCCGTCATTTCTGCAACCACCTCGGTACCGGCACGGTTAGTACCATGCACGATCAACCCATCGAGGGTAATGAGGCCCGCGGCTACCAGCTTTTCGCCCTTGTCGAGCCCCATCAGGATCACACCGCGACCGCGCGGCATGGTCTTGATCTCATCCAGAGCGAATACCAGCAGGCGCCCCTTTTCGGAAAGCGCCGCCACATGGGTGACTTCATCACGCCAGCGTGACGGGGCCAGCGGCGTTTCGTCGGGTTCCAGGGAGAGAAAGGCCTTTCCCGCCTTGACGCGCGACACCAGGTCTTCGGCCTGGACGAGAAAACCAGCCCCCCCCGAGCCCGCCACCAGAAAGCGCTCGCCTGGCGCCACGGCAAATGCCTGGCTGACGCGCGCGCCGGGTTGCAGGTCGAGCAGCGAAGAAATGGGCACGCCATCCCCTCTTCCACCAGGCACCTCGGACACCTTGACGGTGTAGGCCCGCCCCTGGGTATCCAGCACCACGATGACCTGCACCGTGCGCGTCTCCATGACGGCAAGCGCTGCATCACCAGCCTTGTAGGCAAACTGGCCAGCGTCAAGCTGATGACCCTGGCGCGAGCGTATCCAGCCATTGCGCGAGAGGGTGACGGTGACAGCCTCATCCAGCACCGTGGGCGCCACCACGGTGGACGCCACCGCCTCGATGAGGGTGCGGCGCGCATCGCCATACTGCTTGATGTCCGCCTCGATTTCATGGGTGATGAGTTCGGTCTGCGCTTCGCGGGTGTTGAGTACGGTTTGCAACCCGCGCCGCTCCACCTTGAGGTCCTTCAATTCCTTCTCGATGCGAATGCCTTCCAGACGTGCCAACTGACGCAGACGGATTTCCAGGATGTCCTCGGCCTGGATGTCACTCAGGCCAAAGCGCTGCATGAGGTCGGCCTTGGGTTCATCCGACTCGCGGATGACCTTGATGACGGCATCGATGTGCAGGAGGGCTAGCTGCCGCCCTTCCAGAATGTGGATGCGGCGTTCCACCTGGCTCAGGCGATGCCGCGTACGGCGCACCACGGTCTCGTAACGGAAATCGATCCACTCCAGCAGGATTTCCTGCAGGGTTTTCTGACGCGGGCGCCCATCCCGACCCAACAGCACCAGATTGACGGGCAGGCTGGACTCCAGGCGCGTGTGGGCCAGCAGCAGGTTGACGAATTCCTGCTGGTCCTGACGACTGGATTTGGGTTCGAACACCAAACGCACAGGGGACTGCTTGTCTGATTCGTCACGAACCAGGTCCAGCGCGCCCAGCATCAGCGCCTTCAGGTTGGACTGCTCGGGCGTGAGGGATTTCTTGCCTTCGCGCGTTTTGGGGTTGGTGATCTTTTCGACGTCTTCCAGCACGTCGCGGGTGGATACCCCGGCAGGCAGTTCGGTGATGACGATACGCCATTGACCGCGCGCCAGGTCTTCCACCACCCAGCGTGCCCGTGTCTTGAGGATGCCGCGCCCACTCGCGTACGCGTTGGCGATCTCTTCGGGACTGGAGATGATCTGTCCGCCACCGGGCAGGTCGGGGCCCTTGATGATCTTCAGCAGGCGGGACAGCGACAGTTCCGGCTGGCGCAACAGGGCGATGACGGCCTTACCCACTTCAACGAGATTGTGGGAAGGTATTTCAGTGGCCATGCCCACCCCGATGCCCGATGCGCCGTTGAGCAGCAGCATGGGCAGTCGAGCCGGCAACAGCCTGGGTTCCTGAAAGGAGCCATCGTAGTTGGGGCCAAACTCCACCGTATCCTGGTCTATCTCGGACAGCAGCAATTCTGCCAGCGGAGTGAGGCGGCACTCGGTGTAGCGCATGGCGGCGGCCCCATCTCCGTCACGGCTGCCGAAGTTGCCCTGGCCGTCGATGAGCGGATAGCGCAGGGTGAAATCCTGTGCCTGGCGCACCAGGGCCTCGTAGGCGGCCGTATCGCCGTGTGGGTGATACTTGCCGATGACGTCGCCCACCACCCGGGCCGACTTGACGTGCCGCGCCGGTCGGTACAGACCCAGCTCGTGCATGGCATAGAGAATGCGGCGCTGAACCGGCTTCTGTCCGTCGGCCACGTCGGGCAGGGCGCGGCCCATCACCACGCTCATGGCGTATTCCAGATAACTGCGTTCCACAAAGGTGGAGAGTTCCAGACCTTCCTTGCCATCGCCACCCGAACCGTGATCAGCAAGGCCTGCCTGCACCGATGCTGCGTGTTCCGGTTCCGAAAAAAGGTCTCCAGTCATGGCCGGGGCGCGCTCTTTGGACTGTCCCATCAAATATCCACCTCAACATCCGTACCGTGCTGTTCCATCCATTCACGCCGCGCACTGGCTTCACCCTTGCCCATCAGCCTGGAGAATACGGTGTGCGTCTCAGCGCGCTCCTGATTCAGTATCCTCACCGGCAGCACGCGACGCGTATCCGGGTTCATGGTGGTGTCCCACAGCTGTTCAGGATTCATCTCGCCCAATCCCTTGAAGCGGCCCACCGACCAGCTGCCGGGCCGCACTCCTTCCTTGGTGAGGCGGTCCTCGATGGCAGCAAGCTCGCCCTCGTCCAGGGCATACAGCTTGCGCGCCGGACGCTTGCCATGGGGAGGCACGTCAATGCGAAATAGTGGTGGGCTTGCCACGCACACATGCCCGCCAGCAATCAGGGCAGGAAAATGCATGAAAAACAGGGTCAGCAGCAACACCTTGATGTGACTGCCGTCCACATCGGCATCGGACATGATGATAATGCGCTGGTAGCGCAAGCCCGTCAGGTCAGGGGCATCATCCACGCCATGGGGGTCTACCCCCACGGCCACGGCAATGTCATGGATCTCGGTGTTGGCAAACAGGCGGTCGCGGTCCACCTCAAAGGTGTTGAGCACCTTGCCGCGTAGCGGGAGGATAGCCTGCGCATGTTTGTTGCGCGCCAGCTTGGCCGAACCCCCGGCCGAATCGCCTTCCACAAGAAACAGTTCGCGTTCGGCCACATCATCCGACTCGCAATCGGTCAGCTTGCCCGGCAATACGGCCACCCCACTGCCTTTTCTCTTTTCCACCTTCTGCCCGGACTTCATGCGGGCCAGGGCTTGCCTGATCACCACTTCAGCAATCTTCCTGCCCCACTCCACATGGCCGTTGAGCCAGACTTCCAGGGGGTCGCGCACCATGCCGGACACCAGCTTCAGGGCATCGCGGCTGGTGAGCTTTTCCTTGGTCTGGCCCTGAAACTGCGGGTCCAGGATGCGTGTGGAGAGCACATAGTGCAGGCGTGCCGAGACGTCCTCCATCTGCAAGCGCACACCTCGTGGCAGCAGGCCATGGTGTTCGATGAAGGATTTGACGGCCTCGAATACGCCGCTGCGCAGGCCCGCCTCGTGGGTGCCGCCCGCGGCCGTGGGAATCAGGTTGACGTAGGATTCACCCTGGCCGGCGCTGGCCTCATGCCAGGCAAAGGCCCAGGCCGCACCCTCGCCTTCGGCAAAGCTGTCCGAGTCGGAGCGATGCTCCACATAGCGTTCGCCCGTAAAAACAGGAGCCACCGGTTCCTGCTGGTCGGTCAGCTCTTCCAGGTAACCCTTGAGCCCTTCCGGGTAATGCCAGGTGCGCGTGGGCGCTTCCTTGTCCTTTTCCACATGCAGCAGCACGTTGACGCCTGGCAGCAGCACGGCCTTGGCACGCAGGGAGCGTTCAAGCTCCACCAGGGATACATGGGGAGAATCAAAATAGCGCGGGTCGGGATAGGCGCGTACTTCCGTACCCGTTTCTGCAGCCGGGCAACTGCCGATGGCCTTGAGCTTTTCAACCACATCGCCATCGGCGAAGACGATGCGATGCACCTTTCCCTCACGCTTGACGGTGACTTCCAGGCGGGTGGACAGCGCATTGGTGACCGACACCCCCACGCCGTGCAGGCCGCCCGAAAAGCTGTAGGCGCCGCCCGCGCCCTTGTCGAACTTGCCGCCGGCGTGCAGCCGCGTGAACACCAGTTCGACCACCGGGGCCTGCTCTTCGG
>DAICZS010000038.1 GCA_027311025.1 Ferrovaceae bacterium
TCTTTGACCTGGACTCCTGCCGGGTGGAACCCGGCAAGAACCCATTCGGGTGTAAAGTGTTAAGCATGTCTCCGGAACACACCTTGTTGTAGTTACCGAGACATGGTTTACACATCATACCGGAGACATTCTTTACAGTTTGGCATAGGAGGTGACCTGCTATGCCATGGAAGGAATGTCAAAAAATGGATGAAAGACTGAGATTCATAGCCCGATACCTTGAAGGCGAGAAGATCGCTCCCCTGTGCCGGGAATTCGGGATATCCCGGGTTACCGGCCACAGCCTGATTGATCGCTACGAGAAATCGGGAACGGAAGCCTTCACTGATCGGAGCCGGCGCCCCTACCGGCATGCCAACAAGCTCCCGTTCCAGATCGAGAGCCTGATCATTCAGCTCAAAAAGGAATGGCCTGACTGGGGTGCCCCCAAGATCCGCGAGCGCCTGCTCAGGCAATATCCTGAGGTTCATACGCCTGCCACGAGCACCGTTCATGCCGTCCTGGCACGGAACGGCCTGGTGACTTCCCCTCGCAAGCGTCGCTATCGGGCAAAGGGAACACCGCTGCATTCAGTGAGCGCGCCTAACCAGCTGTGGTGCGTGGACTACAAAGGGGAGTTCATGCTGGGCGATCACAGGTATTGCTACCCCCTGACCGTCACTGACTATGCCACCCGTTTCCTGATCGGCTGCGAAGGCCAGGAGAGCACCAAAGAGCAGCACGCCTTCACCGTATTTGAGCACCTGTTCAGGGAATACGGGTTGCCCGACCGCATCCGTTCCGACAATGGGGTGCCCTTCGCTTCTGCGCAGGCCCTGCACGGCTTGAGCAAGCTCTCCGTATGGTGGCTGCGCCTGGGAATCGAAATTGAACGCATCGCTCCAGGGCATCCCGAGCAAAACGGTCGTCATGAGCGCATGCACCTGACCCTCAAAAAGGCCACCACCAAACCAGCGGGGAATAACTTGCTGCAGCAGCAGGAGAAGTTCGATCGCTTCCTGCGGGAATACAACTATGAAAGGCCGCACCAAGCTTTGGACATGAAGCGGCCGGGCGACATCTACAGGCCTTCCAGTAGGGCATACAGGGGTTTACCCGACGTGGATTACCCCTTCCATGACCAATCGGTGATCGTGACGCGTTGTGGCCGGATCTGCCTGAAGCGAAAGAAAGTGAACTTCAGTGTCGTGTTTGCCGGACAGAAAGTCGGCATCAAGGAAGTGGGCGACGGAATCTGGTCCGTCGCCTTTATGGATTACGACCTCGGGTTCTTTGACCTGGACTCCTGCCGGGTGGAACCCGGCAAGAACCCATTCGGGTGTAAAGTGTTAAGCATGTCTCCGGAATAAACTGTAAACCATGTCTCCGGAACACACCTTGTAATACATGGTGGGCCGTGAAGGATTCGAACCTTCGACCAACGGATTAAGAGTCCGCTGCTCTACCAACTGAGCTAACGACCCATGCGGGTACAACCATGACTGAAAAAACTGGTAGGCCGTGCGGGACTCGAACCTGCGACCAACGGATTAAAAGTCCGCTGCTCTACCAACTGAGCTAACGACCCAACGCAATCTCCAATTATAACTTTGCGTTACTAATGGGTCAACGCTCCTGCATCCGCGCCTTGGCTTTGGCCGCTGCAGGGCTGCCAGGATACTTGTTCAGCAGGATCTTCAGGGTGGCCCTGGCATTGGTTGTGTCGCCCAGCCCCGTCCAGGCGCTGGCGAGGTTGAGTAACGCGTCAGGTGCCTTGCTGGATTCCGGATGGCTTTTGTAGAGCTCCTGATTGGTAGCCCGGGCGCCCTTGTAATCCTTCAGGGACAACTGATTCATGCCTACCCAGTAAAGGGCATTGACTGCCTTGGGGTCCTTGGGGTTGGCTTTCAGGAATGCTTGAAACTGCTTGAGCGAACTCGCGTAATTGCCCTTGTTGAATGCCATCAAGGCGCTGTCGTAGGCTTCGGAAGGCGCTCCGGCCTCGTTTGCTGCCGGGGCCACAGCTGCGCCTGACGCAGGCGCAGCTGGATCTGCAGGCTTGGCCGCCGCTTCCAGCAACTTCAAACGGGAATCCAGATCGAGGTATAACTCGTGGACATGCTTGTCCACGGTGTCAATCTGGTTACCCAGCACGTCGAGCTTGCCGCGCAACTGGGCTAGATCCTGACTGAGAGTATCGAGCTTGTTGACGGTATCGGGATAGCTCTGCAGGGCAGACTCCATCCGGGTGATGCGTTCGTCCAGGGTTTGTTGCTGCTTGCTCAGGATCTCCTGCTGTGCCCTGAGATCGGCCAATCCTTGACGGGCCTCGTCGTCACTGAAAAGACCGGCCTGCGATGTGGCGCATGCCAGCAACAAGAAGACCAAGGCCCCGAGAAGCCCCGGGGCCTGACAAAACGCTTGCCTTTTCAACAATTACTCGCCTTGGTAGACGATGTCGGTGCGACGGTTTTCAGCCCAGGCAGCCTCGTTGTGGCCAGGATTGCGGGGCTTTTCCTTGCCGTAGCTGACGGTTTCCATCTGGCTGTCCTTCACGCCCTTGGCGGCCAGTACTTTACGCACGCTGTCGGCACGACGTTGGCCCAGCCCCAGGTTGTATTCGCGGCTACCACGCTCATCGCAGTTACCCTGCAGGGTAACCTTGGCGGCACTGTGGCTCACCAGGAAGTCGCCGTGGGCATCCACGACCGGCTTGTATTGGTCCTTAACGGCATACTTGTCGAAATCGTAATAAATGCCTCGCTGACCCAAGGCGCCACCCACGCCTTTAGCGGGGTATAGTGCCTGCTTCACGGGCTCAGAAGCCGGAGCAGCTGGAGCGACGGCAGCCGGAGCGGCGGTCTTTTCAGCGGCCGGAGCGGAAGTGGATGCGGGAGGGGTGGAGCTGCAGGCGGCCAGAACGCTGGTCACTGCTAGTGCAAGTATCGTTTTTTTCATGTTGATCCTCTATTTTTGAGCGGGGGTAAGTCGAGTCGTCTCCAAGGGGCGTATAGCAGCACCCGGGCAGCTAACGGTTCATCCCCAAAATCGGTTTACTGGATCGGACCCCAAACCGGCTCATAAACATCTCCGGTTTGAGTCGTCAATTTCTGTCTGACGCGTCCGTCAGTGCTAACGATAGCAAGAATTCCGCGTTCCTGCACCTCTGTCGAGTACAAAATGTACTTGCCGTTAGGTGCAAAAGTGGGCGATTCGTCCAGCGACGTGTCGGTCATCACCTGGGTCTGGCCGTTGGTGAGGTCCTGCAACATCACATGAAACTGGCCCTCGCTGCGCTGTACATAGGTCATCAGCTTGCCGTCCGGGCTCAGCCGCGGCGACACGGCATAGGTGCTGCCGTAGGTCAGCCGCTGGGGCACTTCCCCGCTGTTGGTGGCGGACACCCGGTAGATTTGCGGCCCGCCATCGCGATCCGAGGTGAAATACAGCATCTGGCCGTCAGCGGAAAACACTGGCTCGGTGTCAATCCCGCTGCTGGTGAGCAGGCGCCGCACTGGCCCCGTGCCATCCGCATTGATCATGTAGATCTGCGAATGGCCGTCCTTGGTCAGGACCACGGCAAGCTCCTTGCCATCCGGGGTCCAAGCGGGGGCGCTGTTGCTGCCCTTGAAGCTTGCCACGATCTTGCGCGCCCCGGTGGCAAGCGTCTGCACCACCACCATCGGCCGCTTCAGCTCGAAGGTCACGTAGGCCATGCGCTTGCCGTCGGGTGACCAGCGCGGCGAAATGATGGGCTCATTGGCCGTCAGCATGGTCTGTTCGTTGAAACCATCGCTATCCGCCACTTTGAGGCTGCGCCTGTTGCCATTCTTGGTGATGAAGGCAATCCGGGTGCTGAACATACCCTTGTCGCCGGTGAGGTTTTCGAAAATGGCGTCAGCAATGTGGTGCGCCACCATCCGGTACTGTTCGTGGGTGCCCTGAAACGCCACGTTCAGGCGTGCCATCTGGGTATTCACGTCCACCAGCCGAAAACGTGCTTCCATGAGACGGTTGGGCAGTTCCTGCACGTTGCCCACCACCAGATAGTCGGCGTGGCGATTGCGCCAGTCATCCCAGCGCACGTCTTCCACGTCGGCCGGCGCAGGCTTCACATCCGTGGCGTCCAATACGGAAAACAGTCCGGAGCGCGTGAGATCCGCCCCCACGATGGGGGTTAGCGCCTTGTCGCCCATGCTTTCGTTGGCAAAGGGCAGGATCACGATGGGAATCTGATGGGTCCCCTGGGTCACGATTTCCAGTGTGATGTCGGCCCTGGAGGAAAACGCTGCAAAAAACATCAGAAGGGTAACGAAACGAATCAGGTTATTTTTCATGTTTCAACTGTAAATGGGTCATCCGAAACTCCCGGCGTAATTCCGGTTCGGCCGGAAGCGGCAGCGGCTGGGAGAGCATGATACCGCGAACCACGGCCTGGTCGTAGAGCACGTTGCCGCTCGACTTGACGATCCTGACCGGCATCATGACTTCGCCCGTGGGCAGGACGGTGAGGTCCACCTCCAGGGTCGTGCCGCTGGGCACGCCCTCGGGAACTTCGGTGTTGCCCCGTATCTTGTTGATGATGGCCAGCTTGTAGCGGTCAATCAGTGCGGCTTTCGCATCTTGGGCCGCCTTGGCAAGCTGCGCAGCCTTCTTGCGCTGCGCCTCCTCCTGTTGCTGTTCCTTCAGGGCTTCGGCGCGTTGCTGGCGGATTTCGTCGGCCACGGCGCGTTCCCGTTTCTGAGTCTGTTTTTTTGCCTCAAGTTCCTTTTCCTGCTTTTTCTTGAGGGCGATGTCCGCAGCCGAGGGGGTGGGAGGCGGTGCCGGTTGCACCGGCTTGGCTGGTGCGGGCTGTGGCGGCGCGGGTGCCGGCGACTGCGCCGGTTGGGGCATGGGCGGCTTGTTGGTCGTTGCCGGAACGGGCGGTAATTCGGACCAAAGTTCGGCCTCCACCGGGGCCACCACCTGATGCTGCCAGGCCACCCCAAACACCAGCACCATCACAAACAGGACATGCACCGTAACGGCCAGCACCCAGGCCCAGGGGCTCACCCCGCGTGCGGCGGAAAGGGGCCGATTCAACTGGACCTCGGTCGCGCCAGCAGCCCGATCCGCTTGACGTCAGCCTGTTTCAACAAATCCATCAGGCGCAGCACCTCTTCATAACGCACGTTGCGATCCGCCGCAATGACGACCGGTTGGTTGGGCTGGCTGGCCTGACTGGCCTTAAGCAGCGCGACCAGCTGGCCGCGGGCCACCGGCGTCTCACCTTGCCCCTTCAGGGGGTCCACCACGCTGAGGCTGCCGTCCAGACGCAAGGTCACCTGGATGGGCTGTTGCGGTTCGGCCAGATTCTGGCCCACCGAGGGCAAGTCCACCTGGCCGGGATTGATGAGGGGAGCCGTCACCATGAAAATCACCAGCAGCACCAGCATCACGTCAATGTAGGGCACCACATTGATCTGGCTCATCATGCGGCGAGGTTTGCGAAGCATGGCCTAGCGTCCGTTGGTGGGTTTGATCTGCCGTTGCAGGATATTGGAAAACTCTTCCATGAAGCTTTCAAAGCGGATGGCAAGGCGGTCAATTTCGTGCGCATAGCGATTGTAAGCCACCACCGCCGGAATTGCGGCAAACAGACCCATGGCCGTCGCCACCAAGGCCTCCGCAATGCCTGGCGCAACGTGGGCCAGCGTGGCCTGACCCACGTTGGCCAGCCCCCGAAACGCGTTCATGATGCCCCACACCGTGCCAAACAGGCCCACATAGGGACTGACCGAACCTACGGTGGCCAGAAAGGCCAGATGGGATTCCAGGGCATCCATTTCGCGTTGGAAGGTGGCCTTCATGGCACGCTGCACCCCACTGGTGACTGCGGTGGCCTCCTGCGTGCCGCCGGTGCGATGACGCAGAAACTCGCGAAACCCAGCTTCGAATATCCGCTCCAGCGAGCCCGTGTCGGCGCTGTTGGCCGCCGTGCGCTGATAAAGCGTATTAAGGTCGGTGCCGCTCCAGAAGCTTTCTTCAAACTGGGCGGTTTCGCGCCGCGCGCGACGCACAGTCAGCATCTTCGAGAAGATGTAGGACCACGACATCAGCGACACCACCAGCAGCAGACCCATGACAATCTGCACCAGCACGCTGGCGTTCGTGACCAGAGACAGCAATGAAATATCCGTAGTAACGTTCACGCATCCACTCCCAAGGCAAGGCGCATGCTGTCGGGCACGCTGACCGATTTGAAATTTTCGAGGCTGACACTGATCACCCGCACCGTGGCGCGTGCCAGTTCTGTGTCGCCGCAGGTCACCCGCTGGTCGAAGGCCATCAGACCGCGGCGCATTTCCACCAGTTCCGCGCTGGCCTGCAAATAATCACCTAGGCGTGCGGGGCGCAAGAACTTGATGTCGAGCGAACGAACCACGAACAGGATGCCCACTTCGCGGGCCACACGGTCGTGGTCGAAACCGCGCTCGCACAGCCATTCGGTACGCGCGCGTTCCATGTAGCGCAGGTAGTTGGCGTGGTACACCACTCCGCCTGAATCCGTGTCTTCGTGGTAGATGCGCAAGGGCACCGTGGTTTTGTTGGGCTTCATGGCACAACCTACAATAGGGACGCGCTGCCTGTGTTGCCGGGCAACCCGAAATGCTGATAGGCAAGCGCCGTAGCCACCCGGCCGCGCGTGGTGCGCTGCAGGTAGCCTTGCTGGATCAAATAAGGTTCCAGCACGTCCTCGATGGTGTCGCGTTCCTCACCAATGGCAGCTGCGAGATTATCCACGCCCACCGGGCCGCCGGCAAACTTTTCGATGACCGTCAGCAGCAGCTTGCGGTCCATCAGATCCAGCCCCATGGTGTCCACGTCTAGCATGAGCAGGCCTGCATCGGCCACGCTGCGGGTGACTTCACCCGCAGCCTTGACCTCGGCATAGTCGCGCACCCGGCGCAACAGGCGGTTGGCGATGCGCGGGGTGCCGCGCGAGCGCCGCGCAATTTCAGTGGTGCCACTGGCATCGATGACCATTTCCAGCAGGCGGGCGGAGCGGGCCACGATATGGGCCAGCTCATCCACCGTATAAAATTCCAGGCGCGCCACGATGCCAAAACGGTCACGCAGGGGGTTGGTCAGCATGCCCGCACGCGTGGTGGCCCCAATCAGCGTGAACGGCGGCAGGTCGAGCTTGACGGAACGCGCGCCAGGCCCCTCGCCAATCATGATGTCGATCTGGTAATCCTCGAGCGCCGGGTACAAGATTTCCTCCACCACCGGATTGAGGCGGTGAATCTCGTCGATGAACAGCACATCGTTGGGATCGAGGTTGGTGAGGATGGCCGCAAGGTCACCGGCGCGTTCCAGCACCGGCCCTGAAGTCTGGCGCAGGTTGACGCCCATTTCGCGCGCAATAATGTGCGCCAGCGTGGTCTTGCCTAGGCCCGGGGGTCCAAACAGCAGGGTGTGGTCGAGCGGCTCCTTGCGGCGCCTGGCAGCCTCGATGAAGATTTCCAGTTGGGCACGGATTTTTTCCTGCCCCACATAATCGTCCAGCTGGCGTGGCCGGAGTGCGCGTTCCAGGATTTCTTCCTGGGGCGAAGCCGGTGCGGCAGCCATCAGTCGGTCGGTTTCGATCATGTCATTCCATGCGGGACAGCAGCTTCAGGGCCTGCCGGATGCCTTCTTCCAGGGACAATGCCGCCGGCAGCTGCTTGATGGCCCAGCTGGTTTCGCGGTCATTATAGCCAAGGCCTGCCAAGGCATGGCTGATCTCGTTGGTACCGGTTGCAGACCCGCCCGCAGCCGGCGCGACGCTGGTCAATGGGACCAGCTTTTCCTTGAGCTCCAGCAGCAGGCGTTCGGCGGTTTTTTTGCCTACCCCGGGAATCCGGGTCAGTCGTGCGCTGTCCTGGCGTGCCACGGCATCTGCCAGATCAGTCACCGAGAGGCCCGACAACACCGAGAGCGCAAGGCGCGGCCCCACGCCGCTGATCTTCAACAGCTGGCGGAACAGCGCGCGTTCGGCTTCGGTGAGAAAACCAAAGAGCAGGTGGGCATCCTCACGCACCACGAGGTGGGTGAACAGCGCCACCGGCTGCCCTGGTGCGGGCAAATCGTAGAAGGTACTCATGGGCACATCCACCTCATAACCCACGCCCTGCACTTCCAGCAGAATCTGGGGAGGATTTTTTTGCAGCAGGATGCCGGACAGGCGGCCAATCATCGCAGCACCAGGCGACCGCGTCGCATTTTCAGGCCCGCAAGCGGACGCGCTGCCGGCTGTCGTCCCTCGTGCGCGTGACGAATGGCACAGGCCAGTGCATCGGCAGGATCGGGAGGGGGTGCTTCGGCCAGTTGCAACAAGCGCATCACCATGGTTTGCACCTGCTCCTTGCGCGCATGGCCATGGCCCACCACGGCCTGCTTGATCTGCAGTGCCGTATATTCCGCCACCGGCAGTCCTTGCGCCACGGCAGCGGCAATGACGGCGCCGCGCGCCTGTCCCAGCAACAGGGTGGATTGCGGATTGACGTTCACGAATACGATCTCCACGGCAACGACATCGGGCTGGTGTGCGTCGATGACTTCGGTCATGCCATCGAACAGGGTTTTCAGGCGTTCCGGCAAGGGGGCCTGCTGGGGACTGCGGATGGAGCCGCTCACCACGTACTGCAGCCCGCGCCCTGCGGTGGCCGTGTCGATTACGCCAAATCCTGTGATCCGAAGCCCCGGATCAATCCCCAAGATGCGGATGAGCGTCTCCTTATCAGCAGGGTTATGCGGTGAACACGGCGGTGGTGTACACCGCCTGAACATCGTCCAGGTTTTCCAGCGCGTCCAGCAACTTCTGCATGCGCACCGCATCGTCGCCGGTGAACTCGGTCTCGTTCTGCGGCTTCATCGTGACTTCGCCAAACGCTGCCGTAAACCCGGCCTTCTCCAGCGCCGCCTTGATGGTGGAAAACTCGTAAGGTGGGGTCACCACCTCGATGCTGCCATCTTCGTGGGGCACCACGTCGTCGGCCCCGGCTTCCAGGGCCGCCTCCATGAGCCGGTCTTCATCCGTGCCGGGGGGAAAGATCATCTGGCCGCAGTGGGTAAACAGAAAGGCCACCGAGCCGTCGGTGCCGAGGTTGCCGCCAAACTTGCTGAAGGCATGGCGCACGTCGGCGACGGTCCGCGTTTTGTTGTCCGTCAGGGCATCCACCATGACGGCCGCGCCATTGATGCCGTAACCCTCATAGCGCATCTCTTCGTAATTCACACCTTCAAGGTCACCGCTGCCGCGCTTGATGGCGCGCTCCACGGTGTCCTTGGGCATGTTCTGATCGAAGGCCTTGTCCACGGCCAGGCGCAGCCTGGGGTTGCTACCTGCATCGCCGCCACCGATACGGGCGGCCACCGTGATTTCCTTGATCAGCCGGGTAAAAATCTTGCCACGCTTGGCATCAGTCGCGGCTTTCTTGTGCTTGATATTGGCCCACTTGGAATGTCCTGCCACAATCTTATCCTTAAGTCAGTAGGGTAGCGCGTATTAAATGCGGCCATTCTAGCATGGCCGGGTGCCCACCTTTCACAGGGTGGTGTTACCATCCGCTCTGAATTGCCCACCCATAGAGCATGCCAAGGAGTGATGAGCGTGACCACAAAACCCGGTGAACGGCGCAACGAGATTCTGCAGACGCTGGCGTCCATGTTGGAACAACCCCAGGCGGAAAAAATCACCACGGCCAATCTGGCACGGCGGCTGGACCTGTCTGAAGCTGCCCTGTATCGCCACTTTGCCAGCAAGGCCCAGATGTTCGAGGGCCTCATCTCATTCATTGAGGAAACCCTGTTCAGCCGCATCAACCGCATTCTCGCCGAAAAGCCCCGGGGGCTGGACCAGGTGGAATCGACGATGGCATTGATGCTGGCTTTTGCAGACAAAAACCCGGGCATGACGCGGGTGCTGATCGGCGACGCTCTAGTCCACGAAAACGAGCGTCTGCAGGCGCGCATCAACCAGGTCCACGACCGGCTGGAGGCCACCCTGCGCCAAAGCCTGCGCATGGCGGCAAGCGGTGCCGAAGTGCCGCCCAACACCTCAACCAGTGCTTACGCCAACGCCTTGCTGTGCTACATCATCGGACGCTGGCAGCAGTTTGCCAAAAGCGGTTTCAAGCGCTCGCCCCTGGCGGAATGGGAACTTCAATGGGCGCTGCTACGTCCATAAAAAAACCACATCGTCCGATGTGGTTTTTGAGCGGATCGGTTGCGGCAGTGGCTTACTTGGCCACTTGACGCTCACGCATTTCTTCCAGTTGCTTGCAGTCGATACACAGGCTTGCCGTAGGGCGGGCCTGCAGGCGATTGAGCCCGATCTCGACCCCGCAGGTGTTGCAGTAGCCATAGTCGCCCGCATCGATCTTGGCGATGGTCTCATCGATTTTTTTGATGAGCTTGCGTTCCCGATCACGATTGCGCAATTCCAGCGCCATGTCTGATTCCTGGCTGGCGCGATCATTGGGGTCGGCAAAAACGGTAGCTTCGTCCTGCATGGTGTGTACGGTGCGATCAATGTCTTCGCCCAATTCAGACTTCCAACCTTCCAGCAACCGGCGGAAATGCTCCAGTTGCTTCTTGTTCATGTACGCCTCCCCTTTTTTGGGGACGTAGGGTGCAAATTGCTTGAGAGTTGCTTCTGCCATGACATTGAACCGAAGTGAACAATCGAGGGCCGACACGACCCACCTAAACGGCGCATTCTAACACAAGCGGCTTCTGATAGACTAACTCATTCCATGGACCTGCCCCGCTCACTCCAGCAGATCACGCTACGCTATTCTGCCATTTATCTGGCGCTGGTGTTCTGTACCAGTGTCCTGGGGGCAGGTGGATTATACCTGTGGCAAACCACAACGGAAGAGTCCCTGCGCCTACAGTCCATGCTGCACGAGGTGGACGCCATGCGTGGCACCCTCTACCGGCAGATGAAGGAAGTCTTCGATGCCGCCTTCCTGGACGACCCCCAGGCCCAATCCCAATACCGCGCGTTTGGCCTGCAAATCGAGGCGGGATTGAAACGCCTGACTGAGAGCGCGCGTCCGGGGGATGAGGCCAATGCGGTCAATGAGCTCAAGCGCTCCTACCGCGAAATCTACCTGCATACGGACCTGGTGGCTTTCGGCCCAGTGCCCTCTGACGAACACCTGTTGCAGCGGGTCATGGACATCGACCTTGAATCCGGCGGCATCCGCGCCTACGAGGCGGCCTTCGGCCAGATTGACCATCTTCTCGCGCAACAGCAGGACACTCTGCAACAAAAACTGGCTTCCCTCGCCCGCTACACCCCCCTGCTGCTGGTCGTTCCCATTTTACTGGCCTTCGGCCTGTGGCTGCTCACCCAGCGTTTCCTGCGCACCCATTTCCTGCAACCCCTCTCGCAGGTGCTGCAGTTCACCCGGGTGCTGGCAGCAGGCGAGCTGGCGCACCCTGTGCCACGCCAGGGGGCGCTGGAGCTCGTCACGCTGGCCGATGCCATCAACCAGATGGCCGACGACTTGGCGCAAAGCCGCAAGGCCCTAGTCAGCGCAGAACGCCAGGCCACGCTGGGGTCGCTGGTACCCATCGTGGCCCACAACATCCGCAATCCGCTCGCCAGCATCCGTGCCACCGCCCAGGTCCTGCGCAATCCGGACCTGTCCCCAGAAATGCGCGAGGGCCTACAGGGCATCATGGACAGTTGCGATCGCCTTGAGCGCTGGACCGAATCCCTGCTCTCGTACCTGCATCCTCTCGAAGCCCAGCGGCAGGACACCGCGCTCGTGCCGCTCCTCACCGACCTGATGGCTATGACCGAAACCCTGGCGCGGCATCGCGGCGTGCATATGGTCCTGCAAAACCCCGAAATCCGGCTGTCGGCTCCGATCGATCCGGAACTCGTGGAGCAGGCCATACACGGGCTGCTAGTCAACAGCATCGAGGCCTCGCCGCCCGGCGGGACTGTTACGATAGCTCTGGGCGCCGATGCCCAGCGCATCACGCTCACCCTGTGCGATGAGGGCGCGGGGCTGTCCTACGCCCCCGAAGCGGGCAAGCTGACACCCGGCCCCACCACCAAGCGCGCCGGCACGGGACTGGGCATTCCTTTCGCGCTCAAGGTGTTTGAAATCCACGGCGGCGGTGTACAGTTTGCCCTTCGCCCCGAAGGGGGAACCCAGGCCCTGTTATGGTTACCCCACGCATGAGCACGGCACGCATTCTGATCATCGAGGATGAAGTCCTGTTTGCCCGGGCGGTGGTCAAGCGCCTGGAACAGGATGGATACGCCTGCACCCTCACCACGACGCTGGGCGAAGGCGTGGCACGCGCCATGCAGGACGCCCCCGATCTCGTGTTGCTCGATCTGCGCCTGCCCGATGGCGATGGCCTGGAACGGCTGCCCCAGTTGCTGCAGGGGCGAGACGAGCATCCGGTTCCCGTGGTGGTGATGACGGCCTTCGGGGAAGTGGCCGATGCGGTGCGTGCCATGAAGCTGGGCGCCGCCGATTACCTCAAGAAACCCATCGATCTCGAGGAAATGGTGATGGCCGTGGCGGCCACCCTGCACCGCAATGGCCTGCAGCAGCAACTCTCCCGGTCGCGTGAACGCGAGACGCGTACCCGGGAAGGGGTAGCCCTGCTGGGCGAAAGCCCGGCACTGAGCGCGCTGCGACAGCAAATCCAGCAACTGGGCAAGCTCTCCGGAGTGGATAGCGCGGGACCTACCGTCCTGATTCAGGGCGAAACCGGCTCAGGCAAGGATGTGGTAGCGCATTTGCTGCACCAGGAAAGCGCCAATCATGATGCGCCCTTCATCCATGTGGACTGCGCCGCACTGCCGCGCGACCTAATCGAGGCAGAGCTGTTTGGTCACGAAAAAGGGGCTTACACCAGTGCCATGCAGGCGCGCACTGGGTTGCTGGAAGCCGCCGAGAACGGCACGGTGTTTCTGGACGAAATCGGTGAGTTGCCACTCGACCTGCAAGCCAAACTGCTGACCGTGATCGAACGGCGCCGGGTGCGTCGCGTGGGATCGGTGCATGAACGGCCCATCCATGCCCGCTTCGTGGCAGCTAGCAATCGGGACCTGCGTCAGCAGGTGGAACAAGGAGAATTTCGTTCCGACCTGTATTTCCGGCTCAACGTCCTGACTTTGGTGTTGCCCGCTCTGCGCGAACGCGGCGAGGACATCCTGCTGCTGGCGCACCACTATGCCCAGCAGACGGCGCAGCGTTACCGGCTACCCCCACCCCGCTTCAGCGAGGATGCCTTGGGGGCCCTTGCAAGCTACTCCTGGCCGGGAAATGTTCGAGAACTCAAGCACCTGACGGAGCGCGCCGTCCTGCTCTCGGGGGGCGCGCCGCTAACAGCGACGGCATTTGCTCTTCCTGCCAGACCCCAGGACGATGCCCAGGCCATTCCGGAAGGCTGGCGTGGCGTGACGTTGGGGGATGCCGAACGAACCCTGATTCAGCAGGCCCTGACGGAAAGCGGGGGCAACATTTCTGAAGCAGCGCGACGCCTGGGCATTACCCGCATGACCTTGCGCTATCGCATGGAAAAGTACCGCATCCGGTTGGAGGGCGTGCAATCCTGATTGTTAACTACAGGCGCGTTTTGACGCTTCGCCGCGCTGCGCCTACAATGATCTCAGGGAAACCAGCCTGCAGGCTGGTCGTACCGCAGTCTATAGGCCCTTCCCCACAACCGCCGCCACACAAAACACCAAGGACGGCGAATTCCGTTCGATTCAATATCGAGAGGGGGGCCGATCGTGAAAACATTCAAAACAACATTCCTGCTGGTTGCAATTTTCCTGTCGATGGGCTCCGTGGCCGCAAACATCGAAGTCAAGATGATGACTGCGGCACCGGACAAGACATCCCTTACCTTTTACCCCGTATATACCAAGGCCAAAGTCGGGGATACGGTGACTTTTGTTCCTGAACAAAAAGCGGGCCATACCAGTATTTCGCTTCTGGTGCCGCCTGGGGCAGAATCCTGGCAAGGTAAACCCGACACGCCAGTCTCCGTCAAAATGACGAAGGAGGGTGTCTATCTGGTGGTGTGCCAGGTGCACCGCACCATGGGCATGGTGGCCGTGGTACAGGTGGGCAAACCCGCCAACCTGGAAGAGGCCAAAAAGGCAGCTGCTGCAGAATCCGCGAAAATGCTCATCAACAAAGACCGTTTCGAAAAGGCGCTGGCCATGGTGAAGTGATTTTGCCGGGCGGACGGCAGGGGTCCCAAGGGAAATCTTGACCGTCGTCAAGCAGCAGGGGCAATTGTGACAAGGAAGCCCTTAGAAACGCTTGTATTGAGAATAACTCTTATTTAGAATGATAAATGGTCGCAGTCCTACTAGGACTTGCGACCATTTACCCCTCTTTTAAGCCTTTTTATTCTTTCAGGCTATCCCTTCTGTTGAAGGGTTTTTTTTTGGCTTCGTTGGCATGAGCGATCATGCGGACCCATCATCTCACATTTCATTCATGCAAGAATAGATGCATAACCAGTTGAAGATTCCGAGGAAAAGTACCGTCAGGGTTTGTGTGATCTGAAAGGGCATACTTTGTAGTGGCGCTGCAGGCATCTGGGCACTCCAAAGAAGCCTCACCCGATCAAAGGATCCGGTGGATCCATCACAGCAATTCCCGTCACAGCTAAGGCAAGCCCTCCCGCCCTGGCTGGCACGATAAATGCTCTATTTTCCTACCGAGGATCAAGCGGGTTGATGTGGATGCCTCCTATTGTGGATCTAGTTGCCGGATTCTTAAACAGAATCCGGCTTTTTTTTGTGGCAACGGCCCCGATTGGGGCCGTTGCCATCATTGCCGCTGGTGGTGCAATTCAACCAGATTCTGGCTGAAATGCACCAACCGGGGGCTTATTGCTGTGCCGGCTGCTCGGTGGCTGCCTGTTCCAGCAAGGCCTTCATGCTCAGGCGCAGGCGGCCTTTTTCGTCGGCTTCCAGCACCTTGACCTTGACCTGCTGGCCTTCCTTGAGGTGGTCCGCCACGGCGTTGACCCGCTCGTTGGCAATCTGCGAGATGTGCAACAGGCCGTCGCGACCCGGCAGCACGCTGACGATAGCGCCAAAATCCAGCAACTTCAGCACGGTGCCCTCGTAAACCTTACCCACTTCCACGTTGGCCGTCAGCTCTTCGATGCGCTTCTTGGCCAACGCGCCAGCTTCAGAACTGAGGCAAGCAATGTTGACGGTACCGTCGTCTTGGATGTCGATGGTGGTGCCCGTCTCTTCCGTCAGGGCACGAATCACGGCACCGCCCTTGCCGATCACGTCGCGGATTTTTTCCGGGTTGATCTTGATGGTGATGATGCGCGGGGCGTAGGTGGACAGTTCCTGACGCGAATCGGGAACGGCCTGCTTCATGATGCCAAGGATGTGCATGCGCGCTTCCTTGGCCTGGGCCAGGGCCACCTGCATGATTTCCTTGGTGATGCCGGTGATCTTGATGTCCATCTGCAGCGCGGTGACCCCACGGTCGGTGCCGGCCACCTTGAAGTCCATGTCGCCCAGGTGGTCTTCATCCCCTAGAATGTCGGTGAGCACCGCAAAGCGGTTGCCTTCCTTGATGAGGCCCATGGCCACACCTGCGGTATGGCCCTTGACCGGGACGCCAGCGTCCATCAGGGCCAGCGAGCCGCCACAAACCGACGCCATGGAGCTGGAACCGTTGGACTCGGTGATTTCAGAAACCACGCGCAACGTGTAACCAAACTCTTCCGGAGTGGGCAGCGTGGCCACGAGGGCGCGCTTGGCAAGACGGCCATGGCCAATTTCACGACGCTTGGGGCTACCCACGCGTCCGGTTTCACCCGTGGAATAGGGCGGGAAGTTGTAATGCAACATGAAGCGGTCTTTATACTCGCCCTGCAGCGCATCGATGATCTGCTCGTCGCGGCCGGTGCCCAGCGTGGCAACCACCAGGGCCTGGGTTTCGCCACGCGTGAACAGGGCGGACCCGTGGGTGCGCGGCAACACGCCCACGCGAATGGTGATGGGGCGCACGGTGCGAGTGTCGCGGCCGTCAATGCGCGGTTCGCCATCCAGGATCTGGGTGCGCACGAGGCGCGCCTCGAGGTCGCCGAAGAGGTTCTTGACGTGGTTCTGGACGTCGGGAGTGGCGTCTGCCGGCAACACCGCTTCCAGCACCTTCTTGCGGATTTCACCCACGCGCACGGTACGCTCCTGCTTGGCGCGAATGCTGTAGGCGGCCTTGAGGTCGGTGAGCGCTATCTCGTTGATGCGCGCAATCAGGGCCTCATCCTTGACGGGCGGCTGCCAGTCCCAGGCATCCTTGCCGGCTTCATCGGCCAGCGCGTTGATGGCGTCGATGGCCACCTGCATTTGCTGGTGACCAAAGACCACGGCACCCAGCATAACGTCTTCGGGCAGTTCGCTGGCTTCGGATTCCACCATCAGCACGGCTTCACTGGTACCGGCCACCACCAAGTTCATCTGCGAGGTGGTCAGTTCGGTTGCAGTGGGGTTGAGGATGTATTCGCCATTGTCATAACCCACGCGCGCGGCACCGATGGGGCCGTCGAAAGGCACGCCAGCAAGCGCCACGGCAGCTGAAGCGCCGATCATGGCAGGAATGTCCGAATCGATTTCATTGTTGCTGGACATCACCGTGGCGATGATCTGGATTTCGTTGTAGAAACCTTCGGGGAACAGGGGGCGC
>DAICZS010000039.1 GCA_027311025.1 Ferrovaceae bacterium
ATTTCAACCAGCAGGTTGCGCGTCAACTCGTCAAAGGCATGCGCCTCGCTGGCATACACCACGAGAACGCCGATGGCATGCTGATTTCTGTATAACGGCAAGGATGCGCAAGCACCCAGGCCATACTGTAGTCCCTGTTCGCGCCAGGGAACGGTGGTCGGGTCATTTTGAAAGTCCTGGCACCAGAAGGGCTGCCTTTCGCGCAACGAATTGCCTGCCGGTCCACGGCCTCTTGGTGTGGCCGCATCCATGGATACTTCGATCTCATTCAGGTATTCCGTGCCTGCCCCGGCTTGCGCTACCGGGATGATTTTTCTGCTGTCTGGATCTGCTTTTCCGATCCATGCCATCTTCATTCCGCCGGACTGCACGGCGGCGAGGCAGATTTGCTGAAACAATTCATCTTCGCCGGTGCAATGCACGATGGCCTTGTTGCATTGACTCAAGGTGGCGTAAAGCCGGGTGTGCCGTTCCAGTGCATGTTCGATGCGCTTTCGTTCAGTAATGTCAATGTGTGAGCCGACATAGTGGGTGATGGCGCCATCGTCTCCTTTGACTGCGGAGATCGTCAGTAATTTCGGGTAGGTCTCACCATTCTTGCGTTTATCCCAGATTTCCCCCTGCCAGGCGCCCTTGTGGTAAATGCTGTCCCACATGGCGCGATAAAACTCGGGCTTGTGAAGCCCCGACTTGAACAGTCGCGGTGTTTGCCCCACGACTTCCTCGGGCAAATAACCCGTTGATTCCACGAAAGCCTGGTTGACCCGCAGGATGACGCCATTGGCATCCGTGATCATCAGGCTTTCCTGCGAGTCAAACGCGGTGGCTGCAATGCGCAAATTGAGGTTGAATTCCTTTGTGCGCATCTCCAGACGGTAATCCAGCACTGAGATGATCAGGGCAAGTGACATGACCGTCAGCGTCATGATGATGATGGCCAGTGCAATCCATCCGGTATTCAATGCGCCATTCGCCGCACCGCAAATGCTGCCCTGCGGAAACTGGGCGGCCAGCATTCCGGTGTAATGCATTCCGGCAATGGCAAGACCCATGACCGCAGCAGCCATGGCACGCCGCAAACGAACCTGGGGAAGATTGCGACGGAGGTTGAAGGCAATCCACAACGCCGCTCCCGATGCCAGGAATGCGATCACGATGGATAGCATGAACAGGGATGGAACATAGTGGATGGGTGGAGACATGCGCAGGGCCGCCATGCCGGTGTAATGCATGCCTGCAATCCCCAACCCCATCACCAGCGATGCCAGCGCTAGGCGCGGCCAGGGCAGCGATTTTTGGCACACAACCCATAAGGCAAACGCAGAAGACAAGACTGCGATCACGTATGACAGCAAGGTGATCGCGGGGTCGAAACCCAGGGGTATGGGCAAACTGAAAGCCAGCATGCCCACAAAATGCATGGACCACACTCCGGTTCCCATGGCGCAGGCCCCACCGGCCAGCCACCAGCGCGAAGAACGGCCCTGGGCGGTCGCCACGCGCCCGGCCATGTCCAGCGCGGTGTATGACGCCAGTATGGCGACAATCAGCGAAAAAAACACCAGGAAACCGTTGTAACTGCCAACCAGCAAGGGGCACCTCAGGAATGCGACATGGAAGTGTTACGG
This sequence comes from Ferrovaceae bacterium, assembly GCA_027311025.1. GTDB lineage: Bacteria > Pseudomonadota > Gammaproteobacteria > Burkholderiales > Ferrovaceae > JAJZRV01. The sequence goes on from DAICZS010000039.1 coordinate 1,629, forward strand.
CCGCGGATATCGTCGCGCAAGTGACACATCAGCGCGGCAAGTAAAGCGTGTCGTCCGGATGAATTGACAAACCTACACGATACTCCAAGTTTTAGGGGTCAACCACGAACTGGAATGAATTGATTCAGTGATGTAAGCGTTTTTCTGACAGAAGCGTAGCGCAATCCTTTCAATCCACGACCTATTGACCGGAATTCACATCAGCCAGCGCCGTTTCATCAAAAGATAGGAAAAATAAAGCATGAGTGACCCTAAAATGAACAGATAAGCCAAGTCAAACGTCATCTCCGAAATCCTGCCGTTGTCCAGCAGTATGGATTGAATGGGTTTGTACAATTGGTAGGACGGCAGAAATGGAGCGACAACGGTCAGTTTCTGTGAGACATCCGACATCGCAGCAGGAAGAAGATGCGGCAGGTAAAAGATGACGCCCAATGTTCTGGCGCTGGCCTGGTTGCGGCAGAGAAATCCCAGAAAAATGCCATAAGCGCTGAAACAATAGCTGCCCACTGCGATCAATGCCACATAGTCAACCACATTCACGGGGCCAAATTTACCCAGCAGGTGAAGTAGCAAGACGGCAGTGAAGACTAAAACCATGCCAAGAATCAGTTTTGAAATCAGCCATTGCACTTCATGAATGGGGGTCTGGAGCAGGGCCAGTAGCAAATGTTTTTCTTTTTCATCGGCCACTTGCGCGGGGAGAATAATGAAGCCAACAAGCAGCACCAACAGTAAGACCCAGGTTGGCAGAATCTCTCTTTGGACGCCACCTTGATGAAGTGATGTGATATCAGAAATCCAGTCAGGGCCACTGCCTTCTGCCACTTTTTGCAAGGCAGAGAACTGCTGCACGATGGCGAGGGTTTTCAATGAATCTTTTTTTAATACCAGCAGTGCAAGGCTGCTGGTTTTATTTTCACTTTGTGTCAAAAGCCCGTCGATCTTGTGCTTGTATAGTAGCTGCGCGCCTTCCGTTTCACTTTGAACCCATATCAGTTCCATGAATTTTTTTGCTGCGCTCACACGCTTTATGATTTCAGGCGCATAGGTGTGGTGTTGAATCAGGCCAATTCTTACCACGCCAGGGTCAGATTCGAACCGGTCAATGAAACTCATGGAGAAAAATACAAACAGGGGGATAAAGAGGACGAGGAAAAATGTCTTGTTCTTGAGCGCAGTAGCCAGGTCGTTGAATGCAAGTATAAGGATGTTTCTCGTGATCATGCGTAGAGATTTTCGTGAAAGCTGGATCGAAAGTATTCCTGGGCAGTGCCATCGAAGATCAGGTGGCCTTGATGGAGCAGGAGGATGCGCGTTGCAAGATTCCTGATTTCTTCAGGCCTGTGGGATGTAAATAGAATCGTTTTTCGGTCGCCATGCATGGCGCCCATTACCCGGTAAATCTCTCGCGTCATCTCGAAGTCGAGGCCAGAGGTGGGCTCGTCCAGAAGAAGCACTGGAGGGTCCGCCAACAATGCCCGCCCAATGCTGACTCTTTGTTTCATGCCCTTTGAGAGGGACTGAACCTTGCTTTTTCGAAAGGGGATCAGATCAAACTCTTGCAGAATCTCTTCCACGCGCACAGTCGGCGTTTGGGTGAGTTTGGCAAACAGTCCAAGGTTGTATTCGATTGAAAAAGCATCGAAAAGATTGGGCACTTCCGGAATGAACCCGATCTTTCCGACAACGGCGGTCCTGTTTTTCAGGTCAACTCCGTCAATCGTGCAGGTTCCACTGTCTGGGATAATCCAGTTTGCCAGTATCTTCAGCAGCGTTGATTTGCCTGCGCCATTATGGCCGACGATTGCGATCAGTTCGCCTGATTTAATTTCAAAGCTGGTTGGCGACAGCCCCCTTCCCTGATCGTAGAGTCTTCCAAGATTCCGGATTTCGAGCTGCATAGGGTTAAAGTGCTCACTGTGAACACAAGCCAAACGCCAACATGCCAGACAAAACTACATCAACTTGACGATGACGATCACGAGAATGATGACGATCAAAAGACCAATCATGACGAACTCCTCAAAAGCGGGGTGGTTGATAAAACATCAGGATGAATCCCATGTACTCTCAAGCTTCAGAGTCCGTAGTGTGTCCCTTTTCACGCCCCGCCTCTGTGCGCTATAGCACAGAGTAAGCGACAGAAGCGGGCTTCTGTTTTTTAGGCTTCTTAGCTTCCTTGTTCTTGCGTTGCTGTCCTTTGGCCATGATCGTGCGCTCCTTGGTAGTGGGGGTCTTGCGTGTTTATGGGGTGTCGTCGTGAAACAGAATCCGGTTTCCGCCGGATTCCTTTGCATGATACATGGCCGCGTCCGCCCACTTGAGAACCTGCTCCTCGTTGGCTTCGTGGTTATTGAAAACCACCACGCCAATACTGGGCGTGCAGGAATATTCCGCGGGCAGCGTATGGTCCTGATCCTGTCGGAGATTGGAAAAATAGGGCTCTGCCAGCCGTGTCCTGATTTTTTGGGCAATGGACATGGCTTGTACCGTCGACGCGGCTTTCTCCAGGTCCAGCTGGCTTAGCAGCACGACGAATTCGTCCCCACCAAAACGGGCCACGGTGTCGATTTCGCGAACGCAGCCTTTTAAACGTTGGGCCACTTCCACCAGCAATTTGTCGCCTGTAGCGTGGCCGTAGGTGTCGTTGGCCTGCTTGAAATTATCGAGGTCCAACAACATTAGTGCGGCATGCCGCCCGCTGCGCTTGCTGGCTGGCATGGCCTGTTCCAGGCGATCGTTGAGCAGACGCCGGTTAGGCAGTCGGGTCAACGGGTCGTAGAAGGCCAGTTCACGGATTTGTTCCTCGAGTTGCCTGCGTGCCGTGATGTCGTGAATGATCGAGAAGAAGAGGTTTTTACCCCCGTAGAGGATCGTCGAGATGTGCACTTCAACGGAACGAATTTCGCCGGAGGCAATCCGATGCTCGAAGTTGAAGCTGCTTTTCTCTCCTTTGAGGGCCTGCAGGCGCAGCGGCAGTACCTCGGATTCGGGCTGCGCGTTGATGCGGGCCACCTCCATGCCGCGCAGGACATCCCTGGGGTAACCGTAAAAGCGGCAAGCCGCGAGGTTGGCATCGAGGACGATGCGGGTTTCAGGGTCAATCAGCAACATCATCGCCGTGTGATGCTCAAACATCTGGCGGAAAAGCGAATCGCTCTGCAGGAGGGGAGGCTCGGCTCTGTCAGGGCCGGTTTCTTGTTCCATTCGTACCATGCTACACCTTCTGTTTTTTTTGTCTTTGGATCCATTCTACCGTTGAAATGGCCCGGTTTTGTGGCGCCTGGCCTTGCGGCGATCGCGGAGTATTTCTTGTTATATCGATTTATATTTCGTAATTTGTCGAAATATGGGTTATCATGATGGCTTCAAGTCCCGCTGCAGAGTGTTTTATGACGACGCAATCCGCCCCCGACCTTGATGACGTCATCAAGGCGCTGGCACACCCAGTGCGCAGGGAAATACTTCATTGGTTGAAGACCCCGCAGCAATCCTTCGCTTCACAGGAGCATTCCTTTGAGCTGGGCGTTTGTGCCGGAAAGATTTTTGAAAGGGCCAGCCTTTCCCAGTCCACCATCTCGTCCCACCTCGCCATCTTGCAGCGCACAGGGCTGGTCACGACCCGAAAAGTGGGGCAGTGGATTTTTTATTCGCGCAACGAAGCGCTGATCGCCGAATTTCTCAAACGCATTCAAAACGACCTTTAAACCTCAACATTGATATCAGGAGACTCCATGAACCCGTTGTTTCAACCCCTTCAAGTGGGCGATCTGAATTTACCCAACCGCATCGTGATGGCCCCGCTGACGCGCTGTCGCGCCGACGCCGGACGCGTACCCAATGCCCTGATGGCGCGCTATTACGCCCAGCGCGCCAGCGCCGGGCTGATTTTGACCGAGGCTACTTCCGTGACGCCCCAGGGCGTGGGTTATCCCGACACGCCGGGGATCTGGTCGGATGAGCAGGTAGAAGGCTGGAAACGCGTCACCCACGCCGTGCACGCGGCTGGCGGGCGCATTGTGCTGCAGTTGTGGCACGTGGGCCGCATCTCCCACCCCGATTACCTCGATGGTGAGTTGCCGGTGGCACCCAGCGCCATCGCACCCCATGGCCATGTCAGCCTGTTGCGCCCCCAACGGGACTATGTCACCCCCCGTGCCCTGGAAACGGACGAGATTCCCGGCATTGTCGCGGCCTATCGCAAGGGTGCCGAAAACGCCCGGCGGGCGGGTTTTGATGGCGTTGAAATTCACGGTGCCAACGGTTACCTGCTGGACCAGTTCCTGCAGGACAGCACCAACAAGCGCACTGACGCCTATGGCGGCAGCGTCGAGAACCGGGCAAGGCTGCTGCTGGAAGTGACCGATGCCGCGATTGCGGTATGGGGTGCTGGCAGGGTGGGGGTCCATCTGGCGCCGCGCGGGGACGCTCACACCATGGGCGATTCCGACCCCCTGGGCACCTTTGGCTATGTGGCAGAACAACTGGGCAAGCGCGGCATTGCCTTCATCTTTACCCGTGAATCCCTTGGGGATAATCGCATCAGCCCCGCATTGAAACGGCGTTTCGGCGGTGTGCTTATCGCCAACGAGGGCTTCAATCGCGCTTCCGCGCAGCAGGCGCTGACCGCTGGAGAGGCGGATGCCGTTGCCTTTGGCAAGGATTTCATCGCCAATCCTGATTTGCCCCAACGCCTGCATCAGGACGCACCGCTCAATCCCTATCACCCCGAATCCTTTTATGGCTACGGCCTGCAGGATCGCGCCGTGGGCTATACTGACTATCCGGCGTTGTCGGAAAAGGAAAGCGCCCATGTCTGACCTTCCTTTGCGCATTGCAATCGTCACTGGGGCAAGCTCGGGTATCGGCGAGGCCACCGCAAGAAAATTCGTGGCCAGCGGGTTTGCCGTTGTGGGTAACGCCCGAAGCGCAGCAAAACTGCAGGCCATGGAACGTGAGTTGGGGCCGGCATTTTGCGGCGTTGCCGGAGACGCCTCCGAAGGGGCGTTGCTCGAGCACCTCTTTGACGTGGCACAGGAACGCTTTGGTGGTCCGGTCGATCTGGTGGTGGCCAATGCGGGTCGTGGCCTGGGGGGATCGGTGAAGGATGCCGACCTGTCGAAGTTTGAGGAGATTCTCAAGCTCAACGTGACGGGAACCCTTGCCCTTTTACAAAAGGCCGCCGGTAGAATGGTGGAGGCACAACAATCCCGCTATCCCAAACGGGCTGCGGACATCGTCATCATCGGCTCGGTCGTGGGGCGACACATCTCGCCCTACAGTGCGGTTTACGGCGCTACCAAGTTTGCGGTGCATTCACTGGCGGAAGGGTTGCGTCGCGAAGTAGGGCCCAAAGGGGTGCGCGTCTCGCTGGTGGAGCCTGGCATCGTGGTCAGCGGGTTTCAGGATGCTGCAGGCTACAGCGACAGCACCGTGCAGACTTTCAACGAAAAATTCGGCCCCTTGCTGCATGGAGAGGATATCGCCAACGCGATTCACGTCATTGTGTCGCAACCGCCTCATGTGCACATCAGCGACATCATGGTTCGCCCAACGCGCCAGGATTATCCTTGATCTTCATGCTTGATCTGGAGTAACGACACACCGCATTTTTATGGCACTCCAGCACTTCATTCCCAGGGAACTGCCCGCAGCGCTGCAACCGCTTGTGGAGCTTTCCCTGGATTTGCGTGCCAACTGGAGCACCGCTGCCAAAGAACTATGGCGCATGATGGATCTGCCGCTATGGGAGGCTACCGGTAACCCCCTGCTGATTCTGAGTACGGTCTCCCGCGCCCGCCTCGAGGCGCTCACGGCCAATCCGGAATTCATCGCACAACTGCAACGGGTCGTGGAAGAGCGGCGCGCCTATCTTGAAGCGCCCACCTGGCTGGCCCGAACGCACGGAGAAGCCAGGCTGGGGGGAGTGGCTTATTTCAGCATGGAGTTTGGCCTGTCCGGGTCCTTGCCGATTTATTCGGGGGGGCTTGGCATTCTCGCCGGTGACTACATCAAAACCGCAAGCGACATGGGGTTGCCCATGGTCGGCATTGGATTGCTCTACCAACAGGGGTATTTTCGCCAAAGTCTCGATGCCCAAGGCAAACAGCTGGCCTTTTTCCCCTTCAACGATCCCCTGTGGCTGCCGGTAATGCCGGCGCTCAATGCCGACAATGAATGGTTGCGCATCGTCCTGGATATGCCCGGACGGTTGCTGGTATTGCGCGTCTGGCAGGTGCGGGTCGGGCGTGTCATGCTCTACCTGCTCGACAGCAACGACCCGCTCAACGATCCGCGCGACCGGGGCATTACCTCCGAACTCTATGGCGGCGGCCCCGAACTGCGAATCCAGCAGGAGATGGTGCTGGGCATTGGCGGCTTCCGCCTGCTGCGCGAGTTGAGGTTCCATTTTGAAGTGTGTCACCTCAACGAAGGCCATGCGGCGTTTGCCGTGCTGGAGCGCGTGCGTCATTTCATTGCAGACCAGGGCGTGGATTTTGCCACGGCCCTGTGGGCCACGCGGGTGGGCAATCTGTTTACCACCCACACGCCCGTGGCGGCGGGTTTTGATTGTTTTTCGCCACAACTCGTGGCGCAGTATCTGGGCAGTTACGCCGGCGATCTGGGTATCGACCTGCAACAGTTGCTGGCCTTGGGGCGCATCAATCCCATGGATGCAGAGGAGCCGTTCAACATGGCGTGGCTCGCCGTGCGCGGCAGCGCTGCGGTCAATGGGGTCAGCCGTTTGCACGGACAGGTCAGTCGCAAGATTTTTTCGCCGCTCTTTCCCCAATGGCCCACGGTCGAAGTGCCGGTGGGCCATGTCACCAATGGTGTGCATGTGCCCACATGGAACTCGCGTGCGGCCGACCGCTTCTGGTCCGACATCTGCGGCGAAATGCGCTGGCGCGGGGACCTTGCCAATCTCGAAGAGGATTTCAGGCGTGCCCCCGCAGAAGGGCTTTGGTCCTTGCGCTGCAATGCCCGGCATCGCCTGGTGGCCTGGATGCGTCGGCGCTATGGACGCCAGGCGACCGCGCGCGGCATGCTACCCGATGCGGGGCTGCAACAGCGAGAGATGCTCGACCCCGATGCGCTCACGTTGGGGTTTGCGCGCCGCTTTGCCTCTTACAAGCGGCCCAACCTCTTGCTGGAACAGCCTGAGCGCCTGGAGCGCCTGCTGACCGATGCACACCATCCGGTGCAGCTTGTCATCGCCGGCAAGGCGCACCCTCAGGATCTTGAAGGGCAGCGCATGATTCGGGCCTGGTCTGAATTTCTCGAACGCCCCAATGTACGCCCCCATGCGGTGTTTGTGGAAGATTACGACATGAGCGTGGCAGCCGAGCTGGTTCATGGCGTGGACTTGTGGCTCAATACCCCGCGGCGCCCCTGGGAAGCCTCGGGGACCAGCGGCATGAAGGTGCTGGTCAACGGCGGCCTCAATCTTTCCGAGCTGGATGGTTGGTGGGCCGAGGCGTGGACCCCGTCGCTGGGGTGGGCCCTAGGTGACATTGCCGAGCATGAGGATGATCCCGCGTGGGACCAGGCTGAAGCCGAAACCCTGTATCGGTTGTTGGAACAGGAGGTGGTGCCGGCTTTCTACCAGCGCGACCCTCAGGGCATTCCCCAGGCCTGGCTGTCGCGCATGCGGGAGAGCATGGCCAGCCTGACGGGGCAGTTTTCCACCAACCGCATGCTGCGCGAATATACCGAACGGTATTACCTGCCCGCTGCCGCGGGACACAGCGACCGGAGGGCCGGGCACGCGCTGCTGGCCCAGGACCTGAGGCACTGGATGGACCGGGTGCAGCATCACTGGCCGCAAGTGCGGGTGGGCGTCGTCACACGCCAAACCGCCGACGCGCAACACCGTATCGTCGCAGAAATCTACATGGACGGACTGGAAGCGGCAGATGTCCAACCCGAACTGTACGCCGAGGCCCTGTCGGAAGCAGAGGGTGTGGAGCGGATTGCCATGAAACGCGGCGACCCCCTGCTGGGAGCCCTGGGAGCCTATCACTATGAGGGTTCGGTGGCCGCACGGCGCCCCATCGACCACTATACCGTCCGCATTCTGCCCTTCCATCCGCAAGCGCGTTTGCCGATGGAACTGGGCCTGATCCATTGGGAGCAATGATGACCGCAGCCATCGAAACCCGCGCGCTGACCCGACGCTTTGGCAGTTTTACGGCAGTAAACCAGATTGACCTCGCGGTACCACAACAATCCATTTACGGGTTGCTGGGTCCCAACGGTGCCGGAAAGAGTACCGCCATCAAGATGCTCACCACCCTGCTGCAACCCAGCTCGGGCACGGCGCAGGTTGCCGGCTTCGACATCGTGCGTGCGCCCGTGGAAGTGCGCCGCCGTATTGGCTATGTGCCGCAGATGCTCTCTGCAGACGGGGCGCTGACCGCCATTGAAAACCTCACCCTCTCCGCGCGCCTGTATGGCATGTCTGCTGCCGAGCGCAAGACACGCATCGCGGAGGCGCTGGAATTTTCCGGTTTGGCCGAGGTCAGTCACAAGCTTGTGAAAACCTATTCGGGAGGCATGATCCGGCGCCTGGAGCTGGCCCAGGCCATGCTGCACCATCCGGCGGTCCTGTTTCTCGATGAGCCCACCATTGGCCTTGATCCCGTGGCGCGCAGGGCGGTTTGGGAGCGGTTGCAGGCCTTGCGTCGGGATTTTGGCATGACCATCCTGCTGACCACCCATGACATGGAGGAGGCTGACGTGCTGTGTGACACGCTGGCGATTTTGCATCAGGGGGTGATCGGCGTCACTGGCAGCCCCCTGGAACTCAAGGCCAGCGTGGGGCCAGAGGCCACGCTGGACGATGTATTCGTAGCCTTCAGCGGGGGCACCATCCAGGAAAGCGGAAGCTATCGCGAAGTGCGACAGGCACGCACAACCATGCAGCGTTTGGGGTGATGACCATGATGCGTTTTTTCAAGGAAAGCGCCGCGGTAAGCGTGGCTGAGCTTCACAAGATTGTGCGCGATCCTACCGAGATGTTCTCGCGCGCCATTCAACCGGTACTCTGGCTGGTCATTTTTGGCCAGGTGTTCAGTCGCGTACGGGACATTCCCACCGGGGACGTCACTTATCTGGCCTTCATGACGCCGGGCATCCTGGCGCAGAGCGTGTTGTTCAGCGCCATTTTTTATGGCATCGCCGTCATCTGGGAACGCGATCTGGGCATCGTCCAAAAATTGCTGGTGTCGCCAGCGCACCGCAGTGCCCTGGTGCTGGGCAAGGCCCTGTCGGCAGGCCTGAGGGGCCTCGTGCAGGCCGTCATCGTGTATGCCATCGCCTGGTTACTGGACATCCACCTGCGCTGGGAAATTATCCCCATCCTGGAAGTACTGCTGGCCGTGATTCTGGGTTCCTGCATTTTCTCCACGTTTTCGCTGATCATTGCCTGCATCGTCAAAACGCGCGAGCGCTTCATGGGCATTGGCCAGGTGCTGACCATGCCCCTGTTTTTTGCCAGCAATGCGATTTATCCCCTGGAAATGATGCCGGACTGGCTGAAGGTGGTGGCCCGCCTCAATCCGTTGAGTTATCTGGTGGATGCCTTGCGGGATGCCATGATACTGGGAGGGCATAGCGCCCATGGACTCCTGCTGGATTTCGGCATCATGGCTGCGGTGTTTTTGCTGATGCTGGTGGTCGCCGCGAGATTGTACCCGGGGTTGGCACGCTAGCCGGGGCGGTATTCCGGAAACACCACCCTGACGCACAGCCCCAGCCCGTCCTGGCCTGGATGCAGCAACAGCTGTGCCTTGTGACGCACCGCGATGCGTTGCACGATGGAAAGTCCCAGGCCGCTGCCCTGTACCCCTGTGCCGGGAACGCGATAGAAACGCTCCAGGGTGCGGGCGCGTTCTTCTTCGGGAATGCCCGGTCCGCTATCGCACACCTCCAGCACCACCCCCTCATTTTTCTGGTGCAGGACGGTCACCGAGACGTGGCCCCCGGCAGGGGTGTAGCGCACTGCATTGTCCAGCAGGTTGCGCAGCAGTATGGCCAGCGCTCCAGCGTCGCCGTTGATGATGGCCTCGTCGCTGTCCTCCAGCGCCAGTTCGATGTGCTTCTGGCGGGCCATGGGTTCGATCAGGCCCAGGGCTTCAGCGGCCAGTTGCCGCAGTGACACCGGCTGATAAAGTGCACTGGCCATTTCAGGATCGACCCGCGCCAGGGTCAGCAGTTGTTCAATCAGGTGCGTAGCCCGATCCACGCCCATGAGTACATGCTGTAAGGCGCTTTCACGATCGGCCGGGTCGGCGACGCGCAGGGCCACCTGGGCCTGGGTTTTCAGCGCTGCCAGTGGCGTACGCAGTTCGTGGGCGGCATCGGCGGTGAAGCGTTTTTCGGCCTCGATGGATTGCTTGAGGCGTTCGAACAGGTCGTTCAGGGCGGCGACGAGCGGCATGACTTCGCTGGGCACCTGTTTCAGGGCCAGGGGCTCCAGTCGCTCGGCCGAGCGCTGCACCACTTCGCGGCGCAATTGCCGCAGCGGACGCAGCCCCGTGCCGACGGCCAGCCAGGTCAGCAGCGCCAGCATGGGAATGACGGCAAGCGTGGGAAACAGCATTTTGAGGGCGATCAGGCGGGCCAGGCGCTCTCGTCCGGCCAGGGGTTCGGCGATGACGATCATGAATTCGTGTTGCGTATCCCAGCGGGTCAGGACGCGCCAGGGTTTTCCGCCGATCTTGGCCTGCGTATACCCGGGGATGCCGTCACCCAGCGTAAACTCGGGCGCTGCGGCTGAGCGTACGATCAGTCCATGGGCGTCCCAGATCTGGTACACGAGGGTTTGTTCATACTCGTGCGCTACGGGCATCTCGTCCGAGCCATGCTCGATGCGTTCCGCTATCTCGCGGCGCGCCGTGCCCAGCAGTACATGGGCCGATTCGGCAAGCTGCGCGTCGAAGAGGGCATCGAGTTCCTGACGCGCCGCATTGTGGGTGAAAAAGACAGCAGCGCCCAGCGTGATGCCGCCCGCCAGAAAAAGAAGCAATACAAGGCGCAGGCGCAGGGAGTTGATCATTTGTCGATGACGTATCCTACGCCACGCAAGGTACGGATCAGGTCACTGCCCAGTTTTTTGCGCAAATGATGCACATGCACTTCCACGGAATTGCTTTCCACTTCCTCACCCCAGCCATACATGCGCTCTTCCAGCTGTTCGCGGGACTGTACCCTGCCGGCATGCAGCATGAGTTCGTGCAGGAGGGTGAATTCCCGAGCCGAGAGCTCCACTGCCTGGCCCTGTTTGCGAACCTGCCGTGCCGCGGGGTCCAGTTCGATCTCGCCGTGCATCAGCAGGGGAGAAGCCAGGCCGCTGCTGCGCCGGGACAGGGCACGCAGGCGGGCAATGAGTTCGTCCAGGTCGAAGGGTTTGATGAGGTAATCGTCTGCGCCGGCATCTAGCCCGGCAACGCGGTCGGCCACGGTATCCCGGGCGGTCAGCACCAAAACCGGCAAGGTCCTGCCACTGTTGCGCAGCCAGTTGAGGATGGCCATGCCCGACAGTTTGGGAAGGCCCAGGTCCAGCACCATGAGCGAATAGTCGCCCGATTCCAGGGACAGTTTTGCAGCGCTGCCATCCTGCACCCAGTCCACGGCATAGCCGGCCTGTTTGAGGCCGGCTCGAATGCCATCACCCAGGAGAGGATCATCTTCAACCAGTAGGGTACGCATGACCGCCATGTTAACGCGGAATTCTGACTTTGGATTCAGAAAAATCGCCCTGGTCGGCTCCCTGATGGCAGGCAACACAGTTGGCCGCGCTGCCCACGCTCTTATACTGGAATATTGCTTCGGGCACTTCATCGTGCCGGGCCAGGAAATAGCGTGTGGTACTGATGCGCAGGGGGGTCTCGTTGCTCTTGATGGATTGGTTGATGCGTATCGAGCGACGGTTTTGCTGCCGCTCTGCGCTGTGATCGACCAGAAACCGGGTGATTTCCTCGCGTGCGGCAGGATCAAGCGTTGCATTTTCGCCAAAGTGCCGGTCCAGGGTGCCCATGATCCTGGTCCAGGAGCGTTCCGGCAACAGACCAGGATGATAGAGCATGTGGCAACTGCTGCATTCGGCTTTCCAGGTGGGGTTGCTGACTTTGGGCAGATTGCGCTCGCCTTCCTCGCCCCTGGCGGTGCTGATCAGAAAGCTGCCCGCAGCGCTCATGGCAGCCACAAACACACCCACACGCAGCCACTGTGTTTGCATGATGGAAACCCCCTTGTTTCAGATTGGACAGGTACTGGATGAAGTCGCCCTTTTCCTGCGCCGTACACGCCCGTTCCAGAACATGCTGGCAATTGCGGTCAAACCACTTTTCGGCCTTGGCGGCATCGGTGAAGCGTTGCGGGTTGGCCACCAGGGCCATTGGTTCAATGGCCTTGTGGGCGCGGGTCTCTCCCGGTTTTCTGGGGTCCGGCGTATGACAGGTGACGCATCCCAGATTTTGCCCGTCGCGCATCTGGGTGGCGTGATAAAAGGCGGCGCCGCGTTCCTCAGAAAACCCCGCAAATGCTGGGTTGTCTTTTCTGGCCTGAAGTGCGTAGCGTTGCAGCAAGTCCGGGGAAGCGGCGGCCCACAGGGAAAGCGATACGAAGTACAGGCCCAGCACGGTGAATCTATTCACGATGACGATCCTTGTAAGTGCGCAGATATTGGTAGCCCGTCACCATGGATTGGGCGAAGGGGGTGCTGTCCTTGCGTTCATGCCAGATCAGTGCGGCCATGTGAACCAGCACAAAGCCGGCAAGGACATTGGTGATGAGTTCATGGGTCTCTTCCAGGATTGTCTTCAGCCAGATCCGGTCTCCCAACCAGTCATCGAAGGGGCCCATGCCCAGTTCGGTGGCCGCCAGCCCGAGGCCGGTGACGCTCATGATCAACAGTGCGGCATAAACCGCCAGGTAGGCAGCGCTGGCCAGGACATGGTGGCCAAAATGCGGTGGCGTGGCGAAGCTGCGTTCGGTGAACGCACGGCGCCAGGCGCGGGGATGCCACATATCGGAAAATTGCGCGTGACGGGGCCCCAGAAATCCCCAGAATAATCTTGCGCTAAGACCGAACACTAGCGCATAGCCCAGGTACACGTGCAATTCCCACAGGGCCTGCACGTGGGCACCCCGCTCGAACAGGTCGGATGTCCAGGCCGTGACCATGAGCATGAGCAGGACGAGGGCATTCCAGGCATGGAGGAGGCGCAATACCGGGTCGTAGATTTTTATTCGGTGATAACTGATGGATTGCACTACGGATTCTCCCTTGTTTTTCTTGTGGGCTAAACCTTAATGGCAGATCCTTAAAGGAAGCTTAAGCAGTCTGGTTCCGGAATGACGGGCAAAAAAAAGGTGACCGGGGGAGGCCACCTGAAGGGGGGAGATCACTGGCACCGGGGGATGGTGCCGAGCGTCTGAGTGTCATTTAACCAAACGAATCTTAAGATAATCTTAAGGGGGACATTTTTTTGAATCTGGCCAGCATTTCTGCACAAACTTCTCCTTGCCGTTCGCGCCGGATGTCCAGCCAGGTCGTGGCCAGGGTTGTGGCTGGCGCTGCAGGCAAGGCCTGTTGCAGCCAATTCAAGGTGAGCGAGAGGTCCACGTACCGGCCCAGGCTATCCTGGAGTTTGTGGAGTTGCTTGAGATAGCGGGACACTTCTCGGGGCGGAAACAGGGCCCCCACAAATTCCACCCCGTATCGCAGGGTTTTGACGCGCTTGCGCAGCGCGTGCCGCCGGGATTCGGACAGATGTGCAAAGTGACCGCCTTCGCGCTGGATGTGTCGGTGCCAGCGTGCCAGGCGTTTGTCCATCCACACGTCCAGGGCGTTTCCGTGGTGAGGGGGGTGCGCCAATGGCGCCCCCTCTGAGACAAACGAAATGAGCTGCAGCAGGGCCCCCTGCACCTCGGGGCTGCGCACCCGCAGGGCGG
>DAICZS010000003.1:0-12053 GCA_027311025.1 Ferrovaceae bacterium
CGATACTTATTGTTTTGAGCGCGGGGCGACTCGCACGGGAGCGGGGAGGGGATGGGCTGATGTTTGGAAGAAAGGACACTTCGCTTTTGAATACAAAACCACGCACCACAACCTGGGTGAAGCATTAAAGCAACTCATGACCTATGCGTTGGCGCTGGAAAACCCGCCTCTCTTGGTCGTGTGTGACACAAACATCATTGGGATACATACCCACTTCACCAACGCACCGTCCGAAGTTCATACCATTGCGTTGGAGCATATTGGCGAGCCCGCCAATCTTGAGAAACTGCGTTGGCTGTTCACTGATCCAATCAAGTTTCACCCCAAGCGCACCATTACGCAAATCACTGAGGAAGCGGCAGGTAAGTTCGCTAATCTCGCACAGTCATTGAACGCAAGGGGACATGATCCTCAAGTAGTCGCACATTTCCTGAACCAATGCTTGTTTTGTTTGTTTTCAGAGGACGCAGGATTGTTGCCGGACAAACTCTTCCAACGGTTGTTAGACAAAAGCCAGGCCGACCCTGAAAAGCTTTCATCCCGTCTGGAGAAATTGTTTCGTGCAATGCAAAAGGGTGGCGACTTCGCGCTGGAAGATATTAACTGGTTCAATGGAGGCTTGTTCGAAACAGTCAATGTATTGCCTCTTTGCCTTACAGAGATTCGGGCTTTGTATGAAGCCGCGCAGCTCGACTGGAGTGGTATTGAGCCTTCCATTTTCGGAACTCTTTTTGAACGAGGGCTGGATCCAGATAAACGATCCCAACTAGGCGCTCACTATACAGATCAGAGGTCTATTCTCCGCCTTATCAATCCTGTAATTGTGGATCCCTTGACCAAAGAATGGGAAGCAGTTCGCGCTGGTATTGCTGAAAATATTGCGAAGCGTAAGAAAAAAGGTGACAAAGCAGAAAAAAATGCCCAGGCAGAATTTTCGGGATTTTTAGAGCGTCTTAAGTCCTTCCGCGTTCTTGATCCAGCTTGCGGCAGTGGGAACTTTTTGTACCTTGTCTTGCGGGCCCTAAAGGATCTTGAGCACAAGGCAAATCTTGAAGCCGAGTCCCTAGGTTTGCAGCGCCAGATTGCTATCGAGTGTTCACCTGCAAATGTGCTTGGAATTGAATTAAATACTTATGCTGCCGAGCTCGCTCGTGTAACCGTCTGGATCGGTGAGATCCAATGGATGCTTAAAAATGGTTATCCAATACGGAAGAATCCTATACTCCAACCGCTTGACCATATCGAGACCCGAGATGCGGTCCTAAATACTGACGGTACTGAAGCGCAATGGCCTATTGTAGACGTCATCGTTGGGAACCCTCCGTTTTTGGGTGACAAAAAGATGCGCACGGAGTTAGGCGACAAGTACACTGATTCACTGCGAAAATGTTACGAAGGACGTGTGCCAGGTGGGGCAGACCTAGTGACCTACTGGTTCGAAAAAGCGCGCGCTCAGATCGAAACTGGGAAATGCCAAAGAAGTGGACTGGTCGCCACCAACTCGATCCGCGGCGGGTCAAACCAAACCGTGCTGGTACGAATTTGCGATACCACGCATATTTTCAATGCGTGGAGCGATGAGGAATGGATCAATGATGGGGCTGCTGTTCGCGTTTCTTTGGTGTGTTTTGGGAATGGCAATGATGATGGTGTAATTCTGGATGGACTCTCAGTTGAAACTATATACGCTGATCTGACTGCTGGCGAAGGGTTAAACCTTACGCAGGCAAAGCCGTTGAAAGAAAATTCTGGAGTGGGGTTTATTGGAACGCAGAAAGGAGGATCTTTTGATATAGCCGGAGAGATGGCGAGAGAATGGTTGAAACAACCAAATCCCAATGGTAAACATAACGACGATGTAGTGCGTCCTTGGGCAAATGGAATAGATGTTACACGCCGTCCATCCGATACCTGGATCATTGATTTTGGCGTAAATACTGCAGAAAGCGAAGCGGCATTGTATGAAACGCCATATCAATATGGTGACCAGCATATAAAACCTACGAGAATCGAAAATAGGGAAGCCCGGACAAACGAAAGATGGTGGCTACATCAGAGACCACGCCAAGAAATGCGTAATGCATTGGTTCATCATAATAGATTCATCCTTACTCCCCGAGTGTCCAAGCATCGGCTATTTGTTTTCAGAAACCACGCAATTTTACCTGACAGCGCAACCGTTGCGATTGCCCGTTCCGACGACGTATCATTCGGGATCCTGCACTCGCGTTTCCATGAGTTGTGGTCATTGGGACTCTGCACATGGCTTGGGGTCGGTAATGACCCTCGCTATACCCCAACCACTACCTTTGAGACTTTTCCCTTTCCAGATGGGCTTACCCCCAACCTTGCACCAACCGAATACACTAATCCCGCAGCTGACGAAATTGCCACCACTGCACAAAAGCTGAATGAGCTACGAGAAAACTGGCTCAATCCGCCGGAGTGGGTTGACTGGGTACAAACACCGGAGGAAGTGAAGGCGGGATACCCTGCACGCCCAGTAGCCAAGCCGGGGCACGAGGCTGACCTTAAGAAACGCACCCTAACCAATCTTTACAATAGCCGACCTGCGTGGTTGGATAACGCACATAAGTCATTGGATGCCGCTGTTGCCAAGGCTTATGGCTGGAGTGATTACACGCCAAAGATGACCGATGATGAGGTTTTACGCCGACTTCTGGTGCTTAACCAAAAGCGAGCTTAGGTTTCGTTTCCGATCCCTGCCAGTACATCCCTGTACATTTTTATCGTCTGGCCGCCACCCTCATGACGCGCCCGCTGTTCTGCATGCAGGCTGTGCACAAAGTGGCATCGCTCATAAAACAACACTACATCGGGTCTGGCGTCCAATACCAACATGCGGGCTGCGGATAGACCACCCTCATCTAGGACATGGTCAATGATGAGATCCACCATGGCTCTACCACTGCCGTTTCTTTGGAGTGTCTGATTTACTGCAAACTTGCCGATCTTGACCGATGGTATTGAGCGCAGTTGGGTTTCGATATTCAGGCCCAAGTCCATAAACTCTGAATCATTGAGTTTGATTGAGTCATTAGCCAAGGTGAAATAGCCCACCATGCCGACAAAATCACGGTGAAAAACGCAGGTGGTGTAGCCTATGCGCCCATGGTGGAAAGCCATGGCGTCGACCTTAAGGAAGCGGTCGAGTTCAGCATCACTACAGGTAAAATTTTCTACATATTGCAGAGCTACCGTGTCGATGGGTATTAACCCATAGAAGGCAGGGTCAAGACTCACGCAGCTTTGACGCGGTACTTGTCCAGGAATGAGGCGGATTTTGCGGCACGGGAACGGATGGCCCGTTCCTTGGCCAGACTCACCCGTTCCGGCGTGATTGGTGTTGCACGGATAAGGCCCGCAACAAAGGCGCCTTCGGATCCGGAAGAATCCCTGACTCTTGTACGCACGGCGATGCCTTTGCCGTGCGACACTTTGATTTTACGAGATGATTTCATGACAAGCGAATTGTACTACTGATCTATACCGATCAGTCAAATCTCATAGGAAGCACCAAAACCACTGCTTTTTGGCTATTTGTTCTGAAACCGGCGTGCAAGATGAGCGAGCAAATGTTCTGGAGAAGATTCAGCATCATCCTTGCCTGCCTCAAACCACGCCCCTGCGATGGCTTCAGCCCGAGACTCGTTCACATCATTTTGATGTGCAAAAATCCTGGCAATTTCGATTGCGTCATCCCAGGTTTCTACCACTATTGGATCAGTCATTCTTCTTGCCCTTATTATTTTCAAGACGTGCTCGGTCTTCTCGTTTCAACCTGTTCTGTTTATGAATTTCAAACCGCTGTTTTGCCTCACAGAGCCTTTTTAGTTCGCTTAGAAAGCGCCCCTTCGTATAGACCAGCCCGTCAAAATCGATAGACTCATAGTGCAACTTGCCGGATACGTTTTCCAGCAGATAATCGATGGGAAAGGGGTCGGAATAGGCTTTGGAATTGGTGCTAAAAACCTCATGCCCGATGAATTGACAGCGCTCTTCCAGTGGAACACCATTTTTCTTGAGCGTGTTGTTGGCAGTAAAGCGGAAGGAATGAAACACCTTCCTTGGGTCTGTGATGCCTATCTCCCGACGGTATTTGGTATATCGCTCGCTTGGAGTGCAGCTGAAGTTTCCATTGGGGTCTGCAGTGAGGTAGGGAAACAGCATTCCCCCAAACTCGCTGGCATCTGCCACATAATCAAGAAACCCGAGTTTCAGCAGCTGGGGGTGGATGGGGATTTCCCGAAGTGCAGCATCGGTTTTGACCCGTTTGTAATCTTCGTCGTTAATCGAGAGTGACCAGATGCCGTTGATCTGTTTAATGTCAGAGACTGCGAGCTGGCACAATTCAGAAATTCGTCCCCCAGTGAACAATGCCAGCAGGGGCAACCAGAAGTCGTCCGGTTTTTCCCGCTTCAGCAAATTTTCTGGTTTGAAGAGCAGCTCAAGATCCTTGTCGTCATAGGGTCTTCTGGCGGTCTTGGATGCCCCTTTTTTCTTGTCCCGTTTGGTGAATAACTTGTGTCCTCGCGTCGGGATCTCTCCAATGGGATAGGCATCAAATGTTTGGGCATGATCAAACAGCCCTCCAATTGATGCGAGATATTTCTGCTGGATGGTGTTGTCGCTAATATTCTTTGCCTTGAGATCGTTGATGTAGGCCGAAATATCCTCGCGGGTAATCTTGCGCAAGGGGTAATGCTCGGTGCTCTTTCGCCGAGCAATCCATGCTTTAAATTTCTGGTGGTAATTCTTATATTCATAGACGGTCTTGGGGGACAACTTGTCTGCTTTACGAGTGTTATAGTTCTCGATGATTTCGCTCAAGGTCATCCCGCCTTCTTGGGGCTCCGGTTGCTTGGAAGTCTGAGTAGTTTTGCGGGGGGCTGAGCCGGCAAGAAACTTCGCTATTTCTGTGCTGGAGTTAAGGCCCAACTCCTTTATCATTTTCAAGGTCATTTCCACATCGTTGGGCGTGTTTACATTATTGAAGGTGACGCCGTTGGGCAGCGTCACATCGAGTTTGCGAAGAGAATCGGTATCACCCAGCACGCTGGACCAGGTGGAGGGATCATTCGGGTCGAAGCCTGAGGCCATGATGGCTCCAGAGAAGTTGTTATGGAAGATTATGGCAGAAAGCTGAAAGGCTTTCGCTTTTGCGATGGTGGGGCTTTTGGTGTGCAGTGAAATCCGGCGTTCTTTGCGTCGGGTCTCAAGTTGGAATTGAAAACGGTAGTAATAAACTCCGTGACGGGATTTGAACAGGCGCGAAGGCAGCTTCAAGGTGGACTCCTAACATGAGGAGGTCCCCCAATGAGTGACACCTGGCGTTAACTGCCCTAAAAAATACCCATTTGATCAATGGGTTGGGTGGTTTAGGCGGAGAGAGAGGGATTCGAACCCTCGATGCAGTTTTTGACCGCATGCTCCCTTAGCAGGGGAGTGCCTTCGACCACTCGGCCATCTCTCCGGGTTGCGTATTATCCCTTAGCCAGCGGCGTTACGCTATCTAGTTCAAAAGCTTTATGTAGCGCGCGGACGGCCAGTTCCATGTATTTTTCGTCGATCACCACCGAAATCTTGATTTCGGAGGTGGAAATCATCTGGATATTGATGCCTTCTTCCGACAGGGTCTTGAACATCTTGCTGGCAACCCCTGCGTGGGAACGCATGCCCACACCCACCAGCGACACCTTGCAGATCTTGTTGTCGCCGCGCACTTCGCGCGCGCCCGTCTCGGGCATGATGGTGTTGTTGAGCAGGTCCAGCGTCTTCTGGTAATCGTTGCGGTGCACCGTGAAGGAAAAATCGGTGGATCCGTCCACGCCGATGTTCTGGATGATCATGTCCACGTCCACGTTGGCTTTGCCCACCGGGGCCAGGATCGAATAGGCGATGCCGGGACGGTCAGGGACGCCCAGAAGGGATAGTTTGGCCTCGTCGCGGTTGAAGGCGATGCCGGAAATGATCGGTTGTTCCATGTTGGTGTTTTCCTCAAAGGTGATCAGCGTCCCGTCGTTCTTGTCCTCAAAACTGGACAGGACGCGCAGCTTGACCTTGTACTTTCCGGCAAATTCCACGGAGCGAATCTGCAGGACCTTGGAGCCCAGGCTTGCCATCTCCAGCATTTCTTCGAACGTGATGGTCTCCAGGCGGCGTGCTTCGGGCACGATGCGCGGGTCGGTGGTGTACACGCCATCCACGTCAGTATAAATCTGGCATTCGTCAGCCTTCAGCGCTGCGGCCAGGGCCACGCCCGTGGTGTCCGAACCGCCACGGCCTAGGGTGGTGATGTCGCCGTTTTCTGTGGTGCCCTGAAAACCCGCCACGACCACCACCTTGCCGGCGTCAAGGTCGGCGCGCATGCGCTGTTCGTCAATGTCGAGGATGCGTGCCTTGGTGTGGGCTTCGTCCGTCAGGATGCGCACCTGGCTGCCCGTATAGCTTTTGGCGGGAATGCCTTGGTTGATCAGGGCCATGGCCAGCATGCCGATGGTGACCTGTTCTCCCGTGGAAATCATGACATCCAGTTCGCGGGGATCCGGCTGGGCCTGGATTTCCTTGGCGAGCTTGATCAGGCGGTCGGTTTCGCCACTCATGGCGGATACCACCACGACCACCTGATGGCCCTGGGCGTGGAAACGCGCCACCCGTTCAGCCACCTTTTTGATGCGCTCCGGGTTGGCGACCGAGGTGCCGCCATATTTTTGTACGATCAATGCCATAACCGTTTGCCGGCCAGTACTGGCCATAAAAAAACCGATATGTTACCGCAAAACGCGATCAATGGCAGAATGTCGGGATCATGACACCGCAATCCGCACATCGTGCTGCTCAGTTGTTGTGGGAGCATTGGCAACACACCACACGCTTCGCTGCCCTGCCCGAAGACTGTCGCCCGCACACGCGCACCGAAGGCTACGCCATTCAGGCTGCCATGGCCAGCCTGTCGGGGCAGCCCGTCATGGGCTGGAAAATCGCGGCCACCACCCTGTCAGGGCAAAAACACATCAACGTGGACGGGCCCATTGCCGGGCGCCTGCTGCGGCAAAAGGTATTGGCACCAGGGGCGGCCGTTTCCCTGGGGGACAACCACATGCGGGTGGCCGAGGCCGAGCTGGTGTTCCGCTTTGCCACGGACCTGCCGCCCAGGAACACACCGTATGAGCCAGCAGAGGTCATGGACGCCATCGATGCGGTGCTGGCAGGGATCGAGGTGCCGGATTCCCGCTACGAAGACTTCTGCGTGGTGGGGGATGCCCAGCTCATTGCTGAAAACGCCTGTGCCGCGTGGTTTGTGCTGGGTGAGGAAGCGCTCACAGACTGGCATCGCCTGGACCTCAAGACCCACCCCGTGCGCGTCTTTCGCAATGGCGAGCTCGCGGGGGAGGGCATCGGCGCCATGGTGCTGGGTGATCCCAAAATCGCCCTGGTCTGGATTGCCAACGAACTCTCCGCCCTGGGGTTGGGCCTGAAAGCCGGCGATGTTGTCACCACGGGCACGGTGGTCACCCCCGTCCGGGTAGAACCGGGCGACGCCATCCATTGTGACTTTGGCGAACTGGGCCAGCTCGACGCCCGCTTCGTCTGAGCGACCCCATGTCGCAACCCCCGCTGACCTTCGAAAACCACAACCGCGATGTCATGGGGCTGACCCATGTGTACCCGGTCGTGTCGCGCCGCGCCGCCGGGGTGTCCATTGGCATCAACCTCAACATCAACAACGCCTGCAACTGGGCCTGCGTGTATTGCCAAGTGCCCAATCTCACGCGCGGTTCGGCGCCCGATCTTGATCTTGCGCTGCTGCGCGCCGAGCTGGACTTCATGTTGACTGAAGCAACGCAGGGCCGCTTCATGCAAACCTATGTGGCCGAAGGGCTGCGCCGGTTGAACGACGTGGCATTTTCGGGCAATGGCGAGCCCACCAGCGCGCGCCTGTTTGAACAGGCGGTGGAGGTTGCCATCGAGGCCTTGCGGGTTCATGGGTTGCTGGGAAAGATCAAGATCGTGGTCATCACCAACGGCAGCTTTGCCTTGCGCCCAGGTGTCCAGCGGGCTTTTCGCGCCATGGCCGCAGCCAACGGCGAAATCTGGTTCAAGGTGGACCGGGGCCGCGGCGCGGACATCCTGCGCGTCAATAAAATTCATCTCACCCCCGGGCTCATCCTCAAGCGCCTGGCGGCAGCGGCAGCGGCCTGTCCCACCTGGGTGCAGACCTGCATGGTGTCCTGGGACGGAGCCGCTCCCTCGCAGGAAGAGACCGACGCGTACCTTGACCTCCTGAAGCAGGCGCTGGCGCAGCAAATTCCCCTGAGCGGCGTGCTGCTCTACAGCCTGGCCCGCCCTTCATATCAGCCCGAAGCCGCCCGCATTGCAGCCCTGCCCCTGCCGTGGCTGGAAGCCCTGGGCGAGCGAATTGCCGGGCTGGGGTTGGCAGTCAAGGTCACCCCATAGAAGCAAAAAACAGATTATCGTGTTACAATCTCACGGATGCGCCCGTAGCTCAGTTGGATAGAGTACTTGGCTACGAACCAAGGGGTCGTGGGTTCGAATCCTGCCGGGCGCGCCAATGAATCAAGAACTTAGGCCACCATCTCGGTGGCCTTTTTCTTTGCCAGCATAAGTCGCAAATCAGGCCGTGATCGCGTTTACCCATTGCAGCGACTCGGCCTGAGCCAGGCTGATGTCATGAGGTGAAATGTAAGCACACTGACTAAGGCAGGTGTCAATGTTCTCCATGCTGCAGCGCTCAAGATTTTCAACCGTGGTCAGCAGTTTGCCCAGGGTTCCGTCACGCTTGGTGAGGGCATCGCCAACTTCGGTGCTGACTGAAATGGAAGTCAGAATTTCGTCCATGGGCAAACCCAGCAGGACATCCATCAGCGACAGGATGCCGATCATGAAAGCGGTTTCTTCAAACGCCTTGTCGCGTTTGGCAGAAGACAGGATTTCCATTAATTTACCGCGTCTTGCCGCGAGTTGAAGCAGCGGATTGGACGTGTTGCTGTTGCTTGGGTTTTCAGAGTAGAGAAGAATCAGTATCCACTTCTGAAGCTGGCGTCTGCCAAGAATGGTGATGGCGGAAGCCAGCGAGGTGACCTTGTGTTGAATGCCACAAGCCACAGAATTTGTAAGCCGTAAGAGGTTGATGCTTAGCGAAGGGTACTGTTGAAGTGTCGCGACAATGTCATCTATGTCCGCATCGGTTGTGACCTGGCCCAGCAGTTTCAACAAGATCGGCTTGGATTGTGAAAGCTGTTTTCCGGAAATGATGTGAGGCTTGGCAAAGAAGTAACCCTGAAACAGATCGAAGCCCAGACTCATGCACAGATTGAGCACCTCGACGCTGTCCACATTCTCGGCAAGCACCTGTACAGGCCATTCCTTGACCTGGGCGACCAGCGCTTCCAGTGTCGAGTGATCAACCGTGACTAGGTCAATTTTCACGATATCTACAAGATCAAGAAGAACCCTGGCTTCGGGGTCGTCATGCGTAAAGTCATCCAGGGCGAGCGTGAATCCCATTTGCTTCAACTCGGCGCAGCGCGCCATCATCTGTTCACTGACCTGCACTGTTTCAGGAATTTCAATGACAATTTTACTTGCAGGCAGGATTTCAACGACGTCGCTCATGAGGAGGGAATCGTTCATGTTGATGAACCCGCCGTACGGGCCGAGAGCGCTCTCAATCCCCAGTTCGGTAAAGGCATGATTGATGACGGTGGAAATTGCCGGGATGTCGTCCGTGGTTTCAGCGTTGTTTGTGGTTCCTGATCTGAACAGTAGTTCGTAGGCGACGACGCTTTGGTCACGGTCCAGGATCGGTTGCCGCCCTAAAAAGAGCATGTCTTTAGTCATTGTCATCGGATTTACCAGGACGTCCTGTGGCTTGTGCATTGATGTGGAAGGAAAAACGGGAATAGTAACAGCGTAACGCCACGACATGAACTTGTTGCGTGCGTTTGCCATGAATTGATCTCAAGCGGGTACTGGAACACTGACAACTGTTACGTCATGGCGTCAGACAGGATCGAGGGTGGCAAGGAATTGTCCGAACCAGACCAGCCCTTGTGGCCACAGCCCAAGATGTGCTGCGCTGCCCATGTGTCCCAAATGGCCTGCATTAACAAGACGTGCACCCCAGGATGAAGCAAAAAGACCGGCCCGCTCAAAACTGACACGATCATCATTGCGGCTCGCCACAACGGTGGCGGGGAAGGGGAGTGGATCCAAGAGGATGGGGTCAAACCCATGGATGGTGTAACCGGGGCTTCCGGCAAAGCGATCGATATCCGTAGGCGCCACCAGAAAGGCTCCGGCAACCTTGCTGTCAGGATGCGTTGCCGCCCAGCGCACGGCAAGGGTTGTGCCCAGACTGTGCCCCACCAGCACCGTCGGTTTATTGCAGGTCTCGACGGCTGCAGTGAGCCGTTGTGACCAGTCAACATAGCGGGGAGATTCCCAATCCGTTTGCATAACCCGGCGCATGCTGGGAAAGGCGGCTTCCCAGGCAGTTTGCCAATGCTCTGCGTCCGAACCGTGCCACCCAGGAAGAATGAGGATGTTGAAATCAGCGAGATCATGCATGTGAATTCTCCGGTTTGGTCTCTTGTGGAAACCGGGCATGGATCGTGATCAGTCAGGATACCATTGGGATGGGCATTCCGGCGCGTCCCAGCGTGCAAGGCGCCAAATCAGGGAATGGCCGCGCTGGAAAGTAGTTTGTTGTGCCCGTTCATGCGGCGATGCGTTATATTTGCGTATCAACCCGAACGAAACTTGGCCTCCCGCAGTGATGAACAACCCCACCAAACCCGCCGTCGTGCTGCTCAGCGGCGGACTGGATTCCGCCACCGTGTTGGCCATGGCCAAACGGCAAGGCTATGCCGTGTATGCCATGAGCTTCAACTATGGCCAGCGCCATGTGCTGGAACTCGAGCGCGCGCGCGACATTGCGCAAAAGGCCGAGGTCTTGCAGCACACTGTGGTGTCCTTTGATCTGCGCGCAATCGGGGGGTCGGCACTGACTTCCGCCATGGAAGTCCCCAAGGATCGGCCCCTGGACGACCCCTTGGGCGGCATCCCTGTCACGTATGTTCCGGCGCGCAATACGATTTTTCTTTCCTTTGCCCTGGCCTGGGCAGAAGTGCTGGGGGCCCAGGACATTTTCATTGGGGTCAATGCCCTGGATTACAGCGGCTACCCCGATTGTCGTCCGGAATACATCCGCAGCTACGAAGCCATGGCCAACCTCGCCACGCGTGCCGGGGTGGAAGGGCATCACCGCCTTCAGATCCACACGCCGCTCATGCAGATGAACAAGGCCGGGATCATTCGCGAGGGCATGCGTTTGGGGGTGGATTACGGCCAGACCAGCAGTTGCTATGATCCCGCGCCGGATGGTCGGCCTTGCGGCCACTGTGATTCCTGCCAGTTGCGCGCGCGCGGATTTGGCGAAGTGGGTGTGCCCGACCCCCTGTACCAGCGCTATGGGATGACTTCATGACGCAACGACTCTCTTACTGGGCTGGGGCCGGCTTTGAAGCGGCGCGGCGCCTGTCCGGTCCGGGCGCAGACCTGCGCCACCGTCGCCAGCACGGCCATAGCTTTCGCGTGGAACTGCGGGCTCCCTTGGCCCCTGGCTGGGGTGGGTTTGCCGGGGCCGAGGCGCATGCCTTGCAACAGAGATTGCAGGAGACTGTTGCAGCGCTCGACTATCAGGACCTCAACGCGCTGATGGCCGATCCTGCAGATGGTCAGATCCTGCACTGGATTGCCCGCCGCCTGGCGTTGCCTACCGTGCTGCGCCTCCATTTATGGGCGGGCCCGGCCCGCGGCGCCACTCTGGACGGGCAGGGGCAGCTGCATTTCTGGCAGCGTGACCGCTTTGAATCGGCGCACCGGTTGCCCAATGTGCCCGCAGGGCACAAATGCGGCCGCATGCATGGACATGGTTTCGAGGTGATGTTGTGGGCAGGGGACGGGAACAGTGAGTTTTGGGGACAGTCCCAAAAACTCACTGTTCCCAC
>DAICZS010000003.1:12063-20655 GCA_027311025.1 Ferrovaceae bacterium
CGTGACGGTGTTTGAAACGGCCAGTTGCGGGGCGACTTTCGATGGCCGGGATTATCACATCTGGAAGGATCGCAGCTTTGACAGTGCCACGCTCATTTCCGCGACCCCGGCGGACGATCCCCGCAGCCAGCTGCATGGGCATACCTATGTCTTGCGTCTGGGGCTTTCCGGTCCACTGGATGCCGTCATGGGTTGGACCGTGGATTTTGGTGATGTGAAGGCGTTGTTCGAACCCGTGTCCAAACAGCTCGATCATTACCCCTTGCATGAAATCCTGCCGGCGGGTGACAACGCCGCAATCGTGCGCTGGATCCACGACCAGGCCGCTCCCCTGATGCCTGCATTGGACCGGCTGTCACTCTTTGACACCCCGGCTACGGGCACTTTGCTGGAATGGGGCGACGCCGCGCGTGCGGGGGTGGCGGTCTGAGATGGCCTATACCGTCAAGGAAATCTTCCTGACCCTGCAAGGGGAAGGCATCAATGCTGGGCGCGTCGCGGTGTTTTGCAGGTTTACCGGGTGCAACCTGTGGAGCGGGCGCGAGGTGGACCGGGCCAACGCCCTGTGCAACTTTTGCGATACCGATTTTGTGGGTACGGACGGGAAGGGCGGGGGTCGGTTTGAGACGGCCGAGTCGTTAGCGCTGGCCGTGGAAAGCCATTGGGGACATACCCCCTCTGGGGGTCTGTCCCCAATGGCTTCAATCACTTCCAGCACAGCCTCCCACCGGCTCGTCGTGCTCACCGGTGGCGAGCCGCTGTTGCAGGTGGATGACGCCCTGATCGCGGCGCTGCATGCCCGTGGCTTCGAGGTGGCCGTGGAAACCAACGGTACGCAGGTGGCGCCGGCAGGGCTGGACTGGGTTTGCGTCAGTCCCAAGGCGGGGGCGCCCCTGGTGCAGCGCTCGGGTGACGAATTGAAACTGGTGTTCCCCCAGCGGGGTCTGTCCCCAGAAGATGTTGAGGCGCTCGATTTTCGCCATTTTCTGCTGCAGCCCATGGATGGACCGTACCAGGCGCAGTACACCGCCGAGGCCGTGGCCTACTGCCACAGGCATCCGCGCTGGCGTCTGAGCGTCCAGACGCACAAATTGCTGGGCCTGCCCTGATAAAATATGAAACAATGTGGTGCAATGAGATTTTGTCTGGTGGTTTGTCATGATTGACAGGGATGGCTATCGTGCCAATGTCGGCATCATCCTGTGCAACGCCAAGAATGAGGTGTTCTGGGCCAAACGCGTTCGCGAGCATGCCTGGCAGTTTCCGCAAGGCGGCATCAAGCATGGCGAGACGCCCGAACAGGCCATGTACCGTGAGTTGACGGAAGAGACCGGCCTGAAGCCCGAGCATGTGAAGATCCTCGGCAGAACACGCAACTGGCTGCGCTATGATGTGCCGGAGCAATGGCTGCGCCGCGATTGGCGCGGCAATTATCGGGGTCAGAAGCAGATCTGGTACCTGCTGCGCCTCGTGGGACGCGATTCCGACGTGTCCCTGCGGGCTTCCTCCCAGCCTGAGTTTGATGCCTGGCGCTGGCATGATTACTGGATTCCGCTGGACAGCGTGATCGAGTTCAAGCGCGAAGTCTATCAGTTGGCCTTGAAGGAGCTTTCCACCTTTCTGCGCCCCGAGCCCAGTCGATCGTCCTTTTCGAAGGAATCACATCCTTCCGGGCAACACAGTTCTTGACACCGGGCAGGTGCTGTTTGTAGACTCATCCTGTTTAGACAAGGTCTAAAAACCGCTTGCCACCTAACACGAGGAGCGCATCATGAAACTAGCAGGAACCCAGACTCACGAAAACCTGAAAGCGGCATTTGCTGGCGAATCCCAGGCCAACCGCCGTTACCTTTATTTCGCAGCCAAGGCCGATGTTGAAGGCCAGAATGACGTGGCCGCCGTTTTCCGCTCCACCGCCGAAGGCGAAACGGGCCATGCACACGGCCATCTGGAGTACATGGAAACCGTGGGTGATCCCGCAACGGGCCTGCCCATTGGCACCAGCCGCCAGAACCTGAAGGCCGCCATCGAAGGCGAAACCCATGAGTACACCGACATGTACCCCGGGATGGCCAAGACCGCCCGCGCCGAAGGTTTTGATGAAATCGCTGACTGGTTCGAGACTTTGGCCAAGGCCGAACGCTCCCACGCCAACCGTTTCAGCCAGGCGCTCGCTGCCCTGGTCGATTAATCCGGCATGACGCCTTCCGGGCCCGTGCGGGTCCGGAGGGTGTTTGCAGAGCAATGGCAATACCGCGGTCCCTACGCACGCGTTGCCTCAAGGAGATGCCTCGCCATGTCTAGAGAAGGCAATCTGGAAGCCCCGACGCGGCATCCTCTCGACTGGAAAAACCCCGACTTTTACGACCACGCCAAGACCGAAGCCGAAATGGAGCGGATCTTTGACATCTGTCATGGATGCCGCCGCTGCTTCAACTTGTGTAATGCATTCCCCATGCTGTTTGACGCGGTGGACGAGTCCGCCAGTGGCGAACTGCACAGCGTTCCAAAATCCGTATTGTGGGACGTGGTGGACCAGTGCTACCTGTGCGACATGTGTTACATGACCAAGTGTCCCTACACGCCCCCGCACGCCTTCAACCTGGATTTTCCCCACACCATGCTGCGCGCCAAGGCCGTGCAGTTCAAGGAGGGCAAGCCCAATTTCCGCGACAAGCTGCTCAGCAGCACGGATGCCCTGGGCAGGCTGGCCTCGATTCCGGTGGTGGTGCAGATGGTCAATGCCGTGAATCACAACGGGGTGACGCGTGCCGTAATGGATACGACGCTCGGCATTCACCGCGAGCGCATCCTGCCCACCTATACCTCGGCCACGTTCCGCAAGCACGCCACGCCCAATGATGGTTTCCCGGTGCGCGATGGCCAGCGCACCCCCGGCAAGGTGGTGATCTATTCCACCTGCTACATCAATTACAACGAGCCCGGCATCGGCCACGACCTCGTCAAGGTGCTGGCACACAATGAGATTCCCGCGCGCCTCCTGGAAAAGGAAGCCTGCTGCGGAATGCCCAAGCTGGAGCTGGGCGATCTCGAGAGCGTGGCGGCGCTCAAGGAAAGGAACATTCCACTGCTGGCTGAAGTGGCGCGTGCCGGTTACGCCATCATGACGCCCATTCCTTCCTGCACACTGATGTACAAGCAGGAGTTGCCCCTGATGTATCCGGACGATGCAGATGTTGCGGCGGTGGCGGAAGCCATGTTTGACCCTTTCGAATACCTCTCGCTGCGTCATGCCGACGGCCTGCTCAAGACCAACTTCGTGAAACCGCTGGGCCATGTGTCCTACCATGTGCCCTGTCACCTCAGGGTGCAGAACATTGGGCTGAAGACCAAGGAGCTGCTGCAGATGATTCCCGACACCACGGTCAACACCGTGGAGCGCTGCGCGGGCCATGACGGCACCTGGGGGGTCAAGTCCGAACATTTCGAGATGTCCATGAAGATTGGTCGTCCGGTATTCAACCGGATGAAGGAAGACGAACCGGACTACGTCAGTTCTGACTGCCCCATTGCCTCGCGGCACATCCTGCAGGGCATGAAGGAAGAACGCGAGAAGGAACACCCCATCTCGCTGCTACGCATTGCCTACGGACTGGAATGACATCATGCCTGCCATCACACGCGAAAGTTTGATGACCCTGGAAGCCTATGCGCGCGAACGAAAACAGTTTCGCACCGGCGTCATTGCCCACAAAAAGGCGCGTACCCTGCATCTGGGTGATCATGTCACGCTGCTGTTCGAAGACGAGCTCACCATGCGCTATCAGGTGCAGGAGATGCTGCGCATCGAGCGCATTTTTGAAGAGTCGGGTATCCAGGAAGAGCTCGACACCTACAACCCCCTGATTCCGGATGGCAGCAACTGGAAGGCCACCCTCCTGATCGAGTACGAGGATCTGGTGGAGCGGGCGCGCATGCTGGGGCGCCTGATGAATGTGGAAACCAGGATCTGGATGCAGGTGGCAGGACACGCGCGCGTCTTTCCCGTCGCCGATGAAGACCTGGAGCGGCAGAACGAAACCAAAACCTCCACCGTACACTTTCTGCGCTACGAACTGACGCCGCAAATGATCGCGGACCTGCGCGCAGGCGCTCCGCTCAGTGCGGGCGTGGACCATCCCGCTTACCAGGTCGAACTGTCTGCCGTACCAGCTGCCCTGCGCCAGTCGCTGCTGTCGGATCTGAAATAGGGGACAGACCCCAAATTGGGGTCTGTCCCGTATACAATGGGCGTTTTCAACGCAGGGAAGTCGCAATATGTGCGGTATCGTGGGCGCCGTAGCCCGACGCAACGTGGTTCCCATCCTGATCGAAGGGTTAAAGCGCCTGGAATACCGGGGCTACGATTCGGCAGGGCTTGCCATCGTCAATGGTGGCATGCAGCGCGTGCGCAGCATTGGCCGCGTGGCACAGCTCGAAGCCCAGGCAGAGGCCGAGCAGGTCTCAGGCGAACTGGGCATCGCCCATACCCGTTGGGCAACCCACGGTGCTCCCAACATTCGCAACGCCCATCCCCACCTCAGCCGTGACGGCATCGCCGTGGTTCATAACGGCATCATTGAAAATTACGAGACCCTGCGTCGCCAGCTGCAACAACAATGCTACGTGTTCGAGTCGGAAACCGACACCGAGGTGATCGCGCATCTGGTGCATTCCTGCTATGCCAGCCATCACGATCTGGCGCGCGCCCTGCGCGAGGCGCTGGCGCAATTGCAGGGCGCCTATGCCATCGCCGTGGTGTGCGTGCACGAACCCCATCGCCTGCTGGCGGCCCGTCTGGGCAGCCCGTTGCTGATCGGATTGGGGGAAGGCGAATACTATCTGGCCTCGGATGCTGCGGCATTGATCGCGCAGACGCAGCGCATGCTCTATCTGGAAGAGGGCGACGTCGTCGACATCACGCTCTCGGGTTATACGATCACCGACGTCCAGGGTCGTCCCGTCTCCCGCGCCACGCATATCAGCCACCTTTCGGCCGGGTCTGCCGAATTGGGCCTCTACGCCCATTACATGCAGAAGGAAATCGCCGAGCAACCGCGAGCCATCGCCAATACCGTGGAAAACGTGCTGGGGTTGGGCTTCGTGCCGCAGCTGTTCGGCGATGCGGCACATGCGGTATTTTCCGAACTGGACAGCATCACCATTCTGGCCTGCGGCACCAGCTATCACGCGGCGATGGTGGCGCGCTACTGGATGGAGCAGATTGCCCGTGTGCCCTGTACGGCCGAAGTGGCAAGCGAATACCGCTATCGCGATTCCGTGCCCAATCCGCGCACGCTCATCGTCACCATTTCGCAGTCGGGTGAAACTGCCGACACCCAGGCGGCCTTGAAGCATGCGCAGGCGCAAGGCCATCGCCATTCGCTGGCCATCTGCAACGTGCCGGAAAGCGCACTGGTGCGCCAGTCCACCCTGTCGTTCCTGACGCGCGCCGGGATGGAGATTGGCGTGGCGTCCACCAAGGCGTTCACCACGCAATTGGTCGCCCTGTTTGCATTGACGGTGACCCTGGCGCGCGTGCGCGGCGTTCTTGCCCCTGAAGCCGAGGCCGAATATATGGATGCGTTGCGCCGTCTGCCCAACAAGGTGCAGCACGTGCTCAATCTGGAACCCCAGTTGATGCTCTGGGCCGATCGCTTCGCCAAAAAACAGCATGCACTCTTTTTGGGGCGCGGGGTGCATTACCCCATTGCGCTGGAAGGTTCCCTGAAGCTCAAGGAGATTTCATACATTCATGCCGAGGCCTACCCGGCGGGCGAACTCAAGCATGGGCCGTTGGCACTGGTGGATGCCGAGATGCCGGTGGTGGCAGTGGCCCCCAACGATGCCTTGCTGGGAAAGCTCAAGTCAAACCTGCAGGAAGTGAAGGCACGCGGCGGCGAGCTGTATGTGCTGGCAGACAATGACAGCCATTTCAGTTCGGCCGAAGGATTTCATGTCATTCGCATGCCGGATCACGAAGGCATCCTGAGCCCCGTGATGCATGTGGTGCCGCTTCAGCTGCTGGCCTACCACACCGCCTGTCGACGCGGCACCGATGTGGACAAGCCGCGCAATCTCGCCAAAAGCGTGACCGTGGAATAGCCATTGGGGGCAAATGAAATTGGGGACAGACCCCAATTTGGGGTCTGTCCCCAATTTCATACACCGCCACACCTTCAACCCCTGATCGTTGCAATCAAACCGTAAGATTGCTGAAGTAAATTTAACGGCTGACATCTCTTTCAGGAGATAAGGCATGCTGGTCAATCCCCGTCACCCTGCCCTGGACGTAGCATTCAAGGCAGTCGCAGAGCCAACCGCGCGAGACATCCGACTTGATTCTCCCGTCCTTTCTCCATCCCAGACCAATAACGAGGCATTCCAGATCTTTACGGCACACCCGCAGCTGGTTGGGTTGCCTGTCGTTGAAGCGGGGCGCCCCCTTGGGTTGATCAATCGGGGCTATTTCATGGATAGCCTGGCACGCCCGTTTCGCCGCGAAATTTTCGATAAAAAAAGTTGTACCGCCTTCATGGATGATGCGCCCCTCATCGTCGAAACCAGCACGAGCATCCAGGACCTGAGCTTTCTCGTGGTGGATACGGGGAAAAAGGCGCTGACCGACGGTTTCATCATGGTGGAAAACGGACACTACGCCGGGATGGGTGTCGGTATCGACCTGGTCCGCATGATTTCAACAATGCAGGCCCAGAAAAACCGCATCGTGATGGAGAGCATCAATTACGCCAGCGTGATACAGCGATCCTATCTGCGCTCCTCCCGTGGCGACATGACGGCCACCCTGCAAGACCATTTCGTGCTTTGGGAGCCACGCGATGTTGTGGGAGGGGACTATTACTATTTCTCGCGATTTGACGACGGTTTTTTTGTGGCCGTCTTTGATTGCACGGGACATGGCGTGCCGGGAGCCTTCATGACGTTGATCATGGCTTCTGCGCTGGACCATGTCCTGACCCATGAAAATCGCCAGGATCCTGCGGCAGTCATGGCCACCATCAACAGGATGGTGAAAGTCTCACTGGGGCAGGTGACGGAACACGGCGAACCGGAGTCGGGAGACGGGGCTGCCGGCGCAGAGAACGACATGAAATCTGACGATGGCATGGACGCAGCCTTTTGTTGGTTTGACACGCAAACCAACGTCATGACCTTTGCCGGGGCCAGAACCCCTGTTCTGGTCAGCAGGAATAATGCAGAGGACATCGACATCATCGAGGGCGACCGCAAAGGAGTGGGTTATGCCGGGACGCCCATGGATTTTTGCTGGAACAACAGGGAAGTCGCCCTGGAGAAGAATGATTGCGCTTACATTGCGACGGACGGCATTACCGACCAGATTGGTGGCGAGCGCCAAATCGCCTTCGGCAGGCGGCGGCTCAAGGAACTGCTGCGCACGCATCGGCACTTGCCCATGAGCGAGCAGCGCAATGCCTTGAAGCGGGTTTTCTACTCCTATCAGGGCGCTCATTC
Organism: Ferrovaceae bacterium; assembly: GCA_027311025.1. Classification (GTDB taxonomy): domain Bacteria; phylum Pseudomonadota; class Gammaproteobacteria; order Burkholderiales; family Ferrovaceae; genus JAJZRV01. The sequence continues at coordinate 19,558 of DAICZS010000003.1, forward strand.
CCGACGGGATGATGTCACGCTTTTTGGCTTCAGGGTTTAACAACATGTTCACCAGGAATAGGCAGATGGAGTTGAAGCAGTTCAGTGCATTTCAAGATGATGCCAGCAGGGAGGGCGTCCTGTTTTTTTATAGTGGCTACTTTTCGCAGAACATCGTGTCGGCAATGGCGGATGCCGTGCGTCACCGCCTGAAATTCCAGGCCACACAAGCCATCACGCTGCGCAAAGTGTTTTCGACTTTCGTCGAAATGTCGCAGAACATCGTTCATTACTCCGCTGATCCGTTGACGGATCGAACCGCGAACGACAATGAGCTGCGTTCTGGCGCGGTGTCCTTGGGGCAACAAGGAGACTCCTATTTTGTCGCGTGCGGCAACCCTGTCCTGCGGGACGAGGTCCCCGCATTGAAGGAGAAAATTGATCGGGTTCTGGTCATGTCTGCGGATGAAATCAAGCAGGCATATCGGGAAAAATTACGGTCGGAAAGCGATCCTGCCAGCAAGGGGGCCGGGCTTGGCTTATTGACCTTGGCACGGGATGCCAAGCGACCAATCCACTATGCCTTTGAAAAGCTTCCTGACGACACTCGCGTTTTTTTCTATCTGAAAGCCGTTATCTAAGAAAGGGAAATCATATGGATGATTTTTACGTTCCGGCCACCGCCACTTCTCCTGAAATTGATTTCAGGTTTTCCAGCAACACGCTGGGCATTCGGGGCGAGTCCTACCCTGAAAACGCCACCGCCTTCTACGGCGATGCCTTGCGCCAGCTCAGGCTCTACCTCGCCTTGCTAGATGCAACGCATGTGGAAATCAATGTGGAGCTGAAATACTTCAACAGCAGCAGCACCAAGATTCTCTACACCCTGTTTGGCATGCTCAACGATTGCATCAGCAAAGGCAATGACGTCACGCTTAATTGGTTCCACGATGAAGAGGATGAAACCATCCTCGAATTCGGTGAAGAGTTGTATGAGGACTTCGGCCAGCTGAATTTTCGGGCCATCGCGGTTTCCGCGGCCTAGGGCGACTGTGGGAGGAGGTTTTGAGTTTTGGGGTTTTGGGTTTTTGGGTTTTGGGGACAGACCCCAATTTGGGG
>DAICZS010000003.1:20665-106623 GCA_027311025.1 Ferrovaceae bacterium
CCCCCAAAAACCCCAAATGCATTCAATTCCCTCAGGCGGACACCATGTCTCCGCCATTGACCGTAGGCAGCAAGGCCAGCAGCTTGATGAGCTCGGACTGGCGTCGGGTATGTGTTTTATCCAGTACGGACCTGATTTGCGTGCGCACGGTCGTGATGGATATCTTCGTTTCCTCGGCGTATTCCGCCGGAGTAACGCCTTCAAACAGTCGCAATGCCAGCCGGGATTCAGCGGGTGTCAACTTGTAGAGGCTTGCCAGCAATTCGGTCATGGGAAGGGGTTGATGATCCGGATTGGCAATCTGAATGAGTGCCGAAGGTCGTTGCAGCACGTTGAAGTGAGCCGCGCCTGAGGTCAGGGGCGACACGATGAGATTGAAAGGCGGCTTCTTGCTGGGGCGGGGTATGGAGAGTGCCCCAACCTTACCTTCGGTCACTGCAACACGAATCTGGGCGGCAAGTGCCCTGTCATTGAGCAGGGATTGCAGTTTGTGATTTCGGGTGAGCAACCCGTCGGCCTTCCTGAAAAACGATCTCGCCACGCGGTTGGCAAAATAAATGCGGCTCTCGCAGTCCGTCACGACGACGGCGTGGGAGATCTGGTCCAGGATGCCAAATCCGGAATGTACCTTCTGCGTGTGTGGCAGGGTCTTGAGCATGAGATGCGCGGCCAGCTGCAAATGTTCCGACAGGCCCTGCAGCGTGGCCGCTTCCTGGGGGCCGAATGCAGGTTGTCCTGAGCCTCGCTGAAATCCAATGATCACCTCGAGGCCATCGAGCTCGGCCAGCCGATTGGCTGCGGTCCAGCATTTTCCGTAACGCAGGAGCAAGTCTGCAGCCAGCTTTCTGGTGGGAACGTCCCCTTCATGAAAATAAAACTGGTCAAACATCCATTGGTTTGTCGGGCTGTTGCGCAACTGGTGCAGGTTGGCATCCAGTTGGTGGTAATAGGCGGTACACCGGAGATGGTCGTTGTCCCTGGGCAAGCGTCCGACAACCGAAAAGATGGGGCAACGTTTGATCTGGTCGACAATCAGCAGGTAGCCCCCCGAAGCCTGGACGAGATTGGCCACATGAACGAGCACGCGCTCCCAGGCGCCGTGATTCGCGGAGGCCTCGTAAATTTCCCTGATAATGGTTTTGATCTTTTCAATCGGCATATTTTTAATCAGTCTAAATCGGCCCAGATCATCGTTTGAAGTCAGCGCACGCAACAAACCTTTCATTATGCAGCATAAAAATAAAAACGCATCATCCAGTTGGATGATGCGTTTTTATTTTTAATTCAACAGACTAAATCCAACTCGGATCGTGCCGATAGGTGAGACGGAACACAGTGGTAAAAGTTCAAAACGGAGCTGAAGATTTGACTTGATCTAATTACAAATGCAATTCGGCCATTGTCAGGAGCGCCGTCAGAGCACTCCGACTGACCACCCAGGGGGCAGCATGAAACGGAATTTACCAGTCACTCAGCATGAGATCGATTATGCTGAAAGCGATGTCTTTGTCACCAGAACCGATCCCAAGGGGATCATCACTTACGCCAACGATGCCTTCGTCAAGATCAGCGGGTTTTCTCGCGAGGAGCTGGTTGGGAAAAATCACAATATGGTGCGCCATCCAGACATGCCGGAATGGGCGTTTGCCGATTTGTGGAAGACGGTCAAAAGTGGGCGCCCGTGGCGGGGGCTCGTCAAGAACCGTGCCAAAAACGGCGATTGCTATTGGGTTCGGGCCACCGTTTCGCCCATCCAGGACAATGGCCAGACCACAGGCTATCTGTCGCTCAGAAAAAAGCCATCGCGTGCAGAAGTGGCTCATGCAGAACAACTCTACAAGTCTGCCAGTGCACCCTCCCGGAAATGGTCGCCCGCATTCTGGTTTCAGAACTTCTCCCTGGAAAGAAAGCTGCAGATTCTGCTCCAACCCGCGCTCCTGCTGCTTTCATCCGGCACCCTGTGGGCGCTCTACCAGTTCCTGAAACCGCTGGTGGCCGATCAGGACAAGCTCTCCACATGGGTACTCTGGCTGGTTGCTGGACAGGTGGGGCTGCAGGTCGTGCTCTATGCGCTCATCGCATGGGTGGTGCATGCTTATGTGACGAAACCCTTTCGTGAGATCAGAGAGCACCTGTGGGGCCTGATCAACGGCAACATGTTGGGGCAGGTCAACATTGACGGTCGCGATGAAATGGGTGAGATTCAGTGCCTGGTGCAGTCTGCCAAGGTGCTGTTGGGCTCCGTTGTTGAGCAGATTTCCACGGCCACAAAACAGATTGACGCACGCACAAGCCTTCTTGACAGCAACATGTCGCGTATGGAGGATGGCTCTCATGCGCAGTCATCGGCCGCAAGCCAGATGGCTGCTGCAGTGGAACAGATGAGTGTGAACGTGGATCAGGTGTCCGAAAATACCGAGGATGTCCGCAGCATTTCTGAGCAGTCCAAATCCCTGGCGGATGATGGTGGAAAGATTGTGACCCAGGTGGTGCAGGACATGTCCGGAATTGCTGAAGTGGTGGTCAACAGCGCCAACACCATTCAGGAATTGGGGCGCAAGTCCGAACAGATTCAGGGGATTGTACGGGCCATCAAGGAGATTGCCGACCAGACCAACCTGCTGGCGCTCAATGCGGCCATCGAAGCGGCAAGGGCCGGCGAGCATGGACGGGGCTTTGCGGTCGTGGCGGATGAAGTGCGCAGTCTCGCTGAAAAGACCCGGCAGTCCACGCAGCAGATCGCGCAGATGACCGAAGAGATCAACAGCAGTACCAACCACGCCGTGACGGAAGTGAGTGCGGCCGTGGAGATGGTGAAATCGGGCTCACAGCTGGCCGAAAAGGCGGGTGGCGCCATTATCGAAATCAATCATGGGGCGCTCAAGGTGCTCAATGGTGTCAACGACATTGCGGCTTCCATGAAGGAGCAGAGCCTTGCCAGTCGCAATATTGCCGTCAATGTGGAAAAGGTGGCCCAGATGTCAGAGCAGGCGGGGATGACGGTGCGTGAAGTGTCCGAGTCGGTCAGGCAACTCAAGGCGTTGTCGCAGGCGCTGGAGACTTCCGTCGGACATTTCAGGATTTGAGCGGATGAGCCCCATCGACAGGCAAACGCTGGACCAAATTGCCGCCGAAATCGGCTTGACTGCCGACGAGATTGCGCGACGGAAGGAGTTTCTGGAGTTCACCGAGGCTGACATCGAGAAACTGTGCGACATCCATGACCACATGACGGATGTGCACCTCGAGGATATTTTTTCGGAACTGTTCTATACCCATCTCACCGCATTTCCGGATTTGAGGGCATTCATTCCGGACGAGGCGGCCGTCGGCCGGCTCATGCGCATCCAGGCGCGCTATTTCATGCGCCTGACCGCGGGCGACTACGGTGAATCCTACGTGCTGGATCGTCTGGCCGTAGGCCTTGCCCACCAGCGCATCGGGCTGGAGCCCCGATGGTACACCGGCGCCTACCGGAAATACCTGTCGTTTCTCCTAGGCAGCGTGTATGCCCACATCGGGCATGACGAAGGCAGGTTTCTCGCCACTTATGACGCACTCCTGAAAGTGGTGTTCCTGGACATGGAGCTGGCACTGGATACCTATTTCCACGGGGACCGGCAAAAGCTGCTCCATATGGCCAACCACGATGCGCTGACCGGGTTGCCCAACCGGATGCTGTTGAGCGATCGCATCGAACGCGCCCTGCTGCAGGCCCATCGCGACGGAAATCAGGTGGCGCTGCTCTTCATCGACCTCGATCGCTTCAAGAACATCAATGATGCCTTGGGGCATCCCGTGGGAGACGCGGTCATCACGGAAGCAGCACGACGGTTGGTGGCAGCACTACGGGAGGAGGACACCGTGGCGCGCCTGGGTGGTGATGAATTTGTGGCAGTCCTCTCCGGCATGGAGCGAGAGGAGACCATCGCGATCGTGGCAAACAAGCTGTTGAAAAGCCTGGAAGCGCCCATCGCGGTGGCAACCCATGAGTTTTACATCTCGGCCAGCATCGGTATCGCCGTATATCCAGGCGATGGCGCTACCCAGGATGTCTTGATGAAGAATGCCGACCTGGCCCTGTACCGCGCCAAGCAGGAGGGGCGCAATGCGTTTCGCTTCTACCAGCGGGGCATGAACGAATTGCTGATGACGCGGCTGAATCTGGAAACGCGGGTACGCCGGGCCATGGAAAAGGGCGAGTTGACCCTGCACTACCAGCCGCAGGTCGATCTGGGGAGTGGGCAGATCGTGGCCGTGGAAGGACTGTTGCGCTGGTCTTCGGAGGGAATGTTCATTCCGCCGCTGGCCTTCATTCCGCTGATTGAAGAAACGGGTCTTATCCTGCCCATTGGCGAATGGGTTCTTGAGACGGCCTGCAGGCAAGTGGCAGCATGGCACGCGCAAGGGATTTTGGGATTGAAAGTGGCGGTCAACCTGTCCATGCGCCAACTCTGGAACAAGGATTTTTTTGACGTCGTATGGCGCATCCTTGCGCAGACGGGTTGCCGACCCGAGTGGCTTGAACTGGAAATCACCGAAAGCATCCTCATGGACAATCCCACCGAAGCCGTGAGTGTGCTGCGCAAACTGGCGGATCTGGGGGTCACCATCGCCATCGACGACTTTGGCACGGGCTACTCCAGCCTGGCTTACCTCAAGCGGTTTCCGGTCCAGTCACTCAAGGTGGATCGCACCTTCGTACAGAATGTTTCGTGCGATGCCGATGACGCTGCCATCGTTCGTGCTGTCATCGCACTGGCGCATAGCCTGGATCTCAAGGTGGTGGGGGAAGGGGTCGAAGACGCCGCACAGCTGGCCTTCCTCTCCAGCCTGGGTTGCAACCTGGGGCAAGGCTATTATTTTTCCACACCCCTGCCCGCAGCTGAAATGACCCCCATGTTGCTGAATGCGGCTTCCCTGGCGCCAGGGTTTGACATCAGGAACTGTCGGGTGCGCTGGATTGGCGGGCGTATCGCCAAATGCATGGTGGACAAGGGCGCCTGCCCCTTTGCGCGCGTGCCAGGCGATCTTTGCGAGCACCCCCTGGTGGATCGCATCACGGCGATGTGATCAGGGGACAGACCCCTTTTTGGGGTCTGTCCCCAATTTCTCCTGGGAGCCGGAAGTGCAACGCCTGCAGCCGTCACCTGGCCCGCAATGGGGTTTGAGAAACAGGCGCTTCACCACGTAGAGCGCGGCAGCGGCCACGATCAGTAGGGTCAACGGCGTATCCCACCACATGGCTTAACTCCCCGAGAGGGTCATCAGGGCAACCCGGTAGGTGATGAAAGCGGCTGCGTAGGCCATGGCAAACAGGTAGCCCGTCATCAACAGCGGCATGCGCCAGGAGTTGGTTTCACGCCGCACGGCGCCCAGGGTGGCCACGCATTGCGGCGCGTACACGTACCATGCCAGCAAGGACAGGGCGGTGGGCAAGCTCCAGGATTGGGCCAGCACGGGGGCGAGCGTTTCGCTGACATTGGCACCCGTGCTGGATAACGCATAGACGGTACCCAAGGCGCCCACGGCCACTTCCCGTGCTGCAAGTCCGGGCACCAGCGCGATACAGATCTGCCAGTTGAATCCGATGGGGGCGAAAAACACCCCGAGGGCGTGGCCCGCCATGCCGGCCAGGCTGTACTGAATGGCCGGGCCAGTGGCGCCTTCGGGGGGTGGCGGGAAGGCACTCAAGAACCACAGCACCACCATCAGGGGCAGGATGATGGTCCCGACACGAGAAATGAAGATGGTGCCCCGCTCCCACAGTCCCATCAGCAGGTTGCGCAGGTTGGGTACGCGGTAGGCCGGCAGTTCCATCATCAGGGCCTGATACTGGTTGCGGGCCGAACGCTTGAGCACCAGGGCCACGCCCATGGCCGAAAAGATGCCGGCAAAGTAGAGGGCGAACAGCACCACCCCCTGCAGGTTGAACAGGCCTGCCACGGTGCGGTTGGGGATGAAGGCTGAAATGAGCAACGCATAGACCGGAAGGCGCGCCGAGCAGGTCATGAGGGGAGCGATCATGATCGTGGTCATGCGGTCACGACGGTTCTGGATGGTGCGTGTGGCCATGATGCCGGGAATGGCGCAGGCAAAGCTGGAGAGCAGGGGGATGAAGGCGCGTCCGGACAGCCCCACCGAACCCATGATGCGGTCCAGCAAAAAGGCGGCGCGCGGCAAATAACCCGAGTCCTCCAGGGCCAGGATGAAGGCAAAGAGAATCAGGATCTGGGGCAGGAACACCAGCACGCTGCCCGCGCCAGAGAGGACGCCGTCGGCCAGCAGGCTGCGCAACAGCCCCGGCGGCAACATGGCGCGCAGGCCGTCGGCGGCAAGGGCCACACCATTTTTGATGACATCCATGGGGACGGCAGCCCAGCTGAACACCGCCTGGAATGTGAAAAACAATACCCCCGCAAGAATCAGCATGCCGGTGAAGGGGTGCATGACCACCTGGTCAATGCGCTCGCCCCATCCCTCGTTGCGCTGGCTTTCATCACAGGTGGCCCCGATGATGGCGCGGACCCGACGCTGCATGCCTTGCAACTCTTCGGCGGTGGGGTCTTTCCAGGGTCCCGTCGCTGGGGCGATCGAGAAGGGTGGATGTTGGTCCAGAAAATCCACCAGGGCAGCGGCCCCCCCGTTCTCCACAGCCACCGTTTCCACCACGGGAATCTCCAGTTCGCGCGAGAGTGCCGCCACGTCGATGACGATGCCATGATCGCGGGCCACGTCCATCATGTTGAGCGCCAGCACCAGCGGGCGCCCCAGACGCTTCAACTCCAGCACCAGGCGCAGGTGCAGGCGCAGGTTGGTGGCGTCCACCACGCACACCAGCAGCTCTGGCGTGGCCTCGCCCTGCAATTGGCCCAGCACGGCGCGTCGGGTGATGGATTCGTCGAGGGAAGTGGGGGTGAGGCTGTACGCGCCAGGCAAATCGATGATCTGAAAGCGCTTGCCGCTGGGTGAAGTCAGGCCGCCTTCCTTTTTTTCCACCGTGACGCCGGCATAGTTGGCCACCTTCTGGTGGCTGCCGGTGAGACGGTTGAACAAGGCGGTTTTACCGCAGTTGGGGGCGCCTACCAGGGCAGCCACGGCATCGGGAAGGGTTTGTGCGGTCATGGGTCAGCTACGGGTAATTTTGATGGCTGCAGCCTCTGTGCGACGCAGCGCAAAGGTGGAAGTGCCGATGCGCACGGCGATGGGGTCGCCACTGGGAAAGCCCCGGCGCACCACGCGCACCCGCTCGCCGGGCACGAAACCCAATTCCATCAGGCGACGCACCCCATCCTCGCCCAAACGGGCGTCGGCGCCTTCGTCGAGGCTGACTTCAGTGATCACGCCAGACTCGCCGGGAGCCAGATGCGTGACGCGGTGGATTCGGTTTTTCATGGGCACCATTTCGTTGTTCAAGGCCAGTATAAACGAGAATGTTTCTTATTTACAATGGGCGATCCACGGGTCTTCCACTGGGGCAGACCCCAGTGCTGTGGGGGCCACATGGTAAGATACGGACTCGATCGCAACCCTTTTCCGACCCAATTTCCATGATGGCACCTGCAACCCTGACACTCACCCGCCCCGATGACTGGCATGTGCACCTGCGGGATGGGGAAGGCATGCGGGCCGTGGTGGCCGATACTGCCCGCCAGTTTGCCCGCGCCATCGTCATGCCCAACCTCAAGCCGCCCGTGGCCACAGTGGCCCAGGCCGAGGCCTACCGGGAGCGCATCCTGGCCGCCCGGCCCAAGGGCAGCGACTTCACCCCCCTCATGACGCTGTATCTCACCGAGGCCACGTTGCCGCTGGAAATCGAGCGCGCGCGGCGCACGGGCTGGATTCACGCGGTCAAATATTACCCGGCTGGCGCCACCACGCATTCCGAAGCAGGGGTGCGCGACCTGGCCCATTGTCGCGAAACCCTGAAGGCCATGGAGGATCTGGAATTGCCCCTGCTGGTTCATGGCGAAGTCACTGATCCTGCGGTGGATGTGTTCGATCGCGAACGCGTGTTCATCGAACGCCACCTGATTCCCCTGGTCCAGCGCTATCCCCGGCTGAAGGTGGTGCTGGAGCACATCACCACGGCCTCAGCGGTCAAGTTTGTCCTGACGGCCGACGACAATGTGGCGGCCACGGTGACGCCCCACCACCTGCTCTACAACCGCAACGCCCTGTTCCAGGGTGGGGTCCGTCCCCATTATTACTGCCTGCCGGTACTCAAGCGCGAGGAACACCGCCAGGCGCTGGTCCGTGCAGTCGCCTCGGGGAATCCCAAGTTCTTTCTGGGCACCGACAGCGCACCTCACGCGCGCAACACCAAGGAGAACGCCTGCGGCTGTGCCGGCATCTACAGCGCCCACGCAGCGCTCGAGCTCTATGCCGAGGCCTTCGAGGGCGCCGGGGCGCTGGACAGGCTGGAAGGATTTGCCAGCCATTACGGGGCCGATTTTTATGGCCTGCCGCGCAACAGCGCGCGCGTCACCCTGGTGCGCGAGCCCTGGGTCGTGCCCGCCGAGCATCCCTTTGGCCAGGACACCCTGGTGCCGCTGCGTGCCGGAGAACAGATGACCTGGAGGCTGCAGGCGCCGAACTAGGATAGAATGCCAGGTGAAGCTGGCTGGGCAGTCGCCGCGTGCCTCTGGCACGGGGAGGAAAGTCCGGGCTCCACAGAGCAGGATGCCGGTTAACGACCGGAGGCCGTGAGGCCATGGAAAGTGATACAGAGACTCAAACCGCCGAAGCACTGCGCAAGCAGGGCTGGCAAGGGTGAAAAGGTGCGGTAAGAGCGCACCGCGGACACGGCAACGTGGACGGCAAGTTAAACCCCATCCGGAGCAAGACCAAATAGGGAAGCAATCGCGTGGCTCGCGCGGCTTCCGGGTAGGTTGCTGGAGCGACCGGGTAACCGGCCGCCTAGAGGAATGACTGTCCTCGACAGAACCCGGCTTACAGGCCAGCTTCTTTTCTTTTCATCGCGATCAGCGGCCCATCCCTGAGTTGTTTTGGCAGCATTCCCGCCACTCCCTTCTTTCCTTCAAAAAAATCAGCCAGTTGGGCTGAATAAACCTTGACCCTGTTTTATCGTTGCCCTATAGTGGAAAAAAGTAGGAAGAAATGGGATTTTGTGGTCAATTGAGGGGGGAAGGGGAAGATTGTGTTTCAGGGACCATCAGAAATCAGTCTGGACGCCAAAGGCCGGCTAGCGATTCCCACCCGCTACCGCGATGCCCTGCGCGCCCAGGGCGAGGGTCACCTGGTCATCACAGCCCATCCACACCGTTGCCTGCTGCTCTATCCGCGCCCGTCCTGGGAGCCCATCCGGGACGCCATCATGAAAAAATCCGGACTCGATCGCCAGACCACCCTGTTGCAAGGGCTGCTGGTGGGTCATGCCGACGACGTGGAAATGGATGCAGCGGGCCGGGTCCTGGTGTCACCCGCCCTGCGCCGCTTTGCCGGCATCGAGCGCGAGCTGATGATGTTTGGTCAGGGCAGCCATTTCAAACTCTGGAACCCTGCCGCCTGGGACAAGCAATTCGAGGAAATCGAAAAGCTGGGCCCCGATCTGGTGCCGGCAGGCATGGAAGATCTTTCGCTCTAGCGATGACCCACAGCGAAATGGGCCGCGCTGCCATGCAACATATCACCGTCCTTCTCGCTGAAGCAGTTGACGCCCTGGCCATCCAGCCAGCGGGCACCTATGTGGATGGCACCTTTGGCCGTGGCGGGCATAGCCGTCGCATCCTCGAAGCGCTGGGCCCTGCAGGACGCCTCATTGCGCTGGATCGCGATGCCGAAGCCGTTCAGGCGGCCGCAACGGTGCACGACCCCCGTTTTGAAATCGTCCGTGCCCATTTTTCCAGCCTCACCGAAGTGCTGCGCGAACGCGGGCTTGCCCGGGTGGATGGCGTGTTGCTGGATCTGGGCATTTCTTCTCCCCAGATCGATGATGCCGTGCGCGGCTTCAGTTTTCGTCTCGACGGGCCGCTGGACATGCGCATGGATACGGCGCGCGGCGAGCCCGCCAGCGCATGGCTGGCGCACGCCGAGCGTGACGAGATTGCGCGGGTCATTCGCGAGTATGGCGAAGAGCGGTTTGCCCGGCAGATTGCCCAGGCCATCGTGACCGCCCGTACCCTGGAACCCATACAGACCACCGGACAGCTGGCGCGCATCGTGGCCTCGGCCGTACGCACGCGTGAGGCAGGACAGGATCCCGCCACGCGCACGTTTCAGGCCTTGCGCATTCATCTCAATCGCGAACTGCAGGAAATTGCCGAGGTCCTGCCCCAGGCGCTGGAAGCGCTCAATGCGGGCGGGCGCCTGGTGGTGATCAGCTTTCATTCCCTGGAAGACCGCATCGTCAAGCAGTTCATGCGCGAGCAGGCGCAGCCGCCCGAAATTCCGCGCGGCTTTGCCGTGCGTGAGGCGGATCGCCCCGCGCCGCATCTGCGGCTGGTCGGAAAGGCGGTTCGGCCCTCGGCGCAAGAGGTTGCCGCCAATCCCCGCTGCCGCAGCGCCGTCATGCGCGTGGCAGAGAGGACGGCCGCATGAGCCGCCTCAACATCCTGCTGTTTGCCATGGTCGTGGCCCTCGCCATAGGCGTGGTGCATGCCCAGCATCGGGCGCGCCGGCTGTTTGTGGATCTGCAGAAAGAAAAGGATGTCGCAGAACAGCGGGTTGCCGAATGGAACCAGCTGCAGATTGAACAGGGCATGCTGGCTTCCAGCCACCGCATCGAGGAAGGGGCCGTGCATGGATTGCAAATGCAGCTGCCCACTTCTGCCAGAACCCGCATGATCGTGGTCGGGCAGCCGCAACTCCAGGGGGCGCGATGAACGTCGGCGTCAACAGCGCGCGTCTTAACCTGCGACTGGACGGATGGCGTTCGCGTTTGCTGCTGATCGCGCTGGTCAGCTGCTTCGCCGGACTCGTGGGTCGCGCGGCCTGGCTGCAGGGGTTTCATTCAGGCTTTTTGCAGCAGAAGGGCGAAGAGCGCTACAGCCGTGTCATCGATATGCCGGCCAGCCGCGGCATCATTCGCGATCGCAATGGCCAGCCGCTGGCCATCAGCACGCCTTCAGAATCCATCTGGGCCAGCCGTGAGGACGTGACGCTCTCGCCCGAGCAGAACAGATCTCTGGCGGACCTGCTGCACATGGACCCCAGGGAACTGGCCCAGCGCCTCAACAGCGGTCGTGGCAACTTCGTCTACCTCAAGCGTCAGGTGGCGCCGGAAGTGGCGCAGCAGATCATGGGGCTCAAGATTACGGGGTTGTTCCAACAACATGGATTTCACCGGGCCTACCCCAAGGGTGAGGAGACTGCGCACCTCGTAGGCTTTACCGATGCCGACGACCATGGCCAGGAAGGCGTGGAACTGGCCTACCAGAAAGAACTGGGTGGCAGTGCCGGAGCCCGTCGGGTGATCAAGGATCGAGCGGGGCATATCATTGAGGATGTGGAAAGCATTCGCGTGCCGCGACCCGGGCAGGACATCGCGCTGAGCGTGGATGGGCGCATCCAGCATCTGGCGTATCGCGAACTGCGCAATGCCGTGACGGTCAATCGGGCCAAGGCCGGGGCCGTGGTCATTCTGGATACACGCACCGGCGAAGTGCTGGCGTTGGCCAACTATCCCGACTATGACCCCAACAACCGCGAGCATCTCTCGGGTGCGCAACTGCGCAATCGCGCCATCACCGACACCTTCGAGCCAGGCTCCACCCTGAAACCGTTCACCATCGCCACGGCGCTGGAAGCTGGCAAAGTCACTCCCAATACCGTCATTCCCACGAACGGGGGGCAGTTCACCATCGGCCCCAGCACCATCCGTGACACGCATCCCTTTGCCTCACTCACGGTGTCCCAGGTAATCCAGCATTCCAGTAACGTGGGCGCGGCGCGCATCGCCTTGTCCCTGCCTTCCGAAACCCTGTGGAACATGTTTACCGACGTGGGTTTTGGCCAGACGCCCAAATTGGGGTTTCCGGGTGAAGCCGGCGGTCGGGTGCGTCCTTTCCGATCCTGGAAGCCCATCGAGCAGGCCACCATGTCCTATGGTAACGGCATTTCGGTGAGCCTCATCCAGTTGGCCCGGGCCTACACCATCTTTGCCAATGGCGGGCAGTTGCGCCCGCTCTCGCTGACCCGGGTCAGCACCCCGCCCGCAGGGCGTCAGGTCATTTCGGCGCTGACGGCGCGCGAGGTGACTGACATGCTGGAGCTGGTGGTCAAGCCCGAAGGTACGGCGCCGGCAGCCCAGGTCAAAGGCTATCGCGTGGCCGGCAAGACCGGCACCGCACACAAGGTGGTGGGTGGGCGTTATGCCAATCGTTATGTGGCATCCTTTGTGGGTTTTGCCCCGGCTTCAGCGCCGCGCGTGCTGATTGCCATCATGATCGACGAGCCGTCAGGCAGCAGCTATTACGGCGGACTCGTGGCAGCGCCGGCGTTCTCGGCATTGATGGGCAATGTGCTGCAGATGCTGGCCGTGCCTCCTGACGATCCCAACAGCAGCCTGTTTGATGCGCCCAATGTGGGCACCGGATCAGCGGAGGACACATGAGCGTCCCCTTGCATGTTCCCCACGCCCCTGGCCGCGTACACCCTGTGGATGTCGCGGCCCTGCGCCATCTGGGCTTGCCGTTGGCCGAGCTCACGGCAGACAGCCGCGCCGTGACGCCAGGCATGACTTTCGCGGCCTTCCCCGGTGCGCAGGTGGACGGGCGTCGCTTTATCCCCGAGGCCATTGCCCGCGGCGCAGCCTCGGTACTCTGGGAGAGCGAAGGGTTTGCCTGGGCGCCGGAATGGCAGGTGCCCAATCAGGGCATTGCCGGTCTGCGCGCCCAGATCAGCGGCATTGCCGGACAGCTCTGCGGCGAGCCTTCCCGCCACCTGTGGGTGGTGGGCGTGACAGGCACCAACGGCAAAACCAGCTGCACCCATTGGCTGGCACAATTGCTGGCACAGACAGGCAAACCGTGTGCCGTGGTGGGAACGCTGGGCAATGGCCTGCCCGCTCAACGCGAACCCGCGCTCAACACCACCCCCGACGCCATTGCCCTGCAACAGGCTCTGGCGCGCTATCGCCAGCAGGGAGCCGTTGCCTGCGCGATGGAAGTGTCGTCGCACGGGCTGGTTCAGGAAAGGGTGGCAGGTATCGCATTCCGCGGCGCGCTGTTCACCAACCTGTCGCGCGATCATCTCGATTATCACGGCACGCTGGAGGCTTACGGCGAGGCCAAGGCGTTGTTGTTCGATGCGGCTGGCCTGGCGTTCGCCGTGATCAACCTGGACGATCCCTTTGGCGTGCGGCTGGTGGAGCGGATGATTTTGGGGACAGACCCCAATGTGGGGTCTGTCCCCAAAATCATCGGTTACACCCAGGCGGGCGCGCAGGCCCCGGCAGGCGTGTCGGTGCTGCAGGCCCGCAACCTTGACCTCAGCACGCACGGATTGCAATTCCAGGTGGCAGGGGAATGGGGGCAGGCCGAAGTGAGGGCACCACTCATGGGTCGCTTCAACGTCTCCAACCTGCTCGCCGTCATGGCAGCCGCGCTGATGTCGGGCATGACGCTGGATCAGGTAGGTGCCGGCGTGGCGCATCTGGTGGCGCCTGCCGGGCGCCTGGAGCGCCTGGGTGGCGGTGCGTTGCCCACCGTGGTGATCGATTATGCCCATACGCCGGATGCCCTGGAGCAGGCGCTCACCACCCTGCGCGAAACCGTAGCCCCGCGTCGTCGCCTGATTTGCGTGTTTGGCTGTGGCGGCAACCGCGATCCCGGCAAGCGGCCCTTGATGGGGGAAGTGGCGGCACGACTGGCGGACCTCGTGGTGCTGACCAGTGACAATCCCCGCTACGAACCTGTCGAAGCCATTCTCGACGAGATCGCCGAGGGTATGGCCGGCCCGTTCCTGCGCATTCCCGAGCGGGCCGACGCCATTCGTCAGGCCATTGCCGCGGCCCAGCCGGGCGATGTGGTGCTGATCGCCGGCAAGGGACACGAAACCACCCAGGAGGTGGCGGGGCAGAAGTTGCCGTTCAGCGATCGCGCCGTGGCCCTGCAGTGTCTCGAAGGGGGACGCGCATGAGTGCCCGGATGCCCCATGGCGACAGCATGATGAGCCTGCAGGAAGCCGCCCGGATTTTGGGGGACAGCGCGGCGCATGCCCCAACCTTCTTCCGCCGCGTCACGACGGATACCCGCCAGTTGAAAGCCGGCGACCTCTTTGTCGCCCTGCGCGGCGAACATTTCGATGGCCATGCCTTCGTGGCGGAAGCCCTGCGACGCGGCGCCGTGGGGGCCGTGGTGGAGACGTCCTGGGCGGACATGGAAGGCAGGGAGGATGGGGTCAGACCCCAATTGATTGGCGTACCTGACACGGCGCTGGCCCTGGCTGATCTGGCGGGCGCCTGGCGCCTGCGCATCAACCCGCGGGTGGTGGCGGTGACAGGCAGCAACGGCAAGACGAGCGTCAAGGAAATGCTGGCGGCCATCCTGAAGAGCGCTGCCACGCTGGAAGGAGGGTCGGCCGCGGACAGCGTACTGGCCACGGAAGGCAACCTCAACAACACCCTGGGCCTGCCCATGACGCTGCTGCGCTTGCGTGCGGGGCACCGTTGGGCCGTGGTCGAGATGGGCATGAATCGCGTCGGCGAGATCGCCGCCATGACCCGGACGGCGCGCCCGGATGTGGCGCTGGTCAACAACGTGCAGCGTGCCCATGTGGGCATGTTGGGCAGCCTCGAAGCCGTGGCGCGCGCCAAGGGGGAAATTTTTGCCGGGCTGCCCGAAAAGGGCGTGGCCGTGCTTCCGGCGGGAGAGTCCATGACGGCCGTGTTGCGTGAATGCGCGTCAGGCCACCCGATCGTGGATTTTGCGCTGGACCGTCCGGCCCTGGTGCAGGGCAGCGTCCAGGGCGAGACCTTGCAGATCACCGGACCTGAAACCACCGTCCAGGTGCGGCTCAATGTGCCCGGCCGGCATAACCAGGCCAATGCCGTGGCGGCAGCCGCCGCAGCCATGGCGCTGAAGATTCCGGCCGAAGCCATTCGCCAGGGGCTGGAAGGCTTCCAGGGGGTGTCGGGGCGGCTCCAGTCCAGATTTTCGGCACTCGGTGCGCTTGTCATCGACGACACCTACAACGCCAATCCCGATTCCGTCGCGGCGGCCATCGCCGTGCTCGCTGCACGCCCCGGACGACGCATCCTGGTGCTGGGAGATCTGGGCGAACTGGGTGACGAGGCCCCAACGCTGCATGCCGAGGTGGGCCGGGTGGCGCGCGCTGCCGGCATCGACGACTGCTTTGCCCTGGGTGAGCTGACCCGGGAAACCTGCCGCGCATTCGGCGCACAGGCGCGCCATTTCGAATCGGCGGCAGTACTGGTGAGCACGTTGCTGCCCCAGCTCAACGCGGGGACCACGGTATTGGTCAAAGGGTCTCGTTTCATGCAGATGGAGCGGGTCGTGGAGGGACTGGTGCAATGAGCGCCGGCCATCGAGGAATGAAACCATGTTGTTAGCGCTGGCCCATTGGCTGTCCCAAAGCATTCACGGATTTCGCGTAGTGGACTACATCACGCTGCGCGCGGTGCTGGCCACACTCACGGCACTGACGATTTCGTTTGCCATCGGCCCTTTCATGATCCGCAAGCTCACCGCCTACAAAATCGGCCAGTCGGTGCGCGATGACGGTCCGCAAACGCACCTCATCAAGAGCGGCACGCCCACCATGGGGGGCGCCCTGATTCTGGTGGCGATTGCCGTGACCACGCTGCTCTGGGCCGACCTCTCCAACCGCTATGTGTGGCTGGTGCTGGGAACCATGATGGGGTTTGGCGTGATTGGCTGGGTGGACGACTATCGCAAGGTGGTGCATCGCAATCCCAAGGGGCTCTCGGCGCGCGCCAAGTTTTTCTGGCAATCGGTGATTGCCGCGGCAGTCGCGGTGGCCTTGTTGCAGATGGCCACGACCCCGGCAGAAACGGACCTGATCGTGCCATTCTTCAAGACGGTGGCCTTGCCATTGGGCGGGCTGGGATTTGTCATCCTGACCTACTTCGTGATCGTGGGCACCAGCAACGCGGTCAACCTGACCGATGGCCTGGATGGTCTGGCCATCATGCCCACGGCAATGATTTCCGGAGCGCTTGCGGTATTTGCCTATGTGGCCGGCAACAAGGTCTTTGCCCTTTATCTTGCATTTCCCAGCATTCCGGGCGCCGGTGAGCTGGTGGTGTTCTGCGCGGCCATGGCGGGTGCGGGTCTGGGGTTTCTATGGTTCAACGCCTATCCCGCCGAGGTGTTCATGGGGGATGTGGGCGCGCTGGCCCTGGGCGCGGCACTGGGCCTCGTGGCCGTGATCGTGCGCCAGGAAATCGTGCTGTTCGTGATGGGGGGCGTGTTCGTGCTCGAAACCCTGTCGGTGGTGTTGCAGGTGGCCTCCTTCAAGCTGACGGGTAACCGCATCTTCCGCATGGCGCCCGTGCACCATCATTTCGAACTCAAGGGCTGGAAGGAAAATCAGGTGGTGGTGCGTTTCTGGATCATCACCATCATCCTGGTCCTGGCCGGCCTCTCCACACTGAAGCTGCGCTGATCACACCATGCTCAACGCCACCTATCCCGCAACCCTCAAGTCCCGCACCGTGCTGGTGCTGGGGCTGGGTGACACCGGACTGGCCACGGTACGCTGGTTGCGGGCCCAGGGCGCGCGCGTGCGGGTGGCGGATACCCGCACGCAGCCACCCCATGCCGAGGTACTGCGGCGTGAGGCGCCGGAAGTGGATCTGTTGACCGGGCCCTTCACGCGCGCCAGCTTCGAGGGGCAGTCCCTGATTGTGGCGAGTCCCGGCGTGCCCCTGGCCGAGCCCGAAGTGGCCGCAGCCCTGGCTCGAGGCCAGGAGGTGGTGGGGGATGTTGAACTCTTTGCCCGCACCCTCCAGTCCCTGCCGCAGCCACCGCAGGTGGTGGCCATTACCGGCGCCAACGGCAAGACCACCGTGACCACCATGGTGGGCGAGATGGTGCGCGCCGCGGGGTTCGACACGGCCGTCATCGGCAACATCGGCACGCCGGTTCTGGAAGCGCTGAATACGGAAAAGCCTGCCGAGGTCTATGTGCTCGAACTCTCGAGCTTCCAGCTCGAGACCACGCACAGCCTGGCGTTGCGGGCCGCCACCGTCCTCAACATCACCGAAGACCATCTGGATCGCTACGCCGACATGGACGCCTACACGGCAGCCAAGGCGCGCATTTTTGCCCATTGCCAGCTGCGCGTCCTGAATCGCGAAGACCCGCGTTCCCTGGCCATGGCCGGCCCGGGTGCCGTCACCTTCGGGCTGGATGCGCCGCCCACGGCGCGCGATTGGGGCCTTGGTTTTTTTTGGGGACAGACCCCAAATCGGGGTCTGTCCCCAAAGGATTCAGATGAATGGATCTGCTGTGGCACAACACCCGTGATGGATCTGGCCACGTTGCCGCTCACCGGTCGCCACAATGCAGCCAATGCCATGGCGGCCCTGGCGTTGTGCGATGCGCTCGGCATTCCGCGACCAGTGTCGGTGCAAGCCCTGCAATCCTTCAAGGGATTGCCGCATCGGGTTGAGCGCGTGGCCAGCGTGGCCGGCGTGACCTATTTCGATGATTCCAAGGGAACCAACGTGGGCGCCACCGTGGCTGCCCTCACGGGCATGACGACGCCAGTGGTGCTGATTGCCGGCGGAGACGGCAAGGGGCAGGATTTTGCGCCGTTGCGGGCGGCGCTCGCACGGCATGCCCGGGCCCTGGTGTTGATTGGCCGCGACGCGCCGCGCATCGCGGCGGCGGTGGCCGGTTGCGGTGTGCCGATTGAGCATGCCAGGGACATGGACGATGCCGTACGCCAGGCGGCGCGCCTGGCGCAACAGGGTGATGCCGTGCTGATGTCACCGGCCTGTGCCAGCTTTGACATGTTCAACAACTACCTGCACCGGGCAGAAGTGTTCATGGCCGCCGTGCAGGCGCTGCAGCAGAAAGCAGGGGGGCGGGCATGACCACCACCTTTGCCACCCCGCGCCTGCTGCGCTCTGAATACGACCTCACCCTGTTATGGACCATCCTGGCCTTGCTGGCCCTGGGCGTGGTGATGGTGTATTCGGCGTCGATTGCTTCTGCCGAAGCCGATCGCCACATCGGTTACCGCTCCACCTACTTTTTCATGCGCCAGCTCATCTATGTGGGCGTGGCCCTGCTGGCTGGGCTGGTGGCGTTCCAGGTACGCGTCGAGACCTGGCAGAAGTGGGCGCCCTACCTGTTCGGTGCCGGCCTGCTGGGACTGGCCCTGGTATTGATTCCGGGGGTGGGCAAGGAAGTCAACGGCAGCCGCCGCTGGTTGTCGCTCGTGGTCTTCAACCTGCAGCCCTCCGAATTCATGAAATGCTTCGTGGTGCTGTATGCCGCCGATTACACCGTACGCAAGGCCGCCTTCATGCACAGCTTCAAGAAGGGGTTTGTGCCCATGTTCATCGTGATGTTCCTGGTGGGCGCCCTGCTGTTGCGCGAGCCTGATTTCGGCGCGCTGGCCGTCATGACGGCCATTGCCGCGGCCATCCTGTTCCTGGGCGGACTCAACTGGCGCCTCTTCGTGGTGCTGATGGCGGTGCTGGCGGTGGGCTTCGTGCTGCTGGTGGTGTTGTCCCCGTACCGCTTCAACCGCCTCATCTGGTTCTGGAATCCCTGGGCCGATCCCTTCGGCAAGGGCTACCAGCTCACCCACGCACTGATTGCCTTTGGTCGCGGCGGGTGGTTTGGCGTGGGGCTTGGCGCCAGCGTGGAAAAGCAACTCTATCTGCCCGAGGCCCATACCGATTTTCTGATGGCGGTGATTGCCGAAGAGCTGGGGTTTGTGGGGGTGATCATCACCATTGCACTGTTTGTGTTCCTGGTGTGGCGGGCCTTTGCCATCGGCAACCGGGCCGCCTCCATGGAACGTTATTTTGCAGCGTTGACGGCGCAGGGCGTTGGCGTCTGGATGGCCGTGCAAACGGTGGTCAACATGGGCGTGAACATGGGCATGCTGCCCACCAAGGGGCTGACCCTGCCGCTCCTCAGTTATGGCGGCAGCGGCATCGTGGCCAACGTGGTGGCACTGGCGGTGCTGTTGCGCATCGATTATGAATCGCGCCAGATGATGCGGGGGCGTGCCCCATGAGCCGCTGCGTCCTGATCATGGCAGGCGGCACCGGCGGGCACGTGTTTCCGGCGTTGGCGCTGGCGCAGGAATTGCGCCTGGAAGGATGGCGGGTGGTGTGGCTGGGTACCCGCGCCGGCATCGAAGCGCGACTCGTGCCCGAACAGGGTTTTGTCCTCGAAACCATTTCCGTGGGCGGGCTGCGTGGCAAGGGCGTGTTGCGCGCCCTGCTGGCGCCCCTGATGGTGCTGCTGGCCTGCGCCCAGAGCCTGATGGTCCTGTTGCGCCAGCGTCCCGATGTGGTGGTGGGCTTCGGCGGATTTGCGGCCTTCCCTGGCGGGTTGACTGCGGTGCTGATGCTCAAGCCCCTGGTGCTCCACGAGCAAAACGCCGTGGCCGGATTGACCAATCGCCTGCTGGGAAGGCTGGCGCGCCGGGTTTTTGAAGGCTTTCCAAAATCCTTTGAGGCGCCCTCGGCCCATCCGCTGGCGCGCCTTTTTGGCGTGCCGTGCAACGTCATCTGGTCGGGCAACCCGGTGCGCCCCGAAATTCGCTGGCTGGCGGCCCCTGCCCGGCGCTTTGCCGCACGCAGCGGCGTGCTGCAGATTCTGGTCCTGGGCGGCAGCCAGGGTGCTCAGGCACTCAATACCCTGATTCCGCGGGCGCTGGCGCTGATACCCGTGGATGAGCGCCCCCTCGTGCTGCATCAGGGCGGGGTCAAGCTGATGGACACCTTGCGCCAGTCCTATCGCGAGCAGGGTGTGGAAGGCGATCTGCGTCCCTTCATCAAGGACATGGCGGCGGCCTATGCCGGGTGCGACCTGGTGATTTGCCGTGCCGGGGCCCTTACCGTTGCGGAACTCGCCGCAGCCGGGGTGGGCAGCATTCTGGTGCCGTTTCCCGCAGCAGTGGATGACCATCAAACTGCCAATGCGCGCTTCATGGAAGCGCACGGGGCTGCGCGCGTGATGGTCCAATCCCGCCTCAACCCGGCGCTGCTGGCGCAATGGCTGCAGGAGCTCACGCGGCCCGCGCTGCTCGAGATGGCCGAGGCGGCGCGTGCACTGGCCAGGCCCGAGGCCACCGAAGATCTGGTGCGGGCCTGCAAGGAGCTTGCACCATGAAACATAAAGTCAGCCATGTGCATTTCGTGGGCATCGGCGGCTCGGGGATGAGCGGCATTGCCGAAGTGCTGCTCAATCTGGGCTATGAAATCACGGGCTCGGACCTCGGCAGCAATGCTGCCACGACGCGGCTGGCCGGATTGGGTGCTGTCATCTGGAAGGGTCACGACGCCGCCCATGTGGATGGCGCCGATGCCGTGGTGGTATCGACCGCAGTCACGGCGGACAATCCCGAAGTGGTGGCCGCGCGTGCGCAACGCATTCCGGTGGTGCCGCGCGCCACCATGCTGGCAGAACTGATGCGCTTGAAGAAGGGGATTGCGGTGGCCGGCACCCACGGCAAGACCACCACCACCAGCCTGATTGCCAGCGTGCTGGCCGAGGCAGGGCTCGATCCCACTTTCGTCATCGGCGGACGCCTGAACAGTGCGGGCAGTCATGCGGCGCTGGGCAGCGGCGAATTCATCGTGGCCGAGGCGGACGAATCCGATGCCTCGTTTCTGGTGCTTCAGCCCGTCATGGCGGTAGTCACCAACATCGATGCCGATCACATGGAAACCTACGGTCACGACTTCGAACGCCTCAAGTTGGCCTTTGTGGAATTTCTCGAACACTTGCCCTTCTACGGCGTGGCCGTGCTCTGCGTGGATGATCCGGTGGTGCGCGACATCCTGCCGCGGGTCAGCAAGCCGGTGGTGGGCTATGGTTTTTCAGAAGAAGCGGCGGTGCGCGCGGTGGACGTGGTGGCCGAAGGCGGGCGCATGCGTTTTGGGGTGGAGCTGCGCGCCGACCGCACCCTGCGCATGACGCGGCGCCTCGACGTCACGCTCAATCTGCCCGGCCACCACAACGTGCTCAATGCCCTGGCGGCCATCAGTGTGGCCATCGAAGTGGGGGCCCCCTATCCCGCCATCATCAAGGCCCTGGAAAAATTCAATGGCGTGGCCAGGCGCTTTCAGCGTTACGGCGATTTGTCCCTGCCCGAGGGAGGGCGTTTCACCCTGGTGGACGACTACGGCCATCATCCGGTGGAAATGGCAGCCACCCTCAGCGCGGCGCGGGGCGCCTTCCCGGGGCGGCGCCTCGTGCTGGCCTTTCAGCCGCACCGCTACACCCGCACGCGCGATTGCTTTGATGGGTTCGTCACGGTGCTCTCCTCGGTGGACGCGCTGGTGCTGGCCCCGGTTTATGCCGCAGGCGAGGCGCCCATTGCGGGGGCCGACAGCCCGGCCCTGGTTGCTGCACTGAAGGCACGGAGCGCCTTGCAACCGCTGCTGGCAGAAGACGTCT
This sequence comes from Ferrovaceae bacterium, assembly GCA_027311025.1. Taxonomy (GTDB): domain Bacteria; phylum Pseudomonadota; class Gammaproteobacteria; order Burkholderiales; family Ferrovaceae; genus JAJZRV01. Next base: position 42,259 of record DAICZS010000003.1, read on the forward strand.
CGCAACTGGCGCAGCACACCCTGGGCATGCTGCAGCCGGGGGATGTGCTTGTCACCATGGGAGCCGGCAGCATCGGACAGCTTCCGGGCCAGCTGGTGGCCCTTGCCGGAGCGCGCGCATGAACGGCACCCTGCGCCACGACGAACCCATGAGCCGTCACGTCAGCTGGCGAGCCGGTGGGGCTGCGGCACGCTGCTACGTGCCCCGGCATCGCGACGACCTGGTGGATTTCGTCACGACCCGTGCCGACGCCGAGCGCCTGCATGTCGTGGGACTGGGCAGCAATTTGCTTGTGCGCGACGGCGGCCTGGATGCCACGGTGGTGCTGACGCACGGTGCCCTGCGTGAAAGCGGCGTGGTGGGGACAGACCCCAAAGGCCGCACGCTGCTGGATGTGGAAGCGGGGGTTGCGGCCCCCAAGGTGGCGCGCATGGCGGCCCGGCTGGGCCTGTCGGGCGCCGAATTTCTGGCGGGCATTCCAGGAACCATGGGCGGCGCGCTGGCCATGAACGCCGGCTGCTACGGCGCAGAAACCTGGGATTTCGTGGCGTCGGTCACCACGCTGGATCGCACTGGGCGCCTGCGTATTCGCACCCCAGCAGACTATGACATCGGTTACCGGCATGTGGCGCTGCGCGCTGCTGACGCGGTGGAGCGCCCCGGGGCGGCAGGCCTGGCACCGCTGGAGCCAGAGCCGGAATGGTTTGTGGCCGCGCGTCTGGCCTTTCCTGCCGGCTCGCCAGAAGCCGCGCTGCAGCGCATCCGCGAACTGCTGGCGCGACGCGTGGCCAGCCAGCCGTTGGGACAACCCAACGCGGGGTCGGTGTTCCGCAACCCCGATGGGGGACATGCGGCACAACTGATCGAGGCGTGCGGCCTCAAGGGTACGCGCGTAGGCGCGGCCGAGGTGTCGCGCAAGCATGCCAATTTCATTGTCAACCTGGGCGGCGCCACGGCCCGGGATATCGAAACGCTGATCGGGCAGGTTCAGGCGCGCGTCTTGCAGGAACGCGGGGTGGCCCTGGTGACTGAAGTCCGGATTGTGGGGAAGGCTGCATGAGGCAAGGGAGGGTTTGACATGGCTGTGTTGACGGTACCTGGATGGTTGACCTGGGGGCGGCGCGCCACGCGTTCGCAACGGGAACGCGAAGCGCCGGTGCGCGTGGGTCGCCGACGCGGCGCTTCCATGGGAACGCGTCGTCGCGATGAACCCCAAACGGCGTTGCTGCCACCGCTGCGCCGCACGCTGCTGCTGGCCCTCAGGGCCATGGGGGTTGGCCTGGTGCTGGCCCTGGTGCTGTCCCTGATGGGGTGGGTGGCACAGCGTCCCATGTTTCAAATCCAGCGCGCCGTGGTGAGCGGCGACCTGCAGCAGGTGGACCGCGATCTCGTGGCCAAGCGTGCCCACGCCCTGCGTGGCAATTTCTTCACCGTCAACCTGGACGCTGCCGCGGCAGAATTGCGCGCCATTCCCTGGGTGCGCGCCATCAACATGCGCCGCTTGTGGCCCAACGGGCTCGAGGTGGAGGTGGAGGAGCAGCGCCCCCTGGCCCATTGGGGTGACGAGCAGTTGCTCAACACCTGGGGCGAAGTCTTCGTGGCGGATTATGCCGACGCCTTGCCCCGTTTTGACGGTCCTGCCGGAAGCGGCCCGGAAATGGCACGCGCGGCGCAACAGTTCAACCGCGAGCTTGCCCCCATCGGGCGCCAGGTGGAAGCGCTGGACCTGTCAGAGCGGCGGGCATGGACGCTGCGCCTGGACAACGGTCTGACCCTGTCCCTCGGGCGCGACAACATTCACGAGCGCCTCACGCGCTTTGTCGGGGTGTACCCGCTCGTCTTCAAGGACGAAACCGCGCGCGGCGCATTGGTGGATTTGCGCTATCCCAGCGGGTTTGCCTTGCGCAGCGCCGGAGCACGAGGATAAATGTCCATGATTCCAAAAAATCGAGACAACCGCAGCCTGATCGTCGCTCTCGATATCGGCACGTCCAAGATCGTGGTGATCGTGGCGGAGGCAGCGCCTGACGGCACCGGATTTGAGGTGATTGGTCTGGGGCAGCACCCGTCGCGTGGCCTCAAGCGCGGGGTGGTGGTCAACATCGAATCTACCGTCAATTCCATCCAGCGCGCGCTGGAAGAAGCAGAGCTGATGGCCAACGTCAAGATTCGCGAAGTGATCACCGGCATTGCCGGCAGCCACGTGAAAAGCTTCAACTCCCATGGCATGGTGGCCATCAAGGACAAGGAAGTGGCGCCCATGGACGTGGAGCGGGTGCTGGAGACGGCGCGTGCCGTGAGCATTCCCACCGACCAGCAGATCCTGCACATCCTCACCCAGGAATTCATCATCGATGGCCAGGAGGACGTGCGCGAGCCCGTGGGCATGAGCGGGGTGCGCCTGGAGGTCAAGGTCCACATTGTTACCGGCGCGGTTTCGGCAGCCCAGAACATCATGAAATGCGTGCGGCGCTGCGGTCTGGAAGTGCGCGACCTGATCCTGCAGCCGCTGGCCTCGGCCACGGCCGTGCTGACCGAGGACGAAAAGGATCTGGGGGTGTGCCTGGTGGACATTGGCGGGGGCACCACCGACCTTGCAGTATTTGTGCAGGGGGCCATTCGCCACACCGCGGTCATCCCCATTGCCGGGGACCAGATCACCAACGACATCGCCATGGCGTTGCGCACCCCGACCGCCGCCGCCGAAGAAATCAAGATTGCCCATGGCTGTGCCCTGCGCCAGATGGCCGATGCCGACCAGCTGGTGGAAGTGCCGGGCGTGGGCGATCGCGGTCCGCGCCAGCTGTCGCGCCACACCCTGGCTGAGGTGATCGAGCCTCGCGTGGAAGAGCTCTTCACCCTGATCCAGGCAGAGTTGCGTCGCAGCGGCTTCGAGGAGCTGCTCTCCTCGGGCATTGTGCTCACGGGCGGGACCAGCGCCATGAGCGGCATGCTGGAACTGGGTGAGGAAATATTTCATATGCCGGTTCGGGTGGGCGTGCCCAATTATCGGGGCGGCCTCTCTGAAGTGGTACGCAATCCCCGTTTTGCCACCGGCATGGGATTGCTGATTTCGGGTTTTGAACAGCATCAGAAAGCGCAAGTGTCGCGTGCCAGCATCGGGTCACTCACACAACTGGTGGATCGCATGAAAAACTGGTTCAAGAGTGCGTTTTAATTCGGTACTATTCGTTCTGTCGGGAAGGAGAAAATTGAACATGCCAAATTTTGAAATTCAGGAAAGCGAAGCCCTCGATGCCGTGATCAAGGTGGTCGGGGTAGGGGGCTGTGGCGGCAACGCAGTGGAGCATATGGTGACACGCGGCGTTTCCGGTGTGGAATTCATTGCCATGAATACCGACAGTCAGGCGTTGAAGCGCAGCAAGGCTGACAAACTGCTGCAGCTGGGCGGGGCCATGACCAAGGGACTGGGCGCCGGGGCCAACCCCGAAGTCGGTCGCCAGGCGGCGCTGGCTGATCGCGAGCGCATTGCTGAAATGATTTCCGGAGCCGACATGTTGTTCATCACCGCCGGCATGGGCGGGGGAACGGGCACCGGGGCGGCCCCGGTGGTGGCCCAGATCGCGCGCGAGCAGGGCATTCTCACTGTCGCGGTGGTCACCAAGCCGTTCAGTTTCGAAGGCCGGCGCATGAAGACGGCACAGGAGGGCGTTGAAGCCCTGTCCGAATATGTGGACTCCCTCATCATCATCCCCAACGAAAAACTGATGAGCGTGCTGGGCGATGACGTGGGCATGCTGGAAGCCTACCAGGCTGCCAATGACGTGTTGCAGGGTGCGGTGGCGGGCATTGCCGAAGTCATCAATTGCCCCGGGCTCGTCAACGTGGACTTTGCCGACGTGAAGACGGTCATGTCCGAAATGGGCGTGGCCATGATGGGCTCTTCCATGGCTTCTGGCATCGACCGCGCGCACGTGGCGGCGCAACAGGCCATCGCCAGCCCCTTGCTGGAAGACGTCAACCTCACCGGGGCACGGGGCGTGCTGGTTAACATCACCGCAAGCCAGGGCATGAAGTTGAAGGAAGTGCACGATGTCATGAACACCATTCGCTCCTTCACGGCTGAAGACGCCACGGTCATTTTTGGCAGTGTCGTGGACGAGACCATGGGCGACGCGTTGCGTGTCACCATCGTGGCTACCGGTTTGGGCCAGCCCGTCAAGCGGGCGCAGCCCCAGCCGCTGATGGTGGTGCGTACCGGAACGGATAACGCCCCCCTGGAAGTGGATTACGATTCCCTGGACCAACCGGCGGTCATGCGTCGCGGACGCAATACCATGGTCGAGGCCATGCGCGACAACGGCATGGATCTGCTCGACATCCCCGCTTTCCTGCGCAAGCAGGCTGACTGAGGGGCGCGGGGAAGGATCAGGGTTTTTAGCCTATAATGGCGGATATGTTGAAACAACGTACTTTGAAGACTGCCGTTCAGACCACGGGCGTCGGGCTGCATACCGGCGTCAAGGTGGTGTTGAACATCCGTCCCGCTCCGGTGGACAACGGGATCGTGTTCGTGCGTTCCGATTTGCCAGGCGCACCGGCTGTCGCGGCTCTGGCAGGAAACGTCACGGATACCCGCCTATCCACGCTCATCGAGGCCCATGGTGCCCGCGTCAGCACCATCGAGCACCTCATGTCGGCCTTTTCGGGGTTGGGGGTGGATAACGCCTTCGTAGACGTATCCGGTCCCGAGGTGCCCATCCTGGATGGCAGTTCGGCCCCCTTCATCTTTCTCATGCAGTCGGTAGGCCTCGTCGAGCAGTCTGCGCCCAAGCGTTACATCCGGGTCTTGAAACCCCTGGAGGTCACGCAGGGTGACAAGGTGGCGCGTTTCGAGCCGTACAACGGTTTTCGCATCACTTACGAAGGACAGTTCAACCACCCCGCCTTCGACAAGACCGGTTCCTCGGTCACGGTGGATTTTGCCGACACGTCCTATGCGCGCGAAGTGTCCCGGGCCCGCACGTTCGGTTTCACGCAGGATGTGGAAATGCTGCGCTCCCAGGGCCTTGCCCTCGGGGGCAGTCTTGAAAACGCCATCGTGATGGACGAGTTTCGGGTGCTCAACGCCGACGGCCTGCGTTATGCCGACGAATTCCTGCGCCATAAGATCCTGGATGCCGTGGGCGATCTCTACCTGCTAGGACATCCCCTCATCGGCGCTTTCCTGGGCCATAAATCAGGCCACGCCCTCAACAACGTTGCTGCACGGGCCTTGCTGGCCGACACCAGCGCCTGGGCCTGGGCCAGCTTTGCGGCGGGCGATCCCCTGCCTTCTGCATTCATCGAACCCCTGCCGCAAACCCAGCCGGCATTCTGACCTGACCTGATTAGCGTTTTCGGGCTTCCAGCAGGTGCTCCACGGCCGTTTTGAGCGGCCCGGGCGCCAGTGTTTCGGCCAGGGCTTCGAAATGGCGCAGCGTTTCGGGCGAGAGCGGCTGTGCCGGGCGCACGCGCGCGGTGGGGCGGTTTGTCGAGGGGACCACCTGCAGGCGCAGGGCCGAGAGTTCGGGTTGCACCTGGGCGATGGCCCGCGACAGGGAGGGCGCCAGCTGGCGCAGCTTGGCTGCCACGGCACTGCTTTCCGTTTCCACCACGAGGCGACAGCCCTCCACCCCGACGACACGGGCATAGGGGCGCAGGCTGGCTGGCAGGGCGGCCTGCCAGGCCTGTTGCAGGGCAGTCAGCGACTGCACCCGGGACTGCAGGGCGCCAAAGGCCTGGTCTGCGTTCAGTATCTCTTGCAGGGCGCGGGTACTCATGGGGCCATTCTATCAGGAGCAGGTTCCGGGCCCGTACTCTGGTAAAATCGTTTCTTTTGCTTGCCGGCCCCCTCGTCATGATCACGAATGTCCTCAAAAAGCTGTTTGGAAGCCGCAACGAACGCCTGCTCAAGCAGTATCGCAAAACCGTCGTCCACATCAACAGCCTGGAGCCCGCGCTGACGGCCCTGGACGACGCTGCGCTGCAAGCCAAAACCGCCGAATTTCGCGCCCGCCTTGAAAAGGGCGAGCCGCTCGATGCGCTCTTGCCCGAAGCATTTGCCGTCATGCGCGAGGCCAGCCGGCGCGTGCTGGGCATGCGCCACTTCGACGTCCAGCTCATCGGTGGCATGGTCCTGCACCAGGGCAAGATTTCCGAAATGCGCACCGGGGAGGGAAAAACCCTGGTGGCCACCCTGCCGGCTTACCTCAATGCCCTGACGGGAAAAGGGGTGCATGTGGTGACGGTCAACGATTACCTGGCGCGTCGCGACGCTGAATGGATGGGCCGCGTCCACCGTTTTCTCGGACTCACGGTGGGGGTCAACCTGTCGCAGATGGACCATGAAGACAAGCAGGCCGCCTACGCTGCCGACATCACCTACGGCACCAACAACGAGTTCGGCTTTGACTACCTGCGCGACAACATGGTCACCCAGGTGGGTGAGCGCGTGCAGCGCGGCCTCAACCACGCCATCGTGGACGAAGTGGACTCCATCCTGATCGACGAGGCCCGCACGCCGCTCATCATTTCAGGCCAGGCCGAGGACAGCACCGAACTGTATCGCCAGATCAACACCCTGATTCCCCGACTGAAGCCGCAGGAGTCCGAGGAAGGGACGGGGGACTACCATGTGGACCTCAAGGCCCATCAGGTCATGCTCTCCGAGGCGGGACACGAGCACGCCGAAGCCCTGCTCACCGAGGCGGGACTGCTGCAGCCCGGCGCCAGCCTGTACGACCCGGCCAACATCCTGCTGATGCACCATGTGTACGCAGGACTGCGCGCCCATGCGCTGTATCACCGGGACCAGCACTATGTGGTGCAGAACGACGAAATCATCATCGTTGACGAGTTCACCGGGCGCATGATGCAGGGGCGGCGCTGGTCGGAAGGCATTCACCAGGCCGTGGAAGCGAAGGAAGGCGTGCGCATCCAGAACGAGTCGCAGACGCTGGCCTCCATCACCTTCCAGAACTACTTCCGCCTGTATGCCAAGCTCTCCGGCATGACCGGAACGGCGGATACGGAAGCCTTCGAGTTCCAGCATATCTACGGACTTGAAACCGTCATCATTCCCACCCACCGGCCCATGGTGCGTCAGGATCGCATGGACCAGGTGTTCCGCAGCGCGCGTGAAAAGTTCAATGCCGTGATCCTGGACGTCAAGGACTGCCATGAACGGGGCCAGCCCGTGCTGGTGGGCACCACCTCCATTGAAAGCTCCGAGCTGGTCTCTGCACTGCTGCAGCGTGAAAAATTGCCGCACCAGGTGCTCAACGCCAAACAGCACGCACGCGAAGCCGAAATCGTGGTCCAGGCCGGGCGCCCGGGCGTCATCACCATCGCCACCAACATGGCCGGTCGCGGTACCGACATCGTGCTGGGGGGCAATCCCGAACCCGAGATCCAGGCCGTCCGGGCAGACGAATCGCTGGGCGAATCCGAGAAGGCGGCGCGCATTGCCACCCTCCAGGCCGAGTGGCAGAAGCGCCATGACCAGGTGCTGGCAGCCGGGGGCCTGCACATCATCGGCTCGGAACGGCACGAGTCGCGCCGCATCGACAACCAGTTGCGTGGGCGTTCCGGGCGCCAGGGCGATCCGGGTTCCAGCCGCTTCTATCTGTCGCTGGAAGATCCGCTCCTCAAGATTTTTGCCTCGGACCGCGTGGCCGCCATCATGGATCGCCTGAAGATGCCCGAAGGCGAGGCCATCGAACATTCCTGGGTGACCCGGGCCATCGAAAACGCGCAGCGCAAGGTGGAGGCCCGCAACTTCGACATCCGCAAGCAGCTGCTGGAATACGACGATGTGGCCAACGACCAGCGCAAGGTCATCTACCAGCAGCGCAACGAACTGCTGGAAGCGCAGGACATCTCCGACACCATTCATGCCATGCGCGACGATGTGCTCACGAGCGAGTTCCGTGCGGCCATTCCGCCAGAGACCGCGGAAGAGCAGTGGGACCTGGATGGACTGACGCGGGTGCTGGCGCAGGAATATCGCCTGGATTGTCCGGTGCGGCAGTGGCTGGCCGAACAGCCAGACCTTGACGAAGACCGGTTGCTGGCACGCATTCTCGAGGTGGCCACCGCGGCCTACCAAAGCAAGTTTGCCCCGGTGGAACCCGATGTGCTGCATGCCTACGAGCGCGCCATGATGCTGCAATCCATCGACAACCGCTGGCGCGAACACCTGGCCGATCTCGACCACCTGCGCCAGGGCATTCACTTGCGGGGCTATGCCCAGAAAAACCCCAAACAGGAATACAAACGCGAAGCGTTCGAGCTGTTTGGCGTCATGCTCGACACCATCCGGCGTGAAGTGACGCGCCTGCTCTGTGTGGTACAGGTCCAAAGCCCCGAGGACGTGGAACAGGTGGTGGAAGAGGCGCCCAGTGCCCCGTCCAATGTGCAGTATCATCATGCCGACTACGATGAGGCGCTGGCCGGGGACGATGCGGCAGAGGCGGCCGCTGCGCACCCACAACGGCGCGACCTGCCCAAGGTGGGGCGCAACGATCCCTGTCCCTGTGGCTCCGGCAAGAAATACAAGCACTGTCACGGCCGTTTAACCTGAGGAAATCCTGTGTCGCAACTTCATCCCGTGCCCGGCGTGTTGTTAGGTCCTGTGGCTGCCGGCATTCGCAAGGCGCAACGCCGCGACCTCCTGCTCATCACCTTGCCGCCGGATAGCCGGGTTGGCGCCGTATTCACGCAAAATCGTTTTTGTGCCGCGCCGGTGCAGGTCTGTCGCGAGCACCTCAAGCGCGCCGCGCCGCGCGCGCTCATCATCAACACCGGCTGCGCCAATGCCGGCACCGGCCAGCCAGGACTGGAAGATGCGCGCGCCACCTGTGTTGCCGTGGGCGAGGCGCTGGGCATTGCCCCCGAGCGCGTGCTGCCTTTTTCCACGGGCGTGATTCTGGAGCGCCTGCCCATGGAACGCCTGCTGGCTGGCATTGCCCCTGCGCAGCTTGCCCTGCAGGCTGACCAGTGGTCCGCCGCCGCAGAAGCCATCATGACCACGGACACGGTGGCAAAGGCCGCTTCGCGGCAGATCACCCTGCATGGCCAGACGGTCACGGTGACCGGCATCTCCAAGGGGGCTGGCATGATTCGCCCCAACATGGCCACCATGCTGGGTTTTGTCGCCACCGATGCGGCCATCAGCGCCGAGCTGTTGCAAACGCTGACTGAAGACGCGGCAGACCATTCCTTTAATCGCATCACCGTGGATGGCGATACCTCCACCAATGACGCCTTCGTGGTGATGGCCACTGGCGTGGCCCGCCACCCCGAAATCACTGCCGCCGACAGCGCCGCGTATCGCGCCCTGCGCGAAGCCATCGTGGGCGTGTCCACGGAGCTGGCCCAGGCCATCGTGCGCGATGGCGAAGGGGCTACCAAGTTCATCACCGTGCGTGTGGAAGCAGGGCGTGACGAAGCGGAGTGCCTCAAGGTGGCTTATGCCATCAGCCACTCGCCGCTGGTCAAGACCGCGTTCTTTGCCTCCGATCCCAATCTCGGGCGCATCCTTGCGGCCATTGGCTACGCCGGCATTGATGACCTCGACGTGACGGGCCTGCGCCTGTACCTTGACGACGTGCTGGTCTCCGAGCAGGGCGGGCGTGCCGCTTCCTACCAGGAGGCAGACGGACAGCGCGTCATGAAGCAGCCCGACATCACCATCCGCGTCCTGCTGGGCCGGGGAGAAGCCAGTGCCACCGTGTGGACCTGCGATTTCTCCTACGATTATGTGCGCATCAACGCCGACTATCGCAGCTAGCCGCCAGGATCATGGACGCTGATGCCATCCAGCAGTTGATTGCCCGGGCCGAGGCCTTGCTGATGCGCCTGGAAGCCTGGGTGCCGGGCGTGCCTCCCGCAGCCCCTGACTGGAATGCCGCCCTGGCCTGGCGCTGGCGCCGTCGCGGCAGTAATGGCTGGTTGCAGGCAGTGCCCCGGCCGCACCTGATCCGTCTGACTGACCTCAAGGACATCGATGCGCAAAAATCACGCGTCGTCGAGAATACGCGACAGTTTGTGGCCGGACACCCCGCCAACAACGTGCTGCTCACCGGTGCGCGCGGTACGGGCAAGTCGTCGCTGATCAAGGCCCTGCTCACGGAGTTTTCGGGCCAGGGGCTGCGCGTCATTGAGATCGACAAGGACCATCTGGTGGATCTGCCCGATGTGGTGGAACAGATCACCGGGCGCCCCGAGCGGTTCATCATTTTTTGTGACGACCTCTCCTTCGAGTCGGGCGAGGCGCACTACAAGGCCCTCAAGACCGTGCTGGACGGCTCGCTCGCCATGCCCTCTGAAAACGTGCTGGTGTACGCCACCAGCAACCGGCGCCATCTCATGCCGGAATATTTCTCGGAGAACAGCGAGACGCGTCATGTGGATGGTGAAATCCATCCGGGTGAAACGGTGGAAGAAAAAATTTCCCTGTCAGACCGCTTTGGCTTGTGGGTGTCTTTCCATGCCTTCGACCAGGACGCCTACCTCGAGATTGCGGCCCATTGGGTACACACGCTGGGGGGCACGCTGCCAGATGCCGAGGCCTTTCGCCGCGAAGCACTGCAGTGGGCCCTGATGCGCAGCTCGCGCAGCGGCCGCTCGGCCTGGCATTTTGCCCGTCACTGGGTGGGCCGCCAGGGGGGCTGACGCACCGATGAATCGCGTGGACGTGGTGGTGGCGGTGCTGATTGATCGCCAGGGGCACTACCTGCTGGCCCAACGCCCCAAGGACAAGGTGTACGCGGGTTACTGGGAATTTCCTGGCGGCAAGGTGGAGCCTGGCGAAACCCTGCGTGCGGCCCTGGTGCGCGAAATTCGCGAAGAGCTGGGCGTGGAGATTCGCGATGCCCTGCCCTGGATCACCCGCCGCTTCGACTATCCCCACGCCCGGGTGCGCCTGCACCTGTTTCGGGTGACGCAGTGGGCGGGCCAACCCCAACCGCTGGAAGACCAGCAACTGGCCTGGCAGGGCCTGGGTTGCGAGCCGGTCAGCCCGATGCTGCCAGCCAACGCGCCCATCCTGCAGGCGCTCGAACTGCCCACCGTCTATGGCGTCACCCATGCCGCCGACATGGGCGAACCCGCCTTCCTGGAAGCGCTGGAACGCGCCTTCTATCGTGGCCTGCGTCTTGTGCAACTGCGCGAAAAGGATCTGCCCGCCGAGCTGCTGCACAAGCTTGCCGAAAAGGTGGTGCACGCCGCGCGCGCCTGGCAGGCCCGGGTACTGATCAACGGCCAGGTGGACGTGGCACGCGCTGTGGGGGCCGCGGGGGTGCACCTGACGGCGCACCAGCTGGCTGGCCTGTCCGCGCGCCCCGACCTGCCGCTCGTGGCGGCCTCCTGTCACGGCGCGGAAGATCTGCGGCGCGCCGAGGCGCTGGGGCTCGATTTTGTGGTGTTGGGACCGGTGGCGCCCACGGCATCGCATCCGGATGCCGTTCCCCTGGGCTTTGAGGCGCTGGCACGCCTCGTGGCGGATTGCAGCGTGCCCGTGCTGGGCATTGGCGGACTGGGTCTTTCCGACCTCGAGGCTGCCTGGCGGTCGGGTGCGCACGGCATTGCCTCCATGCGCGCCATCTGGGAAGGCGAGGCCCCGATTCCCAATCGCTTCAGGGCTTAATCCAGGGACTGCGGCCAGCGGTAGAAGTAGGGCTCGGCGGCGTCCGGCCGGGTGCGAAAGCGCTTGTGGCTCCAGAAATACTGTTCCGGGTAGCGTCGCGCCTGCGCTTCAATGAAGGCGTTCATGCGTTGCACGTCGGCATTCACGTCACCACTGGGAAAGTCCGTCCACGCAGGAAAAAATTCCACTTCGTACCCTTGGCAATGCGGCAGCTGGTGGCAGACGCAGGGCACCACCACGGCTCCTGTCATCTGGGCAAGCCAGGGCAGTGTCGTGACCGTGGCGGCGGGGATGCCAAAGAACGGCGCAAAAATGGAATCGCGATCACCAAAGTCCATGTCCGGCAGGAAGTACAGGTTGCGCCCGTCGCGAATGGCACGAATCAGGGGACGCAGGCCCTTCTTGCGCTCCAGCATGACCACATCACCCAGGCGATCACGCGCCGCACGCACCTGCCGATCCACCAGCAGGTTCTTGTAAGGCGTAAAAAAACCGACGCCCCGAAAGGCCATGCCCATGCGCGCCCCCTGCATCTCCAGGCCCACCAGATGGGGGGTCAGAAAGATGATGGGGCGGCCGTGGGTTTCCGTGCATTCCAGGTTTTTGAGGCGCACCAGCCGCTCGATGCGCGCCCTGGGGGACCACCAGAGAATGCCCAGTTCCAGAACGCTGCGGATGAGGGCGGCAAGGTGCTGGCGCGCCAGGCGCTTTCGTTCCGCTGCCGAACGCTCGGGAAAGCAGGCGTGGAGGTTGATCAGGGTGGTGCGGGCAAAGCGCGTCTCCACGGCGATGGCTCCCATCAGCCGGGCCAGCGCCTCCAGCGCTGCCAGTGGCAAGAAATGCAGCAGCCACAGCATGGCGAGCCCCAGGCGCGTTCCCATCATCATCGCGGCTTAGTCCAGTGCCACGGCGTAGGGCAGAGGCAGCAGTTCCAGAAGGGGGCCTGCGGGACTGCCCAGGGCAAGGGGCCCTTGCGCCCATGCTTCCAGCTGGATCACCGCCAGCAGCTCGCTGCCCTGTGCAGAGGCGGCCCCCACCAGGACCACTTTTCCTGCAGGAGATCCCGCATGCAAAAGGTCCTGGCCGATTTCGGGGTGCCCCGCAACCCGGAATCGCAGCAGGCGTCGCTTGACCTTGCCCAGGTAATGGGTCCGGGCCACGATTTCCTGCCCGGTGTAACAACCCTTCTTGAAACTGACCCCGCCGATGAGATCCCAGTTGAGCATCTGCGGAATCCATTCATCCTGGGTGGCGAGCGTGATTTCCGCAATGCCTTCGCGCACGGCCGCAGCGGTCCAGTCCTGCAGCGTGCCGGGTTGGCACAGCAGGGCAAGGCGCGCCTGCAGCAGGGCGATTGCCTCGGTGGGGCCCACCAGCAGCAGGCGTTGGGCCGAGAGGGCCACCCGGGTCAGACCCTCTTGCCGGTCATGGGTGCCGGGCGCCGGGGCCTCGGCGCACCCGGCAGCCTTGAGGGTGGCGGCAATATCCGGCCCGCATAATCCCAAGCGGGACACTGTGGTGCGCGCATCCTCCAGGGTGACCTTGGCGCGCAGCACGTACATGCGCAGGCGCCGCAGTGCGGGCTCGGCCAGGTCTGCAGCGGCATCGAGCCAGATCTGGTCATCCGTTTGCCACATCAGAAAACTGGCCAGCATGCGGCCCTTGGGCGAACAGTGTGCCGCCCACAGGGCGCGTGAGCCTTCCAGGGCACCCACGTCCTGGGTCAGCTGGCCTTGCAGGAAGGTGGCGGCCTCGGCACCGGTGACCCTGATCAGGGTGCGGGCGGAGAGGTCGATGAGGGTGGTGGCGTTATGCAATTCGATCGTCTCATGCGGTTGTTTGGCGTCTTGATGCGCGGTCACGACCGCCATGATGACATATTTGCCGACGAAATCGCATGACATCCATCGCGTTCATCGGGATGGTCCGGGTGAGCCTGGGGCCATCCCGGCTGCTGGCCGGACTGTTGCTGGCCAGCCATCTGACCGGCGGGCTTTCCCTGTTGCTGCTGTCCTGGCCGCGGCTTTGGGTCTGGCCCCTGCTGCTGCTCTCCGGGGTGCTGCTGGTGCAGGGCTTGCGCGAGGAGGCCTGGCTTTGCAGCGCGCAGAGTGTCGTGCGCCTCGATCTGGCCGGAGATGGCAGGCTGTGCGTTTTCAGGAAAAACGGACGCAGGGCGCTGGGGACCGTGTTGCCGGGCTGTTTTGTTGCCCCTGTCCTGGTCATCCTGCGCTGGCGCCCCGAGCAGGGCGGGCGGCCCCGTTATTGCATCGTCGCCAGGGATGCCACAGACCCCACCGCGCACCGGATGCTGCGGGTTTTGCTGCGGCATCCGCTATAATGGCAGGCTTCCTGACAGCCCGCCGGTTTCGCCATGCATTCGGTTCTTCACCTTCGCGGCCCCTTGGCCTTATCTGACTTTCGGGTGCAGCGCCTGCGCGCCCAGTTGGCCCGACAGGGGCTTGCAATCGCCGACCTTGCGGCCTGGCATGATCATTACCTGGCGCTCGAGGCTCCCCTGGGCACTGAGGCACAGGCGCGCCTGCAGGCCATTCTGACCTACGGTGAGGCCGCGCGCCCCCTGTCCGGAGCAACGGAGGCCATCATCGTGGTGCCGCGTCTGGGCACACTCTCGCCCTGGTCCACCAAGGCTACCGACATCCTGCATCACTGTGGCCTGGAGGGCGTCATCCGCATTGAACGCGGCACCACGTTTCAGATCCGTCTGGGCGAAGGGGCGGCGTCCGGGATGCGGCAACGCCTGATTCCGCATGTACATGACCGCATGACCGAAAGCATCCTCACGGGGTACGACGAAGCGCACCGCCTGTTCGATCCTGCAGCCCCCCAACCCCTCACCACGGTGGACGTGTTGCAGGGCGGGCGCGCTGCCCTCGTCGAGGCCGACCGGCAACTGGGGCTTGCCCTGGCACCGGACGAAATCGACTACCTGCTGGCCCTGTTCACGGATGCCGGGCGTAATCCCACGGATGCCGAACTGTTGATGTTTGCCCAGGCCAACTCAGAGCATTGTCGCCACAAGATTTTCAATGCCTCCTGGACGCTTGACGGACAGGCGCAAGCGCGGTCGCTGTTCCAGATGGTGCGGGTCACCCATCAACAACATCCGGAAGGCACCGTGGTGGCGTATTCGGATAATGCCGCCATTCTGGAGGGGGGCCTGGCCCGGCGCTTCTTTCCCGACCCCGGGACGGGCCGCTATGGGTATCACGAGGCCACCACCCATTTTCTGGCCAAGGTGGAAACCCACAATCACCCCACGGCCATCGCACCGTTTCCAGGGGCGGCCACCGGCAGCGGGGGCGAAATTCGCGACGAGGGGGCCACCGGCATTGGCGCAAAACCCAAGGCGGGCCTCACGGGTTTTTCGGTGTCCAACCTGCACATCCCCGATTTTGAACAGCCCTGGGAGCAGGGGACGGGTGCGCGTCCCGCACGCATTGCCTCGGCGCTGTCCATCATGACCGAGGGCCCACTGGGCGGGGCCGCCTTCAACAACGAATTTGGTCGCCCCAACCTGGCGGGCTACTTTCGCACCTTTGAATTGCCCTTCGACGGGCGCATGCGCGGTTACCACAAACCCATCATGCTGGCCGGCGGGTTGGGCGCCATCGACGCCCGCCACGCCTTCAAAAAGCCCCTGATGCCCGGTTGCCTGTTCGTGCAGCTGGGGGGGCCTGGCATGCGCATCGGCCTGGGTGGCGGGGCCGCCTCTTCCATGCAAAGCGGTCACAATGCTGAAGATCTCGATTTCGATTCGGTGCAGCGGGCCAATCCTGAAATGCAGCGGCGTGCCCAGGAAGTGATCGACCGTTGCTGGCAACTGGGCGACGACAATCCCATTCTGGCCATTCACGATGTGGGGGCGGGCGGACTTTCCAACGCCTTTCCCGAACTGGCCCATGATGGGGGTGTGGGTGCCGTGTTCGACCTGCGCAAGATCCCTTCCGAAGAACCGGGCATGTCGCCGCGTGAAATCTGGAGCAATGAATCCCAGGAGCGGTACGTGCTGGCCATTCGTCCCGAAAGCCGCACCCTGTTTGAGGCGCTGTGCGTACGTGAACGCTGTCCCTTCGCCATCGTGGGGGAAGCCACCGCCGAACATCGCTTGCGCGTGGATGATCCCTTGTTGGGCAGGGCGCCCGTGGACATGGATCTGGATGCGTTGCTGGGCAAACCGCCGCGCATGATGCGCGACGCCCAAAGGCCGGTACTGAATCCGCCGCCGCTCGACCTTGCTGCGGCACAAGCCGACGTGGCCGGCGCACTGAAGCGGGTGTTGCGCCTGCCCGGGGTAGCCGACAAGACCTTTCTCATCACCATCGGCGATCGCACCGTGGGTGGGCTGTGCGCGCGTGACCCGTGCGTGGGTCCCTGGCAGGTGCCGGTGGCCGACGTGGCCGTGACCCTGGCCGATTTTACTGGCCATCGCGGCGAAGCGTTTGCCATCGGCGAGCGCGCGCCCGTGGCCCTGCTCTCGGGCCCGGCCTCGGGGCGCATGGCCGTGGGAGAGGCCATCACCAACATCGCCGCTGCGGCCATCGATCGCCTGGGCGACATTCGCCTGTCGGCCAACTGGATGGCGGCCGCAGGCGCACCGGGTGAGGATGCCGCCCTGTTCGATACGGTGCAGGCAGTCACGCTCGGGCTGTGCACTGAGCTTGGCATCAGCATTCCCGTGGGCAAGGATTCCCTCTCCATGCGTACCGTCTGGCAGGATGGGCAAGGCGAGCATGCCGTGACGGCCCCACTCTCGCTCGTGGTCTCGGCCTTTGCCAATTGCCGCGACGTGCGCCGCACGCTGACACCCGAACTGCAATGGGTGGCAGGCGGATCGGTGCTGCTGCTCATCGACCTTGGGCGCGGCCAGAATCGACTGGGCGCCAGTGCCCTGGCCCAGGTCTATGGCCAGGTGGGTGCGGTGCCTCCCGATCTCGATTCGCCGCAGGATCTGCGGGCCTTTTTCGTCATCATCCAGTCGCTCAATCGTGAAGGCCGCCTGCTTGCCTATCACGACCGCTCGGATGGCGGGTTGCTGGTTACGCTGGCTGAAATGCTGTTCTGCTCGCGCAAGGGGGCAACCATCGACCTGTCCACGCTTGCTCCTGCAGCCGATGCGCTGGGTCCGCTGTTCAACGAAGAACTGGGGGCCGTCATCCAGGTGGCACACGGCGAGCGCGAAGCCGTGCTCAAGGCCCTCACTGCCGTGGGGCTGGGCGAGTGCACCCATGTGCTGGGCGAGGTCAGTGATGCCGACCGGCTGCATGTCGTGCGCCACGGCGTGACGGTGCTCGACCAGCCCGTCAGTGCCCTGCATCAGGTGTGGTCTGAAACCACCTATCGCATGCAGGCCCTGCGCGATCACCCCGAATGCGCTGCCGAAGAACATGCGCGCATTACGGACCGTACTGACCCTGGCCTCACCTGGACGCTGACCTTCGACCCGGCAGAGGATGTGGCCGCTCCCCTGATCAACACCGGGGCGCGTCCGCCGGTGGCCATCCTGCGTGAACAGGGGGTCAACGGCCAGGTGGAAATGGCGGCCGCCTTTGATCGTGCCGGGTTCGCTGCGGTGGATGTGCACATGAGCGACATCCTCGCGGGGCGGGTGTCGCTGCAGGACTTTTCGGGATTCGTGGCCTGCGGCGGCTTTTCCTACGGTGATGTGCTGGGTGCGGGAGAGGGATGGGCCAAATCCATTCTTTACAACAACCGGGCACGCGACCAGTTCAGCCAGTTTTTTGCGCGCGGCGACGTGTTTGCATTGGGCGTGTGCAATGGCTGCCAGATGATGAGCGCCCTGACCGAACTGATTCCGGGGGCCGAACTCTGGCCGCGCTTCACGCGCAACCGCTCGGAGCAGTTCGAGGCGCGCGTGGCCCTGCTGGAAGTGATGCCCAGCACGTCGATTTTTCTCGACGGCATGGCGGGCAGCCGGCTGCCGGTCCCCGTGGCGCACGGCGAAGGGCAGGCACGTTTTGCCGAGGAAGAAACGCTGGCTGCAGCGCGCGCCCTGGTGGCCTTGCGTTATGTGGATGGACGCGGCGCCGTGGCCACCACCTACCCGCAAAATCCCAACGGTTCACCCCAGGGCATTGCCGGCATGACCACGCCTGACGGGCGCTTTACCATCTGCATGCCGCATCCGGAACGCGCCTTCCGCACCGTGCAGCATTCCTGGCATCCCCGTGAATGGGGCGAGGACGGGCCCTGGATGCGCATGTTCCGCAACGCCCGGGTGTTTGTGGGCTAGCGCGCGAACACGGCGTTCCACAGGGTTGCGATGGCCTGCTGGGCGGAGGTGCCTTCTGCAGGGTCGATGCGCGCTTCCGCAGCACCCTGAAGCCGCTCACGGTGCTGCAGGCGCCGCAGGCGCGCATACCCTTCCGCCACGGCGTGGGCCAGGGTGTCGTCGATCAGGCCGGCAGCGCCGGCACGGCGCAACAGGGCGGCATTGCCCACGTTGTCGATCAGCTCGGGGTGTTGGTGCGCATGCGCGAGGATCAGGTATTGCACCAGAAATTCCACGTCCACCATGCCGCCCGGATCGTGTTTGACGTCAAAGCGTCCGCTGCGGTTGGGGTGACCCTGATGGATGCGCTCTCGCATCCTGACGATTTCCTGGCGCAGGGTCACAGGATCGCGTACCCGGCTTAACACCTCACGGCGAATGCTTTCGAAGGCCGCACCGATGGCCGCATCGCCGCTGCAGAATCGTGCCCGGGTCAGGGCCTGGTGTTCCCATACCCAGGCGGAGTTGTCGCGATCCTGCAACTGATAATGGCGAAAACCCTCCACCGGACTCACCAGCATGCCCGCGTTGCCGTTGGGACGCAGCTGCGTGTCCACTTCATAGAGAACGCCGGCTCCCGTGGGGGTGGTCATCCAGCTGGAGATTTTGCGCACCAGCAGGGTGTAGTTACTTTGCGCCCGTTCGTCTTCGTCTTCATACAAAAACACCAGGTCGAGATCCGAGGCGTAACCCATTTCCTTGCTGCCCCATTTGCCATAGGCAATGACCGCAAAGCGGGGGGCTTCCCGGTGGCGCAGCGGCACCTGCAGCCAGCATCGTTCCAGCACCAGGTCCATGATGGCGTCCGCCAGCGCGCTCAGGCGATCGGCCACCACTTCCACCGGTAACTCGCCGCGCAGGTCGCGCACCAGCACATGAAAGGTTTCCGCATGGCGGGCATGGCGCAGCAGGTTCATCTGCGCTTCCACTTCCGTGCCCGCCTCCTGCAGGCGGCGGCGCAGGGTGGCGCGAAACCGGTTCCAATAACCGGCAAAATCGGCATCCTGCTCGTCGGTTTCCGTCAGCAATTCGTCCAGCAACTGGGGCCGCTGCGAAATATATCCGGCCGCCCATTCGGAGGCCGCCAATAGCGGCAGCAGGCGTTTGAGGACGATGGGGTAATCCACCAGCAGCATGAGGTAGGAGGCGCGTCGGCTGATGGACTCCATGAAATGCAAAAAGCGCGTCACCAGGACGTTGGGCGGCGAGCCGTTGCTGTTGGCCAGCATCAGGTTCAGGGCATGGCCCATGGCCAGGTCGAATTGCTCGCGCGTGCGTGCACTCTGGGCACGATAGCCCGGCGCGCGCTTGAGTGCCGAGAGCTGTTGCAGCAGCTCGGCTTCGGGCACGTCCGGAAGGGGGTCAGAAATTTCCAGGCGGGCATCGTGCCACAGGCGCATCCCGGCGCTCTCTGCAGCCTGCAGCGGGGCGGCCGGAAAGATCTGGTCGAAGACGCGTGCCACGTCCTGGGTGCGCTCCTCGAGTTCACGCTGGAACGAGGTCGTATCAGAAAACCCCAGCGATCCGGCAACGCGCGCCAGGTCGTCGGCATCCACGGGAATGCTGTGGGTTTGCGCGTCGTCCAGATATTGCAGGCGGTGTTCCAGGCGGCGCAGAAACACATAGTGATCCGAGAGGCGCGCGGCGGTGTCCTGGTCCAGCAGGCCCCGCTGCCCCAACAGGTTCAGTACCGCCAGCGTGGGAATGACCCGCAGCGCCGCATCCTGGCCACCGCGAATCAGCTGGAACACCTGGGCCACGAATTCGATTTCACGAATGCCACCCCGGCCCAGCTTGATGTCGGCCCCGCGCCACCGTACGTCCCGCAAGGCATCGCGTCCGGTCTCTTCGCGAATCTGCTGGTGCAGGCTGCGCAGGGCGCCAATGGCCGAGTAATCCAGGTGGCGCCGGTACACGAAAGGCCCCACGCGCGCGATCAGCGCGCTGGTGCCACGCGCTACGCCCGGGCGCTCCGGGTCTGAGACCACCCGTGCCTTGATCCAGGCATAGCGTTCCCAGTCACGTCCCTGCACCACGAAATATTCTTCCAGCATGGCAATGCTGACGGCCAGCGGCCCTGCCGTGCCATTGGGGCGCAGGCGCAAATCCACGCGGAACACAAAGCCGTCTGCCGTGCTTTCGGACAGCAGCGCATTGAGGCGCCGCCCCAGGCGCCAGAAAAACGCGTGGTTGGTCAGGCGCCCGCCACTCCCGCCGGCAGTCTCGCCGTCTTCCTCGTACACGAAAATGAGGTCGATGTCCGAGGACACGTTGAGCTCGCCCCCGCCCAGCTTGCCCATGGCCACCACCAGCAGCTCCTGCGGCTCGTGCGATTCCTCGCCGATGGGCGCGCCGTGCAGCGCGCACAGGTCCTGATGCAGCCAGGCGATGCCGGCGCCAATGGCCACTTCGGCCAGCAGCGTCATGCTTTGGGTGACTTCGGCAAGCGGCGCACGCCCGTCCAGGTCGCGTGCCATGACGGACAGCAGCACTTCACCACGAAGCCGGCGCAGGGCCGTCATGAGGGATTGCTCGGGAGACGATGAAGACAGGTTGCGGGTGATTTGATCCAGGCGCTGGATCAGGGAAGAACGCGTCCACGGCTGTTGCGTGGACGCGTCCAGAAGGTCAGGCGGGATTTTTCCTGCAGACAGCAGTCGTGCAGCGTATCGGGAAAAACCCCGCAGGTCGGGCAATTACTTCTCTTCGATCTTGGCCTTGGCACGCAGTTGCTGCACCATCTGGCCGAATGCTTCCTGTTCCTTGGCCTGGAGGATGCGGTCCCTCACTTGTTCGAAGGGAGGCGCTTCGAGGGGGCGAATGTCGATCAGGCGAATGACGTGGTAGCCGAAAGGCGACTTGACGGGGGTATCGGTGGTCTCGCCCTTCTTGAGATTGACCATGGCATCGCTGAAGGCCTTGTCATAGGACACGGGCGTGGCCCAGTCCAGTTTGCCACCCTTGTCGCGCGAACCGGTGTCGATGCTCTTGTCCTTGGCGATCTTCTCGAAGTCTCCGCCCTTCTTGAGGTCGGCAATGATGGCCTTGGCATCATCTTCCTTAGCCACCAGGATATGCTCCACCAGGTACTCGTTCTTGCCCAGTTCGGACTTCATGCGCTCGTAATCGGCACGCAGCACGTCATCCTTGATGGGGTTGGCCTTGGCAAAGCGGGTCTGGTAGGCACGCGTCAGGATCTGTTCGCGGGTCAGGTCGATCTGGGCCTGGATCTTGGGATCCTTTTCCACGCCTTCCTTGACGGCCTGCTGGCTGATCAGTTCCAGGGCGATCAGGTTTTCGCGCACGCCGCGTTCCAGGTCGGGGCCGGGGGCCTGTCCCTGGGCTTCCTGGGCTTCGGTGACCAGCTCAAAGCGTGCCGCAGGAATGGTGACGCCATTGACCACCACCTTGTGGGCACTGGTGGCCTTGGCGCCGTTATGCGCCTTTTCCTTGGTCTGATCGGCGTAGGAGAGGGTCAGGGCCAGCAGGCCACCCACCAGGATCAGGGACATCAGAGCTTGTTTCAGTTTCATGGGGCATCCTCGGGTCAAAAAATAAACGGGTTTGTTACGGTAAAGGGGTACTGGCCTTGATGGACAATGCATGAATCTCGCTGCGCATCAGGGGGGCCAGGGCTTCGTGAATCATGCGGTGGCGCGCCAGTGATGGCACGCCCCGAAATGCTTCTGCCACGATGGTCAACTGGTAATGACCGCCGCCACCGGCAGCCCCCACATGGCCCGCATGGTGACGGCTGTCATCGCGGATGGTCAGGGTGACGGGGCGTAGCGCGGCCAGGTACTGGCGCATGCGATCTGCCGTGGTGTCAGAGGTCATCGCGCTTTTCCAGGTGATGGGACAGCAGGATGCCCTGCCCGATGATGAAGATCACCATCAGGGCCAGCAGGCCAAAGACCTTGAATTGAACCCACACCGATTCGGCATAATTGAAAGCCACATACAGGTTGAGCAGCCCCAGCAGGGTAAAGAACACGGCCCAGGCCAGGTTGAGGCGGCCCCAGGTGGTGTCCGGCAGGTGTAACTGATGGCCCAACAGGGCCCGGATCGGGTTACGGTTGAGCAGCG
Organism: Ferrovaceae bacterium; assembly: GCA_027311025.1. Lineage (GTDB taxonomy): Bacteria > Pseudomonadota > Gammaproteobacteria > Burkholderiales > Ferrovaceae > JAJZRV01. The sequence goes on from DAICZS010000003.1 coordinate 64,305, forward strand.
CGGGCCCCAGAAACAGGATGGCGGCAAAGATCCAGTACAGCGCCGTGGGTTTCCAGCGAATGAAAACCGTGGGTTCGATGCCCAGGATGTTATGCTGGCGTGACCACAGGGTCAGCCCCCCGAACACGGCGATGACGCCGAAGCTGATCCAGGCGGCAGGGTCCACCTTGCGGCGGGTGACCAGCAGCCAGGAAATTTGCAGCACGCTCGCAGCCACGGCCGAACCCGTGGCCCAGTAGATGCCTCCCCACTGGTAGGCCACGAAGAACAGGATGACCGGAAAGAGGTCGAATAAAAATTTCATAGCCCACTATTGTCCTTGATTTCATGGCGATTTGTCCATGAAAACCCGGTGACAAGGTGTTTCAGGTCGTCGCCTTATTTGGTATCATGGGCATAGGAAAAGTTCAATATATTCAATGCAAAACATCGACTTGCACAATCACTCCCGGGTATCTGACGGGCTTTTGACCCCGGCCGAGCTGGTCCGGCTTGCGGCAGCAAACGGCGTCACCACCCTGGCGCTCACCGATCACGACGACACCGAGGGCCTCGCCGAGGCCGGCGAGGCTGCTCGCGGGTTGGGGGTGCATTTCGTCAATGGGGTCGAGGTCTCGGTGACCTGGCAGCAGCATACGGTGCATATCGTGGGCCTTAACATCGACCCCGCCAATGCCACCCTGCTGGGGGGGCTTGCCGGCATCCGCAGCGGGCGCATGGAGCGGGCTGAAAAAATTGCCCACGAACTGGCCAAGGCCGGCATTCCGGGCGCGCTGGAAGGGGCCTTGCGCTTTGCCCATAATCCCAACATCGTTGCCCGTCCGCATTTTGCCCGTTACATCGTCGAGCAGGGCCTGGCGCGCGATGTCCGTGCCGTCTTCAAGCGTTTCCTGGTCAAGGGCAAAACGGGCTACGTCAAGCATCGCTGGGCCGCCCTGAGCGATGCGGTCTCCTGGATTCGCGGTGCGGGGGGCATTCCGGTGCTGGCGCATCCGGGGCGCTATGCCGTGGGGCGCGGCGTCATGGACACCCTGATCGACGAATTCGTGGCAGCGGGGGGGCAGGCCATCGAGGTGGTGACCTGCAACCATACCCGCGACCAGATGGAACTTTTTGCCGCCGAGACCACGCGGCGCGGCCTCATGGCCTCGCGCGGTTCAGATTATCATGGCCCCGGCGAAAGCTATCTCGAGCCCGGCAAACTGCCGCCCCTGCCACCGCAATGTGTTCCGGTCTGGCAGGCCTGGGGCGAACCCTTCATTCACTAAAAGCAGCGCAGGAGTCTTCAAGCTTATGTACCCCGATCGCGTGCTGTCCGGCATGCGCCCCACTGGTGGCATGCACCTGGGGCATTTTCACGGCGTGCTCAAAAACTGGATCAAGATCCAGCACGAACACGAATGCCTGTTCATGGTGGCCGACTGGCATGCCCTGACCACCCATTATGATGCGCCCCAGGCCATTGAAGCGCACGTGTGGGACATGGTCATCGACTGGCTGGCCGCAGGCGTGGATCCCAACCAGGCCACCCTGTTCATCCAGTCGCGCGTGCCCGAACACGCCGAACTGCATTTGCTGCTGTCCATGATGACGCCACTGGGCTGGCTGGAACGCGTGCCCACCTACAAGGAACAGCAGGAAAAGATTTCCGACAAGGACCTGTCCACCTACGGATTTCTGGGGTATCCCCTGCTGCAGGCGGCCGACATCCTGATCTACCGCGCCAACCGGGTGCCGGTGGGTGAGGACCAGGTGCCCCACATTGAATTCACGCGCGAGATTGCGCGGCGCTTCAACCACCTCTATGGGCGCGAACCGGACTTTGACGAGAAGGCGCTGCAGGCCGTCAGGAAAATGGGCAACAAGAAGGCCAAGCTCTACCTCGAGCTGCGCACCCGTTACAACGAGCAGGGTGACGATGAGGCGCTGGAAGCCGCCCGTGCGCTGCTGGGCGAAACCCAGAACCTTTCGGTGGTGGACCGGGAACGCGTGTTTGGCTATCTCGAAGGCACGGGCAAGATGATCCTGGTTGAGCCACAGGCCTTGTTGACCGAAGCTTCGCGCCTGCTGGGGCTGGATGGGCAGAAAATGTCCAAATCCTATAACAACACCATCGCCCTGCGCGACGACGAGGATACCGTCACCAAAAAAATCCGCACCATGCCCACCGACCCCGCGCGCGTGCGCCGCACCGATCCCGGTGAGCCCAACCGCTGCCCGGTTTATTCCTTTCACCAGATTTACAGTGATGAAAAAATTCGTGACTGGGTGCAGCAAGGGTGCCGTTCGGCCGGCATCGGTTGCCTGGAATGCAAGCAGCCGGTGGTGGAGGCCGTACTGGCAGAATTGCGGCCCATGCGCGCCAAGGCCCAGGCCTATCTGGATGACCCCACTCTTGTGCGCAATGTCATTGCCGATGGCTGCGAACGGGCGCGCAAGCTGGCCAGCGACACCCTGCGCGACGTGCGAGAAAGCATGGGGTTGTCGTATTCATGACCGACGCCGCCGACCTGCTCGAAGTTCCCCTGGCGCAACCCATTGCTAGGGTTCGGGGAGAGCCCTTCGTCGGGTTGCCGCAAGACCTCTACATTCCACCCGAGGCGCTGGAAGTTTTCCTGGACAGCTTCGAAGGGCCGCTTGATCTGCTGCTCTACCTGATCCGCAAGAACTCGCTCGACATCCTGGATATTCCCATGGCCGAACTGACGCGCCAGTACATGGAATATGTGGATGCCATGCGGCATGGGCGCCTGGAACTGGCGGCCGAGTACCTGGTGATGGCTGCCGTGCTCATCGAAATCAAATCGCGCATGTTGCTGCCGCGCCCCGTGGCGGCACCGGCCGATGAGGGGCTTGATCCCCGCGCCGAACTGATGCGGCGCCTGCTGGAGTATGAGCGCATCAAGCAGGCGGCAGCCACCCTCGAAGCGCTGCCCCGCGCCGGGCGCGAGTTTGCCGTGGTCCAGGCCTGGATGGACGAAAACCTCAACCAGCGCCTGCCACAGGTCACCGCGCAAGAGTTGCAGGAGGCCTGGGCGCAGGTGCTCTCGCGAGCCCGCGTCAACCAGCATCACCGCATCACGCGTGAGCAGCTCTCGGTGCGCGACCACATGACGCGCATCCTGCGCCGCCTGCGGGAACAGCATTTCGTGGTGTTCCACGAGCTGTTTGAGGAAGGCGTCACGGTGCCGGTGGCCGTGGTCCATTTCATTGCGGTCCTGGAGCTCGTCAAGGAGTCCATGATCCGGGTTTCACAGTCCGAGGCCTACGCCCCGCTTTATCTTAGCCTGGCCGAAAACACGATGGAGTTGCCTTCATGAGCCTGCCCGATTCCGAGATTCCCGCTGCCAAGCAGTTGCTGGAAGCCGCCTTGCTGTCCAGCCCCGAGCCCGTTACGGTGGCCGAACTGCGCCGCCTGTTCGAGCCTGAGCTCAGTGCCGACGCCGTGCGCCGCCTGCTGGAAGAGCTGCAGCAGGAATGGCAGCCGCGTGCCATCGAGCTTGTCCAGGTGGCCAGTGGCTGGCGTTTTCAAACCCGCCCGGTGTTCCAGGAAAAAATTGCCCGCATGAACCCCGAGAAGCCGCCGCGCTATTCGCGCGCGGTGATGGAAACGCTGGCCATCATTGCCTATCGTCAGCCGGTGACGCGCGGGGACATTGAAGAAATCCGCGGGGTGGCCGTGGCCAGTACGGTGCTGCGCACCCTCGAGGCGCGCGGCTGGATCGAGGTTCTGGGCCATCGTGAAGTGCCCGGCCGCCCGGCGTTATACGGCACGACTGCCACCCTGCTCGACGACCTCAATTTGCGTTCGTTGCAGGAACTTCCCCCTTTGATGCTACTGACCGATGACATTACCCACCCAGAAACTGCATAAAGTCCTGGCCCAGTCGGGCCTGGGATCACGACGCGACATGGAGACCCTGATCGCCAGTGGCGAGGTGCGGGTCAACGGCCTCGTGGCCACCATCGGCACGCGCATCAGCGAAGAGGATGTGGTTACGGTGGGGCGGCGCAAGGTGCGCCTCAACTTTGCCGAGATGGCGCCGCGCGTGCTGCTCTATCACAAGCCCGAAGGCGAGATCGTCAGTCGAGACGATCCGGAAAAGCGCGCCTCGGTGTTCGATACCCTGCCGCGCGTGCGCGGGGGCAAATGGGTGAGCGTGGGGCGTCTGGATTTCAACACCAGCGGCCTGCTGATCTTCACCACCAGCGGCGAGCTGGCCAATCGATTGACCCATCCGAGCTTCGAGATGGAGCGGGAATACTCGGTGCGGGTGGTGGGAGAACTCAGTGAGGACCAGAAGCGCCAGGCCTCCAGGGAGCTGCTTCTGGAGGACGGCCCGGCCCACTTCGAGTGGATTCGCGACAACGGTGGCGAAGGCACCAACCACTGGTACCAGGTTGCCCTGAAGGAAGGGCGCAATCGCGAGGTACGGCGCATGTTCGAGGCCATGCATCTGATGGTGGGGCGCCTCATCCGGGTGCGTTTTGGCATTGTGCAACTGCCGCCGCGTCTCAAACGTGGGCAGTTCATCGAGGTTCCGCCTGCCGAAGTCAGCAAGTTGCTGGCGTGGGTGGGCATGGAGCCCATGCCCACGGCACAGCGCAGTCCACAGCGCCGTGGCGGCGAACGTCAGACCAGGTCTTCGCGCCGCAGCACGAAAACGTAACGGTCTCCTGCAGGCAGGTCCAGCCAGACCAGCGGCAGGTGGGGAAAGGCGTCTTCCAGCACGTCGCGCTGGTGCCCCACCTCCACCACCAGCAAGCCCGCTGCCTTGAGAAACTTCGGCGCATCGGCCAACAGCCGGCGCACGTGATCGAGGCCGTCTGCACCGCTTTCCAGCGCCATCCGCGGTTCCTTGAGATATTCCTCGGGCAGGGCCGCCATGGCGGCAGCATCCACATAAGGCGGGTTGGAGACGATGAGGTCGTAGGCCCCCGGCAGCAATCCTTCAAACAGGTCGCCCTGGTGCAGGTGCACCTGCGCTTCCAGGCCGTAGTCCGTCACGTTTTTGGCTGCAACGGCAAGCGCGTCGGCAGAGAGGTCCACGGCATCCACATCGGCCAGGGGGCATTTCAGGGCCAGCAGGATGGCCAGTGATCCGCCACCCGTACAGATGTCCGCCACCCGGTCCAGCGTCTCGAAGTCGTCAATCCAGGGCTCCAGCTCCTCGTTGAGGGCGTCTGCAATGAACGAGCGCGGCACGATCACCCGCTCGTCCACATAGAAGCGGAAGGGTCCCAGCCACGCTTCGTGCGTCAGATAGGCGGCAGGAAGGCGCTCTTCGATGCGGCGCCGCACGAGGGTGAGCGCGGCCTCGCGTTCTGCAGGCAGAAGCTGCGCGTCCAGCCACAGGGCCCGTTCCTCGTGGGGCAATCCCAGGGCGTGCAGCACCAGGTAGCTTGCTTCCTCCACGGGGCCAGGATAGCCGTGGCCGAAATACGCCTGGCTTGCCGAAAATTGCGTGACCGCAAAACGGATGAGGTCGCGCACCGTGCGCAAGGTGTCAACAGCCTGGTTCCAGGGGGTCATGGGCGGGGTTCCGCGGGCAAGAGTCGTTGCAGGATGTTCTGGTAAATGGCTGAGAGCGGCGCCACGTCAGCCACCGCAACGCATTCGTCGCGCTGGTGGATGGTGGCGTTGCAGGGCCCCAGTTCCACCACCTCCGGGCAGAGGGTGGTGATGAAACGGCCATCGGAAGTGCCACCCGTGGTGGATACCTCCGGGATGAGGCCCGTCACGCCGTGCACCGCCTCGCGCACCGCGTTCACCAGGGTGCCGCGCGGCGTGAGGAAGGGACGCGCCCCCAGGTCCCACTGGAGGTCGTAATCCAGGCCATGGCGCTTCAATACGCCTTCCGTGCGCTCGCGCAGGGAAGCCTCGGTGCTGGCTGTGGAAAAGCGGAAGTTGAACCAGGCGCTCAGCTCGCCGGGGATGACGTTGCCTGCCCCCGTGCCGCTTTGCAGGTTGGAGACCTGGAAGGTGGTGGCCGGAAAATCCTCAGTGGCCTCGTCCCATACCATGGCGGCCAGCTCGGCCAGGGCCGGGGCGGCCTCATGGATCGGGTTGCGCGCCAGGTGTGGATAGGCCACATGGCCCTGGATGCCGCGCACCGTGAGGCGTCCCGAGAGCGAACCGCGCCGGCCGTTCTTGATGGTGTCGCCCAGATGCCTGACCGAGGTGGGTTCACCCACGATGCAGTAATCGAGGGTCTGTCCCTGTTGCTTCAGCCATTCCACCACGCGCACCGTGCCGTCCGCGGCGGGGCCTTCCTCGTCGGAAGTGAGCAGGAGCGCGATGGAGCCGGGGGCCCCGGGGTGGTCGCGCAAAAATCCTTCAATGGCGGTGACGAAGGCGGCCAGCGAGGTTTTCATGTCAGCAGCCCCGCGCCCATACAGAAATCCGTCGCGAATTTCTGGAGCAAAGGGCGGCGACTGCCAGCCGCTTTCCGGACCCGGGGGCACCACATCCGTGTGGCCGGCAAAAACCACCAGCGGCGCGGTGCTGCCGCGCCGTAGCCAGAGGTTGCGCACGTCCCCAAACACGAGTTCCTGTGCCACAAACCCCAGGGAGGCCAGGCGTTGTGCAATCAGGGCCTGGCATCCGCCATCCTCCGGCGTGACGGAGGGCATGCGGATCAGTTGCTGGGCGAGGTCGAGGGTTGGGTTCGTCATGCCAAAGGTTCCAGGGGTGTGGGCATTATGCCGCATTCGCCGGTGACGGCCCCTTCCCGATTGAAGCTGCGCTCGGCAAACCAGGCTGTGCCGTCACGATGGCGCAACAGCACCGAGGTGCTGCGCGTGCCGTAATCCGGGTCGCGAATGAAGGCGGCAGAGATGAGGCGCTCGCGCGCCAGGGGAATGCCGGTATCGGGCAGCAGGGCATCAGGATAGGGGGTGGCGTCATTCATCAGGCCCATCATGCGCGAAGCCAGCAGGGGCATGCCCTGCGAGGGGCTGTCCGCCGGCGTGTCGTGGAGCAGGGCGGCAAGCCCTTCCTTGGCGGCACTGACCTTGGGCCAGGGCGTGTCCAGCAGGTGGTTGCTCAGGCCATACACCCCGGGATGCAGGGGAATGATGGCGCCCGTGCGGCTTTCGAGGCAGCACAGTTCCGTCCCGTCGCCTGCCAGCAGGTTGAAATCGTTGTAATCGGCAAGACGGGCCTTGATCGTTTCCAGCCAGGCCTTGGGCGGCAGATCGCCCAGCAGGAACTGCTGCGTCAGCTCGCCGCGTGAGCGGCGTTGCTGTTCAAACTGGGCCGGGTCGCGGTAGTTGGTGATGGCGGCAAAGCGCCCCTGACGCGTCACCCCCACCCAGGTGCCGCCGGCCTTGAGATCGCGTCCGGCCAGCACCGCGGGGTGATCCGGCCAGAAACCCGCGGGCAGGGTGGGGCGCGCATGAAACTCGTCGCGGTTGCCCACCAGCGCCAGTGCGTAAGCGGGATGGGCCTGCCACGCCAGGGCAATCAGGCACATGGCCTTCAGTCACCGCGCAGGAGGTCGTTGATGCTGGTCTTGGCGCGGGTCTTGGCATCCACCTTCTTGACGATGACGGCGCAGTACAGGCTGTATTGCCCGTTGGCGGCGGGCAGGTTGCCCGAGACCACCACCGAGCCCGGAGGAATGCGGCCGTAGCTGATGGTGCCGGTTTCCCGATCGTAGATTTTGGTGCTCTGCCCAATGTAGACGCCCATGGAAATGACCGAGCCTTCGCCCACGATGACGCCTTCCACCACTTCCGAGCGCGCGCCGATGAAGCAGTTGTCCTCGATGATGGTGGGGTTGGCCTGCACCGGTTCCAGCACGCCACCAATGCCCACACCCCCCGACAGGTGCACGTGCTTGCCGCTCTGGGCGCACGAGCCCACGGTGGCCCAGGTGTCCACCATGGTGGATTCGTCCACGTAGGCGCCGATGTTGACGTAGGAGGGCATCAGCACCACGTTGCGGGCAATGTAGCTGCCGCGACGCGCCGTGGCGGGCGGCACCACCCTGAAGCCGCCGGCTTCGAAATCGCCGTTCTGGTAGCGCGCAAACTTGCTGTCCACCTTGTCCCAGTATTGCGTGAAGCCGCCGTCCACGCGGGCGTTGTCCTTGAGACGAAAGGACAGCAGTACCGCCTTCTTGATCCACTGATGGGTTACCCATTCGCCATCGATTTTTTCCGCCACGCGCAACTGGCCCGCGTCCAGGCCATCGAGCACCTCGTCGATGGCCGAGCGCAGTCCGGCGGGGGCCGAAGCGATGGAGAGGGCGGCACGGTTTTCGAAAGCGTCGTCAATCAGGGTTTGAAGCGAGGACATGGATGGGTTTCCTATAGGGATTGGGTGAACGCGACCAGCCGGTGGGCCGCTTCCAGGGTTTCTGCCAGTGAGCCTACGAGCGCAATGCGGATGCGGTTTTGTCCCGGGTTGATGCCGTGTGCCTCGCGGGCCAGCAGGCTGCCGGGCAGCACGGCCAGGTGCGCTTCGCGCATCAGACCCTGGGCAAATTCAGTGTCGGCAATCGGGGTCTGTGCCCAATAATAAAAGCCGGCTTCGGGACGCTCCAGTGGCAGGTGCGGGTGGACGATGTCGTAGAACGCCTCCAGCTTTTCGCGGTACAGGCGGCGGTTGTCGCGCACGTGGGCCTCGTCCTGCCAGGCCACCTCGCTGGCCGCCTGGATGGCGGGGTTCATGGCGCTGCCATGGTAGGTGCGGTAGAGCGCAAAGCGCTTGAGCAGCGCGCGGTCGCCTGCGGCATATGCCGAACGCATGCCAGGCACATTGGAACGCTTGGACAGGCTGCCCATGGCCACGAGGCGCGGGTAGCCCGTGCGCCCCAGCAGGGCGGCGGCCTGCAGCGAGCCCAGCGGCGGCCGGCCTTCGTCGGGATAAATCTCCGAATAGCATTCGTCGCTGATGATGGCAAAGCCGTAGCGGTCCGAGAGTTCAAACAGGGTGCGCCATTCCTCCAGGGTCATGACGCGTCCGGTGGGGTTGCCCGGTGAACAGGTAAAGACCACCTGGGTGTCTTGCCACACGGCTTCGGGCACGCTGGCGTAATCCACGCGAAAGCCGTGGGCCGGATCGGCATTGACGAACCAGGGCTGGCCCCCGGCCAGGAGGGCGGCGCCCTCGTAGATCTGGTAGAACGGGTTGGGACACACGGCGCGGGCTGCGGCACGATCGGGGTCCATCAGCACCTGTGTGAGCGAGAACAGGGCTTCGCGGCTACCCAGGGTGGGCAGCACTTCCGTGGCCGGATCCAGCCCGGGCAGGTCAAAACGGCGACACAGCCAGGCGGCCAGCGTGGCACGCAGGCTGTCGCTCCCCAGGGTTGCCGGGTAATGGGACAGTCCCGAGAGGTGCCTGGCGAGCGCCTCCTGGATGAAGGCCGGCGTGGCGTGACGCGGCTCTCCCACCGACAGCGCAATGGGCGCCAGGGCCGGATTGGGGACGACCCCCTGCATCAAGCCGCGCAGGCGTTCGAAAGGGTAGGGCTGGAGGCGCTCAAGCCGAGGGTTCATGACATCTGGGGGCGCAGGGGCGATTCTGCCGCAAAGGAAAGCGGCGGCAGCGGAATGGCGGGGCTCCAACCAGGAGCGCGATGTTCGGCTAGCACATGGGTGTAGATGCCGCCGCGCACGTTCCAGCGTGCCAAGAGGCGCATGAAACGGGGTGCGGTGGCGGCCACCAGGTCATCCAGGATCCGGTTGGTCACGGCTTCGTGAAAGGCACCGTCGTTGCGGAAGGACCACAGGTACAGTTTGAGACTCTTCAATTCCACATTGAGGGCTTCCGGGATATAGTCCAAGGTCAGCCAGGCAAAATCCGGCTGGCCTGTCTTGGGGCAAAGACAGGTAAACTCCGGCAGCTCCATGTGGATCAGGTAGTCGCGGCCGGGGTTGGGATTGGGAAAAGTCTCCAGGGTTCGGCTGGGTTGCGATGCCATTGGGGAGTCGTCCTATATCGGGTAAAATCCTGTCATTCTAAACTTTTTTTGTCCATTGGCGCTCAATTGCACCTCAAACACATCAAGCTTGCTGGCTTCAAGTCTTTCGCTGAACCTACCCAGATTCCCGTCCCCGGAAAACTTGTCGGGGTCGTGGGGCCCAACGGTTGCGGCAAATCCAATGTTATCGATGCCGTGCGTTGGGTGCTGGGCGAATCCCAGGCCCGCCACCTGCGCGGTGAGACCCTGCAGGACGTCATTTTTGGGGGCACCGCTGACCGCAAGCCGCAAGGCCGGGCCAGTGTCGAGCTGGTGTTCGACAACACGGACGGCCGCGCGCCCGGCCAATGGTCGCAGTATGCCGAAATCGCCGTGCGCCGGGTGCTGGCGCGCGACGGCGTCTCCAATTACTACATCAACAACGTGCATGTGCGCCGCCGTGACGTGCAGGACATGTTCATGGGCACGGGCCTGGGCCCGCGCGCCTACGCCATCATCGAACAGGGCATGATTTCCCGCATCGTCGAATCCAAGCCGGAAGAAATCCGCGTGTTCCTGGAAGAGGCGGCTGGCATTTCGCGCTACAAGGACCGGCGTCGCGAAACCGAATTGCGCCTCGACGACACCCGTGGGCATCTGACGCGCACCGAAGACATCCTGCGCGAGCTGTCGCAGCAAATTGAAAAGCTGGAAGGTCAGGCCGAAGTGGCCGGACACTGGCGCACCCTTCAAGACGAACTGGCGCGTGCACAAAACCTGCTGCTGCTGACGCGCAAGCGTGATGCCGAAGCCAGTCGCAACCGGGCCCTACGCGACATTGAAAAAACCCAGATCGAACTCGATGCGGCCATTGCTGGGTTGCGCGACGTGGAACGCCAGGTGGAACAGCAGCGCAATGAGCATTACGCTGCCAGCGATGCCCTCAACGCCGCCCAGGGTGCGCTGTACCAGGCCAACGCTGAAGTCACCCAGGCCGAAAACCAGCTTCAGGCCCTGCGTGTGGAACGCCGCCGCCTGGAGGGCGAGATGGCGCGCCTGCAGCAGGACATCGCTGAAGACCGGCAACGGCTGAACGCCGACCAGGAATCCCTGACCCATTTGCAGGGCGAGCTCGATCGGGCCCTCGAGCTGGTGCAGGTGGGGGCCGCACGGGTACGCCAGGAGCAGGAAGCGCTGCCCGCTGCCGAAGCATTGAGCCAGACGCGCCGCCAGGCCCTGGACGAGGCGCGCCGCAACGAAACGCAGATTCAAAGCCGCATCAGCGCTGCGCGCTCCGAGCGCACGGCCTCCGAACGACTGCTGGAACAGCTGCGAGAACGGCACGCCCGTCTTGCGGCCGAAGAGGCGCAATGGGTGGTTCCCGATGGCAGCCGCCTGGAACAGATTGCCCGGCAACTGCGTGAGCGGGAAGTGCGCGGCGCCATCCTTCATGCCACGCGTGAAGCCATGGCGGTGCGCGTGGGGCGTTGTGAAGCCGCTTTCAACGAAGCGCGCAACCAGGCCGAAGCGCTGCGTCGCGAACGCGCCCGCATCGAGGCCGAACAGAAGGCGCTCGAATCCATGCAGTCACGCCTTGGGGTGCAGGAGCGCTCGCAGGGGCTGATCAAAAAGCACGGGTTGTCCGACCTGCCCGTGTTCTGGCACGGCATCCAGGTGGCCACCGGCTGGGAGCTGGCGGTTGAAGCCACGCTGGGGGCGCGTCTGAATGCCTATCGCAGCGAGGATTACAGTGCCGTGAAACGCTGGTCCGCCGAAGAGATTCCGGCTGGTGTCGGGCTTTTCCTGCCCGGCGCCGCAGCCGCTGCTGCGGCCCCACCCGACCTGTCGGCACTCGCTTCGCGTCCGCGTCCCCTGCGCGATCTCGTCACCGTGCGCGTGGCCGCCTGCGAGGCGGCACTGGATGCCTGGCTGCAGGGCGTGCATGTGGTGGATGATTTTGCTGCGGCGCTGGAAGATGCGCGACGCCTGCCGCCCGGGGTGGTGCTGGTCACGCGAGAGGGACACCTCATCGAACGCCACTCCGTCCTGTTTTTTGCGCCCCAGGGCGAGTTTCATGGCGCCCTGTCGCGTGCCCGCGAGATCGAGGGGCACCAGCAGACACTGGACGAACTCAACCATCAGGGGGCCCTGCTGGACGCACGGCGCGAGGATGCTGAAACGTTCCTGGCCGCCACTCGCCGCGAGCAGACCGCAGTGGAGAATGAAGCCCGTGCCGTCGAAACCGCGCGTCACGCCCTGGATATGGAACGCACGCGGTTGCAGGGCCAGGTGGAGCGACACCAGCAACGCGCGCGTCAGGTGGCTGAAGAAAAGGTCGAGCTGGAACACCAGCAGGCAACCGAGCAGCAACGACTGCAAAACCACCAGCAGTTGCTGCTCGAGGGCGAACAGCAGTTCCGGGCGGTGACGGAAACGCTGGCGGCCCTCGAACAGGCCTGGCGCGAAGCGGATCGCGCCCGCGACGCCCGGCGCAGTGCCCTGCAGTCCGCCGAGCGTGCGGCCCAGGAAGCGGGCTTTCTGGAAAAATCGGCGCGCGAGCGCATGGCGCATCTGGAGCATTCCCGGAGTACTGCCCAAACGCGCCTGGCACAGCGTGAACCCCGCCTGCAGGCCCTGCAGCTGGAGCTGGACCAGGCCCTGGAAGCCCCCCTGATCGAACAACTGCAAACCGTTCTCGGTTGTCGCACCCTTTGCGAGTCGCAGTTGGGTGCGGCACGCGTGGCCCTCGACGGCCTTGCCGCAGCCCTGCGCGAACTGGAAGAGCAGCGCCTTTCCGCCCAGCAGCGTCAGGAACCCCTGCGTGCCCGCCTCAACGAACTGGGGCTCAAGGAGCAGGAAGCCCGGCTCAATCTGGAACGGGCCGAGGAAAGCCTGCAGGCCAACCATGCCAATGAAGCCGAACTGGCCGAGATGCTGGAAAAGGGGGTGCGCACCGCCACCCTGCAGGCCGAAATTGGCAGCCTCACGCAACGCATCGAAGCGCTGGGTGCCGTCAACCTGGCCGCGCTGGCCGAGCTTGAATCCTCGCGCGAGCGCAAGAACTGGCTGGATGCCCAGGTGGCCGACCTGATGGCCGCCGTGGAGACGCTCGAGAGCGCCATGCGCAAGATCGATCGCGAAACCCGCGAGCAGCTGAAAGAAACCTTTGATCGCGTCAATGCCAGCTTCAGCACCTTGTTCCCCGGCCTGTTCGGGGGCGGACACGCGCGCATCGAACTGACCGGTGAGGAAATTCTCGATGCCGGCGTGCAGATCATCGCGCAGCCACCCGGCAAGAAAACCACCTCCATCCATCTGCTTTCCGGTGGTGAGAAGGCGCTGACGGCATTGGCGCTGGTGTTTTCCCTGTTCCAGCTCAACCCCGCTCCCTTCTGCCTGCTGGACGAAGTGGATGCGCCGCTGGATGATGCCAATACGGAACGGTTTGTCCGGCTGGTGCAGAAAATGTCCGAGCAAACCCAGTTTCTCTTCATTACGCACAACAAGATCGCCATGGAAATGGCCCACCAGCTGGTGGGCATCACCATGGCCGAGTCGGGTGTATCCCGCATGGTCGCGGTGGACATCGAAGAAGCCATGCGCCTGACGGATAGCGTCACGGCCTGATGAAGCCAGGGCGCAGGGATGCCAAAGAGAGGGGCCGATGAGTGACTTGCAAATAGGTTTGGCGGCGCTGGGTGCTTCGCTGATTGCGGGAATTTTTGTAATCAGCCGGATCCAGGAATTCCGGTACCGGCGCATGGCTGAAAAAGTCCTGCCCGACAGTGGCAAGGACGTGCTGCTGGAAGGCGAGACCGCTGCACAACGCAGCGAACCGGTTTTTGAAGTACCGCGCACCCCGGTGTCGGGACTTTCTGAAAGTGCTGCTGCTGACCCCGTGGTGGAATATGCGGTGACCTTGCGTGGCTCGCATCCCGTCAGTGCGGCCGACCTGTGGCAGGGCCTGATCGCCAGTACCATCACCACGCGCAACGTGCGCTGGGCCGGCCTCGAGGCGGCCAGCGGTCGCTGGTTTGCCATCCACGGCCCTTCCGAACACCGCTTTGACGCCATTGCCGCCATGTTGCAACTGTCCAGTCGCAGCGGCCCCGTCAACGAAACCCGGCTGACGCTCTTTTCGGACGAGATGCGTGCCCTGGCACAGCATCTGGGCATGAGCCACGAACCGGGCGACATGCCGTCCGCCCTGGCGGCGGCGGAAGCGCTGGACCGCTTTTGTGCACGGGTGGACGTCCTGTTCGGGGTGAATGTGATGTTTCCCGAAGGCGGTGAGCCCAGCATGCAGCGTGTGCGCAGTGTTGCCGAAGCCGAGGGATTGCAGTTGGGCGAAGATGGCGTGTTCCATGCCCGGGATTCGCAGCAGCGCGACCGCTTTACGCTGGCACACCGTGATTCGATACCCTTTCTGGACATCGACGGCGATGCCACGCCGGTATCGGGCGTGACGTTTCTCCTGGATGTGCCGCGCGTGGGCGACGCCCTCGCGGCATTGCGCGACCTGTATGCCATGGCCGGGCGCATGGCGGGCACCCTCTACGGCCAGGTGGTGGATGACAACAATGCCGTCCTGGGGGCGCGTCAGTTGGCCGCCATCGAGAAGCAGCTGACGGGCATCCTGCAGAAAATGGACGCGCAGGGCATCCCTGCGGGAAGCCCCTTGGCGCTGCGCCTGTTTTCTCACTGACCATGTCTGATCTTGCTGCGCGCGCCCGGACGTTGCGCGAAGCGTTAGCCCGCTACAACCACCAGTATTATGTCCTCGATGCGCCCACCGTCCCCGACGCGCAATACGACGCCCTGTTTCGCGAACTGCAGCAGCTGGAGGCAGCACATCCCGAGTTGCTGACGCCGGATTCGCCAACCCTGCGCGTGGGCGCTGCGCCGCGTGACGGGTTTCAGGAAGTGACGCACCGCGTGCCGATGTTGAGCCTCAATAACGGGTTTTCCGAAGCCGACATCCAGAACTTCGATCGGCGCGTGCGCGAGGGTCTGGGGCTGACCGAGGTGGATTACGCCTGTGAACCGAAGTTTGACGGGCTTGCGGTCAGCCTGCTCTACCGCAATGGGGTCCTGGTGGAAGGTAGTACGCGCGGCGATGGTGAAACCGGCGAGGATGTCACGGCCAACCTGCGCACCATTCGCGCCATTCCTTTGCGGTTGCCGCTTGCAGACCCTCCGCCGGTTCTGGAAGTGCGCGGCGAGGTGTTGATGCTGAAACAGGATTTTGCCGCCCTCAACGCAGCCCAGGCGGCTCGTGGCGAGAAGGCCTTCGTCAACCCGCGCAATGCCGCGGCGGGCGCGCTGCGCCAACTGGACCCCGCCCTCACTGCACAGCGCCCCCTGTCGTTTTTTGCCTATGGCGTGGGTGAGGTCGAGGGCCTCGACCTGCCGCCCACGCATGCCTTGCTGATGGACGTGCTGGCCCGATTGCATTTTCCGGTGGCAACCGAACGCGCGGTGGTGCGGGGCGTGGCCGGATTGCTGCAGTATTTCGAGCGCATCGGCCAGCAACGCGCCGGGCTGTGCTACGACATCGATGGCGTGGTGTACAAGGTGGACGCCTTCCGCCTTCAGCAGGCGCTGGGTTTCGTTTCCCGTGCGCCGCGTTTTGCCATTGCCCATAAATTTCCTGCCGAAGAAGCCCTCACCGAGATCGTGGACATTGACGTCCAGGTGGGCCGAACCGGCGCATTGACCCCAGTAGCCCGCCTCAAGCCGGTTTTCGTCGGCGGCGTGACGGTGACCAATGCCACCTTGCATAACGAAGACGAAATCCGGCGCAAGGACATTCGCATCGGTGACCAGGTGTGGGTGCGCCGCGCCGGCGACGTCATCCCTGAAGTGGTGGCCGTGGTTCTGGCGCAACGGCCTGACAACGCGCGCCAGTTCATCATGCCCATGCGTTGTCCGGTATGCGGCAGTGCCGTCACGCGCACCGCCGACGAGGCCACCAGCCGCTGCAGTGGCGGGTTGTTCTGTCCGGCGCAGCGCAAGCAGGCCCTGCTGCATTTCGCGCAGCGGCGCGCCATGGACATCGACGGGCTGGGCGAAAAGCTGGTGGACCAGCTGGTGGACGGGGGGCTTGTCCGCGCTGCCCCCGACCTCTACACCCTCGCGCTCGAGCCGCTTGCCCAGCTGCCGCGCATGGGTATGAAGTCCGCGCAAAACCTGCTGGCCGCCATCGCGCACAGTCGGCAGACCACGCTGGGGCGTTTCATTTTTGCGCTGGGCATTCGTAATGTGGGCGAGGCCACGGCACGTGACCTGGCGCGCCACTTTGGCGATTTGCCGGCGCTGCTGGCAGCCACCCCAGAAGCATTGCAGGCGGTGCCCGACGTCGGGCCCGTGGTGGCCCAGTCCATCCACGATTTTCTGGCCGAGCCGCATAACCGTGACGTGATTGCGCGGCTCTTGGAGCAGGGCATCCATTGGCCCGAGGTGCAGGCCCCCACCGTGCAGGCGCGCCCGCTGGCAGGGCTTACCCTGGTGCTGACCGGAACCCTGCCACATTTGAGCCGATCCGAGGCACAGGTTAGAATTGAGAATGCTGGCGGCAAGGTGGCCGGCAGCGTGTCGAAGCGCACGCATTATGTGGTGGCCGGAGCAGATGCCGGCAGCAAGCTGGAACAGGCGCGCACCCTGGGCATTCAGGTTCTGGACGAAGCGCAGTTGTTGTCACTGTTGAATCAGGAAACCCCATCACCATGAAACCGATCAAAAAAGCCGTATTTCCCGTGGCGGGGCTGGGCAGCCGTTTTTTACCCGCAACCAAGGCCAGCCCCAAGGAAATGCTGCCCATCGTGGACAAGCCCCTCATCCAGTACGCGGCTGAGGAAGCCATCGCGGCCGGCATCACCGAGCTGATTTTCGTCACCGGGCGCGGCAAGCGCGCCATTGAAGACCATTTCGACAAGGCCTACGAACTGGAAGTGGAGCTCGAGCAACGGGGCAAAACCCGGTTGCTGGAACAGGTGCGCAACATGCTGCCGCCTGGCATCAGTTGCGCCTATGTGCGCCAGGCCGAAGCCCTGGGGCTGGGGCACGCCATCCTCTGTGCGGCGCCGCTCGTGGGCGACGAACCTTTCGCTGTAGTGCTGGCGGACGATCTGGTGGATGCTACCGTGCCGGTGCTGCAACAAATGGTGCAACTGTATGCAGCCAGCGGGGCCTCGGTACTGGGCGTGCAACAGGTGCCCCCCGAACAGACGCGCCAGTACGGCATCGTCAAAACGGAACCCGGTCCGGGCAACATCCATAGGATCGTCGGCATCGTCGAAAAACCCGAACCCGAAGCGGCTCCTTCCAATCTGGGCGTGGTGGGGCGCTACCTGCTGACGCCGGCCATTTTTGACTTGCTGCGCAACGTGGCACCGGGGGCCGGTGGCGAGATTCAGTTGACGGATGGCATCGCAAGCCTCCTCCAGAAGGAAACGGTGCTGGCCTTGCCGTTTGAAGGCATTCGCTACGATTGCGGCAGCAAATTGGGATACCTCATGGCCACCGTGGCCTACGGCATCCGGCATGCAGAAGCCGGCCCCGAATTTCGGGCCTGGCTGGCGCGCACGGAGCTGCGCTAGATGGCCGTCAGGGAAGTGCTGCGCATGGGGCATCCGCTGCTGTTGCAGGAGGCCCAGCCCGTCACCCGTTTTGACACCCCCGAACTGCACGAACTGCTCCAGGACATGCGCGACACCATGGCCCATCTGGATGGCGCCGGTCTTGCCGCGCCGCAGATTGGCGTGAGCCTGCAGGTGGTCATCTTCGGCGTGGCGCATAACCCCCGCTATCCCGATGCCGAAGCCGTGCCGCAGACGGTCTTGATCAATCCACAGCTGACGCCGCTGGACGATGAAGAGGAAGAGGGCTGGGAAGGCTGTCTGTCGGTGCCCGGCTTTCGGGGGGTGGTGCCGCGCTTCACCCATTTGCGCTACCAGGGGTTTGATGAGAAGGGGCAAGCCATTGATCGCACCGTGACGGGCTTTCATGCCCGCGTGGTCCAGCATGAATGCGACCACCTGATGGGCATCCTCTATCCCATGCGCATTGAGGACTTCAGTCGCTTTGGTTTCACCGACGTGCTGTTTCCGGGGCTCTCGGGCGCGGGCCAGGACGACTGACGCCCGCCTTCCCGCTATTCTTCCAGCGCAGCCAGCAGCTCCTGGCGCAGGGTCTCCTTGCCGGCTGCCGATTCCACCGCCGCCCCCGAAATCAGGAAGGTGTCCTCGGCGCGTTCACCCAGCGTATTGATGCGGGCACCGTGCAGGTTGATGCCGTGCTGCACCAGCACGCGCGAAATGCGGTACAGCAGCCCTGGCCGGTCACCGGCCACGATGGTCAGGGGCCGGATGGCTTCGCGTTCTGGCGCACCCAGGTGCACCATGACGGGAATCGGGAAATGGCGCAGGTGGCGTGAAAGCCGGCTCTTCTGGGGCGCTTCGAGGGCGGACGGGGAGTTGAGCAGATGCTGCAGTTCGGTCTCGATGCGCTTCAGGGTGTCCCGGTAATGCTCTGATTCGGCACTGCGGTGCATGACCTGAAAGGTATCGAGCGCATGACCATCCAGGGTGGTGTGGATGCGGGCCTCCATGATGGTATAGCCGATGCGGTCAAAATAGCCGCAGATGCGCGCAAACAAGGCTTCCTGGTCAGGCGAGTAGATCAGGACCTGCAGGCCTTCTCCCACCAGCGACAGGCGCGCGCGTACCACGGGTTGGGCCGAGCCCACCCGGCTGTGCAGGCTGCGGGCGTGCCAGGCGATGTCCTGCGCGTCATGGCGCTGAAAATAACTGGGATCGAGCGTGCGCCACAGGTTGATGTCCTCAGCGCTGGTGAACCCATACTGGCGCAGGATGCGCAGTGCGTCCTGGCGCTTTTCCGCAATGACGGCGTCAAGGTCTGCGCCGGAACCGGCCAGAACCCGTTGGGTGGCACGGTACAGATCCTCCAGCAGCTTGCCCTTCCAGGCATTCCATACTTTCGGGCTGGTGCCGCGCACATCGGCCACGGTGAGCAGATAGAGCGCGGTGAGGTGGCGCTGGTCGCCCATCCGCTCGGCAAAACGGCGAATCACCTCAGGGTCGGACAGATCCTGTTTTTGTGCCACGGCCGACATCTGCAGATGCTGTTCCACGAGCCATGCCACGAAGGCGCTGTCGGTACGCGACAGGCCATGGCGCCGGCAGAAGTAGCGTGCATCCGAACAACCCAGTTCGGAGTGGTCGCCCCCCCGGCCCTTGGCGATGTCGTGAAACAGAGCGCCGAGGTAGAGCAGATCCACCCGGTCAAACTGTCGCATCAGCATGGAGCAGAACGGAAATTCGTGGTCGTATTGGGGGATGGCAAAACGGCGGATGTTGCGCAGCACCCGCAGGATATGTTCATCCACGGTGTAGACGTGAAACAGGTCATGCTGCATTTGTCCCACGATGCGCCCGAAGACCGGAATGTAGCGCCCCAGGATGTCGTAGTAATTCATGCGGCGCAGGACGTCTGCGGTGCGCAGGGGCTGGCGCAGAATCTCCATGAAACGCTGTTGGTTGTCCGGATCGGCGCGAAAGGCGGCATTGATGCGGTTTTTGCCGCGCCATACGGCACGCAGGGACGCGGGGGTGAACCCGCGCAGGCGCGGGTGGCGCTGCAGCATCAAAAAACCTTCCAGGATCTGGTTGGGGTCCTGCTCAAACAGGTCGTCGGGCACGGTGCCCAGCAATTCGCCATGGCGCACGAATGGTCCTGACAGGGGTTCGACATCTTCCGGCGCTTCGGGATGAACAAGGGTGTTGAGCTGTTCGATGAGGATGGTGTTGAGCAGCAGCACGGACTTGGCCGTTTTGTAGTAGGCCTGCATCATGACCTCGCTGGCACGACGGTTGCCGTGGTCTTCATAGCCCAGCTGTTTTGCCAGCGGGATTTGATGGTCAAACAGCAGTCGGTCCTCGCGGCGTCCGGCAAGATAATGCAGACGAATGCGCAGGTCCTGCAGGAATCGTTGCAGCTTGCGCGCCTGCTGCACCTCGCGCAGCGTGATCAGCCCCTCGCGGGCGAGGGAAGCCCAATGGGCATCAAGCCCCGTGCCCCAGGCCAGCCACATCACCGAATGCAGGTCGCGCAATCCCCCTGGGCTTTCCTTGATGTTGGGCTCCAGGTTGAAGGCCGTGTCATTGTGCTTGAGGTGGCGGGCGCGCTGCTCGGCAATCTTGCCCGTGACGAAAGCGGGCAGGTCCAGTGACTGGCGCAGGGCCAGGCGCAGGCGCGCAATGGCCCCGGGGTTGCCCGCCAGGTAGCGCACGTCTGACAGGGTGGTGGTGATGGTCAGGTCCTGCATGGCCACGAGCAGGCACTCCTCGTGGGTACGCACGCTATGTCCCACCTCGAGGCCGATGTCCCACAGCAGTCCCACCAGACGCTCCACCTTGCCGGTGGTGTCGGCATCCGGCGTTGCGGGAAGCAGCAGCAGCAGGTCGATGTCGGAATAGGGGTAGAGCTCGCCGCGCCCGTAACCGCCCACGGCGGCTAGCGCGGCTTGCGAATTGAAGCCGGCTTCCTCCCATAGGCCGGCCAGCACGGCGTCCACCATGCTGCTCCAGCCTGACAGCAGACGCACCGGGTGGGGGGATTGCAGGTAGGTTTGTTTGAGCGCCTCGCGGCTGCTGGCCAGCTGTTGCCTCAGGGCCCTGGGGTCCTTGGTGCTCACGGTGGTGGCGGTGCGCCTTCAGAGAGGGTCAGCACTTCATAGCCGGTGTCCGTGACGAGCACCGTGTGCTCCCACTGGGCAGACAGGCTATGGTCCGCGGTGACGATGGTCCAGCCGTCGGCCAGCTGGCGGATGTCGCGCTTGCCGGCATTGATCATGGGTTCGATGGTGAAAATCATGCCCGGACGCATTTTGAGGCCGGTACCCTTGCGGCCGTAGTGCAGCACCTGGGGGTCTTCGTGAAAATTGCGACCGATGCCGTGCCCGCAAAATTCCCGCACCACGCTGTAGCCAACATTTTCGGCAAAGGTCTGGATGGCATGCCCGATGTCGCCCAGATGGCGGTCGGGTTGCACGGTACGAATGCCCAGCCACATGGCTTCGTAGGTGATGGCACAAAGCCGTTGCGCCTGCTTGCTGGGTTCGCCCACGCAGTACATGCGGCTGGTGTCGCCATGAAAGCCGTCCTTGATGACGGTGATGTCGATGTTGACGATGTCGCCGTTCTTCAACACCTTCGAGCCGGGTATGCCATGGCAGACCTGATGGTTGACCGAGGTGCAGATCGAGCCAGGGTAGGGGGTGTGGCCCGGCGGGCAGTAGTTCAGCGGCGCCGGGATGGTGTGCTGCACGTTGACGATGTAGTCGTGGCACAGGGTGTTTAGTTCGCCGGTGGTGACACCCACCTTGACGAAGGGGGCGATGAAATCCAGGACTTCGGAGGCCAGGCGGCAGGCCACGCGCATGTGCTGGATTTCTTCCGGGGTTTTGATGGAAATGGGCATGGGCTGGCTATGGGTTTGAGACTAAAGGTGGTTGGGCTTTGATGGAATTATAGCACCCCGTCCAGACACGCTTGTACGGGGCGGGCCAAAAATGCTAGAATACGGGGCTTTATCGGGCCGGCATCCCAGGCCCAATTTTGGTGCGGTGGCAACACCGCAAACACGCACACCGGTCCAGCAAAACTAGGGTGCCTGCCCTTAAGGCAGGTGTTATCGACCGGTGGAGGCTCAACCCTTAAAGGAGTTCACCATGTCCGTCACCATGCGGCAAATGCTTGAAGCCGGAGTTCACTTCGGTCACCAGACCCGTTACTGGAACCCCAAGATGGCCCCTTTCATTTTCGGCCATCGAAACAAGATTCACATCATCAATCTGGAAAAGACCCTCCCGATGTACCAGGAGGCCATGAAGTTTGTGCGCCAGATTTCTGCCAACAAAGGCAACGTGCTATTCGTGGGCACCAAGCGTCAGGCTCGCGAAATCGTGCGCGAAGAAGCGCAACGCGCCGGTGCACCTTTCGTGGATCACCGCTGGCTGGGTGGCATGCTGACCAACTTCAAGACGGTCAAGCAGTCCATCAAGCGCCTCAACGACCTCGCTACCATGACGGCCGACGGCTCCATGGACAAGCTGACCAAGAAGGAAGCCCTTGATTACCAGCGCGAACTCGAAAAGCTGGAGCGCAGCCTGGGCGGGATCAAGGACATGAATGGCATTCCCGATGCCATGTTCGTCATCGACGTGGGCTACCAGAAAAACGCCATCGTCGAAGCGCGCAAGCTGGGCATTCCCATCATCGGCGTCGTGGATACCAACAATTCCATCGAAGGCGTCGATTACGTCATTCCGGGTAACGATGACTCGACGCGTGCCATTCGCCTGTACGCCCGTGGCGTGGCGGATGCCATCCTGGAGGGCCGGGCCCAATCCCTCACGGAAATTACCGGGTCGGAAGAGTTTGTCGAGGTGGAAGAAGACAAGGCTGCTGAATAATTTTTGAATGCTGCGGCAGGTCCGCAGCGCAAAGTGGAGTGTTGAAATGGCGGAAATTACCGCAGGAATGGTCAAGGAACTGCGCGAGCTCACCGGGCTTGGCATGATGGAATGCAAGAAGGCGTTGACAGAGGCCCAGGGTGACCTCAAGGCAGCCGAAGACCTCCTGCGCATTCGCAGCGGCGCCAAAGCCAGCAAGGCTGCTGGCCGCATTGCTGCCGAAGGCGTGGTGGCGACGTATGTCTCGGCGGATGGCAAGCTGGGGGCCCTGGTGGAAGTGAATTGCGAAACCGATTTCGTGGCCAAGAACGACGACTTCGTGTCCTTTGCCCGCCAGGCTGCCGAACAGGTGGCGCGTCAGGCGCCCGCCGACGTGGATGCGCTGGTCAAAGGCGCCCTGCCCGATGGCGGCACGCTGGAGGCCGTGCGCCAGGCATTGATCATGAAGCTTGGTGAAAACATGACGGTGCGCCGCTTCGTGCGATTTGAAGCAGCAGGGCGCCTCGCCCAGTATCTGCACGGCGCGCGCATTGGCGTCATGGTGGATCTCGTGGGTGGCGACGACACGCTGGGACGCGACATTGCCATGCACATTGCGGCCAGCAAGCCCATTTGCGTGTCGAAGGACAACGTTCCTGCCGAGCTGCTGGCCAAGGAGCGCGAAATCTACACGGCCCAGGCTGCCGAATCGGGCAAGCCGGCGGACATCATCGCGCGTATGGTGGACGGACGCATGGTCAAGTACCTGGCTGAAGTCACCCTGCTGGGGCAACCTTTCGTCAAGGATCCCGACCAGACCGTTGAAAAACTGCTGGCCGCCCGCGGTGCCCGCGTGCATGGCTTCAGCATGTTCATCGTCGGTGAAGGCATCGAAAAGAAGAGCGAAGACTTTGCCGCTGAAGTGGCGGCAGCCGCAGGTGCGGCGGCGGGAGCCTGAGGCTTCGTCATGAAACCAGCCTATCAGCGCATTCTCCTCAAGTTGTCGGGTGAAGCCCTGATGGGTGATGACGCCTATGGCATCAATCGCGCCACCATCGATCGCATCGTGGCCGAGGTGGCAGCGGTCACCCAGATCGGCGTGCAGGTCGGGGTAGTGATTGGCGGCGGCAACATCTTCCGCGGGGTAGCTTTGGGTGCCGAAGGCATTGATCGGGCCACGGCGGATTACATGGGCATGCTGGCCACGGTCATGAACGCGCTGGCGCTGCAGGATGCCATGCGCCGGGTGGGTGTGGTCAGTCGTGTCCAGTCGGCGCTGAATCTGGAACAGGTGGCCGAGCCCTACATTCGCGGCAAGGCCCTGCGCTATCTCGAAGAGGGCAAAGTGGTCATTTTTGCCGCCGGTACGGGCAACCCGTTCTTTACCACGGATACGGCGGCGGCCCTGCGCGGTGTGGAGATGAGCGCCGAAGTGGTGCTGAAGGGCACCAAGGTGGATGGCATCTATACGGCTGATCCGCTCAAGGACCCCAAAGCCAGGCGCTACGAACGGCTGACTTTCGAGGAAGCCATCGTCAACAATCTCAAGGTCATGGATGCAACGGCGCTGACGTTGTGCCGCGATCAGGACCTGCCCATCTGCGTATTCAGCATCTTCAAACCCGGCGCCTTGAAGCGCGTGGTCATGGGAGAGGCTGAAGGTACTTTCGTCACGAATTAAGCTGTCTGGAGAACGCCATGATTGCCGATGTCAAGAAATCTGCCGAACAGAAAATGCAGAAATCCGTCGAGACGCTCAAGACAGATCTGGGCAAGGTTCGAACGGGCCGCGCCCATGCCGGTTTGCTGGATCACGTGAAGGTGGATTACTACGGCACGCCAACCCAGATCAACCAGGTGGCCGGCGTCAACCTCATCGATGCCCGCACCATTGGCGTGTCGCCCTATGAAAAGAAAATGGTCGCCGCCATCGAGAAGGCCATTCGCGACGCCGATCTGGGGCTCAACCCGTCGGCGCAGGGCGACCTCATCCGGGTGCCAATGCCTTCCCTGACCGAAGAGCGTCGCCGCGACCTCACCAAGGTGGTCAAGGCCGAAGCCGAAAATGCCCGCGTTGCGGTGCGCAACATCCGTCGCGATGCCCTGGCCCACCTGAAGGAATTACAAAAAGCCAAATCCATTTCCGAAGACGAAGAGCGTCGTGCCCAGGACGACATCCAGAAGTTGACCGACCGTCACGTGAGCGAAATCGACAAGCTGCTTGCCGTCAAGGAAGCCGAGCTGATGGCGGTTTGACCTTCCCGAAAAACCTTGCTGGGAAGGCAGACATGGCGCGTTCGCGAAGTTCTACGGAAGACATCCCGCAAACCGGTAAGATTCCCCGGCATATCGCCCTGATCATGGACGGCAATGGCCGTTGGGCACGCAAACGGTTGCTGCCGCGCATCGCCGGCCACCGGCGCGGTAGTGAAGCGGTGCGCACGCTGGTGGAAAGCGCCACGCGCCTGGGCGTGGAATACGTCACCCTGTTTGCCTTCAGCAGCGAAAACTGGCGGCGCCCCGCCGAAGAAGTGTCCATGCTGATGCAACTGTTCATCAGCAACCTGGAAAACGAAATATCCCGCCTGCACCGCGCCAACATCCGGGTGCGCATCATCGGTGACCTGACCCGACTGGGGCCCCACCTGGCAACGCTGATTGCCGAGGCGCATGCGCTGACCTGCAACAACACCCGGCTGACCCTCACCGTTGCCGTCAATTACGGCGGGCGCTGGGACATCCTGCAGGCCATGAACGCCCTGCTGCGCGCCCACCCTGACAAGGCTGGGGGCGACCTCACCGAAGCAGACCTGACTCCCTTCCTGTCCATGGGCGACACGCCCGAGCCCGACCTGTTCATTCGCACCGGCGGAGAACAGCGCATCAGCAACTTCCTGCTGTGGCAACTGGCTTATACCGAGCTGTACTTCACCGAAACCCTCTGGCCCGACTTCGACGCGGAAAGCCTCAACGAGGCCATCCGCTCCTACCAGCAGCGCGAACGCCGTTTTGGGCGAACCAGCGAACAATGTTGCGCGCCAGACTCCTGACGGCATCGGTGCTGTTGGTACTGCTGGCGCTGCTGCTGTTCAGGGCCCCGGCGTCCATCTGGCAAGGGGCCGTCCTGGTGGCGGGCCTCGTGGCCAGCTGGGAATGGGCGGGTCTGGCGCGCTTTCCTGGTGCCTCCCGACTGTTCTACGTGCTGCTTACGGGCGCCCTGGCGGGCGGCCTGTCCTGGGCCACGGCCCAGGAATCGGTCGTATGGCTCAAAGTGCTCTATGCCCTCTCGACCCTGTTCTGGATCCTGCTGGTCCCCCTCTGGCTGGCGCGACAATGGCGGGTAGAGAGCCCTGCCATGCTGGCGTTGACGGGGTGGGTGGTGATCCTGCCAACGGGCTTTGCCCTGGTGAGCCTGCGCCTGGCAAGCCCCTGGACGCTCTTGATGTTCATGGCGGTGGTCTGGCTGTCGGATACGGCAGCCTATTTTGCCGGACGTGCCTTGGGGCGACGCAAGCTGGCTCCGGCCATCAGCCCGGGAAAAACCTGGGAAGGCGTTGCGGGGGCCGTGCTTGCCGTGCTGTTGTACGCCGTGGTGTTGGGGCAGTGGGCGGGTGGTCCAGGGGACAGCGCTGCGGGCCACGTCATTCGGGCGCTCGCAACCGGCTGGGTGCCCCTGTTGCTGCTCTTGACGGCATTGGGCATCGAGGGCGACCTGTTTGAATCCTGGATCAAGCGCTGTGCTGGCGTGAAGGACAGTGGCACCCTGCTGCCCGGCCATGGCGGCATTCTGGATCGCATCGACGCCCTGACGGCAACCTTGCCGCTGGTGGCGTTGTTGTTGCTGGAGCAGTCCTGATGACACGACAGCTGCTGACCCTGCTGGGCGCCACTGGCACCATTGGCTGCAACACCCTCGAAGTGGTGGCCCTGCATCCCGAACGCTATGGCGTATTCGCCCTGACGGCGCACCGCAACGTGGAGAAGCTGGCACAACAATGCCGACGGTTTGCGCCACGGGTTGCCGTGGTGGATCATGCGGCGGACGCCGAACGCCTGCGCCTGTTGCTGACGGTTCCCGGGACGCCCCTGGAGACCGAGATTCTGTACGGCCCCGACGCCTTGTGCCAGGTGGCTGCCGCGCCTGAAGCGGCCATCGTCATGGCGGCCATCGTCGGCGCCGCGGGCCTCGCACCCACCCTGGCGGCCGCGCGCGCGGGCAAGCGCATCCTGTTGGCCAACAAGGAAGCCCTGGTGATGTCCGGAGCGCTCCTGATGGATGCCGTGCGTGCAAGTGGTGCAGCCCTGTTGCCGGTGGACAGCGAACATAACGCGGTATTCCAGTCGCTGCCCCACCACTATTCCCGGCAACTGGCCATTGCCGGCGTCAGCCGCATTACCCTCACCGCTTCGGGGGGGCCGTTTCTGCACCGCGCCCTCTCCGACCTGGCCCGGGTCACTCCCGAAGAAGCGTGCAAGCACCCCAACTGGGTGATGGGGCGCAAGATTTCCGTGGACTCGGCCACCATGATGAACAAGGGTCTCGAGCTGATCGAGGCGTGCTGGCTGTTTGAAGCGCAACCCGAACAGGTGGACATCGTCATCCATCCGGAAAGCATCGTCCATTCCATGGTAGCTTATGTGGACGGGTCGGTGATTGCACAGCTGGGTTGCCCCGACATGCGCACCCCCATCGCCTACGCGCTGGCCTTTCCCGAGCGGATTGCCTCCGGGGTTCCTGCACTGGACCTGCCCGCAGTGGGCGCGCTGCATTTCCAGGCCCTCGACCTGCAGCGCTTTCCGGCCGTCTCCCTGGCCTACCGCGCCATCCGTACCGGAGGCACGGCACCGGCCATTTTGAATGCCGCCAATGAAGTGGCCGTGGCTGCCTTTCTGGAGGGACACATGCGTTTTGACCAGATTCCAGCGCTGATTGCCAGGGTCATGGATGCGTTGTCCCCCGAGCCGGGTGACACGCTGGCCGGGGTGCTGGAGGCCGATGCCCGAAGTCGCGCCTGTGCCGCCGCGCTGATCCGGGAGCAGGCGCTGCCATGACCCTGTTCGGCAACAGCGTGCAAACGGTGCTGGCTTTTCTGGGGGCGCTGCTGCTGCTCATCCTGGTGCACGAATGGGGGCACTTCTGGGTGGCGCGTCGGGCAGGGGTCAAGGTGCTGCGCTTTTCCATCGGCTTTGGAAAGCCGCTGTGGCTGACCCGGCGCGGGCCGGACCAGACCGAATGGGTGATTGGGGCCCTCCCGCTGGGCGGTTATGTGCGCATGCTCGACGAGCGCGAGGGGTTCGTTGCTCCGGAAGAGCGGTCGCGTGCTTTCAACCGCCAGTCCCTGGCGCGTCGGTTTGCCATTGTCATCGCCGGGCCGCTTGCCAATTTCATCCTGGCTTTCCTGATTTACTGTGGACTTTATCTGTACGGCGTACCGGGGCTTGTGCCCTATGTGGATGAGCCGCCGCCCGGCACCCTGGCGGCCAGCGCCGGCTTTCAGGCGGGCGAGCAGATTGTCCAGGTCAACCGCAACCCCGTGGCGACCTGGAATGAAGTGCAGTTGCTGCTCATTGATCAGGCCCTGGAGCGCGGGCGCCTCGAGATCGAAACCCGCGACAGTGCCGGACACATTGCCGTGCGCGGGCTGGACCTGTCCGGGCTGCAGGTGGAACAGCGGGACGCCGACCTGCTCGACCAGATCGGCCTCAAGCCCTGGGATTTTCCCATCCCTCCCGAGGCCGGACGGGTACTTGCCGACGGCCCTGCCGGAAAGGCCGGTCTGCAGGCGGGCGACCGCATCCTGGAGGTCAACGGTGCGCCGTTACCCTCCTGGCAGGCGTTGGTGAAGATCATTCGCGCCAGCGCCGGGCGCCCCCTCGCCCTGACCCTGGAGCGACAGGGGGCCACCCGGGTCATTACCCTCACACCCCAGGCTGAACCCGGCGAGCAGGGAGGGCTGGTGGGCAAGATCGGCGTGTCGCCCCGGCTTTCGCCAGAGATCAATGCGCGCTTCTGGCGCACGGTGCGCGAGGGGCCGGTGACGGCATTGCAGCATGCTGCCAGCAAGACCTGGGAAGTGACCCGGCTGACGTTCAAGACCTTTGGCGCCATGGTGGTGGGTGAGGCGTCCTGGAAAAACGTGGGCGGCCCCATCCAGATTGCCGACTACGCCGGGCAGTCTGCGCGCATGGGGGTCATTCCCTACCTCACCTTCATTGCGTTGATCAGCATCAGCCTGGGCGCGCTCAATCTGTTGCCAGTACCCTTATTGGACGGAGGTCATTTGATGTATTATGTTGTCGAATTGATCAAGGGAAGCCCCGTTTCCGATCGTACGCTGGCGTTGACGCAACGGGTAGGTTTGATGCTTCTGACCGCCCTGATGGGATTTGCAATTTATAACGATATTCAACGTCTGCTAACCAACTGATCGGGTCCATGACAATTCGCACGTTTCTTGCCATGTGCTGTGTGCTGTTGAGCACAGCCGCCTGGGCCCTCTCTCCCTTCACCATCCGGGACATCCGGGTTGAAGGCGCGCAACGCATCGAAGCCGGTACGATCTTCAGCTACCTGCCACTCAAGGTGGGCGACACCGTCACCAATGAAAAGGCCAGCGCGGCCGTCAAGTCACTGTATGACACGGGCTTTTTTGCCGATGTCCGGCTCGAGTCCGATGGGGATGTCCTGGTGGTGGTGGTGCAGGAGCGCCCTTCCATTGCGCGTATCGACATCAACGGCAGCAAGGCTTTCAGCAAGGACCAGTTGAAGGACGCCCTGAAGTCCATCGGCATTGCCGAATCCCGCATCTACGACAAATCCCTGCTCGACAAGGCCGAGAAAGAGTTGAAGCGCCAGTATCTGGGCAAGGGCAAGTACTCGGCCCAGGTGACGACGACCGTGACGCCGATGCCGCGTAATCGCGTGGCGCTGACCTTCAACATCGTTGAAGGGGAAGTGGCCCACATTCGCGAAATCAACATCGTGGGCGCCACGGCTTTCCCCGAAAAGGTCCTGTTGGACCAGTTGCAGCTCAACGTTCCCAACTGGTTGTCCTGGTACACCAAAAACGACCAGTACTCCAAGCAAAAACTGTCGGGTGACCTCGAAACCCTGCGGTCCTATTACCAGGATCGCGGCTATCTGGAATTTGCGGTGGAATCCACCCAGGTCTCCATTTCCCCAGACAAGCAGGACATCTACATCACCATCAACATCCATGAGGGTGAGCCGTACAAGGTTTCCGACGTCAAGCTGGCCGGACAGTTCGTGGTGCCCGAGGAGGAGCTGAAAAAGCTGCTCAAGCTCAAGGCGGGCGACACCTTCTCGCGTGAAAAGGTCACCTCGTCCAGCAAGGCCATCTCGGACCGCCTGGCCAACGAGGGCTATTCCTTTGCCAACATCAATGCCAATCCGGATATCAACAAGGACAACCACACCGCGTCCTTTACCTTCGTGGTGGATCCGGGGCGCCGGGTCTATGTGCGGCACGTGAACATCTACGGCAACACCACCACGCGCGATGAAGTCATCCGGCGTGAAGTGCGTCAGCTGGAAGGCGGCTGGTATTCCATCGAGCGGGTCAACCGCTCCAAGGAGCGTATCGACCGCCTGGGTTTCTTTTCGGAGGTCACGGTGGACAGCCCACCTGTCCCTGGCACCACGGACCAGGTGGACGTCAATTTTACGGTGGTGGAGCGTCAGACCGGACAGATCCAGGTGGGTGCCGGCTACTCCTCTGCAGAAAAAGTGGTGCTCAGTGCCGGCATCAGCCAAAACAATCTGTTCGGCAGTGGCAACTCGCTGTCGCTCAACGTCAATTCTGGCGAAATCACCCGGACTTACGCCCTCACGTACTTCAACCCCTATTGGACGGACGAAGGCATTGGGCGTTCCTGGAGCGTCTATGACAGGACCATGAACACCACCCTGCTCACGGGGGTCAGTCCCTACATGACGCGCACCATCGGGACCGACATGCACCTCAGCGTGCCGGTAAGTGAAACCAACTCCTATTCGGTGGGCCTGGGTGTTGAATCCACGGCCATCACGGTGGTGAGCGACAGCCCCATCCAGTACCTCAACTTCGTGGACCAGTTTGGTGATACCGCCAAGACCCTCAAGGCGGACGTGGGCTTTTCCCGGGACAGCCGGGACAGCGTCATTTACCCCATGAAGGGGCTCAACCAGCGCTATAGCCTGGAAGTGGGTCTGCCAGGTGCCGATCTCAAATATTACCGGGCCACGATGAATGCCCAGTGGCTCAATCCCGTCACGAGTGACACCACGATGTCGTTTTCCAGCCAGTTGGGTTATGGTAATGGGTACGCGGGCATGCCCCTGCCGTTCTTCAAAAACTTTTTTGCCGGTGGCGTGGATTCGGTGCGGGGTTACTTTACCGGCAGTCTGGGCCCCCATACCTTTGACATGGTGGGCAACACGCTCAACCTTGGGGGGAATAAAATGCTTACGGGTAGCGCAGAGTACCTGTTTCCCATGCCCGGCTTGAAAAACGATCACTCCTTCCGCTTGAGCACGTTTTTCGACGCCGGCAATGTGTTCGGGGCAGGCGAGGCAATTTCCCCCAGCCAGTTTCGCTATTCGGCAGGGATGGCGCTGTCCTGGTATTCCCCCATGGGGCCGCTCAAGTTCAGCTATGCCGTTCCCATTCGTGCGCAACCGTTGGATAATATCGAGCGGTTGCAATTTCAGATGGGCAGCACCTTTTAAGCGAGCATTGACATGAAATCTTTCAAATTTTTGGTTCTTGTGATGGGTTTTCTGGCCTTGACGCCTGTGCTGGGCGCCGACCTCAAACTGGGCTGGATCAATATCGAACGCATTTTCCGCGAGGCAGGGCCGGCACAGAAAGCCACCAAGAAGCTGGAGAAGGAATTTGACAAGCGCCAGAGCGACATCCAGAAAATCGGCAAGCAGATGTCTGACCTGCAAACCCAGCTGGATAAGGAAGGCATGACCATGAGCGAAAGCGACCGCGCCCGGAAGGAGCGTGAACTGGCCAACCTCAATCGTGATTTTCAGCGTATGCAGCGTGAGTTTCGCGAGGATCTCAACACGCGGCGCAATGAGGAGTTTGCCAGCATCCAGGAGCGCGCCAACAAGGTTATCCGTGAAATTGCCGAGTCCGAGAAGTATGACCTGATTCTCACGGATGCCATCTATGCCAGCCCCAAAATCGACATTACGGACAAGGTCTTGAAGGCTCTGGCCGACAAGTAACCTCCGTGCCCTTCGTTGGAAGCCACCCAACCCTATTCCTTACAGGACCTCGCCGATGCATGCGGCGGCGAGGTGGTGGGTGACGCCCAAACCCTGATCCGCGGCATTGGTACCCTGGAGCAGGCGGGTCCCGGAGAAATCACGTTTCTTACCAACACCCTGTACCGCGACCTGTTGTCCAGAACACGGGCGGCAGCGGTGATCCTGGGGCCCTCCGACCGCCACGCCACGGCCTTGCCGCGCATCGTTTCAGACAACCCTTACGCCTGTTACGCCCGCATTGCCCAGCGGCTGTTCCCTTTCCCCAAAGCCGTTGCGGGGGTGCATCCCAGCGCCATCATCGATCCTGCGGCAAGGATTGCCGCCAGTGCCAGCATCGGTCCGCAGGTCACCATCGGTGCAGGTGCCGTGGTGGGCGAGGGGGTTGTGATCGGAGCAGGCTGCGTGCTGGGAGCGCACGTGGTGCTGGGAGAGGGCTGCTGGCTGTATCCGCGTGTGGTCATCTACGCCGGATGTGAAGTGGGTGCGCGCTGCATCCTGCATTCGGGTGTGGTGCTGGGCGCCGACGGTTTTGGCATGGCCCGCGACCAGGAGGGTTGGGTGAAAATTCCCCAGATTGGTCGCGTGCTGATCGGCGCTGATGTGGAAATTGGCGCCAACACCACGGTGGACCGGGGTGCCATTGAGGACACGGTCATCGAGGAAGGGGTCAAGCTCGACAACCAGATCCAGATTGCCCATAACTGCCGCATTGGCGCCCATACGGTCATCGCGGGTTGCACCGGCATCTCCGGCAGTACCCGGATTGGGCGCTACTGCCGCATCGGCGGCGGGGTGGGCATGGTGGGCCATCTGGCGGTGTGCGATGGGGTCACGGTGTCAGGGTTTTCCCTGATCACGAAATCCATTACCCAGCCTGGGGTTTACACCTCATCCATTCCAAGCCAGCCACATCGTATCTGGATGGAAACGCTGGCCAACCTGCGCGCATTGCCTCAGTGGGTGAAAAAGCTGAGAGCACTCGAGCAGGACATACAAAAATTGAAGGAGGAGTAGTCATGGCGGGTATGGACATCAATGAAATCATGAAATATCTGCCGCATCGGTATCCATTCCTGCTGGTGGACCGGGTTCTGGAGGTGATTCCGGGGCAGACCATCACGGCCATCAAGAACGTCAGCATGAACGAGGAGTTTTTCCAGGGGCATTTCCCCGTGCATCCGGTCATGCCTGGGGTGCTGATCATCGAGGCCCTGGCCCAGGCTGCGGCACTGTTGACGTTCAAGACCGAAGACGTCAAGCCGGACGGCAAGATCGTCACTTACTTCGTGGGCATCGACAAGGCGCGCTTCAGAAGCCCGGTCTTTCCTGGAGACCAGTTGATGCTGCATGCCAAGCTGTTGCGCCAGTCCTATCGGGTGTGGAAGTTTGCAACCCAGGCCACCGTCAACGGACAGGTGGTGACGGAGGCCGAGTTGCTGTGTACGGAAAAAGTGCTTGAAGCATGATCCATCCCAGCGCCATCATCCATCCAGGGGCCGAGCTTGCCAGTGACGTGACCGTCGGTGCTTATGCCATCATCGGCCCCCAGGTCCGCATTGGCCCAGGGACCACCGTGGGCGATCATGTCAGCATTACCGGGCGCACCACCATCGGTGCGCGCAACCGCATCTACGGGTTCTGCGTGCTGGGGGGCGATCCCCAGGACAAGAAATACCACGGTGAAAACACCGCCCTCGAGATCGGCGACGACAATACTATCCGCGAGTTCTGCACCTTCAACATCGGTACGGAAGACGATGCGGGGGTGACGCGTCTGGGCAACCATAACTGGATCATGGCTTATGTGCATCTGGCCCATGACTGTCAGGTGGGAAACCATACCACGTTTGCCAATCATGCCACCCTTGCAGGCCATGTCCATGTGGGTGACTGGACCATCCTCGGCGGCTTCGTCGGCGTGCATCAATTCGTTCGGGTGGGCGCGCACAGTTTTCTCGGCATCTCGGCCGTCATCACCCAGGACGTCCCTCCTTTCGTCATGGTGGCGGGCCATCCTGCGGGCCCTCATGGCATCAACAGCGAAGGGCTGCGTCGCCGGGGGTTTACCGCAGAGGAAATCGCCGCCATCAAGCAGGCCTATCGCAAGCTCTACCGTTCCGGGCTGAGTCTTGAGGAGGCCCGTGGCGAGATTG
This sequence comes from Ferrovaceae bacterium, assembly GCA_027311025.1. Classification (GTDB taxonomy): domain Bacteria; phylum Pseudomonadota; class Gammaproteobacteria; order Burkholderiales; family Ferrovaceae; genus JAJZRV01. The sequence continues at coordinate 98,121 of DAICZS010000003.1, forward strand.
CCGTGATTGCGCGACAGCATCCGCACGTGCAGGAAATGCTGGACTTCCTCGCGCACTCCAGCCGCGGTATCGTGCGCTGACCATGCGCATCGGCGTGGTGGCTGGTGAAGCATCAGGCGACGCACTGGGAGCAACCCTGATTGAAGCGGTACGGATGCGTTATCCCGATGCCGTGTTTGAAGGCATCGCCGGGCCGCGCATGCAGGCACTGGGAGCCCGCTCCCTCTTTCCCATGGAGACACTGTCCGTGCGCGGTTATCTGGAAGTCCTGCGCGCATTGCCAACCCTCCTGTCGATTCGAAGGCAACTGATCCGGCATTTTCTGGCATCCCCTCCCGATCTGTTCGTCGGCATCGATGCCCCCGACTTCAACCTCACCCTGGAAAAGCGGCTCAAACGCGCCGGCATTCCCACCTTGCAGATGGTGGCCCCGACCGTCTGGGCCTGGCGTGCCAATCGCCTGCCGGCCATTCGGGAGGCGGTGGCGGGCGTGCTTTCCATCTTTCCCTTCGAGCGCCCCATTTTTGAACAGGCCGGCATTCCCATCACGGACATCGGGCATCCGCTGGCGCAGCAAATTCCCGAAGCGGTGGATCATGCCGCGGCCCGCCAGAATCTGGCGCTGGGAGATGCGTCGCCGGTGGTGGCCCTGCTGCCCGGCAGCCGCATCTCCGAACTGGACTATCACGCCCAGTTGTTTGTGGATACTGCGGTGTTGTTGCAGCGGCGCTTTCCCCGGGCCCGTTTTCTCGTGCCGCTCGTCAACCGTCACACGCGCGAGCAGTTTGAGCAGGTGCTGCAGCACGCAGCGCAGCCGCCCGATGTGGTGTTGTTGGAGGGCCGGGCGCAGGAAGCGCTTGCTGCAGCCGACGTGGCGCTGGTGGCCTCAGGCACGGCCACCCTGGAGGCGGCCCTGTTGAAATGTCCCATGGTCATCACCTACCGCCTTTCCGCCCTGACGGCCTGGCTGGTTCGACAACGCGCCACGGCGCGGTTTTTCGGATTGCCCAACATCATCCTGGACGAGGCCGTGGTGCCCGAGGTGATTCAGGAGGCGGCCACCCCCGAGAACCTCGCCGGGCGCCTGGCCGCACTTCTGGACGATCCGGCCGCACGCGGGGCCATGGTGCAGTCCTTCGAGCGCCTGCATCGCCTGCTGCGGGCCGACTCGCACCAGGGCATTCTGAAGGGCATTGCTCAGGCCCTGCCGCATGCGCCCTGACCGCCTGATCCGCCCGGGCCAGTCCCTCGATTTTCCAGAAGGGCTGCTGTGCGGCGTGGACGAGGCAGGGCGCGGTCCGATTGCCGGCCCCGTGACCGCTGCTGCCGTGATCCTGCATCCTGATTGCCCCATTCCCGGCCTGGATGATTCCAAGAAATTGAGCGCGGTAACACGTGATGCCCTGGAAGGGCTCATCAAGGCCCGGGTGCTGGCATGGTCCACGGCCTGTGCCAGTGTTGCCGAAATCGATGCCCTCAATATCCTGCAAGCCACGTTGCTGGCCATGCGCCGCGCCGTGGAGGGGCTCACGGTCCTGCCTGCGGTGGTGGCCGTGGATGGGCTCTACAGTCCGCGTCTCTCCGCCACAACCGTAGCCGTGGTGAAGGGCGATGCCCGGGTGGCCGCCATTTCAGCCGCCTCCATCCTGGCCAAGACCGAGCGTGATCGCCTCATGGCGGCATTGGGGCGTGAGTATCCCCAGTACCAGTTTGAACGCCACAAGGGCTATCCCACCGCACTGCACCTTGAAAGGCTGCGCGCGCATGGGGCCAGCCCCCACCACCGCCTGTCCTTTGCCCCCGTGAGCGCCATCCGATGCGCGTGATCCGTTCGCGCGACAACGCGCTCTTCAAGCAGTTTGCCAGCCTCGCGCATTCGTCGCGGCAGCGCCACAAGCTGGGGTTGACGGTACTGGATGGCGTGCATCTGGTGGCAGCTTATGGGGCCTCCCGGGGCGTACCCCACACGCTGCTGGCCAGCGAGAGTGGCCTCACCCACCCCGAGGTAGCCCGGCTGCTGGCAGGCGGCCTGCTGCCGCAACCCGTGGTGTTGAGCGATGCGCTGTTTGCCGAGTGCGCCGCAGTGCAGGCCCCGCAAGGAATTGCCGCCATCATTGCCATTCCCGCTCCGGCACCGCCCGCAGGGCCCCTGGGCCCCTGCCTGATGCTGGAAGACATCCAGGATCCGGGCAACCTCGGCACCCTGCTGCGCTCGGCCGCTGCTGCAGGGGTGCCGCGCGCCTTTCTCTCGCCGGGTTGTGCCCTGGCCTGGGCGCCCCGCGTGCTGCGTGCCGGCATGGGGGCCCATTTCCTGATTGAACTCTACGAAGGGGTAAACCTGCCCAATCTGGCGCAGCGTTACGAAGGGCGCGTGCTCGGTGCTGCCCTGCACGGGGCCCGTTCCTGTTTTGAGGCGGATCTGCGGGGGACCGTGGCGCTCGTGATCGGCAACGAAGGTGCGGGAATTTCTGCCGACCTGCTGGCCCGGGTGCACGAACGCATCCATATTCCCATGGCGCCCGGGGTGGAGTCGCTCAACGCCGCGGTGGCAGGGTCGGTGCTGATGTTCGAGCGGATGCGCCAGTCGTCCTGCTAGTACAGGTGCCGCGAAAGCCCCGTTTGGTGCAGGATGGTGGTGGACAGTTCCTCGATCGACATGTTGGTGGATTCCAGAAAGGGAATGCCGTGGGCGCGCAACATGGCTTCGGCGGCCTGGATTTCGTGACGACAGTTGGACAGGGCCGCGTAGCGGCTGTCAGGGCGGCGCTCGGAGCGAATCTGGTGCAGCCGCTCCGGCCGGATCGACAGCCCCCACAGTTTTTTCCGCCAGGGCAGCAAGGCCGACGGCAGTTGCTGTTTATCCAGGTCCTCGTGAATCAGGGGGTAGTTGGCCGCCTTGATGCCAAACTGCATGGCGAGATACAGGCTGGTGGGCGTCTTGCCGCAGCGTGACACGCCAACCAGGATGATCTCGGCTTCGTCCAGTCCGGCGCTGTTGACGCCGTCATCGTGGGCCATGCAGAAATTGATGGCATTGATGCGCTGGGTGTAGCTGTGCAGGTCTCCTGTGCCATGTGACTTGCCCACGGCGTGGGAGGAAGGGGTGCCCAATTCGGATTCCAGGGGGGCGATGAACGCCTCAAAGAAATCCAGGACCAGGGCATTGGCGGTCCTGATGATGCGCCGCACGGCATCGTCGATCAGGGTGCTGAACACGAGCGGGCGCTGATGATCTGCAGCGGCAGCAAGGTTGATGGCCGCAACGGCATCCCGGGCGCGCGCCTCGCTGTCCACGAAGGGCATCGTATGGCGCTGGAATTGAACACCGTCAAACTGGGTGATCAGGCTTTGGCCCAGCATTTCGGCGGTGATCCCGGTACGATCGGAGACATAGAACACGCTTCGCTTCATGAAACTCACCAATTTCCAAAGGGTTATCCACAGCATAGCAGATGTCTTATAATAGACAACTTTTAGAGGTCAGGGGACATCATGGCAACGGCATACATTCGCTGGTTTCAGGATCTTCGCATGACCGACGTGGATTCCGTCGGAGGCAAGAACGCATCGCTGGGTGAAATGTTCAGCCAGTTAAGCCATGCCGGCGTGCGTGTGCCCGGAGGCTTTGCCACAACAGCCGCGGCCTACCGCGATTTCCTGGCCCAGGGCGGGCTTGCAGCACGCATCGAGGCCCTGCTGCTGGCGCTGGATGTGGACGATGTGGATGCCCTGGCCGTGGCTGGCGCCAAAATTCGCGACTGGGTGCTGAAAACGCCCCTGCCCGAACGGCTGGTGCAGGAGTTGACGGCAGCCTACGCGCAACTGGAAGACGGTTCGGGCACCCCACCTGCGGTGGCCGTGCGCTCCTCGGCCACCGCAGAGGATTTGCCCGATGCATCCTTTGCCGGCCAGCAGGAAACCTTCCTCAACATCACCGGCATGGCGCAGGTGCTGGAGGCGGTGAAGCACGTATTTGCCTCGCTCTACAATGACCGCGCCATCGCCTATCGGGTACACCAGGGGTTTGTGCATGCCGAGGTGGCCCTCTCGGCCGGCATTCAACGCATGGCGCGCAGCGATGTGGGGGCCAGCGGCGTGCTGTTCACCATGGATACCGAGTCGGGCTTTGACCAGGTGGTGTTCATCACGGCCAGCTGGGGGCTGGGGGAGAGCGTGGTCCAGGGGGCCGTCAACCCGGACGAATACTATGTCAGCAAGGTGGCCCTGGCGCAGGGGCGCCCCGCAGTGCTGATGCGCAATCTGGGGTCCAAGGCCACGCGCATGATCTACAGCGGCGAGAAGGTCGCCGGGCGCACGGTCACCACCGTGGAAACCGACCTCGCCGATCGCCATCGCTTTTGCCTCAATGACGCCGAACTGGAAGAACTGGCGCGTTATGCGGTCATCATCGAACAGCATTACGGACGCCCCATGGATGTGGAATGGGCGCGCGATGGCATGGATGGCAAGATCTACATCCTGCAGGCGCGTCCTGAAACGGTGGCCTCGCGCAAGGGAGACAGCCTGGAACGCTATGCGCTCAAGGGCAAGGGCGATTTGCTGGTCACGGGTCGCGCCATCGGACAGAAGATCGGCTCGGGGCCCGTGCGCATCATTTTCGACGAGTCGCAAATGAACGAGATAAATCCGGGCGACGTGCTGGTGACGGACATGACGGACCCCAACTGGGAGCCCATCATGAAGCGCGCTTCCGCCATCGTCACCAACCGCGGTGGACGCACATGTCACGCCGCGATCATTGCGCGCGAACTGGGCATTCCTGCCGTGGTGGGCTGTGAACATGCCACGGAGGTGTTGAAGGATGTCCCGGCCGTGACGGTGTCCTGCGCCGAGGGTGAGACCGGCAACATCTACCGGGGCCTGATCGATTTTGAAGTCTCTTCCCTGGCGCTCGAACGCATGCCTGCCATTCCGGTCAAGATCACCATGAACGTGGGCAACCCGCAACTGGCATTTTCCTTTCAGCGCCTGCCCAACGAGGGCGTTGGACTGGCGCGCCTGGAATTCATCATCAGCGCCATGATTGGCGTTCATCCCAAGGCCTGCCTGGAGTACCCGCACCTGCCGGCGGCGCTCAAGTTGGAGGTGGAGGAGAAGGCGCGCGGTTACAGCGACCCTGCGGCGTTTTACCGGGAAAAACTTGCCGAGGGCATCGCCACGCTGGCGGCTGCCTTCTGGCCCAAGAAGGTCATCGTACGCCTGTCGGATTTCAAGTCCAACGAATACACCAATCTGATCGGCGGCAAGCGCTACGAGCCCCACGAAGAAAATCCCATGCTGGGGTTTCGCGGCGCCTCGCGCTATACCGCGACTTCATTCCGCGATTGTTTCGAGCTGGAATGCCGGGCATTGAAACGGGTACGCGACGAGATGGGCTTCACCAACGTAGAGATCATGGTGCCCTTTGTGCGCACCCTGGCCGAAGCCGATCGCACCATCGCCCTGTTGCAGGAGTTGGGGCTTCGTCGGGGCGAGAACGGGTTGCGCGTGGTGATGATGTGCGAGATTCCTGCCAATGCCATCCTGGCCGACCAGTTCCTTGAGCGTTTTGACGGTTTCTCCATCGGCTCAAACGACCTGACGCAGCTGACCCTCGCCGTGGATCGTGATTCCGGGCTGGTGGCCCAGGCCTTTGATGAGCGTGATCCTGCCGTCAAGGCAATGCTGCATCTTGCCATCAGCGCCTGCCAGCGCGCCGGCAAATATGTGGGCATTTGCGGCCAGGGGCCGTCCGATCACCCCGACCTGGCACGCTGGCTGATGGAGGAGGGGATTGAGTCCATGTCGCTTAATCCGGACTCGGTCATCGGCACCTGGTTGTTTCTCGCGAAGCAGTAGTCCACGGCAAGGTGGGCGAGCGCGCGGGCCCCCAGGGGCAATGCGCTCTCGTCCACGCAAAAATGCGCCGAGTGGTTGGGCGCCACCTGATCCCTCGGGGTATTCCGGGGCGTGATGCCGAGAAAGAAAAACAACCCCGGGATCCTTTCCTGGAAACTGGAAAAATCTTCCGATCCCGTCAGCTTGCGCGCCGTCAGCAACCGCCCCGGTCCGGCCACACGCGCCAGTGTTGGGGCCATGGCCCGCGTGAGCGCGGTGTGGTTGGTAGTGACGGCATATCCCCGTTCGATGTGCACGTGCGCCCGGGCGCCGGCACTCTCGGCAATTTTTTCTGCAGTGGTGGTGACACGCCGGGCGATGTCGCGGCGCATGGATTCGTCGAAAGTGCGGATGGTTCCCAGCAGCTCCACGCGTTCGGGAATGATGTTGTCGCGCACGCCGCCCTGGATGCTGCCCACGGTGAGGATGGAGGGTTCGTGCGTGACGTCCAGCTGACGGCTCTGGATGGTCTGCAGGCCCAGCACCACCTGGGAGGCCACCACGATGGGGTCCACGCCATACCAGGGCATGGCGCCATGCGTCTGGCGCCCTTCGATGATGATGCGCAGGGTGTCTGAACTGGCCATGGCAGGCCCTTCACGATAGCTCAGCGTGCCGCTTTCCATGCCGGCAAAGACGTGCAGTCCAAAAATGACTTCAGGGCGCGGATGGTCCAGGACGCCTTCACGGATCATCAACTCGGCGCCCCCTTCCTCGCCGCGGGGCGGGCTTTCCTCGGCGGGCTGGAAAATGAATTTGAAGGTGCCGGGCAGCGATTCGCGGCAGCCCGCCAGCACCTGGGCCACGGTCATCAGGATGGCCGTGTGGCAGTCATGGCCGCAGGCATGCATGACGCCTACTTCGCGCCCTTCAAACATGGCAGTCACACTCGAGGCAAAGGGCAGGTCCACGGCTTCCGTGATGGGCAGGGCATCCATGTCGGCACGCAGGGCCACCACGGGTCCGGGTTGTCCGCCTTTGAGCAGACCCACCACGCCGGTATGGGCTACACCGGTTTGTACTTCAAGTCCCAGGGATTGCAGATGATGGGCCACCAGGGCTGCCGTACGGAATTCGCGGTTGGACAGTTCGGGGTGGCGATGCAGGTCGCGCCGCCAATGGATCAACTGGTCGCGCAGCCGTTCGTTGTGCTGGTCGATGTGCTCATGCAACTGATGAAGGGCCATGCGCATCACGGTAACAATTCCTGCATTGGGCGTGTCAGCCATTATAATCTACGCCATGAGCACTCGAATTGCACTGTTGGGCACTGGACTGATGGGGGCCCCCATGGGGCAACGCCTGCTTGCGGCAGGTTTTCCCCTCACCGTGTGGAACCGCAGCCCCGAAAAAACCGCCGAACTGGTGCAGCAAGGTGCGCGCCTGGGTGCTTCGGCAAGCGCCGCTGTGCGTGATGCGGATTTCGTGATCACCATGCTGGCCAACGGGCCGGCAGTGACGGAAGTCCTGAGCCTCGGGGGGGTGGCCGATGCCATGGCACCCAAGGCCCTGTTCATCGACATGAGCTCCGTTCCGCCGGATACGGCGCGACGCCATGCCGCCCTGCTGGCTGCGCGGGGCGTTGCCGCGCTCGATGCCCCCGTCTCGGGTGGCGTGGTGGGCGCTGCGGCTGGTACGCTGGCCATCATGGCCGGGGGTGAACTCGACGCCTTCGTGCAGGCCTTGTCGGTGTTCAAGGCGCTGGGGCGCGCCACCCGGGTTGGCCCTGCCGGGGCCGGTGCCCTGGCCAAACTGGCGAACCAGATGATCGTAGGCCTGACCATCGGTGCCGTGGCTGAGGCCCTGCTGCTGGCTGAAGCCGGCGGCGCCAATCCGGCGGCGGTGCGTGAAGCCATCCGTGGGGGGTTTGCCGAAAGCAGGGTGTTGGAGATGCACGGTGCGCGCATGCTGATGCGAGATTTTTCACCGGGGGCGCATGCCACGACGCAGCTCAAGGACCTGGCCTCAGCGTTGCAAGCGGCGGCCGAGGTGGGGCTGGATCTTCCCCTGACCCGCGAAGCCCACGACCTCTACCAGACTTTCGTGCGTGAAGGCGGCGCCGACCTCGACCACAGTGCGCTGTTGCTGGCCCTGGAGCGGCGCAACGCGCACAACCGCCGGTAGTCAGCTTTTGCTGGTGCGTGTGCCCTTGCTGCGGCGGCCCAGCGTGGGTGGGGCCACCTTGAAGCGCGTGAAGGCCTCGATCAGCTGCGATCCTTGTTCCAGCAAAAACCCCTTGAAGGCCTGGGCCACCGGAGGCAACTGCTTGTCCTTGCGGTGCACCACATACCAGTTCAACATGGCCGGAAAATTCTCCACGTCCAGGATCACGAGGTTGCCTACCTGCAGCTCAAGGTTGATGTTGTAGGCCGAGAGGAAGGCCAGGCCCATGCCAGCCATCACGGCCTGCTTGATGGTTTCCGTGCTGCGAATCTCGAGCGCCACCTGGAGCTTGTCAAGCTCTTCTCCGAACACGTCCTGCATGGAATTCCAGGTGTCCGAACCCAGCTCGCGGGTAATGAACGGTTGCCGCAGTAATTCACTGCGTGGAATCCGTTTTTGCTGGGCGAGGGGGTGGTCAGGACGGGCCACGATGACGTAGGGG
>DAICZS010000040.1 GCA_027311025.1 Ferrovaceae bacterium
CATGCTGGGAGGCTGACGTGCATTCACTGGCCAGACTGGGTCTGGAACTGTCCCCCTTGCCGGCACCGCTGCCCCTGTGGCGCGCAACCCTTGCGGAGAGCGCCCTCTGGGTGGAAGCGGCGGGGTCAGTGGCGCGAAGTGGCGGCACACTGGTAGGCCTGTGGTCCAGCAGGACCGTGGCCCACGCGGCCTACAGCCTGCCCGAAGGCCTGGTGTGGCTGGCCCTGCCGCTGGATGGCAACGCCCTGTGTCCTGACCTCGCCCCCTACTTTCCCGCTGCCGCGCGCATGCAGCGGGCCATGCAGGATCTCGAGGGCATTTCCTTTCGGGGCACGGCAGACCGTCGTCCCTGGCTGAATCATGGGGCCTGGAACGGCGAGGGTCATGTTCCGCGCCCCGAGTTTTCGGCGTATCCCTTCGTGCGCGTGGAAGGCGATGGGGTCCATGAAATTGCGGTGGGTCCGGTGCATGCCGGCATCATCGAACCGGGGCATTTCCGTTTTTCCGTGGTGGGGGAAAAAGTGCTGCGCCTGGAAGAGCGGCTGGGATACACCCATAAGGGCATCGAACGACGCTTCACCCAACTGCCCCCCATGGAAGCCCATCGCCTGGCCGGACGGATTTCGGGGGATTCCACAGTGGCCTACGCCTGGGCCTACTGCATGGCGCTGGAATCGGCAACCGGGTGCAGCGTGCCGCCACGGGCGCAATGGCTGCGCGCCTTACTGCTGGAGCGCGAGCGGGTGGCCAACCACCTGGGAGACCTGGGAGCCTTGGGCAACGACGCCGCTTTCGCCTTCGGTCTGGCGCAGTTTTCGCGATTGCGCGAAGACTGGCTGCGGACTTCCATGCAGTGGTTTGGGCACCGCTTGATGATGGACACCATCGTACCCGGTGGCGTGAGCGTGGATCTTGCTGAAGCGGGCGTGCGCGACCTCACCCATCAATGTGCCCGCATGGCCACCGAGGTGACACGCCTGCGCGCCATCTACGACAGCCATCCCGGCCTGCAGGATCGCTTCATCGGCACCGGCCGGGTCTTGCCCCCGCTCGCCACGCAGTTGGGCCTGACGGGGCTGGCAGGGCGCGCCAGCGGCATCGCCGCCGACCTGCGCTGCGACCAGCCCTGGGCGCCCTACCAGCAGCTGGACGTGCGCATGGCCACCCAGCGCAATGGCGACGTGGCGGCTCGGGTGGCGGTGCGCTTTGACGAGATATTCGAATCCCTGCGCCTGATCCGCAAGTTGCTCGATGGTCTGCCTCCAGGCGCCATTGCAGAACCGTTGCACTGGGCGACTCATGGGCGATTTGGTGCAGGGCGTGTGGAAGGCTGGCGCGGCGAAATCTTCGTGGCGCTGGAACTGGAGGAACGCGGTGGACAGACCCACCTGCACCGCTGTCACTGCCATGATCCGTCCTGGCAGAACTGGCCGGTGCTGGAACATGCCATCATGGGCAACATCGTGCCCGACTTTCCGCTCATCAATAAATCGTTCAACTTGAGCTACTCAGGACACGACCTCTGATGTGGAACATTCTCAGACAGACCCTGCGTGTGGGCGTACTCACTGAAACCGCCCCCGAGCCCGATGAAACGCTGCGCGTCGAGGCACAGACGATCGGCCAGGAATTGTTGCGGATTCTGGGGCGGGCACTGACCATCCGCGCCGTGGATGCCGGCTCCTGCAATGGTTGCGAACTGGAAATGCAGGCGTTGGGCAACCCCTACTACAACCTCGAAGGCCTGGGCATCCAGTTTGTGGCCAGTCCGCGCCACGCGGACATGCTGCTGGTGACGGGGCCGGTGTCGCGCAACATGGAAGCGGCATTGCGGCGCACCTTTGAGGCCACCCCTGCACCCAAACTCGTGGTGGCCCTTGGAGACTGCGGTTGTACGGGAGGTATTTTCGGGGAAAGCTACGCCACTTGCGGGCGCGTCTCAAACGTCATTCCGGTGGATGTTGCGGTGCCCGGCTGTCCGCCGGCCCCCATCGACATCCTGCGCGGCATTCTGACCGCGGTGCAGCACCGGCAGCCATAGCTATTGATCGCCGAAACTGGATACGGCTCATGGCCTGGGTTTCAAGACCCGCATGACTGTCACTCCGCCGACATCTCTGAGCGGCAGATAGACCTCGTGGGTGACAGGATCCACTGCAACAGCATGCGCATTGGGCCCGACCAGCACATCCCCCAGCTTCGCGACTCCAGAATCGGTCACCGAAAAGACCGACATCACTCCTGCTTCGCCGGCAACGTAGAGTTTGCCGAGTTTCTCGTCATACGCAAGTACATCGGGTTCGGCGCCCAAGGGAAACCGTTTGACGACCCTGTTCGTGTTCAGGTCCAGTACCAGTAGCATGTTGTCGTCCTCGCAGGCGATGAATGCGAGACGTCTCTTTGCTTCGATGAGCAGACCATGATTACCCTTGGTTGGCAGGGCAATGCGCTCCACCACCACATCCTTGGTCGGGTCGATGATCGCCAGCTCCTGCCGGCCCTGTACGTTCACCAGTATTCGCTGCGTAACCGAGTCGTACTGGCTGTTGCCGACTTTACCGCCCAGGGGAATCGTCGCGACGCGCTCGTTCCTGGAAACGTCAATGACCGTCTCCGTATCGCCGTTCTCATCAGAGATATAGAGCTTCCCAACTTTCGGGGCGTACGCCATACCATCTGGATACACGCCGGCCGGAACGCGGGCGATGATGCTCAGTGTCATCGGATTGATAGCCACCACTTCATCGGTTTGGGTCGCAGAGGCGTAGACGACCTGCTTTTGGGGAATGGCCAGCGTACCGTGGACGTGTCCAATATCCTTGATCGACCCCACGACTTTCTTCAAAGCTGTATCGAACGCGACCACCTCGCTGTCGCCCAGATGGGCGATAAATATGCGCCCGAGATCCTGGTCCAGTGACAGATAATCCCAGCGCGTGGTCCCGCCCGGCAGCGGGAAGTCCCCAACCATCTGGAACAGGACCGTCAAGTTAGTGGTCGCCTCGGCCGCCCTGGATTGTGCCATCTCGTACCACGCCGCGACGGCCATCGTGAGGCACGCAAGCAGGACGATTATCCGTCTCGAAACGACTGCGTTAATGATTTTCATCTCATACTATGCCATTGCCAAAGCTACAAAGTACAAGACGTACAGGTGAATGAATAAATGATTGGGCCTGGCATCGCAGTTCGATGGCTTACGCTAAACTGCGAGCAGTCCCCTACTCCCACTCGATGGTGGCCGGGGGCTTGCCCGACACGTCGTAGACCACGCGGTTAATGCCGCGCACTTCGTTGATGATACGGTTGGAGACCTTGCCCAACAGGTCGTAGGGCAGTTCGGCCCAATGGGCGGTCATGAAGTCACTGGTGACCACGGCGCGCAACGCCACCACAAACTCGTAAGTGCGGCCATCGCCCATCACGCCCACCGAACGCACCGGCAGGAATACGGCAAAGGCCTGCGACACCTGATCATACCATCTTGCGGCACGCAGCTCTTCGATGAAGATGGCATCGGCGCGCTGTAACAGCGCCACATATTCCGCATGGACTTCACCCAGGATGCGCACGCCCAGTCCCGGTCCCGGGAAAGGATGGCGATACACCATGTCGCGCGGCAATCCAAGCGCCACGCCCAGTTCACGCACCTCGTCCTTGAACAGTTCGCGCAACGGCTCCAGCAGCTTGAGGTGCAGCGTCTCCGGCAATCCGCCCACGTTGTGGTGGGACTTGATGGTGTGCGCTTTCTTCGTCTTGCCGCCAGCCGACTCGATCACGTCGGGATAGATGGTGCCTTGCGCCAGCCATTTGGCCCGCGGCAGTCTGGCGGCTTCGCGCTGGAACACCTCGACGAATTCGCGCCCGATGATCTTGCGCTTCTGCTCGGGATCGGAAACCCCCTTGAGATGGCGCATGAACACCTCACGCGCATCCACATGAATGACCTTGACGCCCAGATGGCGTCCAAAGGTTTCCATGACCTGTTCGGCCTCGCGGTAGCGCAACAGGCCGTGGTCCACGAAGACGCAGGTCAGCTGGTCACCGATGGCGCGATGGATGAGAGCTGCCGCCACGGAAGAATCCACTCCACCTGACAGGCCCAGGATGACCTCTTCCCCCCCCACCTGCTGGCGAATGGACTGCACCGCTTCTTCGAGATAATCGGGCATGGTCCAGTCAGCCCCCAGCCCGCAGATTTCGTGCACGAAGCGGTTGAGGATGGCCCGCCCCTGGCGGGTATGCGTCACTTCCGGATGAAACTGCACCCCGTAAAAATGGCGCGCCTCGTCGGCCATGCCGGCAATGGGTGTGGACGGGTTGTCGCAGATGACCTTGAAACCCGGGGGCAGCTCGGTGAGCTTGTCGCCGTGGCTCATCCACACGTCAAGCAATCCGTGGCCCGCGCTGTTGGTTCGATCCTGGATGTCGCGCAACAGGGCGGAATGGCCGCGGGCCCGCACTTCGGCGTAGCCAAACTCACGATGGGTGGCGTTTTCGACCTTGCCGCCCAACTGCGCACCCATGGTCTGCATGCCATAACAGATGCCCAGCACCGGTACGCCCATCTGAAACACGGCATCGGGGGCACGGGGTGGCGTCGCCTCGGTCACCGAGGAGGGCCCACCTGAGAGGATGATGCCCTGGGGCGCGTAGTCGCGCACGAATGCGTCACTGACATCCCAGGGATGGAGTTCACAATACACGCCTGCTTCGCGCACGCGGCGGGCAATCAGTTGCGCATACTGTGCCCCGAAGTCGAGGATGAGGATTTTTTTGCGGGACATCCGGTTCAATCGATGTGGTAGTTGGGTGCTTCTTTGGTGATCTGCACGTCGTGCACATGGGATTCACGCATGCCCGCATGGGAGATTTCCACAAACTCGGCCTTCTGATGCATGGCGTCAATCGTGCCGCAACCCAGATACCCCATGCTGGCCCGCAGCCCGCCCATCAACTGGTGGATCACGGCCATGACGGTACCCTTGTACGGCACGCGGCCCTCGACCCCTTCAGGAACGAGCTTGTCGGCGTTGTTTTCAGAATCCTGGAAATAGCGGTCGCTCGAACCCTGCTGCATGGCGCCCAGCGAGCCCATGCCGCGATAGGATTTATAAGAGCGCCCCTGGAACAATTCGATCTCGCCCGGCGCCTCTTCAGTGCCGGCAAAGAGGCCACCGATCATCACGGCATTGGCCCCGGCGGCAAGCGCCTTGGAGACATCGCCGGAAAAACGGATGCCGCCGTCGGCAATGCAGGGCACCCCGGTGCCTGCCAGCGCATCGGAGACGTTACGGATGGCCGTGATTTGCGGCACGCCCACCCCTGCCACGATGCGCGTGGTACAGATGGAACCGGGCCCGATGCCCACCTTGATGCCATCGGCGCCATGATCCACCAGGGCGCGTGCACCCGTGGCCGTGGCGATGTTGCCGCCGATGACGTCGATGTGGGGAAAACGCTTCTTGACCCATTGCACCCGGTCCAGCACACCCTGGCTGTGGCCATGCGCCGTATCCACCACGATGGTGTCCACCCCGGCTTCCACCAGTGCTTCGACACGCCGGTCCGTCCCCTCGCCCACGCCCACGGCCGCACCCACCAAGAGGCGCCCCGAGGAGTCCTTGGCGGCGAGCGGATGCTCGGATGACTTGAGGATGTCCTTCACCGTGATGAGGCCGCGCAGCTCGAAGGCGTCGTTGACCACCAGCACGCGCTCCAGCCGGTGCTGGTGCATGAGGCGCATGGCCACATCGCGTGAATCGTTTTCGCGCACCGTGACGAGACGGTCGCGCGGCGTCATGACGTTGCGCACGGGTTGATCCAGGCGGGTTTCAAAGCGCAAGTCGCGGTTGGTGACGATACCCACCACCTTGTTGCCTTCCACCACGGGCAATCCCGAAAAACGGTTTTGGCGGGTCAGCTGCAGGACCTCGCTCACCGGCATGTCGGGAGAAACCGTGATGGGATCGCGCACCACGCCAGACTCAAACCGCTTGACCTTGGCAACCTCGGCGGCCTGCTGTTCGATGCTGAGATTTTTATGCACGATGCCAATGCCGCCCTCCTGGGCCAGGGCAATGGCCAGACGGGCTTCCGTGACCGTATCCATGGCCGCGGACAGCAGAGGCAGGTTGAGGGTGATGTTTCGGGTCAGCCGGGTGGCCAGACTGACGTCACGCGGCAGGACTTCGGAATGGGCCGGAATGAGCAGAACATCATCGAAGGTGAGTGCCTTTTCGACAACTCGCATGGCATTACCCCTTGGCAAAACGGCATTATACGCAAGTCTGGCCCGGGCTCAAAGCGGCCTTGCCAGCTTCTCGCGGGAGCGCCGCGCGGCCTTGGGGTCGGCGAGGCGCGCCCGGTAGATTTCTGCACGGTCGCCGGGCTTCAGCACCGTGGCGAGTGAGCGCACCCGGCCATTGATGCCGGCGGGCTGACGTGCCAGATCCACCTCCGGGTGCCGTTCCAGGATACCCGAGCTGCGAATGGCCGCTTCCAGGGTGGTGCCGGGCGGCACCTCGAGGCTGAGCATCGTCTGCTGCCCGGGTAATGCGTAGGCCACACAGACCTGCATCAGTCCGCCCCGCCGTAGACGCTCTGGGCACGCGTCACGAAGGCCTCCACCATGGAATTGGCGATGGTGTTGAAGACCGGACCCACCACTTTTTCCAGAATGCGGCTGGAAAAGCGCCACTCCAGGGAAAAGGCAATCTTGCAGGCACCAGGCTGCAGGGCGGTGAAGCGGAATTCGCCGCGCAAATGCTGGAACGGCCCCTTGACGAGGTTCATCACCAGCGACTCTCCGGCCACCGAGGTGTTGCGGGTGGTGAATTGCTGGCGCAGGCCATGGAAATTGATGTGCAGGGTGGCCACCGTCTGCCCCCCCGTGCTTTTGTGCACTTCGGCACCGCTGCACCAGGGCAGGAATTCGGGATAGGACGGAATGTCTTCCACCAGTTCCCACATCTGCCGGGCGGAATGCAGCACCAGAA
Organism: Ferrovaceae bacterium; assembly: GCA_027311025.1. Taxonomy (GTDB): domain Bacteria; phylum Pseudomonadota; class Gammaproteobacteria; order Burkholderiales; family Ferrovaceae; genus JAJZRV01. Next base: position 6,999 of record DAICZS010000040.1, read on the forward strand.
CGGATTTTTCAACACGCGTCATGAAAGGCTCGATGGGCTAGAATGGCAGATCATTGCGCGAAGATACCGAATTATGAGCATTGTGGACAACCGTAAAGCGTTTCACGACTACTTCATCGAAGAGCGTTTCGAGGCAGGCATTGCCCTGGAAGGCTGGGAGGTGAAGGCAATTCGTGCCGGCCGCGCCCAGCTCAAGGAAGCTTATGTGGTGGTGCTCTCGGGTGAGTTGTACCTGCTGGGCTCGCACATCAGCCCCCTGCCTACGGCTTCCACGCACATCAAACCGGACCCCACCCGAACCCGCAAACTGCTGCTGCACGCCGAAGAAATTGCCAAGCTGGTGGGCAAGGTGGAACGCGCCGGCTACACACTCGTGCCGCTCAACCTGCACTATAGCAAGGGTCGCATCAAGGCCGACATCGGTCTTGCCAAGGGAAAAAAACAACACGATAAGCGCGAGGCCGAAAAGGATCGCGACTGGGAAAGGGAAAAGCAGCGCCTGCTGCGCCAACGCTGATGAACCGACGCTATTGGCAGATACTGACGGCCGCAGCCGCCGTCCTGATGATCACCATGGGGGTGCGCCAGAGCCTGGGCCTGTTTGTCCAGCCCATCAACGCCAGCACCGGGGTGGGTATCGTGGCCGTGAGCCTGGCACTGGCCGTCGGACAATTCGTATGGGGCGCCTCGCAACCCCTGTTTGGCCTGCTGGCTGAGCGCATCGGGCCTTTCAGGGTCATGCTGCTGGGTGCCCTGTTGATGGCCCTGGGGCTGGTGCTGGCGGTCCTGTGGTCCACCCCGCTGGGTTTGACGCTGACGCTGGGCGTTCTGGTATCAGCCGGGGCCGGGGCCGGCAGCTTTGCCCTCATGATTGCAGCCGCATCCCGCGCCCTGGGGCCCCATCAGCGCGCATTTGCTGCCGGCTTCATCAACGCGGGGGGCTCGTTCGGGCAGTTTCTGTTTGCCCCCATGTCCCAGTTGCTGATCGCCAGCATGGGATGGATGAGTGCCCTGTGGACCCTTGCCGCAACCACCCTCGTCACCATCCCGCTGGCCTTCGGGTTCAGCCAGGTGGCGCGCCCCGTTGCGGCGGGGTCTTCTGCCGCCGACCATCTGCCAGCCGGCAGGCAGGTCCGGCTGGCCTTTGGCGACCGCAGCTACTGGTGCCTGCATGCCGGCTTCTTCACCTGCGGTTTTCACGTGGCCTTCCTCACCACCCATCTGCCCAGCTATGCCACACTGTGCGGCATGCCCCAGCAGGTATCGGCCATCGCACTGGGCCTCATCGGTTTTGCCAACATCTTTGGCAGCCTCTTTGCCGGGTGGCTGGGCAACCGCATGCGCATGAAGTACATCCTGTTCTGGATGTATACCCTGCGCGCGCTGATGATCATCGCGCTCCTGCTCTCCCCCAAGACCGTCATCAACTTTTACATTTTTGGCGTGGGCATGGGCATGACCTGGCTGGCCACAGTCCCTCCCACTGCAGGACTGGTAGGCAAGCTGTTTGGCACCCGCCACCTCGCCACCCTCTTTGGCCTGACCCTCCTGTCGCACCAGATTGGCGGTTTCTTTGGCGCGTGGCTGGGCGGTGTGGGTTTTGCGGCCAATGGCAACTATGATGCGCTCTGGATTACCGACATCCTGCTGGCCAGCCTGGCGGCACTGGTAAACCTGCCCATCCGTGAGGCCCGGCTGGGTACCACCGTCAGATCATGAGCAAAACTTATCATCCTGATAAGAATTACTGAGTATTGCTTATAGAAATCGGGGGCTATGATCCGACCTGCACGCCTCATAAAAGCGCGGCTCGGAGTAAAATTACAACAATTCCACGGGAGAACATCCATGCATTTGGGACGCAAGACCCTGTCCAAGTTCCTGATTGAAAATGTCAGCGGAACCCGTGATGGTGCCGACCTGGCGGCACTCCTCGTGGACGTGGCAGCGGCCGTCAAGGCCATCGCTGCCCTGAGCGCCAAGGGTGCGCTCGGTGGTGCCACCGGTACCCTGGATACCATCAACGTACAGGGTGAAACGCAAAAACCCCTGGATGTGCTCTCCAATACCGCCTTCGTCAACACCTTCGAACAGGGTGGCCTCGTTGCCGGGGTGGCCTCCGAAGAAATGGACGACCCCTTTCCCATCAGGCCTCCCAACCAGCGCGGCCCCTTCCTGGCCATCTTCGACCCCCTGGACGGCTCTTCCAACATCGACAGCAATGTCTCGGTGGGCTCGATTTTCTCCATCCTGCACGCCCCCGAAACGGGCGAGCCGGTCACCGCAGACTATCTGCAACCCGGCGTGAAGCAGGTGGCCGCAGGCTACGCCCTGTACGGCCCGGCAACACTGCTGGTACTCACCGTAGGCAAGGGCACCCACGGCTTCACCCTGGATCGCGAAGTGGGCAACTTCGTCCTCACCAGCCCCAATATGCAAATCCCGGCCGACACCAGCGAGTTTGCCATCAACACCTCCAACGAACGCTTTTGGGAAGCGCCCATTTGCCGTTACGTCAACGAGTGCAAGGCGGGCAAGACGGGGCCCCGCGAACGGGACTTCAACATGCGCTGGATTGCCTCCATGGTGGCCGAAGTGCACCGCATCATGATGCGCGGCGGCATTTTCATGTACCCGCGCGACACCAAGGATCCCAGCAAGCCCGGGCGCCTGCGCCTGATGTACGAAGCCAATCCCATGGGGTTTGTGGTGGAACAGGCAGGCGGCCGCGCCAGTACGGGGCGCGAGCGCATCCTCGACATCAAGCCCGATGAAATTCACCAGCGTGTTCCCGTCATCCTGGGATCGCGCAACGAGGTGGACCGCGTGGTGCAGTACCACGCCGAATTTGATGCCGGTACGGACAAGCCCTACGAATCGCCCCTGTTCAACGAGCGCGGTCTGTTCCGCCCCTGATTTCTCCTATCGCAGCGAGGTTACACATGTCCCGCAAACACCCCATCGTTGCCGTCACCGGCTCTTCAGGGGCCGGCACCACGACGGTCATGAACAGTTTCAAACATATCTTCCGGCGCGAAGCCATCCATGCGCAGGTGGTGGAGGGTGACTCCTTCCACCGCTATGACCGCCTGGCCATGCGGGCCCAGATGAAGGCGGAGGAAGCCCGGGGAAACGGCAACTTCAGCCATTTCGGGCCGGATGCCAATCTTCTGGATGAACTGGAAGCCCTGTTCAAGTCCTATGCGGCATCGGGCACCGGCAAGGTGCGCCGTTACCTGCATGACGCCACCGAGGCTGCGCCCTACAAACAGGAACCCGGCACGTTCACGCCCTGGGAGGACCTCGAGGCCAATACCGACCTGCTGTTCTACGAAGGGCTGCATGGCGGGTATGCCGACGACAACATCAACATTGCGGCACCGGTGGACCTGCTGGTGGGGGTGGTTCCCATCATCAACCTGGAGTGGATCCAGAAACTGCACCGCGACCAGAAATTGCGCGGCTACTCCCAAGAGGCCGTCACCGACGTCATCCTGCGCCGCATGCCGGATTACGTCAGCCACATCTGCCCGCAATTTTCCCGCACCCACGTCAACTTTCAGCGGGTCCCCACGGTGGACACCTCCAACCCCTTCATCGCCAAGGACATCCCTTCGGCCGACGAGAGCATGGTGGTGATCCGCTTTGCCAACCCCCGCGGCATCGACTTTCCCTACCTGCTGTCCATGCTGCACGACTCCTGGATGACGCGTCCCAACACGCTCGTCATTCCTGGCGGGAAGATGGGGCTGGCCATGCAGATGATTTTCACACCCATGATCCTCAAGCTCGTGGACAACAAGCGCAAGGCATTCTGAACCATGCATACCCTGCCGCGCTTCATCATGTTTGACCTGGACGGCACGCTCGTGGATACCGCCGCCGAGATCGCGGAGGCAGTCAACCTGACCCTGCGCGAAGCGGGGCTGTCCCCAATTCCGGCAGCCCGGGTGCGCGACTGGATCGGCAAGGGTACCGCATGGCTGTTTGGCAACGCGCTGGAAGCCGCCACCGGCGATGCCGACATTCGCACCTCGGCGCGTTATACCCAGCTGTACCCGCGCTTTCTGCAAAACTATGCCGACCTCACGGGCCGCATGAGCACCCCCTACCCGGGCGCCAAAACCGCCCTGCAGGGCCTGCATCAGTCTGGTTGCCGCCTTGCCGTGGTCACCAACAAGGAACGCAGCCTTACCTTGCGGTTGCTGGATTGCCACGGCCTGTCGGATACTTTCGACGTGCTGGTAGCTGGCGGTGACACCCCCCAGGGAAAACCAAGCCCCCTGCCGCTCCAGCTGGCTCTGCAACAAGCCGGTGTGGTGGCCGGTGACGCCCTGTTCGTGGGAGACTCCAGCAATGACGTTCAGGCCTCACGCAACGCCGGTGTGGCTGTCTGGGCTTTCAACCACGGCTACAATCATGGAGAATCCATCGCTTCGGCTGGTCCCGATGCCGTTCTGGACAGCTTTGCTGAACTCATGGCGCGCCTCGGCGTGACCCCGGCGCAGCCGGCAACCCACTAACAACCTTCATACCAAGGAAAAATCATGGCCCTCATCTCCCTGCGACAACTGCTGGATCACGCTGCCGAAAACGGCTACGGTCTGCCGGCCTTCAACGTCAACAACCTGGAGCAGATCCAGGCCATCATGGAGGCAGCACGCGCCGTCAACAGCCCGGTGATCATGCAAGGTTCGGCGGGTGCGCGTAAGTACGCCGGCGAGCCCTTCCTGCGCAAGCTGATTGAAGGCGCCGTGGAAATGTATCCCGAGATTCCGGTGTGCATGCACCAGGATCACGGGGCCAGCCCTGCCGTATGCCAGCGTTCCATCCGCTCGGGCTTTTCCAGCGTGATGATGGACGGCTCGCTGATGGAAGACATGAAAACCCCCTCGAGCTTTGAATACAACGTGCGCGTCACCCGTCAGGTGGTGGACATGGCCCACGCCGTGGGCGTGTCGGTGGAAGGCGAACTGGGCTGCCTCGGCTCACTCGAATCCGGCATGATGGGCGAGGAAGACGGCCACGGTTCTGACAAGCAGTTAAGCCACGACCAGTTGCTGACCGACCCCGAGCAGGCGGCTGACTTCGTACGCCAAACCCAGGTTGACGCCCTCGCCATTGCCATCGGCACCAGCCACGGCGCCTACAAGTTCACCAAGGCCCCCACGGGCGAGACGCTGGCCATCTGGCGCGTCAAGGAAATCAACGCACGCATTCCCAACACGCACCTGGTCATGCACGGCTCATCCTCCGTGCCGCAGGAATGGCTGGAAGTGATCCGTGCCAATGGCGGCAAGATCAAGGAAACCTACGGCGTCCCCGTATCGGAAATCGTTGAGGCCATCAAGCATGGCGTACGCAAGATCAACATCGACACGGATATCCGCCTGGCCATGACCGGCGCCATCCGCGCCCACATGTTCAAGAACCCGGAAGAGTTTGACCCGCGCAAATTTTTTGCCGATGCCCGCAAGGCCGCCATGGGTGTGTGCAAGGAACGCTTCGAGGCGTTTGGCAGTGCAGGCCAGGCCAGCCGCATCAAACCGGTCTCGATGGAGATCATGAGCGAACGTTACGCCAAGGGCGAAATGAGCCCCAAGATCAACTGAACCTCCACCATCGCCACAGATAAGGGACTCTTCATCATGACCGAAGGAACCGCAACCGTTCCGCACTCCCTCATGGCCAACGCCATTCGCGCGCTCGCCATGGATGCCGTGCAAAAAGCCAATTCCGGCCACCCTGGCGCCCCCATGGGCATGGCAGAAATGGCCGTGGCGCTCTGGGGCCGCCATCTCAAACATAACCCGGCCAACCCCCATTGGAGCGACCGTGACCGTTTTGTGCTGTCCAACGGCCACGCCTCCATGCTGATCTACGCGTTATTGCACCTGACGGGCTATGACCTGCCCATGTCAGAGCTCAAACAGTTTCGCCAGCTACACAGCAAAACCCCCGGACATCCGGAATATGGCCTGACACCCGGCGTCGAAACCACCACTGGACCACTGGGACAGGGCATTGCCAACGCGGTGGGCATGGCTCTGGCCGAACGGATGATGGCTGAGCAGTTCAACAAGCCGGGGCACACCATCGTCGACCACAACACCTATGTGTTCATGGGCGATGGCTGCATGATGGAAGGGATCAACCATGAGGCCTGCTCACTGGCAGGAACCCTGGGGCTGCACAAGCTGATCGCCTTCTGGGATGACAACGGCATTTCCATCGATGGCCATGTCCATGCCTGGTTTGCCGAAGACACGCCGAAACGGTTTGAAGCTTATGGCTGGAACGTCATCCGTGGCGTGGATGGACACGATGTGGAAGCCGTCTCGCAGGCCATCACGAGCGCCCACAACAGCGACAAGCCCACCCTCATCTGCTGCAGGACGGTGATCGGACAGGGCAGCCCCAACAAGGCAGGGACTCACGACGTGCATGGCGCCCCCCTGGGTGCCGACGAAATTGCCGCGGTACGCAAGGTACTGGGCTGGAACTACGGGCCTTTCGAAATTCCTGCCGACGCCTATCAGGCCTGGGATGCACGCCCCCGGGGGGCCGCTGCTGAAGCCGAATGGAACCACCGGTTCCAGGCCTATCAGGCGGCCTGGCCCGTGGAGGCTGCAGAGTTTACGCGCCGCATGAAAGGGGACCTGCCGGCTCATTTTGAACTGGCAGCGCTGGAATTCATTGCCAAGTGCCGCGACAAGGGAGAAACCATTGCCTCGCGCAAGGCCAGCCAGAACACCCTGGAAGCCTTTGGCCCCGCCCTGCCTGAATTTTTTGGCGGTTCGGCGGATCTGACCGGCTCAAACCTCACCAACTGGAGCGGCAGCAAACCGCTCTCGGCTGGCCAGCCGGGCAATTACCTGAGCTATGGCGTGCGCGAATTCGGCATGAGCGCAATGATGAACGGCGTGGCCCTGCATGGCGGATTCATTCCCTATGGCGGCACCTTCCTGACCTTTTCGGACTACAGCCGCAATGCCCTGCGCATGGCAGCGCTGATGAAGATCCGCTCCATCTTCGTGTTCACCCACGATTCCATAGGCCTGGGAGAAGACGGCCCCACGCACCAGTCCGTCGAGCAAACCTCCAGCCTGCGCCTGATTCCCCACATGGAAGTGTGGCGTCCCTGCGATACCACGGAAACGGCCGTGTCCTGGGCTGCGGCCATCCGGCGCAGCCACGGCCCCACCTGCCTGATCTTCAGCCGCCAGAACCTGCCCTTCCAGTCGCGCACCCCTGAACAGATCGTGGGCATTGGTCGGGGAGGCTATGTCCTGAAGGAATCCGAAGGGCTGGCACGCGCCATCCTCATTGCCACCGGCTCGGAAGTGGGCCTCGCCGTGGAAGCCCAGAAACTGCTGGCGGCCGAAGGCATTCCGGTACGGGTGGTTTCCATGCCCGCCACCTCGGTGTTCGACCAGCAGGAGACAGACTACCGGGAGGCCGTGTTGCCCCGCAACATTCCCAAGGTAGCCGTGGAAGCTGGCAGTACCGCCCTGTGGTGGAAATATGGGTGCAGCGCCGTATTGGGAATTGACACCTTCGGTGAGTCTGCTCCGGCCGGTGCCCTCTTCAAGCATTTTGGCCTGACCGCTGAAAATCTCGCGCAAACCGTCAAATCCGTTCTGTAACCCGCTTGTTGACCCGCCACCGTCCGCCCCTTGGGCGGGCGGTGTTGCAGGCTTACCACCCCTGCCACACACTGTTGCAATTTTGCTACGCCATTCTTGACTTTTTCCCCCTGTAAATGGAAGCTGGCACCTAGCAGATGTTCGACCAGCATCCAATAAAAGACGTCTGCATCTGTTTTTTTCAGAAAAACACTTAGGGGGTTTCACAATGAAGTTAACAAGCCTGCTTGAAAGAGCGCGGGGGTCTATTCTCGTTCTCTTGGGTGTGGTTTCTCTGGCGGTCTCGCTTGACGCCAGCGCCATCCCGGTTTTTGCACGACAAACCGGTTTCAAATGCGTTGCCTGTCACGTGGGTGGGGAATATCCACAGCTCACATCCCTGGGTCGGATGTTCAAGCTGACCGGTTACACCATGGGAAATGCCAACGACATTTTCAACCTGACCACCAACGTTGACCGCCCACCTGTCGCCGTCATGCTGCAGGCAGCCCGTCAGTACTACACCAACACCAATCCTGCAGCCTGTAATGGAAACGCTCCGTCGTCTTCCATGGACATGCAGGTGGTCAGCCTGTTTGCAGGCGGCCACATCACCGACAACGTTGGCGCCTTCGTACAG
>DAICZS010000041.1 GCA_027311025.1 Ferrovaceae bacterium
TCCTTGATGAGGGATTCGATGAACGCCGCCTTGTCCAGGGACAACCCCGGGTTCCAGCGCTTTTCAAAGCCCAGGGTGGAGGAAGGCTTGCCAGACAGTCCGGCGCCACAAACGCTGCCTGCCTGGTGCCCCGGGAACACCTCCAGTTCGTCTGGCAGTGGCAGGAGTTTGGCATGCAGGCTGTCGTAGAGTACCCCCGCCATCTCGGCTTCCTTTCCCGCAAGGTCGGGGCGGCCCACTGCACCGACGAACAGGGTATCGCCCGTGATGACAAACCAGGGCGCGCTGCCGCGGCGTTTATCCGTGACCAGCAGACAAATGCTGTCGGGGGTGTGGCCTGGCGTGTGCAGGACCTTTACGCTGACGTTACCCACATCCAGTAGCTGGCCATCACGGAGCGGCTCAAACGCATATTGCACCGCGCCACGGTCGGATTCGTGCAGGCAGTAAGGTACCCCCAGGCGTTCTGCCAGTTCCCGGCCACCAGAATAATGGTCGGCATGCACATGGGTATCGATGACGTACTGGATGGGAGCAGCAGCTTTTCGGGCTTCTTCCGCAAACCAGTCCTCATCCCCGGCCACCACGTCCACTGCCACCGATTTACCGATGCCGGCGCAACCAAAAAAATAGGAAAGTGAAGCTTCGCGGGTTGCCAACTGCTTGAAGAACATGAGGGCTCCTCCTTAAAACACCAATACCTGATCGGCTTCGGCAGTCCAGTCGGCCAGTTGCGCCAGTGTGCCGCGTTGAGCGCCCTCAACAAGCTCGGTGTCCATCAGGCCACGCGCCTCCATGCAGGTGCCGCACAGGCCAACGGCCCCCTTGCGCAACACCTTGCCCAGCATGAGCTGGAGGTTGTAGTAGCCTTCAGGAACTTTCTGTCCGGCTTTGGCCACGTTCACGGCGTCCGCCAGAAGGAATACCCGCACCTGCTGGTCGGGGCGCCCCGACAGGGCACCTGCCAGACGCAGGCCGTTGTAGGATCGTTCGTTGCCATAAGGCGCATCGTTGAGGATGAATAGTGTCGTTTTCATGACTGGCTCCTGTGAGCCCCCCTCGAACTGCATGGAAGATTATTGTTATGGGGTGTTGCTGGTTTCAAGCGGCAATCCCGCTGCCCGCCATTCGTTGACGCCGTCCGTGAGCTTGCGCACGCGACGGCCCTGGGCGATGAGAATCTGCATCGCCTCATCAGAGAGCAGGCAGAAAGGACCGCGGCAGTAGGCCACAATCTCCTTGCCCTTGGGCAGCTCATTGATGCGACGCTTCAGTTCTGCAACGGGCATGGATCGGGCAAAGGGCAGATGCGCCTCATCGTATTCCTGACGGGGGCGAACATCGATGACGACAACTTCGCCGCGGCGGGCCTGCGCAAGAAGCGTTTCCCGGGTCATGGGAGCGAGCTGTTGCGGATGGGTCACCATCTGGTTCAAGGCCAGGCGCAGTTCCAGCACATGCTCTTCGGCCACCTGTCGTAGCTGCACCCAAAGGTCGGCCACGTCGTGGCCGCTCAGACGGTACACTTGGTACTTGCCCTGGCGTTGAGAAGTGACCAGCCGGGCCATTTTCAGGGCCTTGAGATGGGCGCTGGCCAGCTTGATGTCCACCGATAGTTCCTGGGACAGCGCTTCCACCGTCTTCTCTCCCTGGGCGAGAAGCTCCAGCAGCTCCAGTCGCTTGGGGCTTGAAAGGGCGCTGCCCACGCGGGCAACCTGCTCATACAGGAGGTTTTTGATCGTGCGTTTGTTCATTCTTACATTCTAACGATATTTAGAATGAAAGGCAAAAAACCTGATGCAATACCTGAGGGCTGTTAATGTCCGGCCGTTTTTCCGGCACGCTGGGGAAATATTGCCAGGGCAGCGAGAGTGAAGGTGATGAGTGCCACGGATGCGGTATAGCGGCTTAATGCCAATCACCCAGTGCTGCCCCCGAAGTTCATCGACATGGATACGGCATTCCCACCGGTTTCACCGAGCGTGGTGGCCGCTATCTTGATGATCCAGAATGTCAGGGTGACTTCTGAACCTGGCTCAGTACCAGCTTTGAACATGGGTCATGCGATGATCAGCTGGCTGGTTTCTCTGTGACCGGCGTCATGGATGCTGGCGTTTCCGGAGCGGGTGCTGCGGTAATGGGCATCACCGAAGCAGGCTTTTTTGGCGTGGTTTTTCTGGCGACAGGCTTCTTGGCGACCGGCTTCTTGACAGCGGTCTTCTTGACAGCAGTTTTTCTGGCGGCTGGCTTTTTGGGTGCAGCCTTTGTGGCCGTGGTTTTTTTGACCACTGATTTTGTGGTGGCAACCTTTTTTGTGGTGGCTACCTTCCGGGTGACTGGCTTTTTGGCAGCAGGTTTTCTGGCCACGGTTTTTTTGGCAGCAGGTTTCCTGGCAACGGGCTTTTTGGCGGCGACTTTTGGTTTCGTCGCCACCACGGTGTCATCCTTGAGGATTTTGATGCTGTCTCGCAGCACTTTGGTCAGCTCGGCAGCTGCGCGTTTCCTGATTTTGATTCCCTTGATCTTTTTCAACTCGGTCAGGAGAATTTCCACGATGGGTGTTACAAAAACGGATTTGGTTGACATAGTGGTTCCTTAACATATGTGTTGATCTAACAGACTGTCCAAGTAGCACGCCCACACCGTGCATCCTACTCCAAATCGTTTTGCCTATTCAGCCATAGCGCTGTTTTTTCATGCGCTCGTGCAACCGTTCGAATTGGGGTACAATCGTTTCCGTGCAGGAGAGCGAGGATGAAAATCCTCCACCGAAGGCGCAATCTCCCATAAACGCTCAGGTATCCGCAAGGAAAGTACTGCACTTCAATACGCCGTCTGGAGAGCCATCGCCTTGGCGATGCACCGAAGGAGCAAGCGGTTAGCGGTCGCTAGTCGTGAATCTCTCAGGTATCAAGGACAGGGGGAGCGGCAACCGTAGCGGTATGGTTGCGTTCGTTCTCTCCATTCCAGCTACGGACCATGCTTGGGAGACTCCATCATGAATCTTGAGGACATATATCCTGTCCGCGTGCTGATTTTTGGCGCATCGTACGGTTCCCTTTTCGCTACCAAACTGGCCATGGCAGGCCTTGACGCACAACTGGTTTGTCTGCCGGCCGAGGCCGAGCTGATCAACAAGGCCGGAACGCTGGTTCGTATGCCCGTCAAAGGGCAAACGGAACTTGTGGAAATCCGGTCCCAGCAACTATTGGGCAGAATCTCGGCAGAGGTGCCCTCGGCAGTCGATCTGGAAGGTGTGGATCTGGTCGTACTGGCGATGCAGGAACCGCAATATCGGGCTGCCGATGTGCGCAACCTGCTCAAACAGGTTGCGTTGAAGCGACTACCCACGGTTTCAATCATGAACATGCCGCCATTGCCCTATCTCTCCCGCATTCCGGGGCTGAAAACAGCGGGCCTGGAGGCGTGCTACACCGATGCCTCGGTATGGGACGATTTTGATCCCGACTGCATGACGCTTTGCAGCCCTGATCCCCAGGCATTTCGGCCCGCCGATGAAGGACAAAATGTTCTGCAGGTGCGGCTTCCCACAAATTTCAAGGCGGCGGCTTTCGCTAACGAGGCGCACAATCGAGTGTTGCAGCGTGTTGCCGCTTACATCGAAGCTGCCCGGTGGCCTTTGAACGGACAGTGGGTTGAGCTGCCTGTAAAACTGAAGGTCCATGATTCATTGTTTGTGCCCCTGGCAAAGTGGAGCATGCTGATTGCCGGAAATTATCGCTGTGTCACACCCTCCGGCATTCGCCCCATCAAGGATGCGGTACATTCTGACGTCAACCTGTCTCGCCGCATCTACCAATGGGTCTGCGATTTGTGCATATCGCTGGGTGCCCGTTCTGAAGACCTCGTTCCTTTTGACAAGTATGCCAATGCTGCCAGCAACCTGGCGAGCCCGTCTTCCGTGGCAAGAGCCTTGTCAGGAGGGGCAACCCATATCGAGCGGGTGGACCAGTTGGTGCAGATGATTGCCAGAAACGAAGGCAAGCAACTTCGGGAGCTTGACGAAATCGTGCATCTCATCGATGAGCGGCTCGAGGCAAACCGCATGGAACGACAGCATCCCAAGGCAGCTTGAGCGCGTCAGCTCATTCTCCAGCCCAAAGGCAAAAGGCCACCCGCAGGGGTGGCCTTTTTTATGGACGCGGCACGCCAAAAAACGGGTATTGGTGAATCGTCATCGCCAGGAAGATGTGCAGCGGTTTGAGCCACTGGTAAATCATGATTTGTCCCAAGGGCAGGGCTAGCCGGGCCTGCCGTCCAGTCTGGGGCGCGTCAGTATGGGCCAGTAGCGAACAGCGTATAAACCCAACGCCAGTGCCCAAAGTACGCCAGACAGCGCAATGCTGGCCATGTACTGGGCAGGGAAAAGCATGCCGCCAAAAACACGCGTCACCGCTGCTGCCTGAATCAGAAGGAACATGGCCAGCTCAAAATGATCTGCCACCAGCAACCGCCCCGTATGGCCGCGGGCAGTGCGGGTCATCATGCCCAGCGTCAGTCCACCGATTGCGCCTACCGTCAGGGCATGTGTGGCATAGGATCCGGTCAACAGTCCCAGTTCAGAAGCCTCGCGCAGGATGAGATGGATGACAATCCACGCATAGGCGGCATGCAGTATCCATACCAGGGGTGTTGCACGCGTGCGCCATGGATTCCAGAGATAGAGGCGAACCCCTTGCGCCAAAGCAGCTATCAGCACGATCACGGCGATCAGGGTATGCGGAAGTTGCAGCAGGTCTACAGCAAACAACGCCAGAATCGAACCCAGCGCCCATTTTTCCACCAGCGGATGACGTGTTGCATGGGCGCCAGGGATGCCATTGTTGGTGAACATCGGAATCACCCGGCCACCCATGACCGCCATGATGAACAGCACCACGTCCAGCGCAAGTTGCAGGTCAATATGCGGAGAAAGCCCCATCGTGCCTTCCGGGGCCAGGTGCATGACCAGGATGAGCGCGCTCATCAACACCAGCAGTCCTACGAAAAAATAGTTGCGCACGTTGCGTGTCCGAAGCAAGGGAATGCCAATCGCGACCGCCACGGCCGCAGGGAAGGCGGCATTGATGAATGTTGCCGCAGTGGAAAACGGCGTCAGCACGAGGACCCTTCCGGCAAGCCACAGCCCTGCCAGGGCCATCAACGGCACACCACTTGCGGTGTTCTGATTCGTCCACGCGCGAACGGCCGTCAACAGAAAGCCTGCGATGACCGCAGTGACGTACCCAAACAACATTTCGTGGGCGTGCCATACAGAACCCTGGAGGTACGAAATGGGGAGAAACCCAGAGAATTGCACGGTCCAGAGCAGGATGCTGAACACGCTGAAAGTGGCTGCCAGCAGGTAAAACGGGCGAAATCCCAAATTCCATAGTGCGGGCGTAGCGGAAGTCATCAGGCCAAGCTGCCAGCCCTGCGGCTACGCACGGGTTCAGCAATCGCAGATGCATCCCTTGGGTCCTGAAGTCTGCTCAGGCCACCCGGGGAAACATGATAAACCGCGGCTTCGGTCACAATAAAATCCATGGGTATGTCGTGGGGTTGGGGGAATATGGTTTCCATGCGTGAAAGTTCGAACGCAACGCCAATCTTGAGGGGTTGTGGCGCGAGGGCCGCAAGCGTTCTGTCAAAATACCCTCCGCCATAGCCCAACCGGTACCCCTCAAGGTCAAAACCAACGGGAGGGATGAACAGTGCATCGGGTTGAAGCGCTGCAGTGCCATCGGGGATTGGCAGGCCAAATGCACCTTTGGTGATGGGCGCGCCAGGCCACCACTTACGAAACACCAGCGGTGCAGCCTTTTGAACCACGATCGGCAGGACGGAAACGGCACCACCCTTGCGAAATTCGCGCATCACAAACCTTGGATCATACTCGCCTTTATAGGGCCAATAGATGCCAATGGTCGATTGTTGCAGGAACGGAAACCCCGTGATCAGCTGGTGATTGATGGCGTCATTCCATTGACGACGTTGATCCGTCGTCACGGCCAAACGTTGTGCCAGTAGCGTTGCGCGCTGCAATTTTCTGAATTCCCTGATGTCGTCCGGCTTGTCCATGGTTGACTCGATCCTGGCGTCCCGTCTGGTCACTATATCACAATGTGATATAAAACTGCCATGGAAAACCTCATGGTTGATATTCATCAACGTTGCGTGTTGCCCCAGCGTCGCCTTTGAAATTCCTGGAGACTCTGCTAGGATGAACAGTCATGTACAGAAAAAAAACGCGCCTTCAGATTTCACTGTTTTTAATCATGATGCTGACGTGGGGCCAGTTCATGATGGTGGCGCACGCCTGTTCTCAACAGTCACCTGTTTCCAGCGATCTGGTCAGGATGTCAGCGCCGATGCCGGCGGACTGCACCGGAATGGAAGGTTCGCCCGCTACTGAGGACAACCCGCCTTCGCCGCTGTGCCTCGCCCATTGCCAACAATCCGCGCAGTCGCATCAAACCCCGGCAGTACCTGACCTTCCATTGGCAGATCTGGCCACACTTTTTGAAGTGCTTCAGCCCATGGCTGGCAAGGGCACATCAACCAGCGCCATCACTCGCGCTTATTTCCTTTCCATGATGGAGGGCTCTCCGCCGCTCCGTATCCAGTACCAGGTTTTCCGAATCTAGGCTTTCTCCTCATATCCAGGGCGTGTCGCTGCGATTTGCGACACGGGTTCTGTTATCAGCTGGAGAAAGACCATCATGTCTGGAATATCGAAAGCGCCTCGCCAGCGATTGGTACTGGCTATCCTGTTGGCCGTCTGGGCCTCGGTCAGTCACGCATTGACCTTTGATGAGGCGCTCAGGATTGCCGAAGATCGTGCCTCAGAACTCAAAGGCCGCCAAAATACCGTCACGGCCGCGCGCGCTGCACGCGTCTCGGCAGGAGAGTTGCCTGACCCCAAGCTGGTGATGGGTGTGGACAACCTGCCGGTACAGGGTTCTGAAGCCTGGAACAGCACGCGTGATTTCATGACCATGCAGCGGATCGGGGTCATGCAGGAAATCACCAATGGCGACAAGCGTGATGCCGCGCGCCGCCTCGCGGAAGCCAATGTGGCCCGGGCCGGTGCAGAGCTCGAAATCGAGCGGTTGGCTGTCAAGCGTCAAACCCTGCTGGCATGGCTCAGGGTTTATTTTCTGCAGCAACAGCGCGCGTTGCTGGACGAGATCGATTCAGAAAACCATCTCCTGGACACTGCAGTAACAGCGCGATTGTCGTCGGGTCAAGGCAAGGGTGGCGATAGCCTGCAGTATCGCCAGGAAGTCATCGCTTTGGAGGATCGCCGCGATGACCTGGAACAAAACCTGGCCAAGGCGAGAGCTGACCTGGCACGTTGGGTTGGCCCTGCCGCCAACGAACCGCTGACCGGCACTCCCCCTGCGTACGCTCCCAGTCCCGAACATTTGCGACACGACCTGGATCGCCACCCCGATCTTGCAGTGTTCACTGTGCAGCAAGCTTCGGCCCAGGCCGAGGTTGCCATGGCCGAGGCTGCCAAAAAATCAGACTGGGGCGTCGAACTGGATTATCAGCATCGTGGGCCGGCCTTTGGCGACATGGTATCGGTGCAATTCACGTTCGACCTTCCAGTCTTCGCGCAGTCCCGTCAGAACCCCCAGATTGCAGCCCGTCAGCAGGAGCTGGAACGCGTGAGCGCTGAGCGCGAAACCATGGTGCGAAAACATACCGCCGAGCTTGAATCCATGCTGGCCGAACTAGGCGCCCTGGCGCGTCAAATCGAACGCATCAATCGTGAATGGTTACCGCTGGGCCAACAAAAACTCGATCTGACCCTGGCGGCATATCGCACCGGCCGAGAACCGCTGACCACGGTGCTTGATGCGCGCAGGTTTCTTATCGATACACGGATGAAGCGCATCGATCTTGAGGCACGTCGCACCGCGGTGGAAACCGAACTGCGCTATCTGTCCGAGGAAATTCAACCATGAATTCAAAACAGATTGTCCTGATGGGTGCTGTCATCACCGTACTGGTGGCATTGGGTGCTGCAGCAGGCTATTGGTTTGCAATCAACCGGCCTGCCGGGCATGACCATCCGGCTGCGATGGCGCACACCCCCCCTGCCGCTGATGCGGCAGATCGTTCCGTGCTGTACTGGTACGACCCCATGAAGCCGGACCAGCATTTCGACAAGCCCGGCAAATCTCCATTCATGGACATGGATCTTGTGCCCATGTATGGCGAGAGCAGCGCTGCAGACAACGGGGTGCGCATCGATCCACGCCTGTTGCAGAACACCGGGATGAGGCTTGCCACCGTTGAAAAGGGCCGCCTGGCCCGCGGGCTTGAAGCCGTAGGGGCGCTGACCTTCAATGAGCGTCTGGTCTCGGTGGTGCAGGCGCGCACGGCAGGGTTGGTGGAACGGGTGTATGCCCTGGCGCCCAACGACGTCATACCGGCTGGGGTGCCCCTGGTCGACCTACGGGTTCCGGATTGGTATGGCGCCCAGGCGGAATACCTGGCTTTGCGACAGGCGGGTGAAGCCGGGTTGGCGGCGGCGGCACGCGTGCGACTGTTGCAGTTGGGGATGAGCGACGCCCTGGTAGCCCAAGTGGAAAAAACCGGGGTACCCAAAGCCGTGGTGACCCTTACGGCGCCTCAGGGCGGGGTTTTGCTGGAGCTTGGCGTGCGCGATGGCATGACCGTCACGCCGGGTCAGACCCTGGCACGCATCAATGGTATCGGCAGCGTGTGGCTGGATACCGAGGTGCCTGAAGCGCAGGCGGCGGGATTGGCAGTGGGGCTGCCGGTGTCGGCCACTTTCACGACCTGGCCGGGGCGGGTGTTTACAGGACGGATCAGCGCCTTGCTCCCGGCGCTGGAGCGGGACACCCGCACCTTGCGGGTTCGAACGGAGTGGCCCAATCCAGACGGTACGCTACGACCGGGGCTGTATGCCCAGGTTAGCCTGTTGAAATCAGAAGGGCCTGACCGGCTGTTGATCCCGTCTGAAGCCGTCATCGCCACGGGCAAACGCAATGTGGTCATCGTGGCTGGGGATGCCGGCCATTTTCGTCCCGCCGAAATCACCCCCGGTCGTGAGGGTGATGGAAAAACCGAGGTGCTGGCAGGCCTGCAGCAGGGCGAGCGGGTCGTGGTGTCGGGCCAGTTTCTGATCGACTCTGAAGCCAGCCTGAAAGGGGTGTTGGCGCGCATGGAGAAGACGGGAGATCAAAAATGATCGCGCGCCTCATCCAATGGTCGGTTCGCAACCGCTTCCTGGTTTTGCTGGCCACCCTGTTTCTGGTGTCCTGGGGCGTGTGGTCCTTGCGCACCACTCCGGTGGATGCATTGCCTGACCTCTCTGATGTGCAGGTCATCATCCGCACCTCGTTGCCAGGCCAGGCACCGCAAATCGTCGAGGACCAGGTTACCTATCCGCTCGCCACCACCATGCTCTCCGTGCCAGGCGCCAAAACGGTCCGGGGCTATTCGTTTTTTGGGGACTCGTTCGTGTATGTGCTGTTCGAGGATGGCACCGATCTGTATTGGGCCCGTTCCCGTGTCCTGGAATATCTCAATCAGATCCAGGGCCGGTTGCCGGCGGGTGCCCGGACGGCGCTGGGTCCGGATGCCACGGGGGTAGGGTGGATCTTTGAATACGCCCTGGTGGATCGCAGCGGCCGGCATGATCTGGGTGAGTTGCGCGCCTTGCAGGACTGGTTTCTCAAGTATGAATTGAAAAGCCTGCCCAATGTGGCCGAGGTGGCCTCCGTGGGGGGCATGGTGCGCGAATATCAGGTGGTTCCTGACCCGGTGAAGCTAGCCGCCTACCGCATTACACATGGTCAATTGATCGAGGCCATTCGTCTTGGAAACCAGGAAGCCGGTGGCGCCGTGGTGGAGCAAGGCGAAGCGGAATACATGGTACGGGCCACGGGATATCTCCAGTCCCTGGATGATTTCAGGAACATTCCGGTCGCCACACCTCGCGCCGGCGTCCCGGTGCGTCTGGGGGATGTGGCCCGTGTGCAACTGGGCCCCGAGATGCGGCGGGGCATTGCCGAGCTCGATGGGCAGGGGGAGGTGGCTGGTGGAATCGTCATCTTGCGCTCCGGCAAGAATGCGCGTGAAACCATCGCAGCAGTCAAGACAAAACTGGAAGCCATTGGCAAAAGCCTGCCAGCCGGCGTGGAGGTTGTGACTACTTATGATCGCAGCCAACTCATCGACCGTGCCGTGGAAAACCTTCGTCACAAGCTGATCGAGGAATTCATCGTCGTGGCCCTGGTGTGCGGCCTGTTCCTGTGGCATTTGCGTTCCGCATTGGTAGCCATCATCTCGCTGCCACTGGGGGTTCTCACCGCGTTCATCCTGATGCGCCATCAAGGAATCAATGCCAACATCATGTCCCTGGGGGGCATTGCCATTGCCGTGGGGGCCATGGTAGATGCGGCCGTAGTCATGATCGAGAATGCCCACAAGAAGATCGAAGCCTGGCATCGCGAGCATCCGGGGCAAGCACTGGAAGGCGAGAACCACTGGCAGGTGGTGACGGATGCGGCTGTCGAGGTGGGGCCGGCATTGTTTTTCAGCCTGATCATCATCACCCTGTCATTCCTGCCGGTGTTCACGCTAGAAGCGCAAGAGGGCCGTATGTTCGCGCCCCTGGCATTTACCAAGAGCTATGCCATGGCGGGCGCGGCCGCACTGGCCGTGACGCTGATTCCGGTCCTGATGGGTTACTGGATTCGCGGCCATATCCCCGGTGAACAAGCCAACCCCCTCAATCGCTGGTTGATCAGGTCCTATCGTCCCTTGTTGGATGCCGTGCTGCGCCGTCCCGGCATCACGTTGCTGATTGCCCTGGGAGTATTGGCAACGTCATTGTGGCCAATATCGCAATTGGGCGGAGAGTTCCTGCCGCCGCTCGATGAAGGAGACCTGCTTTACATGCCCTCTGCCTTGCCAGGGCTATCTGCGGCCAAAGCGGCCGAACTGCTGCAACAGACGGACCGCCTGATCAAAACGGTGCCGGAAGTGGCCCGCGTATTCGGCAAGGCCGGGCGGGCGGAAACGGCCACCGACCCCGCACCCATGGAAATGTTCGAAACCACGATCCAGTTCAAACCGCGGGACCAGTGGCGTCCCGGGTTGACTCAAGAAGCGCTGGTGGCAGAACTGGACCGCGTGGTCCGGGTGCCCGGGCTATCGAATATCTGGGTGCCGCCCATCCGCAACCGTATCGACATGCTTGCCACCGGCATCAAAAGTCCCATTGGGGTGAAGATTTCCGGGTCAGACCTCGCTTCCATCGACCGGATGGCGCTGGAAATCGAAAAGGTGGCCAAATCCGTGCCCGGAATTTCCTCCGCGTTTGCCGAGCGGCTGTCTGGAGGGCGTTACATCACGATCGACATTGACCGTGCGGTGGCCGCACGCTATGGACTCAACATCAACGATGTCCAGTCTGTGGTCACCAGCCTCATTGGGGGCGAGACGGTGGGAGAGACCGTAGAAGGTGCAGCCCGGTATCCCATCAACGTGCGCTACCCACGGGATGAGCGGAACACGCTGGAGGCGCTGCGTCAGTTACCCATCGTCACTGCAGGCGGGCAGTGGATCACGCTGGGGACTGTAGCCAGTCTGCATTATGACGAGGGGCCGCCCATGCTGAAAAGCGAGAATGCACGGCTGGCCAGCTGGGTTTATATCGACGTGCGTGACCGCGACCTGGCTTCCGTCGTGGGTGACCTGCGCCGGGCGGTGTCTCGCAACGTCCACCTGGCCCCAGGGGTGAGTGTCGCCTATTCGGGTCATTTTGAGTTCATGGAGCGTGCCAA
This sequence comes from Ferrovaceae bacterium, assembly GCA_027311025.1. Lineage (GTDB taxonomy): Bacteria > Pseudomonadota > Gammaproteobacteria > Burkholderiales > Ferrovaceae > JAJZRV01. Next base: position 11,829 of record DAICZS010000041.1, read on the forward strand.
TGCTCGCCTCAAAGTCGTGGTGCCCGCCACATTGATGATCATCTTTTTATTGTTGTACCTTACGTTCCATCGTGCCGATGAAGCCTTGCTGATCATGGGCACCCTGCCGTTCGCGCTGACAGGGGGCGTATGGCTGTTGTATCTCTTGCATTACAACCTGTCCATCGCCACTGGCGTGGGGTTCATTGCCCTGGCTGGCGTGGCGGCTGAGTTTGGGGTGGTGATGTTGATTTATTTAAGGCAGGCGCTGGCCGCACGGTTGGCCCAAGGGACACCGCTCACCCGTGAGTTGCTTGACGATGCCATTCGCGAGGGTGCCGTGCTCAGGGTGCGTCCCAAAGCCATGACCGTGGCGGTGATTCTGGCCGGGCTGATGCCCATCCTGTGGGGCAGTGGGGCTGGTTCTGAAATCATGAGTCGTATTGCTGCGCCCATGGTAGGGGGCATGATGACAGCACCATTGATGTCCATGTTCGTCATTCCGGCTGCCTATCGTTTGATGCGCTGGCGACGCAATGACACCAGACAAGCAGCTACTGTGGCCGGGCTGCTGTGAATATCGGCCGCATTTGAAAAGGGAGCAACAAACCATGTTTCAATCAAAAATGCTACTGGCTGCGCTCGGGCTGACATTGGTGCTTCCAGCGCTTGCAGACAACATGAACGAGATGCCTCACATGCAAGGCAAAATGCCGGCAGGCAGCGCTGAACCGACTGCAAAAACAGCACACGGAATTGGAGTGGTGAAGGACGTAGATCCCAAAAATGGCACGATCACCCTTGATCACCAACCCATCAAGGATCTGAACTGGCCAGCGATGACCATGCGCTTCAAAGTTGCAAAAGCAGATTTGCTAAAAGGCGTTGCCGTTGGTCAGCATGTGAACTTTACCTTGCAGGGTAACGATATGAACCCTGTAGTGACGGCAATCAGTGCAGGAAAATAGCCCATAAGCGAATCAGCCACGGACGGGTCAGTTAGAGTTTGTAGATAAAACCCAATGACCAGATCGACAATCGGGCCCGCCCCGTATCGTTCTGGTCGCCTGATTCGCCATAATCCTCAACCTCGAGCCGCAGGGAAACGTGCGCAGTTGCGTTGTACTCCGCACCAACGCCTGAGAGCAACCTCAATCGGTTGGTTGATGCGGTGCTATTCTCATATCCGAAAATGGATGAGTCTGCGTAGGGGTAAATGATCTGAGTGGGTATTCCTTTCGGTGGAAAGTAGGGGCCCCTTATGGAAAAATAGTCAGTCGCTTCATTAAAGGTGGCCCCGAGTTTTCCGAACAGATTGATCCGTTCTGAAACAGGCAGGGTGGCCTTGGCATCCACAAACCAGGATTCCGCCTTGTAATTAAAGTTGTAGTTGAAATTTGCTGCGTAGGGCTTCGTATACGTGCCCCCTAAAATGGGATTCACGTTATACCTGAACGCCCCGAGGTCAGCATAGCCCGCTTCCACGGCCCAGGTTTTGCTAAAATCATAGCCACCGAAAAATTTGTAATTCGTGTCCCTAGTAACTGGCGAAAAAATTCCAGGCATTTGCATCCCAAAATCACCACCATTGAAGCTGAGGTAGGATCGCCCGATGCCGCCTCCAAGGTAAAATCCCGTGGATTCCGCATGGGCAAGCTGGATTGACAAAGGCGTGATCACTGCTGATATAAGCAATCCAATCCTCATGCCAGAATCCTCATCAGTTGACGGCGCATTTGCCCTGGTTCAATCAGTATGCAATACGTGCGTTTACCGGCCAGCCAGAATGGCCAGTGGCCATTCTACAGCTCTGCGCTGATCAGCATCCTTCCAGACATTCTTAAGGCAAAGTTCAAGACGACTGACCGGATCAACCCCTTTATCCTTGATGAACAGGGCGGTTGCCGACCAGCTGCGGAAATAACCCAGCAGTTGATTCAGTGTCCAGCTGGCGCTCATGGCAAACGATGGCGCCGGGATACGGATGAAGGGGAAAGGCAGGTCGCGGTAACCTGATTCAACATGCCGCCTCTCGGGGGGCCAGTAGGACCCCACCTCGTCGTGGTAAAAGCGCTGGATCATTGCATTGACTTCCTCGCCTTCGACCTTCAATACCCCATAATTCCATGCCGCAATCAATCCTCCGGGCTTGAGTACACGGATGACTTCAGCGTAGAAACGATCAGGGTCAATCCAATGCAGGGCTTGCGCGATCACGACAAGATCTGCACTTTGATTGTCAAGGCCGCAGCTTTCTGCCGGCGCCACCCGGTATTCAATTTTTGGATGCCCGATGGCCTGGGCGATTTGCGCGGCGCTGGCATCGGTCGCCAGGACATGATCAAACCACCTAGCAACCCCAATGGCTGCCTGGCCGCTACCCGTGCCGCAGTCCCAGGCCAGATCATGTGACCTGCACTGACCGGCGAGCCATTCAAAAAGCGCTTGAGGATAGGTGGGGCGGATTCTGACATAGTCTGCAGAAACAGCAGCGAAATGGTCCTTGAAGTCCCTGCTCATACGGGCAACACCGCCAGACTATTGGTGTAAATGAAACGGGGATACAGCACTCAGGTCCGCATTGGGCAGGCTGCCCCAGCTTACGGTCTCAGGCGTGGACGGCACGTAATAGTTTCCGTTCGGTAGTTTTTAGGTTTGGCCGCCATCTGCTGCAGGACCTGGAAATCTTTGGCCAGGGTGGGTCCGCAAGCAAAGACAAGGGAAGCGATCATGGATATGACCTCCGTTTATGATTGTCATGATGAGGTCGTTGCCACTGACTTGAACGACGACCCACAATGCTAACGCATTTGGTAGTTAGATGCAGGCCGTTTGAGGCCACCAGGCAAAGGTCGCGGCTGACAGCCTGTTTTCTCATTTTTTTCATAAAGTAATCCTTGAATGTGCCGATAATTGCGTGGGGGTGCAGTATTAAAATAAAGGTCCTTCAGACATTTCTGTGGGTAAGTAGTACGCTTTCACGCACAGTCTGTAAGG
>DAICZS010000042.1 GCA_027311025.1 Ferrovaceae bacterium
GGCTTTGGGACGCATGCCTCCCAAACCGCTGCCTGCCATGAAAATGTCGGCCAGATGAACAGGAACGGGCTGTCCAGCCTCGATGCGTTCGGCCGCTTCCAGCAAATATTCCAGCGATTGAATGGCTCCGCGCACCGGATGGGCGGGTGCATCGCGTGATGCTCGCACGTCCAGTGCGCCCACGCGTTCGCTACCCGACTCCAGGAGGTAGGTAGATTCGGGCAGGCTGTTGGCCGGGACCTGGTGCCGTGCCTCGATCACGCGACGCCCCCAGGCGTCCGGTGCAGCATCGCGGATGCCACCAAAAAAAGACAGGCCATTGGGGGGCACCAGCAGCCTGCCGCGCACATGCTCCTTTTGTTGCAGACCCAAGCTCACAGGATCGACTTCGATGGCATTGGGGCGCTCGATATAGCGCTGGCCGTACGCAAACGACGACGCAATGAGACGGCTGCCCTCCTCGGTGAGATCCAGTTTTCCTGCAGGCGCAAAGGCACCGTCCAGATGTGCAAAGACGTAAAGGCTGCGGACTGAAACGGCCATCAGAAATCCAATTCCTTTAGTTCGCGTGCGCTCAGTCCGCGCACGCGCTGCGTGCGTTGGCGCATTTCCAGCGTGACGAGCGCGGGATCGTCGGCCGAGAGCAGCTTGATCAGGGTGATGCCCGGGGCGATGGCATCCAGGTAGCGCAAAACCACCCCCAGCGCGACACCAGGGTCACCGCGTTCCAGCCGCTGTGCCGTTGCACGGGAAATTCCTGCGCGCAGGGCGGCTTCGGATTGTTTGACCTGACGGGCGTGGCGCAGCCGCACCAGGGCCTGGGCAAGCGCGTCGAGCTGTCCTGACAAAGAGGGGGGCAATGCAGCCGCTTGATCGATACGCATGTGTCTTAAAGAAGCCCTAAACATAGTTAAGGAGTTATTAAAGAGTCATTTTACGCGGTGGTTGCGGCCCCGTCAATTTCAAAATGACGCAATGCCTGCAAGGCGTTTTACAGGGAAGCGATGAGGTCGCTGAAGCGTTCGCCCTGGATGCGGATGTGATCGCGGATGCGCGTGACGGTCAGCGCTTCATCGCCCGAGAGGATGGCGTCCACGATGCCCTGATGCTCGGAAAAGGAATTCAGGACCCGGTTGTGGATGCGCAGCTGCAGGCGCCGGTAGGGACGCAGGCGTCGCTGCAGGTTGCGCGCCTGTTCTTCCAGGAAGGCATTGTGGCTTGCCCCGTAGAGCGCGAGGTGAAAGGATTCATTGAGATAGAAGTAACGGTCGGGGTCCTGGCCATCGCGTGCGGCTGCGCAGGCCTCATGCGCCGCCAGCAGCCGCTGGCGTTCTTCGGGCGTGATGCGCCGTGCGGCGAGACGCCCGCACAGGGCTTCGAGTTCGGCCATCACGTCAAACATTTCCATCAGGCGCTGCGGGCTGATCTGGGCCACGATGGCACCTCGCCGCGGGCGCAGTTCCACGAGGCCCGCCGAGGCCAACTGGATCAGGGCTTCGCGAATGGGGGTGCGCGACACGGCAAAGCGCTGCGCCAGCTCCACTTCGTCCAGACGCGTGCCCGGAGGCAATTGCCGGGTAACGATCTCGTCCTCGATGGTCTCCATCAGGGCTTCGGACAGGCGTGCCGGCGCCTGCGGCGCAGGTGCACGCAGCGCGTTGCCGTGCGTTGGGATGTGAGCAGGAGCGGGCTTGATGATCGTCAATTCCTGTATACAAGAAGTTTGACAAAGAATACAGCCGAAGCTATCTTGCGTGCAAGAGGAGGAATAACCATGAATAATCATCGTCGTCGTATCCTGCAGGGACTGTCCGTCATCCCCGTGGCAGGCGCGCTGGGGCTCTCTCCCTGGGCCGCCGCCGCCACCGAACTGCGCATTTCCCACCAGTTTCCCGGAGGCACCCTCACCGAAGGTGATTTTCGTGACCGGCTGTGCAGGCGTTTTGCCCAGGAACTGGCGAAGCGCAGCAACGGCAGCCTCACCGCCGTGGTTTATCCCAATTCCTCGTTGATGAAGACCAACGCCCAGTTCAGTGCGCTGCGCAAGGGTGCGCTGGACATGTCGTTGGTGCCTCTCAATTATGCCGGGGGCGAAGTGCCCGAGACCAACATCGGCCTCATGCCCGGCATCATCACCAACTACGACAAGGGCACCGCCTTTCGCCATACCGAGGCGGGCAAGATGCTCTATAACGTCCTCGCCGACAAGGGCGTGCTTTTGGTGAGCTGGATCTGGCAGTCGGGCGGCGTGGCCAGTCGCAGCAAGGCCCTCATCGAGCCGGAAGATGCCCGGGGCATGAAAGTGCGCGGCGGCGGACGCGAAATGGACATGGTGCTGAAAGAGGCGGGGGCTGCCGTGCTCAACCTGCCTTCCAACGAAATCTATGCCGCCATGCAAACGGGTGCGCTGGATGCGGCCATGACTTCCAGCACGAGCCTGATCTCGTTCCGCCTGGAGGAGGTGGCCAAGCAGCTCACCACCGGGCGCGGCCAGGCCTACTGGTTCATGTTTGAGCCGCTCATGATTTCACGCGCCGTTTACGAGCGCCTGGGTCGTGACGAACAGAATCTCATCATGACGCTGGGCGCCGAGATGGAAAAGTTTGCGCTGGATGCATGCAAGGTGGACGACAACCAGGTGGCCAAGGTTTACGTCAAGGCCGGTGGCAAGGCCTACGACCTGTCGCAGGCCACCGTCCAGCGCTGGCAGGACATTGCCCGGCGCACGGCCTGGAAGGACTTCGCGGCGCGCAGTGAATCCTGTGCCGCACTCATGAAAGCCGTGGAAAAAACCCTGTGAGTCACGGCGGGGATCTGCCCGGCACGCCTGCCGTCGCCCTCGGGTTGATGAGTGATCCGCCGCGCAGCGGACCGCTGCGCATCGCAGCCCTGATCCTGGGCCGCATCAACCGCCTTGTGGTGGCGCTGTCCATGGTGGCAGTGATCGCGGCCTGTCTCGTGCTGACGGCTGGCGTCGTCATGCGTTATCTCTTCAACACGCCCACGGACTGGCAGGACGAAGTTTCCATGTTCCTATTGGTGGGCGCTATCTTTACCTGTGGTGCCGCAGTGCAGGCACAGCGGGGGCACATCGGCATCGAGGCGGTGGCGGGCTTGCTGCCCGCCAGCGTCAACCGCGTACGCCGGTGGCTGTGCGACCTCACCTCACTGCTGTTCTGTACCTTCTTTTGCTGGAAATCCTGGACACTTTTGCACGAGGCCTGGGCCGAGGGCATGACCACTTCCTCCACCTGGGCCCCGCCCCTGTGGATTCCCTACGGCCTGATGTCGGTGGGCATGACGCTGCTGTCCCTGCAGCTGTTGATCCAGGTGCTGGCAGGACCGGGGCGCGCGCAGGGGGAGGCATGAGCAGCGAGTGGGTGGGCGTGCTCTATGGCGTGGGCACGTTGCTGCTCATGTTTACCGGCATGCCCATCGCCTTTGCGCTGGGCACCATCGCCGTGGTCTTCATGTATGGTTTCATGCCGCACTCGGCGCTGGATACCGTCACCCAGAATGTCTACGAGGAAATGTCCAGCATCACGCTGCTCTCCATTCCCCTGTTCATCCTCAAGGGGGCGGCCATCGGCAAATCCCGTGCGGGTTCCGATCTCTATGCCGCCATCCACGCCTGGATGGGGCGCGTCCCGGGCGGACTGGGCATTGCCAACGTGCTGGCCTGCGCATTGTTTGCCGCCATGGCGGGTTCCAGCCCGGCCACCTGCTCGGCCATCGGCAGTGCTGGTATTCCCGAGATGCGCGCGCGCGGTTACTCGCCGGGCTTTGCGGCCGGTATCATTGCCGCTGGGGGCACGCTGGGCATTCTCCTGCCGCCCTCCATCACCATGATCCTGTTTTCCGTGGCCGCCGAGGTTTCGCTGGGGCGGCTGTTCCTCGCGGCGCTGGGCCCCGGGTTGTTGCTGGTGACCCTGTTCTCCCTTTATGCCGCCTGGAACTTCAAGCGCGAATATCGCGCTGCCGTGCAGGTGTACGAGTCCGGCGGCGTCCGTTCGGCCTACCTCGACGAGAATGCGCTGAGCTGGCGCGAGAAGCTCGCCCTGATCTCGCGCGTGTTGCCCTTCGTGACGCTGCTCACCGGGGTCATGGTGGCGCTCTACGGCGGCTTTGCCACGCCTTCCGAAACGGCGGGTCTGGGCGGGCTGCTGGCGCTGCTCCTGATTGCTGTCATCTACGGGGTGTGGCGTCCGCGCCAGCTCTCACCCATCATCGCCTCCACCCTCAAGGAATCCACCATGCTGATGTTCATCATCGGCATGTCGCTGCTGTATTCCTATGTGATGAGTTACCTGCAGATCAGCCAGCATGCGGCCGAATGGATCGTCTCGCTGACGCTGTCCAAATGGCTGCTGCTGTGCGCCATCCTGCTGTTCGTGGTGGTGCTGGGATTTTTTCTGCCACCGGTATCCATCATCCTCATGACCGCCCCCATCATCCTGCCCCCGCTCAAGGCAGCCGGATTTGACCTCATCTGGTTTGGCGTGTTGATGACCATCGTCATGGAAATGGGGCTCATCCATCCGCCGGTGGGGCTCAACATTTTCGTGATTCGCAACGTGGCTCCGGACATTCCGCTCAAGGCGGTGGTGTGGGGCGTGCTGCCTTTCGTGCTGCTGATGATCCTGGCCGTGGTGCTGCTCTCGCTCTTTCCGGGCATCGTCACGGCCTTTCCCACCTGGGTGCTGGGCCCGACACTATAAGACGCCATGAACGCACCCCAACCCCATCGTGTCTGGAACCAGGAAGCACAGCGCCGCCAGGCTCGCTTGCAGCGCAGTGTGCCCTTTGCGCACGGCAAGGAGGTGGCGCCCGCCGACATGGTGTCCCTGCTCGAAGCGCTGCTCGAACCCGGTGATCGTGTGTGTCTTGAGGGCAACAACCAGAAGCAGGCCGACTTCCTGTCAGAGTCGCTGGCGGCCTGTTCTCCCCAGCGCGTGCATGATCTGCACCTGGTGCAGTCGGTGCTGGCCCTGCCCTCACACATGGAGCTTTTTGAAAAAGGTATTGCGCGGCGCCTCGACTTTTCCTTTGCGGGCCCCCAGGCGCACCGCCTGGCGAGACTGGTGCAATCGCACAGCATCGAGATCGGCGCCATCCACACCTACCTCGAACTGTTCGGCCGCTATTTCATCGACCTGACCCCGCAGGTCTGCCTGATCGCGGCGCAGGCGGCCGATGCCGAGGGCAATCTCTATCTGGGCTCCAATACCGAAGACACGCCGGTCATCGTGGAGGCCACCGCATTCAAGAGCGGCATCGTCATCGCTCAGGTCAATGAACGCGTGGATCGCCTGCCGCGCGTAGACATTCCGGCGGGCTGGGTGGATTTTTTCGTGGTGGCGCCCACCTCCAACCACATCGAGCCCCTGTTCACCCGCGATCCGCGCCACATCACGGAAATCCAGGTGCTGATGGCCATGATGGCCATCAAGGGTATCTATGCCGAATACGGCGTGGAGCGGTTGAACCACGGCATCGGCTTTGACACCGCCGCCATCGAGCTCTTGCTGCCTACTTATGGCGCAAGCCTGGGATTGAAGGGCAAGGTGGCGCGCCACTGGGCGCTCAATCCGCATCCCACGCTGATTCCTGCCATCGAGGCGGGCTTCGTGGAACGGGTGCATTCTTTCGGTTCGGAAGTGGGCATGGAGGCCTATGTGGCCGCCCGCCCCGACGTGTTTTTTACCGGAGCCGACGGCAGCCTGCGCTCCAACCGGGCCTTTTGCCAGACCGCGGGGCTGTATGCCTGCGACATGTTCATCGGCTCCACCCTGCAGATGGACCTTGCCGGCAACAGCTCCACCGCAACGCTGGGCCGCATCACGGGGTTTGGCGGCGCGCCCAACATGGGCTCGGACGCCCGCGGACGACGCCATGCCAGCCCCGCCTGGCTCAAGGCCGGGCGCGAGCGCAGCGGTGGGGGCACGCAGGTGCGCGGACAGAAGCTCGTGGTGCAGACCGTAGAGACCTGGCACGAGCCCCATCACCCCACGTTCGTGGAACGTCTGGATGCCTGGCAGCTCATGGAAGACATGGGTATGGCGCTGCCCCCCATCATGATCTACGGCGACGACGTCAGTCACGTGGTGACCGAGGAAGGCATTGCCAACCTGTTGCTGTGCCGTTCACCCGAAGAGCGGGAGCAGGCCATTCGCGGCGTGGCGGGCTATACGCCAGTGGGTCGCGCGCGCGATCGGACCTTGGTGGAAAACCTGCGCGATCGCGGCGTCATTCGCCGGCCGGAGGATATGGGCATCGATGTGCGCGATGCCACGCGTGATCTTCTGGCAGCACGCTCCATCAAGGATCTGGTGCGCGCCTCAGGCGGCCTGTATCAGCCGCCCAAACAATTCCGCAACTGGTAATCACTCGCCTTCAGGTCACTGCCATGGAAACCCTGCACCTCGAATTGCCCTCACTCCAGGACGACACGCTCTCCCCCCAGACGCTTTTGCACGGCGTCGTCTCTTCCGGAAACCTGGAAGTACTGGTGGAACCGGGGCCCGATGCGGCCCGCTGCGTCTTTGAAGTGCAGACGGCGGCTCACGGGTTTTCTGAAGTGTGGCAGGCGGTGTTGTGCGACTTTGCCTCACGCCATCCCGTGGGCGGCCTCACCTTTTCCATCCACGACGCGGGGGCCACCCCAGCCGTGGTCAGCCTGCGCCTGGACCAGGCGTACCAAAGCTTGCGCACTTCATGATGACGAGCGCACCACAAAGTTTTCGCGAGGCCTCGGCGCGTCTGCGCGTGCAGGGGCTGCTCGATGCCGGCTCCTTTACCGAATGGCTGGGGCCTGCCCGGCGCATTACCAGCCCGCACCTCGCGGCGCTGGATGCCCCCGTCAGTTTTGATGACGGCGTGGTGGTGGGGCAGGGGTTGCTCGAGGCACAGCTGGTGGTTGTGATTGCACAGGAAGGCCTGTTCAACGGCGGCGCCGTGGGTGAAGTGCATGGCGCAAAAATACGCGGCGCCCTGTTGCGCGCCATCGAGGTGCGCGCGCGTGCCGTGCTGCTGTGCGTGGATTCGGGCGGTGTGCGTCTGCACGAGGCCAATGCGGGGCTCATTGCCATCTCGGAAATCATGCGCGCCCTGTTTGCCGCGCAGGCTGCCGGAATTCCGGTGATTGCGCTGGTGGGCGGTACCTGCGGCGCCTTTGGCGGCATGGGTATCGTGGCGCGCCTGTGCGATGCCCTGCTCATTTCCGAGGAAGGGCGGCTCGGCCTGTCGGGTCCGGAAGTGATCGAGACGGTGAAGGGTGTGGAAGAGTTTGATTCGCGTGATCGCGCACTGGTGTGGCGCATCACCGGCGGCAAGATTCGGCGCACGCTGGGAGAGGCCACCCTGCTGCTGGACGACGACATCGCCGCGTTTCGTGCCGCCGCCGCAAAGGAAATGATGGGGAGCAAAACCATGGGGGACAGCCCCCGCCAGCGGGGTCTGTCCCCAGATGCGCTGCAAACCCTCGAAGCCGCGCAGCGGCACCTCGAGGCGCGTGCGGCCCTCGACCCCGGCATTCGCGACGGGCAACAGGTGTGGCAGCACATGGGGTTGGGCGAGGAAGTTGCCCTGATGGATCCGGCAGAATTCAACCGTTGCCTGGAGGCGCGGGAGCGATGAGCATGAGCAAGAAGGCACTGCTGGACCGCCTGTTCCCCGCAGGCCATGAGGTCATTGAGGCAGGGCAGGTGCTGTGCGGCTGGGGGCAGACCGCTGCGGGACGCGTGCATGTGATCGGCACCACGGAGCATGCGGCGATCGACACGCGCATTGCGCTTGCCCTGTCCGCCGCCGTGCTGCGGGGCGTCGCCGATGACGGCAACCAGCCCCGTCCCATCGTGTTCATTGCCGACACCCAGGGGCAGGCGCTGTCGCGGCGCGAAGAGCTCTTGGGGCTCAACGGCTATTTTGCCCATCTCGCCCGCTGCGTCAATCTGGCGCGCAGCGCGGGGCACCGGCTGGTGACGCTCATCGATGGCGAGGCCGTCTCTGGCGGCTTCCTGGCCTTCGGGCTGCTGGCGGACGTCATCGTGGCCTTGCCCGGCGCCGAGGTGCGCGTGATGGACCTGCGCGCCATGGCGCGCATCACCCGCATTCCCTACGAGCGCCTCACGGAGCTGGCGGGCTTCTCCCCCGTGTTTGCACCCGGTGCGGACAATTACTGGCGCATGGGCGGCATCCACGCGCTCTGGACCGGGACGGAGGACTGGGCGGCGCAATTGCAGGCGCTGCTGCAGGGCAGCCACGAGGATGAGCGGGCACGCCTTGGGGCTGAACGCGGCGGGCGCAAGCTTGCGGCTTCCGTGGCCCAAGAGGTGCTGCATGGGCACGGCTAGCGCAACATTGCGGCGTCACCATTGGGCCTGGCTCAAACCAGATGCGGTGCGGACAGATGCCGGGGTCAGTGCCCCAGACCGTTCTTTTTTGCAGGACTGGGTGGCCAGCGGCCGCCCGCTGGTGGTGGCGCGCAGCCCCGTAGCCGGCGAGCTGCGCCTGGGGGTCACCCGCCCCGTGCCGGGGCCGCGCCAGCGGGTGGGCGTGACGGTAGCCCCGGATGCCGTGTTGCGTGCCATGCCGCCCCTCTCCCTCGCGGCTGTGCAGGCCTACGCGCCGCCCTCCTGGCAGCCCACTCTGCAGGACCTGCAGGACTTGAGCCAACGCCACGGCGTCGACATCCGGGTGTATGGGTCACTCGCCCTGCAATATTTTTCGCCCCAGCCCTGCCTTAATCCGGACAGTGATCTCGACCTGCTGCTGGACGTCGAGGACGAAGCCACCATCGATCCCCTGCTGCGTGAACTCGAAGCGCTGCAGGCCCGGCATCCCGTGCCGCGCATCGACGGCGAAGTGCGCATGGGCGAGTGGGCCGTGGCCTGGCGCGAACTGGGGGCGCCAGGGCAGCGTCCCGGATGGCTCATTGCCAAGTCGGATCAGGCCGTGGTCCTTAAAAAAAGCGGCGTCATTGGAAAAACAATTGAGGACATTGGGGACAAACCCCAAAATTGGGGTCTGTCCCCAATGTCCTCAATTGCCATAGCTGCCGTGCGCGCCCTGCACCAGGAACTGCGGCTCCATCCCAAGCCGGGGTTGGTGAGCCTGCAGGACAATGGCGCCCATGCCGATATGACGCCCGCGCTCTTTTTTCGCAGCCTGTTTTCCCTGCGCCGCTACTTTGCGGCGATTGCTGCAGCCGGTCGGGCAGGGGCAGGTTTCGAGGCGCTGCAGGCGCTGGGGCTGGCCGCTGAGGCGCGCATGTTGCGTGCCACCGGCGGCGTGAACACGCATCGCGGGGCCATCTTCAACCTGGGGCTGCTGGCCGCAGCCGCAGGAGCTTGCCTCACGGCGGACGCCGACACGATGTGCCACACCGTGGGTGCGCGTTGGGGCGAAGCCATCCTGCGCCAGGCGACAGACCTCCCCGCGTACGCAAGCCATGGCGCCTGGGCAGCACAGCGGCACGGCATTCGTGGTGCGCGTTGGCAGGCCGCACAGGGGTTTCCAGCGTTGCGGCAGCAGGGGCTGCCCGCCTATCGTGCAGCCCTGCGGGATACGGGCGAACCGCATCGTGCGGCGCTTGCGGCTTTCTTTGCCCTCATGGCCCACCTCGACGATTCCAATCTGGTATGGCGGGGCGGCCTTGCGGGGCTGCATTTTGCGCAAGCCGAGGCCGCCGCCTTTCTCGGGCGCGGCGGGGTACTTCAGGAGGATTGGCAAGCCCAGGCGCAGGGCATTCACCAGCGCATGGTGGCGCGTCGCCTGAGCCCCGGCGGCAGCGCCGACCTCCTGGCAGCGCTGCTGTTGCTGGTGGCGCTGGAGCCGTCGTGAGGCTGATCGTCCTGTTCAGCGGGCAGGGCCTGCAAACCCTGGCGCACCGCGACGAAATCCTGCGCGAAGGCACGCCTGAATTACACCACGCCCTGGACGCGCAATTCCTGCAGGCTGGCACCAGTCTGGCAACCCTGGACGAGCGCCAGCTGCACGATAACGCCGTGGCCCAGGTGCTGATTTTTGGGTTGCAGTGGCTGCGCTGGAAGGCCCTTATTCGCCATTTGCCCCGGCCCGTCCTGCTGGCAGGCTATTCGGCTGGCGAGACTGCGGCGTATGCCGCCGCCGGGATGTGGCCCGAGGCGCATGGCGCCTTTCTTGCAGGGGCCCGGGCCCGCCTGATGAGCGAGGCCAGCATGCGCCTGGGCGCGCCCGCCGGCATGATGGCGGTGAGCGGCTGTGATGCGGCATTGCTGGCGCAGCAGTCCTCGGGGCTGGCCGTGCATGTGGCCATCCGCGTGGCTGCACAGCAGGTGCTGGTTGGCGGCTTGCGCGCCGACCTCGACACGCTGGCAACACGCCTTGCGGCCTGCAGTGGTGCGCACCCCACGCCGCTGGCGGTACATGTGCCGGCCCATACGCCGTTGCTGCAATCGGTGCAGCAACCCTGGCATGCACTGCTGCTGGCCGAGCCGGGTGCTGATCCCCACATGCCGCTGTTGAGTGGCAGCCGGGCCTGCGTGGTGCGCACGCGCGATGCGGCGCTGGCAGCACTGGCCGAACAGGTCTCTACGCCCATTGCGTGGGAGGACTGTCTCAACATGATTGCCGAGTACCAGCCCGATGTGCTGCTGGAACTGGGCCCGGGAGCAGCGCTGGCCAAAATGGCGCTCGGTCATGGCCTGACCTGTCCAGTGCGCGCCGTGGATGAATTTCGTTCCACGCAGGCGGTGCTGGACTGGCTTGCGGGGCTGCGCCCATGACCGTCACCTGGCAGATGCTGACCCTGGTGCTGGTGATGGGGGTGTACACCGGCGCGCAGAATTTCATGGCGGGGGGAGGCACCTTCATCATTTTTCCGGTGTTGCTGTTGTTGGGTATTGACCCCGTCACGGCCAGCATGACTTCGGCCATGGGACTGTTCCCCAACCAGATCAGTTCGGCCCATGTCAGCCGGCCGCTGGCCATGGGGCTGGGCCAGCTCTCCCTCAAGGTGCTGCTGGCCGTCAGCCTCGTGGGCGGTTGTCTGGGCTCATTGCTGCTGGTGCTCACTCCGTCCTCGTTTTTTTCCAGGCTGGTACCCTGGCTGGTGCTGTTTGCCACAGCCATCTTTGCCTGGGGCAGCCTGGCACGCCCCTCACCGGTGATGGCAACGGGGGCTGACGATGCAGGGCCCAGTCGCGCCGCGCAGCGACGCCTCGTGGCGGTGCAGTTTCTGATTGCCGTGTACGGGGGCTATTTTGCGGCGGGCATCGGTTTTCTCATGCTGGCGGCGCTCACCGTCAGCGGCCAGCCACCCCGCGCGGCCATTGCCACCAAGAACGTGCTGGTGGTAGTAATCACCTCGGCGTCCTTCGTGATCTTTGCCATCGCTGCGCGCGTGGTGTGGCCGGTGGCACTGGCCTTGGCCGTGGGGGCCCTAGCGGGATCGTTTCTGGGGCGCTGGCTGTTGCAGCGCATCCCCAACCACTGGATCAAGATCTATGTGGTGGCCCTGGGCAGCGGTTTGTCCCTCTGGCTGTTCTTGCGTTAGGCCCGTGCGTCGTCAAGCTTCAGCAAAGCGACGTCCTCGGGGCCCATGAGCAGGGCGTAGCGCCCCGCCATCCAGCGCGCGTTCAGGGATAGACCTCGGCGGACAGGAAGGGTACGCCTGCCGCGTCTTTGGGTGAGAGCACCGGGGGCTCGCCTTGCAGGGCCGCAAGCGGCCAGTCGATGGCGAGGGTGGGGTCGCTCCAGAGGATGCTGCGCTCTTCGCTTGCCGCCCAGTAGTCGGTGGTCTTGTACAAAAATTCGGCGTGTTCGGAGAGGGTGAGAAAACCGTGTGCAAAGCCGGGGGGAATCCACAGCATGCGTTTGTTTTCTGCCGAGAGCGTCAGGCCCACGGACTGGCCGAAAGTGATGGCGCCGCGGCGCAGATCCACCGCCACGTCAAACACTTCGCCGGCCACCACGCGCACCAGTTTGCCCTGCGGCTGGCCGATCTGGTAGTGCAGTCCACGCAGCACGCCGCGCACGGAGCGCGAGTGGTTGTCCTGCACGAAGCGCGCCGGTACGCCGGTGGCTTCCCAGAACAGGCGCTCGTTGTAACTCTCGAAAAAGAAACCGCGCTCGTCGCCAAATACGCGCGGTTCGATGATCAGGACTTCGGGAATGGCGGTGGGAATGACCTTCATGACAATGCCTTACCTTGGGATGGGAGGGAGTTCAGCGAGACAGCGCTCGAGGGCATCCTGCCAGTCGGGCAGGGTGACGTGCAGGCACCGTGCTAGTTTGTCGTTACTGAGGCGACTGTTGGCCGGACGGCGCACCGGGCTGGGATAGGCGCTGGCCGGAATGGGGTTGAGCCGGGCCCGGCACTCGGGGCGCAGGGCAAATATGGCCTGGGCAAACGCAAACCAAGTGGTGGCCCCGCCATTAGTCATGTGGTAGACGCCTTGGTGTCTGCGGATGAAATCGGCAACATCGCCGCTGTTGCGGGCTTCCTGCACCAACGTGGCGGTGGCCTCGGCAATGGAACGGGCCCAGGTGGGCGCCCCCCACTGGTCGTTGACCACGTTGAGGGACTCGCGCTCCTGTCCCAGGCGCAGCATGGTCTTGAGGAAGTTGGCGCCACCTAGACCGTACACCCAGCTGGTCCTGAAGATCCAGGCGGGCGTGCCGCTGGCCAGGACGGTTTGCTCTCCCATCCATTTGCTGCGGCCATAAACGCCCAGGGGGTGTGGCGGGTCGGTTTCCACATAGGGCCCGGTATGGCTGCCGTCAAACACATAATCGGTGGAATAGTGGATCAGGGCCGCCCCCAGGCGTCCGGCCTCTTCGGCCAGTACGCCCGGCGCCACGCCGTTGATGGCCTGTGCCAGGTCGGGTTCGGTTTCGGCACGATCCACGGCGGTATAGGCCGCTGCATTGATAATGAGCTGTGGACGAAGCCCTTGCACGGCGGCGCGGATGGCGTCGGCGTCGGCAAGGTCGAGGGCGTCGCGCCCCAGGACGGTGAGCGTGCCCAGTGGTTCCAGCAGGGGCCGCAGCGCGGTCCCCACTTGCCCCTGGGGGCCGGTGAGTAAAATGTTCATCCCCGCATTATCCCTGAAGCGCCCGCGCTGTTGCGCTGGGATAAGGAAAATTTGTAGTAGAATTGGCCCTTTATGTGCAGGGAATCGGTCATGTTGCAAGGCAGTCTGGTCGCGATCGTCACCCCCATGCTGGAGGATGGCAGCCTGGATTTTCCACGCCTGAAGGCGCTGGTGGACTGGCATGTGGCCTCGGGCACGGCCGCCATCGCCATTGTGGGCACCACGGGCGAGTCCCCCACGGTCGACGTGCAGGAACATGAGGCCCTGATCAAGGCCGCCGTGGAATACTGCGCCGGCCGCATTCCGGTGATTGCCGGGACCGGGGCCAACTCCACCGCCGAAGCCATCGAACTGGCCCGGTTTGCCCAGAGCGTGGGCGCCGATTACAGCCTGTCGGTGGTGCCCTACTACAACAAGCCCACCCAGGAAGGGCTGTACCAGCATTTCAAGACCATCGCCGAAGCGGTGGATCTGCCCATGATCCTCTACAACGTGCCCGGGCGCACGGTGGCGGACCTGTCCAACGATACCGCCTTGCGTCTTGCCGCTATTCCCAATATCGTCGGCATCAAGGATGCCACGGCCGACCTGTATCGCGCCACGGACCTGTTTCGCCGGGCTCCGGCGGGTTTTGCATGTTACACCGGTGACGACGGTACGGCCGCTGCCTTCATGCTGATGGGGGGGCAGGGCGTCATCTCGGTGACGGCCAACGTGGCCCCCGTGGCCATGGCGCAGCTCTGCCGCACGGCGCTGGCCGGTGACGTGGCTGCCACGCGCGCCGTCAATGACACGCTGCTGGGATTGCATCGCGACCTCTTCGTCGAGGCCAATCCCATTCCGGTGAAATGGGCCCTTGCAGAAATGGGCAGGGTGGGTGGCGCATTGCGACTGCCGCTCACGCCGTTGTCGCCCCAGCATCATGAAACAGTCCGCCGCGCCATGCGCGAGGCGGGCATTGCTTGACATCCTCACCGGGCTGAAGCCGTGATGATTCCTTCTGCAAGACGCTTATGTCCAAGCGCAAGAATGTTCCTGGCCGCATTGCGGTCCCGGTCATGCAAGGTGCTGCATTGCGGACAGAGCCATTCTCTTATTCCAAGACCTTCCTGGCCTTTGGGGCCAGTGCGGCTGTTACACACGCTACAGGTCTGGGTTGAAAACGCTTCGTTGACCTCATCGAACCATACTCCGGCGCTCTCGCCCTTGTATCTGAGCATGGTACGGAATGCGCCCCAGCCAGCATCCAGCACCGACTTGGCTTTGCTGGTTTTAGCCAGCGCCTGCGCGTTCACGTTGCCTACGAAGATGGCACCGTACCGTTTGACCAGTTGGGTGCTTAATTGATGCAGATGATTCTTCCTGCGGTTGGCGATTTTGGCGTGCATTGCCCTGACGCGACGCTTCTTGCCGGCGCGCTGCGCAATCGCCAGGGACGGTTCCAACGCGCGATAAAACTGCTGGGCCTCGATGTTCTCCAGGGCTTCATCCGAAAAACCGGCGAATTGCCTCAGTCCCAGGT
>DAICZS010000043.1 GCA_027311025.1 Ferrovaceae bacterium
ATTTGTTTCCTGGCGTCGTTTTCCAATTCCGTATGCAAACCGATGGCAGATTCTGTTTTCCCTTTGTCAGCCAGCGCGCGTTCAAATTACTCCGGTTAAATCCTGACAGGATTCAGATTGATGCATCTGAAGTCTTTGCCAATGTTTTCCCTGACGATCTCGAAGAATTAATTGCTTCCATTCAATCTTCAGCAAATGAACTAACTCCATGGAAGCACGAGTTTAGAGTAGGGGCTGGCAAGGATGTGGTGCGCTGGCTGTTTGGCAATGCTATGCCGCAAAGGGAAGCGTCAGGATCTGTATTGTGGCACGGCTTCGTCACGGACATTACCGAGAGAATGCGAGTGGAGGAGACGCTTCGAACCAGCGAGCAAAGACTGAAACTTGCCATTGGTTCAGGCCAAGTTGGCGTATGGGATCTGGATCTGCGCACCAATGAGCTGCTCTGGGACGAAACCATGTTTGCCCTGTATGGAGCGCGCAGGGAAGACTTTACCGGTGCCTTTGAAGCGTGGTCATCACGGCTGCACCCTGAGGATAGGGCGGCCACCATGAAAGCGCTCCAGGACGCTGTCGCTGGCGTTGGTGTGTATGAACCCGAATTTCGCGTGGTCTGGCCGAACCATGAAGTGCGTTATCTGAAGGGACGTGCCGAGGTTGTCAGGGACAAGGAGGGCGCCCCCCTTCGCATGATCGGTACTAACTGGGACAACCGTGCCCTTGTGCAAACTCAACAGCAACTGAAGTTGATGAGTGCTGCCATCAACAAAAGCAGGATCTCGATTTTTTTGATCAACCCGGGCGGGAAGGTGTCCTTTGTCAATGATTATGCCTGCACCACCCTGGGCTATTCACGGTCTGAACTGGTAGGACAGGACATCAGTTTTTTCGATCCCTACTTTAATCCGGATTCCTGGCCAGAGCGGTGGATATCCATCAAGGAAGGCAAGATCAAAACCTTTGTGGCGAACCACAAACGCAAGGATGGAGCGATCCTGCCGGTGGAAATCACGACCAGTTACATTGCGGTGGATGGTGAGGAATACGCTTTCTCTCTCGCCCAGGATGTTACCGACCGGATGGAACGGGAAGCTCAAAGCCGCAAGATTTTTATTGAAAACGAAACAATATTAAGTCATGCCATGGTCGGTATTGCGTATATCAAGCATCGACGCATCGTATCTTGCAACAAGCGATTTGAAGAAATGTTTCAATATGACCATGGTGAGCTTCTTGGCATGTCCACTGAGATGCTCTATGACTCACGCGAAACATACGATCGTATTGGCGCAGAAGGCTACAAGGCTGCCACAAAAGGCGATGGGTACTTTGGTGAAGTAAAGCTTCGGCACAAGGATGGCAGCGAATTCTGGGGAACACTCTCAGGAAAATCGGTGGATCCTGATCATCCTCATGAGGGTAGCATTTGGGTCTATTCCGATATCAATGCGCGTAAGTTTGCTGAGGAAGAGTTGCGCATAGCCGCTTCAGCTTTTGATTCTCAGGAAAGCCTGATGATCACCGATGCTAACGAGGTGATCTTGCGGGTCAACAAGGCTTTTTCGTTGTCCACTGGCTATTCAGCTGAGGAAGTCGTGGGCAAAACACCACGGATTTTCAAGTCTGGCCGCCATGATGCGGATTTTTACCGCAAGATGTGGGAGTGCATCAACGCTTCCGGAAAGTGGCAAGGCGAGGTCTGGGACCGGCGCAAGAATGGCGATATATTTCCAAAACTGCTCACCATATCTGCCGTTACTGGAAATGATGGCGTCGTCACCCACTATGTCGGTTCGCACATCGACATTACCGAACAAAAGGCGGTTGAAGAAAAAATACAGACTCTCGCATTCTACGACCCCCTCACGGGACTTCCCAATCGGCGTCTGCTCTCAGACCGGCTTCAGCGCGCCCTGGTGACCTGTTCACGACACGGAGGATCGGGAGCGGTCTTGTTTATCGACCTGGATAATTTCAAGACGATCAACGATACTCTCGGCCACTCGATGGGGGATTTTCTGCTGCAGCAAACCGCGCTGCGCCTGACTTCCTGTGTCCGGGAAGGGGATACTGTGGCGAGAATCGGAGGTGATGAATTTGTGGTTATGCTGGAAAAGCTTGATGAGGATGAGATCGAGGCGGCGACTCAAACAGAAATTGTTGCAGATAAGATTCTTGCTGTCCTAAGCGAGTCTTATCAAATTGCAACACACAAATACCACGGCACCTGCAGTATCGGCATTGCGATTTTTAATGATCGGCTTCAGTCCATTGATGAACTGCTGCAACAGGCCGACATCGCCATGTATCAGGCCAAGAGTTCAGGCAGAAATGCCAAACGATTCTTTGACAAGCAGATGCAGGAAATTGTATTCGAACGAGCAACCCTTGAAGAAGAACTGCGCAAAGCAATTGAAAACCAGGAATTCCAGCTCTATTACCAGATCCAAACCAATGATGCACAGCAAGCGGTGGGTGCGGAAGCATTGATTCGTTGGATTCACCCCAGTCGTGGGGTGGTATACCCTGGCCAGTTCATTGCGCTGGCCGAAGATACGGGACTGATACTGCCGATTGGTCAGTGGGTGTTGGAAACGGCCTGCGCCCAACTCAAGGCCTGGCAGTCGGATGAACTTACCCGTGACTTTATCCTGTCATTTAATATCAGTGCCAGGCAATTCCGTCAGTCAGGTTTTGTGGAACAGGTGCAGGCTGCCGTGCTGCGGCATGCCATAGATCCTGGGCTGCTCAAGCTGGAGCTGACGGAAAGCACCCTTCTGGAAAATATTGAAGACACGATTGAAACCATGAACGCATTGAAAGGGATAGGTGTCCGGTTTACGCTGGATGACTTCGGCACGGGCTATTCTTCACTGCAGTATCTCAAGCTGCTACCCCTTGATCAGCTCAAGATCGACCAATCCTTTGTTCGCGATCTTGCCGTAGATAGCAATGATAGGGCTATTGTGCGGACGATTATTGCCATGGCACACAGCATGAACCTGGGGGTTATTGCAGAAGGCGTTGAGACTGAGGAGCAGTTACAATTGCTCGTGAAGAAGGGGTGTACCCATTTTCAGGGTTACCTTTTTGGCAAACCGATTCCCATCAATCAGTTTGAGTTGCAGGTAAAACGACTGAAAATATTGGGTCTCATGGGTAAGCGATTATCCGATGCTTAAGGTCTGATTGCGCACCTGTCCGGGGCGACTCTCCGGTGTTGTTGAAGGTCTGTCATTAACTAAAGGAATTGTTTGAATGAAACTATCGAGAAGTATTGGTTCGTTTTTGTTGGGGGTCTGGCTTGTTCTCAATGGCTTGTCACATCTCATTCACTTTGGCTTCCCTGGAATGGGAATGGTCATGGCCGTCTTGGCCATAGGGGCTGGAGTTTTGATCATCCTGGGTGTGTGATGAATACTGTTGTTCATGTGGTCATTAGAATCTGAGGCAATAGAAATTATTCGTGAGGCGGTCGCGGGGGCGCGCAACCCCGTGATGCTCTATTCTGTTGGTAAGGATTCGTCAGTCATGCTGCATCTGGCGCGCAAGGCGTTTTATCCCACATCCCCGCCATTTCCCCTATTGCACGTGGACACCGGCTGGAAGTTCAAGGCCATGTACGCCCATCGCAACCGCATGGCTGCTGAAAGTGGCATGAAGCTCATCGTGCATACCAACCCGGAAGGGGGGGCTGCGGGCGTAGGCCCCTTCACCCATGGCAGCGGCTACTATACAGATGTCATGAAAACCCAGGCGCTCAAACAGGCATTGGACCAGCACGGGTTTGACGTGGTGCTTGGCGGGGCGCGCCGCGATGAGGAAAAGTCTCGAGCCAAGGAGCGCATTTTCTCCTTCAGGGCAGGTGGCCACCGTTGGGACCCCAAGGTCCAGCGCCCCGAGCTCTGGACCCTCTACAACACGCATATTCACCCAGGCGAATCGATCAGGGTCTTTCCTCTGTCCAACTGGACCGAGCTCGACATCTGGCAGTACATTCATGCGGAACGCATTCCTGTCGTGCCCTTGTATCTGGCGGAGGATCGTCCCGTGGTGAAGCGTGGTGGCCAATGGCTCATGGTGGACGATGAGCGTTTTCCCTTTGCCCCGGGTGAGCAGGTGGAAACCCGGCGCGTGCGGTTTCGCACCCTAGGTTGCTGGCCGCTCACGGCTGCCATCGAATCCGAGGCGGATACCCTGGAGGCGGTCATTGCCGAGACCTTCAATGCGCGCAGTTCAGAACGCCAGGGTCGGCTCATCGATACCGATGCGCCGGGCTCCATGGAAAAAAAGAAGCAAGAGGGGTATTTCTGATGGTGGCACCGGGACCTCGAGCGCTTCAAGATATTCTGGAAAGTCAGCAAGCCAAAGACGCGCTGCGTTTTATCACCTGTGGCAGCGTCGATGACGGCAAAAGTACACTGATTGGTCGACTGTTGTTTGAAAGCAAGGCAATTTTCGATGACCAGCTGCAGTCCCTCGCCAGAGATTCCCGCCAGTATGGCACCCAGGGAGAGTGCCTTGACCTGGCACTTCTGGTGGACGGATTGCAGGCGGAGCGGGAACAAGGTATCACCATCGACGTGGCCTACCGCTTTTTTTCCACCGACCGGCGCCGTTTTATAGTGGCCGACACCCCCGGTCACGAACAGTACACCCGCAACATGGCCACCGGCGCTTCGACTGCGGATCTTGCCGTGGTTCTGATCGACGCGCGCAAGGGCGTGTTGGTTCAGACCCGGCGTCACAGCCGGATCGTAGCCATGATGGGCATTCGCCATGTGGTGCTGGCCATCAAC
The DNA here is from genome assembly GCA_027311025.1 of Ferrovaceae bacterium. Taxonomy (GTDB): domain Bacteria; phylum Pseudomonadota; class Gammaproteobacteria; order Burkholderiales; family Ferrovaceae; genus JAJZRV01. The sequence goes on from DAICZS010000043.1 coordinate 4,800, forward strand.
AAGATGGATATGGTGGGGTTTAACGAGGGCGTGTACAACGCGATCGTTGCCGATTACCGTGGGTTTGCCAACGATCTTGGGTTTTCCAGCATTCATGCCATCCCGTTGTCAGGCCTTACTGGGGACAACGTGTTGAACCCCAGTGCCCAAACACCCTGGTACTCCGGCCCGCCCCTGATGGCTTACCTGGATACGGTGGTGGTGCAACAGGATCAGTCCAGAGCACTTTTTCGAATGCCCGTGCAATGGGTCAATCGACCCCACCTGGACTTCAGGGGGGTTTGCGGCCGTATTGCGGCAGGCGTGATCCGCCCTGGTGACATTGTGCGCGTGCTGCCTTCGGGTGTGCAGTCGCGTGTCAAAACAGTGTTGGCGGGTTTCACTGAAGTGACACAGGCCCGGTCTGGCGACGCCGTGACGCTGACACTGGAGGATGAAGTGGATGTGGGTCGCGGTGACGTGTTGGTTGCCATGCAGGCCCCGCCGGAAGTGGCGGACCAGTTCGAGGCCCGGTTGTTGTGGATGACGGATCATCCCCTGAGTGCGGGCCGGCAGTATCTGATGAAAATGGGGTATCGGGAAGTCACAGCCTCTGTAACTGAAATCAAGTACCGTGAAGATGTGAATACCGGTGCGCATTTGGCCGCCAAGACCCTGGACATGAATGATATCGCTACCGTCAATCTTGCCACCAGCGCACCATTAGTATTCGAACCTTATAGTGTCAACCGGACTCTGGGCGGCTTCATTTTGATGGACAAGCTCACCCTGAATACGGTGGGCGCCGGGATGATCGCTTTCGCTCTGCGCCGTGCCAGCAACATTCATTGGCAGGCCCTTGAAATCAATCAGCTCGCACGTGCCCAACAGAAACATCAAACGCCGCGTTGTATCTGGTTTACAGGGTTATCAGGCTCGGGCAAATCCACCATTGCCAACTTGTTGGAAAAGCGCCTGCTGATCGAGGGCAAACATACCTATCTGCTCGATGGTGACAATGTGCGCCATGGTCTTAACCGGGATTTGGGATTTACGGAAGCAGATCGCATCGAGAACATTCGGCGTGTAGCAGAAGTAGCAAAACTTATGGTGGATGCCGGCCTGATCGTACTGGTAAGCTTTATTTCACCTTTCCGCAGCGAGCGCCGCATGGCGCGGGGGCTATTTGCAGAAGGCGAGTTTTTGGAAGTGTTTGTGGATACGCCACTTGCTGAGTGCGAACGTCGGGACCAGAAAGGGCTGTACGCCAAAGCTCGTCGGGGTGACCTTAAAAACTTCACCGGGATCGACAGCCCCTATGAACGGCCCGAAGCACCAGAAATTCATTTGAACGCCGGCTTCGACAGCCCTGAGGTGTGCGTTGATTCTGTCTTGAAACGTCTGATATGAACCTTGAGCTTCCGGGCGACTTTTCAAAGGGAGACAGCCCGGATGAGGACGACGATAATGCCAAGGAGACGATTGAATTGTGGTTGGATATGGTAATTGACGACAACGGTGTAATTCCCGAGTCATCGTCCATTTCCTCCGATTTTCAGGAAGCCCATGAATTTAAGGGGTGGGTGTGGGCCGTGGTTACTGTGGATATATCTGAGCTGCCGTCCAAGGCGCAATTAGCGGACCGACGGCTGCCGTATTTGAAAACAACCTGCGTGAGCAGTTCACACATTTGGCCGCTGGGAGTGAGACATTGCAGAAGTCCATCGACGAAGTCATAACCCTTGTGCGCTCCTACCTTCAATAGCGCTCACAAGCGCCCGCTGTCGCGGCCACACGCCATCTCACATTAATTAAGGATCGCCATGAAATCACGTGCTGCTGTCGCATTTGGCCCTGGAAAGCCGCTGGAAATTGTCGAGATTGACGTCGAGCCGCCCCGTAAAGGCGAGGTCTTGGTCAAAATCACGCATACCGGGGTGTGCCACACGGATGCGTTCACGCTTTCTGGAGACGACCCGGAAGGTCTGTTCCCCGTCGTGCTGGGCCATGAAGGTGCCGGAATTGTCATAGAGGTTGGCGAAGATGTCACAAGTGTTAAGCCGGGTGACCACGTCATTCCACTCTATACCGCAGAATGCGGCGAATGCTTGTTCTGCAAGAGCGGTAAAACCAACCTCTGCGTGGCCGTCCGTGCGACACAAGGCAAGGGCGTAATGCCTGACGGTACAACGCGCTTCAGCTATAACGGCCAGATCATCTATCACTATATGGGTTGCTCCACATTCAGCGAATACACAGTGGTGGCTGAAGTCTCGCTCGCCAAGATTGACCCTCACGCAAATCCAGAGCATGTCTGTTTGCTCGGTTGTGGCGTCACCACGGGTCTCGGAGCAGTAAAGAATACGGCCAAGGTCCAGGAAGGGGATTCAGTGGCTGTGTTCGGACTCGGCGGTATCGGCCTGGCAGTGGTCCAAGGTGCAGCACACGCCAAGGCAGGCCGTATCATCGCGATTGATACCAATCCAGCTAAATTCGAACTGGCCAAGGCTTTCGGTGCCACCGATTGCGTCAACCCCAATGACTCTGACAAACCTATTCAGCAAGTCATCATCGACATGACTGGATGGGGTGTCGACCACAGCTTCGAGTGCATTGGCAACGTCAATGTCATGCGTGCCGCTCTGGAATGCGCGCATCGCGGCTGGGGCCAGTCGGTTATCATCGGCGTAGCAGGCGCCGGTCAGGAAATCTCGACGCGCCCGTTCCAACTCGTGACTGGCCGACGCTGGCTTGGATCAGCCTTCGGTGGCGTCAAGGGGCGCACAGAGTTGCCGGGCATGGTCAAGGATGCCATGGATGGGAAAATTCAGCTCGAACCGTTCGTGACTCATACGATGCGCATCGATGATATCAACAATGCCTTTGATCTGATGCACGAGGGCAAGTCGATCCGTACCGTTGTGCATTACTGAACCCTTTCTAAGGAAACTTTCTGGCATGGAGCGCATTGAAAGACGCGCTAGCTAAGGGCACGTTCATGCCTTAATCCTGAATGAGCTTCCCGGTTGGTAGCGCTGATCGGGGTTTTCATGCCGTGGTGTAAATGCCATATGCGTCCCCTCACGCTTGCTGACAAAAAACGCCCCCGAAGGGGCGTTTAGGTTTGCAATTTTGTTGCTGTTTATGAGTATTTTTTGACAGCAGCTTATGGTTTAACCCACAAGTTCCCGCACCCGTACTGCTAAAGTACTAGGAACACTTGCTGTCGCCGCAGTTGAGGCAGGTGAGGCAACCGTCCATTTTGATGACCGCTTGGGTGGAGCATTTGGCGCAGAGGGTGGCGCCAGGCGGGAAGCCGTTGTCGCCGGTGGCGGCGCTGGTCTGGGCCTGCTTTTCCAGGTATTCCTGGCGCTTGGCCTCTAGGAATTCCTTTTGCTGGGCCTCCTGCTCGGGGCGTTTCAGCATGCCGATTTCATGCAGGTGTTCCTTCAGCACTTCGCCAATCTCGGCCACGAGGCTGGGAATGTATCGGCCACCCTTCTTGAAGTAGCCTCCCTTGGGGTCGAACACGCTGTGCAGCTCTTCCACCAGGAAGGTGATGTCGCCCCCCTTGCGGAACACCGCAGACATGACGCGGGTGAGCGCCACGATCCACTGGAAATGTTCCATGTTCTTCGAGTTGATGAAAATCTCGAAGGGGCGGCGGTGCTCCTGCGGCGTGCCCTCGTTCATGATCACATCGTTGATGGTGATGTAGAGTGCGTGATCGGTGACGGGCGTCTTGATCTTGTAGGTGTTGCCTACCAGCTTGTCAGGGCGGGACAGGGGCTCACCCAGTTGATGGATTTCCGCGCTGTGGGGTTCTACGGCTGGCGCCGCCTCGGGTTGTTCCGTGACGACGGCATACCCGGTGATTTTTTTGTCGATCTTCAAGGTCATTTTCTTCTCCGGGTCAGAATTTGCCGTAATAGCCTTCTTTGAGGGCATCGTACAGGTTGGCAGCGCTGTGCAGTTCGCCATCGTACTCGATGGTCTCATTGCCCTTGGCCTCGACGGTCGAGCCATCCTCCAGCGTAAAGCGGTAGGTGGTGCTCTCCAGATCCTTTTCCGTCACCAGAACGCCCTGGAAGGCCTCCGGATTGAAGCGGAAGGTGGTGCACCCCTTCAGACCCTGTTCGTAGGCGTAGAAATAGATGTCCTTGAAATCTTCGTAGGGGTAATCCGTGGGCACGTTGATAGTTTTGGAAATGGAGCTGTCAATCCATTTTTGCGCCGCCGCCTGGATGTCCACATGGGCGCGTGCCGGGATGTTGGAGGAGTCCACGAAGTAGTCGGGCAGGCGGCCTTCGCCCGATTCGGCAAAGGGCATGGCATCCGGATTGACGAGGGTGCGATAGGCGAGGAGCTCGAAGGAGAACACATCCACCTTTTCCTTGCTCTTCTTGCCCTCGCGGATGACGTTGCGGCTGTAATGATGGGCAAAGGAGGGCTCGATGCCGTTGCTGGCATTGTTGCCCAGCGACAGGGAAATGGTGCCGGTGGGGGCAATCGAGCTGTGGTGCGTAAAACGCACCCCCTCTGTGGCGATGCGCTCGCGCAGGGCTTGTGGAAACTGCTGCATGTAACGGCTGTAGCGTCCCAGCAGCACCCGGCCCTTGAGCCGGTCGCCCGCCTTGATGCCGTCGGCCGCCATTTCCGGCCGCTTGGCGAGCAGTGCAGGCGTGATGGTGAACTCCTCTTCCATAATGGGGGCCGGGCCTTTTTCCTGGGCCAGTTCAAGGCCCACGTTCCAGCCTTCTTCGGCCATGATGCGCGTGACTTCTTCGGTGAATTCCAGCGACTCTGGCGAGCCGTAGGTCATCTTGAGCAGGGTCAGTGTGGAACCGAGGCCCAGATAGCCCATGCCATGCCGACGTTTGCGCATGATCTCCTGCTGCTGTTGCGGCAGGGGTAGGCCGTTGACGTCCACCACGTTGTCCAGCATGCGGGTGAAGATGCGCACCACTTCGCGATACTCTTCCCAGTCAAAATGGGCCGTGTCGCTGAAGGCATCGCGCACGAAGCGGGTGAGGTTGACTGAACCCAGCAGGCAGGCGCCGTAGGGCGGCAGCGGTTGTTCACCGCAGTTGTGCAGGTACAGGCCGTTGGCGTCAAAGGCGTTGATGCCGGGCACCTGGACGTCATACACGTCGGCAACACCACAGGGCTCGAGGGCCTTTACCGTTGCGGTGAAGCTTTCGCGGCGGGGGCTGCGGCGATAGGTGCTGATGAGGCGGGCCAGGCGTTGCTGCCGGGTACGGTCGGCAAAGCCGATGTGGTCATGAAAGCGCACTAGGCTGTCATGGCTGATGACAAGCGCATGCTGCGCCTCGATGACATAATCCTTCAGGCCGCCACGGCCGTCGGGCAGGTTTTTCAACGCCACGTCATGCCAGTTGGGCTGGAGCGTGGCCAGGATGCCCAGGCGTGCCAGCATGCGCTGCATGGCCTCTAGCAGCTCCAGGCTGGATTGTTCTAGGCGCACGCTCACGCCTCTGTCGTTGGTCTGCACCGTGCCGTGGGCATCGAATAGGCCGCGCAGAAAGCCGGTGTAAAAGGCAGACGAGGCTTCTTCCACTTCGGGGGTGATGGTTTTTTCATGGCCCATGCCAAAGGTCAGGGCCAGCGCGCGTAGGTCGGCTGAGCCGAAGCGGTATTCCTTGCGCCCCGCTACGCGCTGCCAACCCAGGGCGGCGGCGCGCTTGTTGAGGGTGACGGCGGCCTCGGTGACAGCTTGGCGGATGGACTCGGCACCGGCGCGTTCGGCCACTGACAGCACGGCCTGCTCCTGACGCAGGGTACCCCCACCCACTAGCAGCCCCAGCAGGTAGCCCTGCTGCGTGGTGCCGGCCCCCATCCAACCCGAGATTTCGCGCTGGTTATGCAGCACCACCGTGTTGCCCGGCACGAGGTGCTGCGCCTCCACCCAGGTGGCATCCTGGCGCCGGCCCCCCGTGGCCTTCAACACGCGGTGGTCTGCGGTGAGGCGCACCTTGAAGCCTTCGCCGGTGGTGAGTTGGTACACGGGTTTGAGGCCGGTCTTGAAAAATCCGGCCGCGGTGGTGCGGTAGGGCGCGCCATCCACCAGGGCGGTGAAGGGCAGCCCGGTGAGGTCGCCCACGCGCCGCGCCCCCTCGGTGGTCATGACCCAGGTGTCGGCCGTGACGCAGGGGTTGGTGGCGCGAATGTTTTCGCACCACCAGTTGTTGTTCATCTCATTGACGCGGTCGATGAGGATGAAGCCCGGTTCGGCATAGTCGTAGGTGGAGGACATGATGACGTCCCACAGCCGGCGCGCCTTCAGGGTTTTATATATGCGACAGGCTACGCGCCCGTCATCGCGGGTGACGTACTTGTTCTTGACCGGCCATTCGCGCCAGACAATGTCGGTGGCGAGCGTGAGATTGATGCCATCGCTTTCCACTTCGGCCTGGGCGATGGGAAAGGCCAGGTGCCAGTCCGCATCGGTTTTCACCGCTTCCATGAACTCGCGGGTGATGAGACAGGACAGATTGAACTGGCGCAGGCGGCCCGCTTCGCGCTTGGCCTTGATGAAGTCCACCACGTCGGGATGGGAGATGTCGAAGGTGGCCATCTGCGCGCCGCGCCGGCCACCGGCCGAGGACACGGTAAAACACATCTTGTCGTAGATATCCATGAAGGACAGGGGCCCCGAAGTGTAGGCCCCTGCACCCGCCACGAAGGCGCCCTTGGGGCGCAGCGAGGAAAACTCGTAACCGATGCCGCAGCCGGCCTTGAGGGTGAGGCCCGCTTCATGCACCTTTTCCAGGATGCCGTTCATGCTGTCTTCGATGGTGCCCGAGACGGTGCAGTTGATGGTGCTGGTGGCGGGCTTGTGTTCCAGCGCGCCGGCATTGGAGGTGATGCGCCCCGCAGGAATGGCGCCGCGACGCAGAGCCCAAAGAAAACGCTCGTTCCAGAAAGTCTGTTTTTCAGGGGTGGCCTCGGTGTCCGACAAGGCCTTGGCCACGCGCCGGTAGGTGTCATCGATCTCGATGTCGATGGGCTGGCCCTGTTTGTTCTTGAGACGGTATTTCTTGTCCCAGATGTCGGCAGAAACCGGCTGCATGGCGACTTCCTGGGCGGTGTGTTGCTTGACTTTGACGGCTTTGAGCATGGGTCCCCTGATGGTGTTTGTCATTTTAGTGAGGAATGTCGCAAAACCACAATATCTTGTGGTTTTGACCGAAAATTATCCCTTTTTATGGGGGTCGTCAACACCCCAGAAGGCACGCGGGTTTCAGACCTGTCGGGTGCCGAGGCGCAGGAGGGCGAAGTAAATCCGACGGGGCAGGCAGCGCAGCAGTTTGAGAAAACGGGTGAAACTTTTGGGAAAGTGGATGTCGAATTCACCACGTTCCAGAGCGCGCACGATTTCATGGGCGGCGGTTTGCGCGGAGAGCAGGGCGGGCATGCGAAAGTCAACATGGGCGGTCATGGCGGTGGCAATGAACCCGGGACAGATGCGATACACCGAGAGCCCCAGGGGGCGCAACTCAAAGTACAGCCCCTCGCACAAGTTGTTGAGTGCCGCTTTGCTGTGGGCATAGGCCAGTGCGCTGGGCAGGCCGCTGTAACCCGCCACACTGCTGATGATGGCAATGCCACCCCGTCTTTGTCGGGTGAAATGGGGCAGCAGGGCAGCCAGGACATGGTAGGTGCCCATCAGATTGACCTCAAGGACCGCGCGTGCGGCGGGCAGTGCCGCAGCATCGAAGACCGGGGCGCGCAGCGCATCGTAAATGCCCGCAGCCAGCAGCACGAGATCAAGCCCCTGCCATTGTGACAGCAGGTGCCGGGCCGCCGATTCGACGGCGGCAGCATCGGTGACGTCCAGGGGCAGCACCAGGGCCTCTTCGCGGGCGCTGGCATCAAGGTCGGCATGCAGCGCTTCGAGTGCCGCCAGGCGGCGCGCCGAGAGCGCCACCCGGGCCCCGCGCTGCGCCAAGAGGCGCGCGGTTTCGGCGCCAATGCCGCTGGAGGCGCCGATGATCCAGACGCGCATCCCGGCCCAGTGCGTGATGGGAGGATTGGAGGGGGAAAACAGGGGCATGGCGGAAATCCTGAAACTGGAGACGCATTCTAGCCGATTGGGTTAAAATTGCGTCACTTTGACCGACACTTTGACTGCACATTATAAAATGACGACTGATAACCTTCGCATCGATTCAGCCGAAATTCCGGTAATTGCCCCGGATGCGCCCTTTCCCGGGCGCAAGATCGTGCGCGGCTGGCTGATTCCGCTGTGCTCAAAGCGCACGATCCTGCCCTTGCTGCTGTTGCTGTTCGACTTTGCCCTGTTTTTTGGTGCCATTGCCGCCACGGTGCTGCTCACCCCGGTCTGGGCCAAGATCGGCATGGGGCTCGTGGCCGGCTTCATCATCGGCCGCCTGTTCATCCTGGGGCATGATGCCTGTCACCAAAGCTTCACGCCGCACCGCGGGCTCAACAGGGTGCTGGGGCGCATTGCCTTCCTGCCCTCCCTCACGCCCTACAGCCTGTGGGACATCGGACATAACCTCGTGCATCATGGCCAGACCAACCTCAAGGGGTTTGACTTCGTCTGGGCCCCGCTGTCCGTAGAGGAGTTTCAGGCGCTCCCGCCCATGCGCCAGCTGCTGGAGCGCATCTACCGCAGCGGATGGGTGCCCGGCCTGTACTATTTCATCGAGATGTGGTGGCTGCGCATGTACTTCCCCAGCAAGACCTACATGGGTGCGCGGCGTCCGTCGTTCTTCTGGGACAGCATGCTGGTGACGGTGTTTGCCGTGTTGTGGATCGGCGCACTGGCTGCTGCGGCAGTAGTGACGCAGCAATCCGTCGGCCTGACGGTGCTGGCGGGTTTCGTGGCACCGTTCATCTTCTGGAACTTCATGATCGGTTTCGTCGTGTATGCGCACCATACCCACACCTCCGTGGCCTGGTACGACAACAAGACGGAATGGATGCGGGCCCAGCCCTTCGTGACCACCACGGTGCACCTGATTTTCCGTTTCAAGGTGGGTGCCTTGATGCACCACATCATGGAGCATACGGCCCATCACCTGGACATGGGCATTCCCATGTATCGCCTGAAGGAGGCCCAGAAGTTTCTGGAAACCCACCTTCCCGGGCGCATCATCATCCAGAACTTTTCATGGGACTGGTATTTCAAGACGGCCCGGCTGTGCAAGCTCTATGACTTCAAGGCCAAACGCTGGCTTGATTTTTATGGCAACCCCACCAGCCCGGCACTCGCCGCACACTAGCACGCCATCACTGCGCTGCCTCCCTCATTCAGGGCGGGCAGTGTGACGGCTGAGCCACAGCTCAGGGCTTTCCTCGAAGAGGCCCCAGACGCCTTCATCGTTCACGACTTTGAAGGCCGCATCACGGACGTCAATCGCAAAACCTGCACCCTCTCGGGCTACAGCCGTGCCGAACTGCTGACCATGCGGATTCTGGACATCGAGCAGAACTTTGACATGGCCACGGCACAGGCACTGTGGGCGCGCGCCCAGCCCGGCGAAACCTTTTCCTTTCCGGGGCGCCACCGACGCAAGGACGGCACCTGTTTTCCGGTGGAAGTGCATCTGAG
>DAICZS010000044.1 GCA_027311025.1 Ferrovaceae bacterium
GTCCGGAGCAGTTCGTGACTCAGACATGTTTTTGGAGTGTTCGCGCAATGGATGCTTACTCAGTATCGGATTTATGGTTGATTCTGGTCATGCAGGGGTTTTCCGGATTGAGCCTGTTCAGCGTGTTACTGCTGATGGCCCTGGGACTTGCCATCATTTTTGGACAGATGGGCGTCATCAACATGGCCCATGGAGAGTTCATGACCATTGGCGCCTACACCATCTATTCTTTTTCGAAACTGACAGAAACCTACTTCCCGACCCTGATGCCCTACTACTTCATCGTGGCCATTCTGGGCGCCTTCCTGATCGCCTTTGTGGTGGGTTATCTGGTGGAGTACACGCTGATCCGTCACCTCTACAAGCGTCCCTTGGATACGCTGCTGGCCACCTGGGGGCTTAGCCTCATCATGCAGCAGCTGTTTCGTTCGGCCTTTGGTGCGCGCGAAGTGAGTGCAACCCTGCCGGATTGGCTGATGGGTTCATGGAAGCCCACACCCGACATTGATATCCCGCTCAACGGCATTTTCGTGATGGTCATGTCGATTCTCGTCACCGGCGCAGTCGTGCTGTTCCTGTTCCGCTCCAACTGGGGGCTCAAGGTACGCGCCACCACGCAGAATCGGGTCATGGCAGGCGCTGTGGGCATCAACACGCGAAACATCGACCGCGTGACCTTTGCCGTTGGTTGCGGCATTGCGGGCGTCGCTGGTGCCTGTTTTACCACCATCGCTTCCACAGGTCCCACCAGTGGTTCCCTGTATATCGTGGATACCTTTCTGGTGGTGGTGTTTGGCGGCTCGGCAAGTCTTTTCGGCACGGTGGCCTCTGCCTTCTCCATTGCCCAGGCCCAGTCCGTCCTGACCTTCTTCCTGACCAATGCCATGGGCAAGGTGGTCACCCTGATGACCATCATCACCATCCTGATGATGCGGCCTGAGGGATTATTCCGCAGCAAAGTGAGAAGGTAAGGGAGCGATCATGAACGCATTACTGAACAGAGCATTGGGAGAAAGAAGAGGTGCCATCGGGTTGGCTGTATTGGCAGTGATCATCTTTCTGATCATGCCCCTGGCCCTGGATATCTTCCGGTTGAATCTGGTGGGCAAATATCTGACCTACGCCTTTGCAGCCGTGGGCCTCGTGATGGTGTGGGGCTATGGCGGCATTCTGAGCCTGGGACAAGGAGTGTTCTTCGGCTTCGGGGGGTATTGCATGGCCATGTTCCTCAAGCTCGAAGCATCTGACCTGGCCAGTACGGCGCACCAGACGACGCCAGGCATTCCGGATTTCATGGACTGGAACCAGGTCACCCAGTTGCCCATGATCTGGCAGCCGTTTCACAGTTTCGCGTTTACCGTGTTTGCCATCATTGCGGTGCCCCTGCTGATTTCGTACATCATCTCTGCCGCCATGTTCAAACGAAGGGTGGGCGGCGTGTACTTCTCCATCATCACCCAGGCCATCGCTGCCATCCTGACCATCCTCGTGGTGGGACAGCAGGGGTTGACCGGGGGCATCAACGGGATCACCGACCTGAAGACCCTGAATGGCTGGAACATCAACACCGACAGTGCCAAGTACCTGTTGTACTTCATCAACGGCGCGCTGCTCTTCGGCGTGATCATGGTGTGCAACCTCGTGCTCTCCTCCAAGCTGGGCCGCCTGCTGCTGGCCCTGCGGGACAAGGAAGACCGGGTGCGATTCTCGGGCTATGACGTGGCCAACTTCAAGATTTTCATCTTCTGCATGGGGGCCGTCATCTCGGCCATCGGGGGTGCCATGTTTACCCTGCAGGTGGGATTCATGTCGCCCTCCATCATCGGCATCGTGCCCTCCATCGAGATGGTGATCTTCGCTGCCATCGGCGGGCGCATGTCCCTGGTGGGCGCGGTCTACGGCACCCTCATCGTGAACTACGGCAAGACCGCGTTTTCGGAATCCTTTCCTTCCCTGTGGCTGCTATTCATGGGAGCCATGTTCATCGGGGTGGTCATGGTGTTTCCCAACGGCCTTGCCGGGCTGTATCAAAGCTACCTGAAAGACCGGGTCGCGCTCGTACTGAGCCGGATCAAAAAGGTGAAGTCCTCCGATCCACTGAAGGTCGTCAAGGCGGAGTCCTGATCATGAGCGAGAAAATAGCCCTTTCCATCGAAGACCTAACGGTCTCGTTCGACGGCTTCAAGGCAGTGGACAAGCTGAGTCTCTATGTGGAAAAAAACGAGTTGAGGGTGATCATCGGGACCAACGGGGCAGGCAAAACCACGGTGCTCGATCTCATCTGCGGCAAGACCAGGGCCACGAGCGGCACCATCAATTTAAATGGCACCGAGCTGACGCGTTATCCGGAGCACAAGATCGTCCAGTTGGGTGTCGGGCGAAAATTCCAGACCCCTTCCATCTACGAAAACCTGACCGTTCTGGAGAATCTGGAAATTTCCTACCCGGAAGGGCGCGGCGTGTTCGGCTCGCTCACGTTCAAACGAACCGAGCAGGTCACCCAGCGCATTCTGGAGGTGGCAGAGACCATTTTCCTCACCGAATTTCTCAATACCCAGTCGGGGCTCTTGAGTCATGGCCAGAAACAGTGGCTCGAGATTGGCATGCTGCTCATCCAGGATCCCGAACTTCTGATGCTGGATGAACCGGTGGCGGGGATGAGTGTGTCCGAGCGCGAAAAAACCGCCGACCTGTTGAACAAGATCTGTCAGGGCCGTTCCGTCATCGTGATCGAGCACGACATGGAATTCGTCAAGCGCATTGCCCACAAGGTCACCGTACTGCACCAGGGCAAGCTGCTGGCTGAGGGCAACATGGAATCGGTGCAGAACAACCCGAAGGTTATCGAAGTCTACCTGGGCCACTGAGAGGATGTATGTCAAACCATCTGTTTAGCGTGTCAGAACTGGATTCCGGCTACGGGCAGAGCAAGGTGATTCACAAGCTCAACCTGGGCATCGAGAAAAAGGAAATTGTTGCCATTATGGGGCGTAACGGCATGGGTAAAACCACGCTGTTCAAAACCCTGATGGGCATCATCCCCTCCATGAGCGGCAGGATTGCCGTAGATGGCGTCCAGCTGGATAGCCTGGAGCCCTACCAGCGTGTCGAGCGCGGTCTTGCCTACGTGCCCCAGGGGCGCATGATCTTTTCCAACATGACGGTTCTGGAGAACATTCAGACCGGGCTGCCGGCCAGCGCCCGCGGCATCGTGCCGGAAGAGTTGTACGCCCTCTTTCCCGTGCTCTTCGACATGCGTGCGCGCAAGGGCGGCAACCTGTCTGGCGGACAGCAGCAGCAACTGGCCATCGCGCGCGCACTGGCCACCAATCCCAAGGTGTTGCTGCTGGATGAACCCACGGAAGGCATCCAGCCCTCCATCATCAAGGACATCGCCAAGTCCCTGAAGGAAATCCGCAATCTTCGGGACCTGACCATCGTGGTCTCGGAACAGGTCCTGAGCTTCACCATGGACATTGCCGACCGGTTTTTTGTCATCGACAAGGGGCGCCTGCTCTACGAGGACGTGCGTGCCAACGTGAATGAAAAAACCATCAACCAGTATCTGTCCATCTAGTCACAACCCTATCTTTCAAGGAGCGCACCATGGCTGAAACACTCATCAAAGTTGATCTGAAGCAGTCCCCCTATCAGAACGAAATGGTGCATAACCGCTGGCACCCGGATATTCCCATGGCCTGCTGGGTCAAGCCCGGTGATGATTTCATTCTCGAAACCTATGACTGGACCGGGGGCTTCATCAAGAACGACGACAGCGCCGATGACGTTCGCGACATCGACCTGTCCATCGTGCACTTCCTCTCCGGGCCGGTGGGCGTGCGCGGAGCCCAGCCGGGCGATCTGTTGGTGGTGGACCTGTTGGACATTGGCGCCAAGCCGGACAGCCTGTGGGGCTTCAATGGGTTCTTTTCCAAAAAGAATGGGGGCGGCTTTCTCACGGATCATTTTCCCCTGGCCCAGAAATCCATCTGGGACATTCAGGGCATGTTCACCAAAAGCCGCCATGTGCCTGGTGTGAACTATGCGGGCCTCATCCACCCCGGGCTGATCGGTTGCCTGCCCGACCCCGCCCTGCTGTCCAAATGGAACGAACGCGAAATCGGGTTGATCGCTACAGATCCGGAACGGGTGCCCCCCCTGGCCAATCCACCCTTTCCCTCCACGGCCCATATGGGCAAGCTCACGGGTGCTGCCAAGGCGGCTGCCGCAGCCACGGGTGCGCGCACAGTGCCGCCCCGCGAACATGGCGGCAACTGTGACATCAAGGATCTCTCCCGGGGCTCCAAGATCTACTTCCCGGTCTATGTGGATGGCGCAGGACTGTCCGTGGGTGACCTGCACTTCAGCCAGGGCGATGGTGAGATCACTTTCTGCGGTGCCATCGAAATGGCCGGATGGGTCCACATGAAGGTGGATCTGATCAAGGGCGGCATGGCCAAATACGGCATCAAGAACCCCATCTTCAAGCCCAGCCCCATCACGCCCCATTACAACGATTACCTCATCTTCGAAGGCATCTCCGTGGACGAGTCGGGCAAGCAGTATTACCTGGACGTGAATGTGGCCTACCGGCAGGCCTGCCTCAACGCCATCGCATACCTGACCAAGTTTGGCTACAGCCCGGCCCAGGCCTATTCCATCCTGGGAACGGCACCGGTGCAGGGCCACATCAGCGGCGTGGTGGATATCCCCAATTCCTGCGCCACCTTGTGGGTGCCCACGCAGATTTTTGATTTCGACATTCGTCCCAATGCTGCGGGCCCCACAAAGTGTGTCCCGGCGGGCGTTGACATGCCCATTTCCCAGGATGTGGTGTAGCCATGCCCACTTACGATTATCACTGTCCCGATTGCGGTGACTTTGAAGCCCGTCGGTCCATGGCGGAGCGCGACCAGCCGCTGTCCTGTCCGGTTTGCAGCGCACCGGCAGGACGCGTGCTGGTCAGCGCGCCTGCGCTGGCGGACATGGCAGGCGATGTGCGTCTGGCCATGGCCACCAACGAGCGCTCCCGGCATGAGCCCAAATTGTCATCGAGTCACCGCCACCATGCGGGGTGCGGTTGCGGTGCGAAGAAACCGGCCGCATCCCGTGGGCCGCGATCCTTTGCCAACAAACGGCCCTGGATGATCAGTCATTGAGAGGAAAACATGATTCACGGAGATATTTCCAGTAGCAAGGACACCGTCGGCGTGGCGGTGGTCAATTACGAAATGCCCCGGCTGCATACCAAGGCCGAGGTGCTCGACAACGCTCGGGCCATCGCCAGGATGGTGGAAGGCATGAAGCTGGGGCTGCCCGGTCTTGATCTCGTGATCTTTCCGGAATACAGCACCCACGGGATCATGTACGACAATCAGGAAATGTACGATACGGCGGCCACCGTGCCCGGCGAGGAAACCGATATCTTCGCGGCGGCCTGTCGCAAGGCCAGGGTCTGGGGGGTGTTTTCCCTCACGGGCGAACGCCATGAAATGCATCCCCACAAGGCGCCCTACAACACCCTGATCCTCATGAACGATGAGGGGGAGATCGTGCAGAAGTACCGCAAGATCATGCCCTGGGTACCCATCGAGGGCTGGTACCCGGGTAACACCACCTATGTGTCCGAGGGCCCCAAGGGGCTCAAGATCAGCCTCATCATTTGTGACGACGGCAATTATCCCGAGATCTGGCGCGACTGCGCCATGAAGGGTGCCGAACTGATTGTGCGCTGCCAGGGCTACATGTATCCTGCCAAGGAGCAGCAGATCCTGATCTCCAAGGCCATGGCCTTTGCCAACAACACCTATGTGGCGGTGGCCAATGCGGCGGGATTTGACGGCGTCTATTCCTATTTTGGGCATTCGGCACTCATCGGGTTTGATGGCAGAACCCTTGGGGAATGTGGCGAAGAGGAAATGGGCATTCAGTATGCCGCCCTGTCCACAAGCCTGATCCGGGATTTTCGTCGCAACGGACAATCTGAAAACCACCTGTTCAAGCTCCTGCACCGGGGCTATACGGGGCTCATCAACTCAGGTGAAGGTCATCAAGGCGTTGCACTTTGCCCATACGACTTCTACACCCAATGGGTGAACGATCCCGAAGCGACCCGCAAGCGCGTGGAGGGCTTGACACGCCCCATGGTGGGAACCGAGGAGTGTCCCATTGACGGCATCCCTCATCCGAAAACTACCTGAGGTTTCTGGCACAACCCTTGCTCGTGATGTGCATGCAACAGGTTGGCGGGCCCACCTCGCCCTGACCTTCGAGAACCGGGGTGGCACGACGGTGCTGTCACGGCGTGTGCATCTGGGCCCCTTGCGGATTCAGAAGCCCCTGTATCCTGAGGGCCCGGAGGTCTGTCACGGGATATTGCTCCATCCGCCCGGCGGCATTGCGGGAGGGGACGTTCTGGAGATGGAACTTGCCGTAGGGCAGGGGGCGCATGCCTTCATCACGACCCCCGGGGCCAGTAAGTGGTATCGCAGCCCAGGCATGCTGGCCCGGCAACGGATCGAGCTGGAGGTTGCGACCAGTGGGGTGCTGGAATGGTTTCCCCAGGAGGCCATCGTCTTCAACGGTGCCCAGGCCAAGACAGAAACCCGGGTGACCCTGGCTGCGGACGCCTGTTTTATGGGCTGGGAGCTGACCTGTCTGGGCCGTCGTGCATCAGGAGAGCGTTTTGATGGCGGGGTCTTGAACCACGCAACCCACATCGAGCGCGAGGGACGACCCTTGTGGACGGAGCGTGGCCAACTGGAAGGTGGCGGACGGTTACTGCAATCCCCGGTGGGATGGGCAGGTTTTAGCGTCAGCGCAACCTTCCACGCTGTGCATGTTGGCTTGGAGAGCGCCTGTCTCACGGCCTGCCGTGCCATTCGTCCCGAAGAGGAGGGGGCCCGCTTTGGGGTGACGCGCTTTCCCGAGATGCTGGTGGCCCGTTATTTGGGCCATTCTGCCGAAAGCGCACGGAATTGGTGCGCCAACTTGTGGCGCTACTTGAGGCCGGCCCTGTTGAAGCGCGAAGGCGTGTTACCGAGGATCTGGAGTACTTGATGGAGAAACCATGGAGCTGACACCCCGAGAGAAAGACAAGTTGCTCATCTTCACAGCGGGACTGCTTGCCGAGCGACGTCGCGCGCGGGGTCTGAAACTGAACTACCCCGAGGCCGTGGCGCTGATCAGTGCCGCGGTGCTGGAAGGGGCCCGGGATGGCATGACCGTGGCCCAGCTGATGAGTTATGGAAGTACCCTGCTCACCCGCGAGGAGGTGATGGAGGGCGTGGCCGAGATGATCCCCGACATTCAGGTGGAGGCCACGTTTACCGATGGCACCAAGCTTGTCACCGTTCACCATCCCATTGTGTGAGGTCCCCGATGATTCCAGGCGAAATGATCACTGAACCAGGCGAAATCGAACTCAATGGGGGGCGCAGGACGGTGCGGCTGGTGATTGCCAACAGCGGCGATCGGCCCATCCAGGTGGGTTCTCATTATCATTTTTTCGAGACCAATGCCGCCCTGGTCTTTACGCGCGATGCGGCACGCGGCATGCGCCTCGACATTGCGGCGGGCACGGCGGTGCGTTTCGAGCCGGGTCAGACCCGCACCGTCGACCTGGTGGAAATGGCCGGCGACCGGCAGGTTTATGGGTTTTTGGGTCATGTCATGGGGGCATTATGAATAAGGCAAACGGAATTTTCCTGGCGGGGGCCCTGTTGTTGCCCGCCATCGTGTGGGCCCACCCGGGCCATGGCGAAGCAGGCCTCTTGGGGGGGATCTCGCATCCTTTCAGCGGGCTGGACCATGTGCTGGGGATGCTGGCTGTGGGCATCTGGGCCGCGCGCAGCCACGGCTGGGGTCGCTGGCTGGTACCAGCAGCCTTTCTGGGCGGCATGATGGGCGGAGCCCTCCTGGGTTTTGATGGGTTTGTGCTGCCCCATCTGGAGTCTGCCGTGACGGCTACGGTGGTGGTTTCGGTGCTGATGGCCACCCTGGCTGCACGCCTGCCCCTTGCCGCCAAGGTGGCCATGGCCGCAACCTTTGCGCTGTCCCATGGACTGGCCCATGGCGCGGAAATTCCAGCGATGGCCTCCCCCAGCGCCTATGCGGCGGGTTTTCTAGCAGCGACTGGCCTGCTGCTGACTTTTGGTGTGGGGCTGGGGCATCTTGCCCAACATACCAAACGGGAAGGATGGCTGGGTGCCGTCCTCGCGGCACTCACCCTGCCCCTGTTCTGGACCTGACGCCATGGCTGCCAGGATTTCACGCCAGGCCTACGGGGAAATGTACGGTCCCACCGTGGGAGATCGTGTGCGGCTTGCCGATACGGAACTCTGGATCGAGGTGGAGAAGGATTTCACCGTCCATGGTGAAGAGGTCAAATTCGGCGGCGGCAAGGTCATTCGGGACGGCATGGGACAAAGCCAGCGCAACGCGGCGCAAGTGGCCGATACCGTCATCACCAGCGCGCTCATTGTGGATGCCGTGTGCGGCATCATCAAGGCCGACATTGGTATCAAGCAGGGCCGCATCTGGGGCATCGGCAAGGCGGGTAATCCCGACATCCAGCCGGGGGTCACGATCCCCATCGGGGCCGCTACCGAGATCATCGCCGGCGAAGGCATGATCGTTACGGCGGGTGGCATCGACAGTCATATTCATTTCATCTGCCCCCAGCAAATCGAAGAGGCCCTCACCTCGGGGGTGACCACCATGTTGGGTGGCGGTACGGGACCTGCTACTGGAACCTTTGCCACCACCTGCACGCCAGGCCCCTGGCACATCCATGCCATGCTCCAGGCGGCGGAAGCGTTTCCCATGAATCTGGGGTTCATGGGTAAAGGCAACGTGTCCATGCCCGCCCCGGTCCGGGAGCAGGTTGAGGCGGGTGCCATTGGCCTCAAGCTTCACGAGGACTGGGGCAGCACACCGGCAGCCATCGACAATTGCCTGACGGTGGCGGAAGAGATGGATGTTCAGGTGGCCATCCATACGGACACGCTCAACGAATCGGGCTTCGTGGAAACCACGCTGGCCGCATTCAAGGACCGCACCATCCATACATTCCATACGGAAGGGGCGGGGGGCGGCCACGCACCGGACATAATCCGGGCCGGGGGCTCACCCAACGTACTGCCTTCCTCCACTAACCCGACCCGGCCGTACACCGTGAACACCATCGACGAGCATCTCGACATGCTGATGGTTTGCCATCATCTGGATGCGGCCATTGCAGAGGACATCGCCTTCGCCGAGTCGCGCATCCGGCGAGAGACCATCGCTGCAGAAGACCTGCTGCATGACCGTGGCGCCTTTTCCATGATGTCGTCCGATTCGCAGGCCATGGGGCGGGTGGGGGAGGTGGTGATCCGGACCTGGCAGACGGCCCACAAGATGAAGGTGCAGCGCGGGGCCTTGAAGGAAGACAGCGCACGCCACGACAATTTTCGGGTCAAGCGCTACATCGCCAAGTACACCATCAACCCCGCCATCACCCATGGCATCAGCCACGAAGTGGGTTCCGTCGAAGCCGGAAAGCTGGCCGACCTGGTGGTGTGGAAGCCAGCTTTTTTTGGGGTGAAGCCCAGTCTCGTCCTCAAGGGAGGCATGATTGCCACGGCCGCCATGGGAGACCCCAATGCGTCCATTCCCACCCCGCAGCCCGTGCACTATCGCCCCATGTTTGGCAGTTTTGGCGCGGCCCTGAACACCTCGGTCACCTTTGTGTCCCAGGCCGCCCTGGGTAATGAGGCCCTGTTGCGTCTGGGTTTGCGCAAGCCCCTGGTGGCCGTGCGTAATACCCGTGCGGTGACCAAGCATGACATGGTGTGGAACGATGCCCTGCCCCATATCGAAGTGGACCCCGAGACCTACGCAGTGCACGCCGATGGCGAGCTGCTGGTGTGCGAACCCGTCTCGGTGCTGCCCATGGCACAACGCTATTTTCTGTTCTAGCCATGCTGCTCATCGAAACCCGCACAACGTCTACGGCCCAGCCCAGTGAGTGGTTGGGGTTATCTTTCGAACTGCGCTGCAAGAACCGCCTGCGCACGCGTCTTGAAAGTGGCGAGGAGGCCGGATTGTTTCTGCCGCGCGGCACGGTGTTGCGCGGTGGCGATCGGCTGCTGGCCCAGGACGGCCGTATCGTCGGGGTGAAGGCTGCACCCGAAGCTCTGCTGGAGGTGGCCAGTCCCGACGCCCTCGCCCTGGCGCGAGTGGCCTACCACCTGGGTAACCGCCACGTGGCCGTGGAACTACAGCCGGGCATGCTGCGTTTTGCCAAAGACCATGTGCTTCAGGAAATGGTTCAGGGACTGGGGCTGAGCGTTTTGGAAGTATGCGCACCCTTCGAGCCCGAGAGCGGGGCTTATGGCGGCCATGCCGGGCATGTCCACGGGCATAGCGCGGATGGCGAAGGTCGTGGTGCAAGGATCCATGATATGAGCGCCCGGGCAGGTAAACCATGAGCCAGGCATTGATCCGACTGATGCAACTCGTCAGCCCCGTGCTGCCCGTGGGCGCCTACACCTATTCGCAGGGCCTGGAGTGGGCCGTGGAGACCGGCATGGTGCAAAGCGAGTCCGCTGCGCAGGTCTGGATCGAGGACTGCCTCGAATTCGGGGCGGCGCGCCTCGAAGCCGTTTATCTGGTTCACATGCTGCGGGCCTGGCAGCGGGGACAACCCGACGAGGCGCAGGCCTTCGATGCAGCGTTTCTGGCCAGCCGGGAAACGGCAGAGCTGCGCGCGGAAACCCTGCAGATGGGGCATTCTCTGGCGCGTCTGCTGCGCGACCTGGAGGCGGATTCCACCCGGTCCCTGGCATCCTTTGCCGAACCCAGTTACCCCCTGGTCTGGAGTTTTGCTGCCAGTGCCTGGGCCATTCCCATGGAAGAGGCCGTGGCCGGATACCTCTGGGCCTGGCTTGAAAATCAGGTGATGGCCGCGGTCAAACTCGTCCCTTTCGGTCAGACCGCAGGCCAGCGCCTTCTGGTGGCCCTGGGCCGGAAGTTGCCCGCTTGTGCGGCAGAGGCGCTGCAAATTTCCCTGGAGCAAACCTGCAACAGCATGCCCGCGTTTGCCATTGCTTCCTGTTGTCACGAAACCCAATACACCCGTCTGTTTCGATCATGAACCTGCACACACAGCCCTTGAGAGTTGGCATTGGTGGACCGGTGGGTTCGGGCAAAACCGCCCTGACCCTGGCACTCTGCCTTGCCCTGCGCCAACGCTACAACATCGCGGTCATCACCAATGACATCTATACGGAAGAGGATGCCCAGTTTCTGGTGCGCCATGAAGCCCTCACGCCCGACCGGATTCTGGGAGTGGAAACCGGGGGGTGCCCCCATACGGCCATCCGCGAAGATGCCAGCATCAACCTCGAAGCCGTCGATCGCCTGAATCGCCGCCATCCCGGGCTTGACATCATCTTTGTGGAAAGTGGTGGCGATAACCTCGCTGCCACTTTCAGTCCTGAACTGTCGGACCTGACCCTGTATGTCATCGATGTGGCCGCGGGAGAAAAAATTCCCCGCAAGGGGGGGCCTGGCATCACCAAATCCGACCTGCTGGTGATCAACAAGATTGATCTGGCGCCTTTTGTCGGGGCCTCGCTCGAGGTCATGGATCGCGATGCCAGAAGGATGCGCGGCGAAGCGCCATTCATTTTCTCGAACATGAAAACCGGTTCGGGCCTGGAAGACATCATCGCGTTCATCGAGAGGGCGGGGATGCTCCCTCCCCGGCATTCATGAGCGTCGCCAGCCAGGACATATTCAATGTTCGACGGGACTACAACACCTGGGTGGCCAACGAGGTGCTGGAAGACTACGCCCTGCGATTTACGCCACGCAGCTTTCGTAAATGGTCCATCTGGCAGGTAGCCAACACCGCCTTCAGCTCGTCATCCTTTCTGGTCCTGGAGGCCATCGGGGCCACGCTCCTGATGAGTTTTGGTTTCATCAACGCGGCCCTGGCCATCCTGGTGTCTGGCCTGATCATTTTTCTGGCAAGCCTGCCTATCAGCCGCTACTCGGCGAGCTTTGGCCTCGACATGGATCTGTTGACGCGTGGTTCGGGCTTTGGCTATCTGGGGTCTACAGTGACCTCGCTGATCTACGCTGCGTTCACCTTCATCTTTTTCGCCCTCGAAGCCGCCATCATGGCTTCTGCATTGAATCTGGCCTTCGGCATACCGGAGGTGTGGGGCTACATGATTTGCGCCCTCATCGTGATTCCCCTGGTGGCCCTGGGTATCACGGCCATCAGCCGTTTCCAGAGTTACACCCAGCCCGTCTGGCTGTTCCTGCTACTGTTGCCGTATGTCTATCTGTTGCTCAACCAGTCCCAGGATTTCGTGCTGTTCAGCCACTTTGGAGGGAGTGCAGGAATCGGCATTCACTTTGACCTGCGTCACTTCGTGGCGGCCTGTGCCGTGGTCATGCCCCTCATCGCTCAGATGGGCGAACAGGCCGACTATCTGCGTTTCATGCCTGAGGCAACTGAACAAAACAGGAATCGCTGGAATCTGGGGGTGCTGGTGGGCGGGTCGGGCTGGCTGGTGTTGAGTGCCCTGAAAATGATGGGCGGCGCCTTCCTGGCTTTTCTGGCCCTTCGTTATGGCGTGCCCGAAATGCTGGCCGTGAACCCCAACCAGATGTACCTGAAAGCCTTTGGCTTCGTGTTCACCCAGGGCCACTGGGCGTTGGCCATGACCGCGCTGTTCGTCATCGTCTCCCAGCTCAAGATCAATGTCACCAATGCCTACGCAGGGTCTCTTGCCTGGTCCAACTTTTTTTCGCGGCTGACCCACAGCCATCCCGGGCGCGTGGTCTGGGTGGTGTTCAACACCCTGATTGCGCTCATGCTGATGGAGCTCAACCTGCTGCAGGTCATGGATCGCGTGCTCGCCCTGTTTTCCAACGTGGCGGTGCCGTGGGTCATGTCGGTGGTGGCTGATCTCGTGATCAACAAGCGCCTGGGGTATTCTCCTAAGGGCATCGAGTTTCGCCGGGCCTACCTCTACGACATCAATCCGGTAGGGTTCGGCGCCATGGGGATCACGTCGGTCCTGTCCCTGTCCGTGTATCTGGGGCTGTTCGGACCCGGGCTGCAGCCCTTCGCCATCTTGATTGCCGTCCTGTTGCCCCTGATGCTCTCCCCCTTTCTGGCCTGGGTGACCCAGGGCAGGTATTACATCGCGCGCCCCACGGGCCTGATGCCGCAGGCGGACCCAGTTGCTGAGCAGACCTGCCTAATTTGCGGGGTGCGCTACGAACGCGAAGATCTGGCGAGCTGTCCGGCTTATCGCGGCAACATCTGTTCCCTCTGTTGTACGCTGGACGTGCGCTGTCACGACCAGTGCAAGCCCCAGGCGTCACTGACGGAACAATGGACCCGCTTCATTGGCAAGTTCCTGCCCCAATCCATGGTGCCTTATCTGAAAGCGGGTCTGGGGCAGTATCTGCTCATGATGCTGGGATTTACCCTGTTTCTCGGCCTCGTGATGAGTCTTCTGTACTATCAGGAGATGCTCACCCTGAAGCCGGCAGATGACGAACTGCTGGGGTATCTGCGCAGTACCTACATACGGATCGGGTCGGCCCTGTTGTTGATTTCGGGCATCATTGCCTGGTGGATGGTGCTGACCAGCAAAAGCCGTCATGTGGCCCAGGAGGAGGCCCGGCACCAGACCGGATTGCTGATCCAGGAAATCAATTCGCATCATCAAACCGATCTGCTGCTCCAGGGGGCAAAGCGTTTTGCGGACCAGGCCAACCAGGCCAAGAGCCGGTACATCATGGCCATCAGTCACGAATTGCGCACACCACTGAACAGCATCCTGGGCTATGCACAGATTCTCGATGGCGATACATCGATTCCAGAAAACCGCCGCCAGGCGGTGAGCGTGATCCGCAGAAGCGGCGACCATCTGTTGTCCCTGATCGAGGGCACTCTGGACATTGCGCGCATCGAGGGAGGCAAGCTGCGGCTCGAGATCAAGCCCCTGAATTTTCTTGAATTCGTCGAACAGATCGTCAGCATGTTCGAGGTGCAGGCCCATAACAAGGGCATCCAGTTCTTCTACCGACCATCGGGCGAGTTGCCTGCCTTCGTGCGTGCGGATGTAGGCCGACTGCGCCAGATACTGATCAATATTCTGGGAAACGCAGTGAAATTCACCACCCAGGGCGAAGTGGTCTTTCATTTGCGTTATCAAAACGAGATTGCGGTGATCGAGATTGAGGATACAGGACCGGGCATCGACCCCAAGGAGCTGGAGATCATCTTCGAGCCCTTTGCCCGTGGTACGGCCACCCATGTGGGCG
>DAICZS010000045.1 GCA_027311025.1 Ferrovaceae bacterium
GGGGCGGGCAGGCTGAGTCGGGGGGCCCCGGCTTCGCGCAGCAGGCTGCGTAGCAAGGCACGCAACACCGTCTGATCGCGGACCACGCCCAGGTGGCGAAACAGGCGGTTGAGTGGACCCATGACGGCAGGATCGGGTAACGCCGCCCATCCCTCGAAAAGGTGCAATGCCGAGCGCAGGCGTCGCAAGCCCACGCGAAGTTGATGGACCGGTTCGTCTCCAAAGTCGTCCGAAGCCAGTTTGCCGGCATTCAAGACGATGGATTCCAGGCAATGGCCCACCACGATGCGCAAGGCCTTGTCAGCAGACAGGGGGGACTTGAGCGCATCCAGGGGAAGCTCGGGATTCAGGAAGGAAAGGTCCATGGCACAGCCTTGCCTGTGGCCTAAAAACCCATTATAGTTCAGCGCATGGTTTGCGCTTCCTGCAGTGTTGCATCATTTCTTTTGCATGGCCTGTCGGCCCTGCTGCTGCGCCCCGCGCGCTAAATTCACCCGCCCACATTTTGTGTATGACTCGTTTCCCAGGCGCCCTCTGGGAATTCACTGATATGGCATCAGGTTTACGGAGTAGATCATGACCGACCAACTGATCATTTTTGACACCACCATGCGCGATGGCGAGCAAAGCCCTGGCGCCTCCATGACGCGTGAAGAGAAAGTACGCATTGGCCGCCAGCTGGAGCGCCTGCGTGTGAACGTGATTGAGGCGGGGTTTCCTGCGGCAAGTCCCGGCGACTTCGAGTCGGTCAAGGCCGTCGCCTCCGTCATCAAGGACAGCACCGTATGCGGCTTGGCGCGCGCCCAGGAAAACGACATCCGGCGCACCGGTGAGGCCATCGCCCCGGCCGCCTCGGGGCGCATCCATACGTTCATCGCCACTTCGCCCATCCACATGGAAAAAAAGCTGCGCATGACGCCCGAGCAGGTGCTGGATGCCGCGATCAAGGCCGTGACGTTGGCGCGTAGTTACACCGACGACGTGGAATTTTCCTGCGAAGATGCCGTGAGATCGGATCCCGATTTCATGTGCCGGGTCATCGAGGCGGTCATCAAGGCAGGGGCGCGCACCATCAACATTCCTGACACGGTGGGTTATGCCATTCCCTTTCAGTATGGCGCCCTGATCGAAAGCCTGATTCGTCGCGTGCCCAACTCCGACCGGGCCATTTTTTCGGTCCACTGCCATAACGACCTCGGCCTAGCCGTCTCCAACTCGCTGGCAGCTGTTCTGGCTGGCGCGCGCCAGGTGGAGTGCACCATCAATGGGCTGGGCGAGCGCGCGGGCAATGCGGCGCTGGAAGAGATCGTGATGGCGTTGAAGACGCGGCGCGACGTGTTCAATCTCGATACGCGCATCGACACCACCCAGATCGTTGCTGCCAGCCGCCTGGTCTCCACCATCACCGGCTTTCCCGTGCAGCCCAACAAGGCGGTGGTGGGCGCCAATGCCTTTGCCCACGAATCGGGCATCCATCAGGACGGCGTGCTCAAACACCGTGAAACTTACGAGATCATGCGCGCCGAAGACGTGGGCTGGAACGCCAACAAGCTGGTGTTGGGCAAACATTCCGGGCGTTCAGCCTTCAAGGCGCGGCTTGCCGAGTTGGGCATCGAGCTGGATTCCGAAGTGGCCGTCAATGCGGCCTTCCAGCGCTTCAAGGAGCTTGCCGACAAGAAGCATGAGATTTTTGATGAAGACATCCATGCCATCGTCAGTGAGGAGTTGACCGAGCCCCAGAACGAACACTACGCACTGGTGTCCCTGATGGCCCATAGCGAGACGGGCGAGCCGCCCCAGGCGCGCCTCGTGATTTCGGTGGGTGGTCTGGAGCGGCAAACCCACTCCAGCGGCAGCGGTCCGGTGGATGCCACGTTCAAGGCCATTGAAACGGTGGTCCAGAGCGGTGCCGAGCTGCAGCTGTTCTCCGTCAACAACATCACCAGCGGTACGGAATCGCAGGGTGAGGTGACAGTTCGACTGTCACGCGGCGGGCGCATCGTCAATGGGCTGGGCTCCGATACCGACATCGTGGTGGCTTCTGCAAAGGCCTACTTGAGCGCGCTCAACAAGCTGGATGCACGCACCGAACGGGTCAGCCCACAGGTGTAGGTGGCCATGACCCCGTTGAAAAACCTGTTGGGTTTTTTGTGGTATGTCGCCCGCAAGTTTCAACGGGATCGGTGCATGCAATCGGCCTCCAGCCTCACCACCACCACGCTGTTTGCCCTGGTGCCGCTGGTGACCATCAGCATCAGTCTGTTTTCGCTGTTTCCCGAATTCGTGAAGGTCAGCCAGGCGGTGCGTAACTTCCTGCTGGCCAACATGCTGCCTGATTCGGCCAGCCGCATCATTGGCGTGTACATGAACCAGTTTTCCAACCACGCCTCGCAACTGACCTATGCGGGTCTTGCGGTCCTGTTGGCCACAGTATTTTCGCTGGTGATTACCGTGGACCATACGTTCAATGCCATCTGGGGCACGGCCCCCAAGCGTCCCTGGCCCTCGCGTTTGCTGATATACGCCGTATTGATTCTGGTGGGACCGCTGCTGCTGGGGCTGGGATTATGGGGCACCAGCCTCGTGGTCAGCACGTCCATGGGCTGGGCCGGGGAAGGCACGCGGGCCACGCATGGTGCGTTGAAGGTGCTCTCGGCGCTGGTGCTGGCTGCAGGCCTGGCGCTGGCCTACTATAAGGTGCCCGGGCGTCCGGTCAAGGGGCGGCATGCCCTGCTGGGGGGCGTGCTGGCTTCATTGGGGTTTGAGGTCATGAAAAACGGGTTCACCCTGTTCATCACCCATTTTTCCACCTATACGCTGGTGTACGGCGCTTTTGCTGCCTTTCCCATCTTTCTGCTGTGGATTGACCTGTCCTGGGCCATGGTGCTGTTCTGTGCGGTACTGACGGCTAGTTTTCCGCTGTGGCGGCACCAAGCCTGGCGCGTGGCCGAGAACGAACCCCAACCCGAGCAGCGGTTCTAGGCCAGTCTTTCCTGTACCCGTGCCAGAACTGCCGCGAGGGGTAACTTCTCGGCGCTGGCATCGCGCCGACCCTGCACTTCCACCAGTCCTTCCTTCAGACCGCGCTCGCCCACCACGATGCGCAGCGGAATGCCAATCAGTTCCTGATCAGCTAGCATCACGCCCATGCGCTCGTCCCGATCATCAAACAGCACGTCGATACCGGCATCGGTCAATGCCGCATACAGGGAAGTCGTGGTCTCCTGGACCAGCGCGCTTTTGTTGAGTCCAATGGCGATGAGGGACACCTGGAACGGCGCCATGGCAGGTGGAAACACGATACCGCGTTCGTCGTAATGTTGTTCAATGGCAGCAGCCACGATGCGGCTGACACCGATGCCATAGCAGCCCATTTCGGTCACGCGTGATTGTCCGGCTTCGTCCAGGTAGGTGATGGACATGGCTTCGGAATATTTGGTACGCAACTGAAAGACGTGACCCACTTCAATGCCGCGACACAGGTCGAGCGTGCCCTGGCCGTCAGGAGAAGGGTCGCCGACCACCACGTTGCGCAGGTCGGCCACCTGCACGGGTTCGGGCAGGTCACGCCCAAAGTTGACATGGGTGAAATGGTAGCCCGCTTCGTTGGCGCCGCACACAAAATTGGACAACACAGCGGCAGCTCGGTCCACGATGACGGCGATGGCCTCGTTCTTGAGGCCTACAGGGCCTAGGTAACCCTTGACGGGGCCCAGCAGCGACTGGATTTCCGCGTCGCTGGCGAGGCGCATGCCCTCGACCAGTTTGCCCGCCTTGACCTCGTTGAGTTCATGGTCGCCCCGCAACAACAACAAGTAAGGCTTGCCTGATTCTGACATCACCAGCAGGGACTTCATCACCTGGTGCAGCGGCACTCCCAATAACTGCGCCACATCAGGACAACTGGTGGTTTGCGGGGTGGGCACCTTTTGCAGGTTGCCAGTCGGTGCGCCACGGGGGGTGTCGGGGGCCACGGCCTCGGCCAGTTCGATGTTGGCGGCATAGCTTGATTGCGGGCAGTAGGCGATGGCATCCTCGCCCGAGTCTGCCAGCACATGGAATTCATGCGAGCCCGAGCCGCCGATGGCGCCGGTATCTGCCGCCACGGCCCTGAATTTCAGCCCCAGCCGCGTAAAGATCCTGGAATAGGTCTCCACCATGAGGGCATAGGTTTGCTCCAGGCTGGCCAGGTCAGTGTGAAAGGAATAAGCGTCCTTCATCACGAATTCGCGCGCGCGCATCACGCCAAAACGAGGGCGGATTTCATCACGGAACTTGGTCTGGATCTGGTAGAAGTTGAGCGGCAGCTGGCGGTAGCTGCGAATTTCGCGACGCGCCACGTCCGAGATCACTTCCTCATGGGTGGGGCCAAAGCAGAAGTCGCGTTCATGGCGATCCTTGATCTTCAGCATCTGGGGGCCAAACTTGTCCCAGCGGCCTGTCTCCTGCCAGAGTTCGGCGGGAATGACGGCGGGCATCAATACTTCGAGGGCCCCGCTGCGATTCATTTCTTCCCGCACAACGGCCTCCACCTTGCGCAGCACCCGTAGCCCCAGGGGCATCCAGGTGTATAGCCCACTGCCCAGGCGGCGAATGAATCCGGCACGCAGCATCAGGCGATGACTGACCAGTTCGGCTTCCGCGGGCGCTTCCTTGAGGGTGGAGAGAAAAAATTGGGAGAGGCGCATGGTCTGGTCTGTTCGAAAAGTAAAATGAAACCGTGATTCTAGCCCAGTTCGCCCTGCCGCCGGCGCCGGATAATCGGCGTTGGCGTGTTACAGGGAGGAGGGCGGCGCCGTGGCACCAACATTCTTGCCCATCATGGGGCTGCTCCTGCTGCTCTGGGGCTGCGCCGAAAGCGGGCAGCCGCCGCGCACGGCAGCGCAGACTCCTGCCACTCCTGCAGCGGCACTGCCGGCCCCCATTCGACAGGTGCCTCTCGTGGTACTGCATTCCGAGCCCGAACTGCAACTGCTCACCAAAGGCAGGAAGCTCGCGCTGCATTCCCCCTAAGATTTTGTCCTGCAATCGCGCCGCCTCGAGAAAAGCCTGAGTCTGGACCGCGCGGCGTGGGTGTTCGTCGGCTATGGGGTGACCGTGCCCGCCCTGGGCTGGGACAGTTATCAAAACAGGGAGATGCACGGCAAGACGGTGGTCATGCTCTCGGGTGCCCCCGCAATCCCCGATGGGATCCAGGTCTCTTCCCAGGCCTTGCTCAGCCATCCCGTGGCCCCTAACCTGGGACATTGGCGCAGTAAATTTGAAAACGCCGAGCGTCATGGCGCAGCGATGGCCATCATCCTGCATGACCCCAAGGTAGAGGGGGTGAGTTATGACGAACTTTCTGAGTTTCAGGAAATGGTGATGGTGGCGCCAGCGGGTGGTGAGGCGATGGTGGCCTTTGGCTGGATGCCCGAAGCCCGGGTGGCGGGGTGGCTGAAACGGGCGGGCATACGCTGGGATACGCTCAAACGCCAGGCGGGCTCTGCCCATTTCAGTCCGGTCGAACTTCCCGTGACAAGCCGCCTGCAAATGACCAATCGCTGGCGCGACATGGAGGTCAGCGTGCCGCAGTGACGCACGGGTTAACCCAACAGGACGAGGTTGTCCCTGTGGATCAGTTCTTCTTCATCGATGTAGCCCAAGGCGGCCTCAATGGCCTCGGAAGGCTGCTTCAGAATCCTTGCGGTGTCGGCAGCGTCGTAATTAATCAGGCCGCGTGCAATTTCGCGGCCCTGTTCATCGAGGCAGCGCACCAGTTCGCCGCGTTCAAAGTGGCCCGAAACGGCGATGACACCGATGGGCAAGAGGCTTTTGCCATCGCGGGTCAAGGCGCGCACGGCCCCCGCATCCAGCGTCAGCTGTCCCTTGATTTGCAGGTGATCGGCCAGCCACTGTTTCTTTGCGGTCAGGGTTTGGGTGGCTGCGGTGAGCTGGGTTCCAATCGGCTCGCCCTGGGCCAGGCGCTCCAGGACGCGTGCCTCGTGACCCGAGACGATGGCTGTATGCGCGCCACTACGGGCGGCGCGTTTGGCCGCCGTGACTTTGGTGAGCATGCCACCTCGGCCCACGCTGCTGCCCACGCCTCCTGCCATTTCTTCCAGATGCGGATCGCCCGCCTGCGCATTCTCCACCAGTTGTGCTGTCGGATCGCGACGGGGGTCTGCAGTGAAAAGTCCCGGCTGGTCGGTAAGGATGATCAGGCCATCAGCCTCGATGAGGTTGGTGACGAGGGCACCCAGGGTGTCGTTGTCCCCCACGCGAATTTCGTCGGTGGCCACCGTGTCATTTTCGTTGATGATGGGCACGACACCCAACTGCAGCAGGGTTCGCAACGTGGAACGGGCATTGAGGTAGCGCGTGCGCGCAGCCAGGTCTTCGTGGGTCAGCAGAATTTGCGCGGTACGGATATGGTGTTCGGCAAAACACGATTCCCACACCTGGGCGAGGCCCATTTGCCCCACGGCGGCAGCGGCTTGCAGCATGTGGAGGGCCTTGGGGCGCTCCTGCAACCTCAGGCGCTTCATGCCCTCGGCCACGGCGCCCGATGAAACCAGCACGATTTCCTTATGCTGCTGCCGCAGTTGCGCGATCTGCGCCACCCAACCCGCGATGGCCGCGCGATCCAGTCCCCGCCCCTCGTCGGTGAGCAGGCTGCTGCCGATCTTGATGACG
The DNA here is from genome assembly GCA_027311025.1 of Ferrovaceae bacterium. GTDB lineage: Bacteria > Pseudomonadota > Gammaproteobacteria > Burkholderiales > Ferrovaceae > JAJZRV01. Next base: position 6,676 of record DAICZS010000045.1, read on the forward strand.
AGGCGCCGGGCATCGCGAACAAAGGAGCTCACGCGTCTTCCTCCGGGAGGGGCTCCTCCGTGGCGGCCGGTTCTGGAGGGCGTGAAGCCTCGATGGACGCCATGATGGCGTAGCAGACTTCGCGGCAGCCCTGGCCGGTGAGGGCAGAAATCTCGAAAATTTTCGCCTCCGGCCCCAGGTCGTTTTCAAACAGGGTGCGCACCGCCTTCAACCCTTCGGCATCCAGCATGTCGGCCTTGTTGAGGATGATCCAGCGCGGCTTTTGGTACAGGGCTTCGTCGTATTTGCGCAACTCGGTCACCAGGGCATGCGCCTGGCCCAGAATGTCCACCGATTCGTCCAGCGGTGCGCAGTCGATGATGTGCAGCAGCAGGCGCGTGCGTGCTAGGTGGCGCAAAAACTGGTGCCCCAGGCCGGCTCCTTCGGCTGCGCCCTCGATCAGCCCTGGAATGTCGGCGATCACAAAGCTGCGGGCATCGTCCACGCGCACCACACCCAGGTTGGGATGCAGGGTGGTGAACGGGTAGTCGGCCACCTTGGGGCGCGCTGCAGACACCGCGCGAATGAAGGTGGATTTACCGGCATTGGGGTAGCCCAACAGGCCCACGTCGGCCAGTACCTTGAGTTCCAGGTGAAGTTCCAGCGATTCACCCGGTTCACCCCGGGTAAACTGGCGCGGGGTACGGTTAGTGCTGGATTTGAAGTGGAGGTTGCCCAAGCCGCCGTTGCCGCCGCGGGCCAGGAGCGCCTTTTTCTTCGTGATGGGTGAGGTCTGCCACGCGTGCACCGGTTTCCAGGTTACTGATGAGGGTGCCCACCGGCACGCGCAGAAAGATGTCGTCTGCGCCTTTGCCGTTGCAGTCCGAGCCGCGTCCCTGTTCGCCATTGCGGGCACGGTGAATGCGCGCAAAACGATAGTCCACGAGGGTGTTGATGTTGCGGTCCGCCACGGCCCAGATGCTGCCGCCCCGGCCGCCGTCGCCGCCATCAGGCCCGCCCTTGGGGATGAATTTCTCCCGGCGAAAGCTGGCCGAGCCATCGCCTCCCTTGCCGGCGTGGACTTGAATGTTGGCTTCGTCGATGAACTTCATAAAATAAAAAAGCCCTATCGTTTGATAGGGCTTTCCTGGAAAAGGGTTGAGCCCTTAAGCCGCTTGGGTAACAGGTTCGATCACGACGATCTTGTCCTGCAGCGCGCCCTTGGTGCGGAAAGCAACGCGACCCTCAACCTTGGCAAACAAGGTGTGGTCCTTGCCCATGCCGACGTTGGTGCCGGGATGAATGCGGGTGCCGCGCTGACGAACAATGATGCTGCCAGCCGTGACCAGCTGACCACCGTAGGCCTTGACGCCCAGTCGTTTCGATTCGGAATCGCGTCCGTTGCGGGAACTACCGCCCGCCTTTTTATGTGCCATGGTTTGACCTCAACCTGCAGTAATGGTGTCGATTTTAACTTCAGTGAACCCCTGACGGTGTCCCTGATGCTTTTGATAGTGCTTGCGGCGGCGCATCTTGAAGATCTTGACCTTGTCGTGCCGGCCATGGGCCAGAACGGTGGCAACGACCTTGGCGCCATCCACCAGCGGACGGCCAAAGGTGATGGCATCGCCGTCGGCGACCATCAGCACCTGGTCCAGATTGACCTGGGCGCCCACTTCAGCGGGAATGAGTTCGATTTTCAGTTTTTCGCCGGATTGGACGCGATATTGCTTTCCACCGGTTTTAATCACAGCGTACATGACGACGCTCCCTGCTTGTTCGGATCAATGAATCCGCGACTATACCTTTTTTCCGGTGCCGTTGTCAAAACCAATCAACCAGTTAGGGCAAAAGGCGTTGCTGCGTTGACAGAAGCTGGTGGCAATCCCTAACATTAGGGCAAAGCGCAGTTCCACGACACAAGGTATTGACCCGTGAGTTTTGACCCAATCCGTCGACTGATCGAAGACGACATGGTGGCTGTAGACCGTGTCATCCGGCAACAGCTTTATTCAGATGTGGCGCTGGTCCGGCAGGTATCCGAGTACATCATTCACAGCGGCGGCAAACGGTTGCGCCCGGTGCTGACGATCCTGGCTGCGAAGGCCCTGGGCTATGGCGGGCACCATCACCATACCCTGGCGGCCGTAGTGGAATTCATCCATACCGCCACCTTGCTGCATGACGATGTGGTGGATAAATCGGCAATGCGGCGCGGCAAGAAAACTGCCAACGAGCTCTTTGGCAACGCAGCCAGCGTTCTAGTGGGCGATTTTGTCTATTCCCGGGCCTTTCAGATGATGGTGTCGGTGGACAGCATGCGGGTGATGCAGGTGCTGGCTGATGCCACCAACGTGATTGCCGAAGGCGAAGTGTTGCAGTTGCTCAATTGCCACGATGCCGATGTGGACGAATCGCGGTATCTGCAGGTCATCCGTTTCAAGACGGCCAAGCTCTTTGAGGCGGCAGCCCGGCTGGGAGGTATCCTGGCAGGGGCGCCGGAGACCACGCAAGAGGCCATGGCCACTTTCGGGGCGCGCCTGGGTACGGCCTTCCAGATCATCGACGACGTGCTGGATTATTCCGGCGACCTGTCCATGACCGGAAAAAATCTCGGGGATGACCTCGCCGAAGGGAAGGCCACCCTGCCCCTGATTTTCGTCATGCGCGAGGGCAGGGCAGAGGATGCCGCCGTGATCCGCCACGCCATCGAGGCAGGGGCCGTGGAAGAAATGGCAACCGTGGTGCGCATCATCCAGAACAGTGGCGCGCTCGATTATGCCCGCCGATGTGCCGAACGAGAATCCGCAGCGGCCTGTGCCGCGCTGGACGACATCGTGCCAGCGTCTGACTACCGTACGGCCCTCGAGCAACTGGCGCATCTCGCCACTCACCGTTCCAGCTAGGTTGCGCCATGGCCCGCCCGGTTGCACTGTTCAGGCACTTCGCAACGGAGGGACCGGCTTACCTGGGCGATTTCCTGACGCAACGGCATATACCCTGGCAGTTGATTGCGCTGGATGAGGGCGCGGCTGTCCCGCTGCATCCAGATGCCTATGCAGGTCTGGTCTTCATGGGCGGCCCCATGAGCGTCAATGATCCGTTGCCCTGGATTCCCCCGGTATTGCACCTCATCGAACAGGCGGTGCGTCAGGACATTCCAGTACTGGGCCACTGCCTGGGATCGCAGTTGATGAGTCGGGCCTTGGGAGGCGCAGTGACGCGCAATGCCCTGAAAGAAATCGGTTGGGGTGGGGTGAGCGTGATGGATACAGCCGTCGCACGCCAATGGTTCGGCCCGGTTCGGGAATTTGACGCGTTTCACTGGCACGGAGAGACCTGGAGCCTGCCCCCCGGCGCGGCGCTGCTCTCTAGCAGTTCCGCTTGTGCCCATCAGGCCTTTGCGCTGGGACCACACCTCGGCCTGCAGTTTCATGTGGAAATGGATGAGCCCACGATTCAGAGCTGGTGCAAGACGGGGCTGCGCGAGATTGAATCGAGCCCGGGCCCCGCGGTACAGTCGGTGGCGGATATCCTGCAGCAGATGCCAAGCCGTTTGTCCCCACTCCACGCTGTGGCCGACACGCTGTATGCCGCCTGGGTCAAGGGGCTGAAAAGTTGACCATGGTGGCATGGGAGGTCGGGCTGGAGTAGAATGCGGGGCTTCGCCGTTGCATCGACGGCAATTCGGGGTGTAGCTCAGCCTGGTAGAGTACTGCGTTCGGGACGCAGGAGTCGGAGGTTCGAATCCTCTCACCCCGACCAGCATTGTCTTTTTAATCCCTTCTAGAACCCTTTGAAAATTCTTGGGTTTTTCCGGTGTTAAGATAAATCTAAAGCACTTCAAATGCTGGCAGAAGATTGGATCTTCTGCTGGAGCAACACTGTGTGCCCATCCTGTGCCCACGCAGTGCCCTCTTCGTGCCCTGCATTTTTTCTTCGTCTGAAATGACGGTTTTTTGAATACTGCAGGCGGTGCCCATATTCGTGATGTCGCTAAGGAAGGACGATACGATCATCTAGGTTTTTTTGCGTTGTTTTGTTTCCGGGCGGACGGCCTCGTCAGGTACATACTCGAGCAGATCACTTACTGTGCAATTAAAGTATTCGCACAATGAGTTGATGACGTTCATTTCAACGCGTTCTGCAGTTTCGTAATACAGCCGTGTGGCTGTTCCACGGTTGATGCCCGTATCGCGGGATAGGTCGGCGATTTTTATCTTGCGTTCGCCCATCAATCGAGACAGATGACATCTGATCATAATGATCTCCAGTAGAACATAATAACCTGAAAATGAAAAATATGGCTTGACAATGTTCATTAAGAGCGTATAATGATCTCCTGTAGATTAAATATATCTACAAAAGGACAAAGTTGCAAATAGCAGCTGTAATTTTACAGGAGAAAATTGGATGTCTTTAACTTACATAACAACAGAATCACTTTCTGAAAGGATTCATTACGATCCGCGGACAATTCGAGAAAGCCTCAAGGATAGCGTGCTTCTCGAAGGTATTCACTACATCCGTCCATTTGGTGGTCGCAAGATTCTTTTTATCTGGGAACACATCGAGCGCGATATGGGGAAATCACAAAAACCCCTTATCGCCATACCCATGGCAAATGGAGGGGTATGCCATGGGTAGTATCAGAAAACGCAAAGACAATGGATGCCTGTTTTTTGATTTCAGGCATGCGGGACAGCGATGCCGTGAACAAACTGCATTACCAGACAGTCCTGCAAACAGGAAAAATCTGAGCAAGGTGCTTCAACTCATTGAAGCCGATATCTCGACTGGTACCTTCGACTACCAGCGTTATTTCCCGTCGAGCAGGAACGTGTCCAAATTCAAGGCGCTAAATGGGGAAGGGCAGGGGGCAGTAACCGCTCCGGTTCTTCAGGAATCGCTGCAATCCAACCTGCCACTGTTCAAGGATTTCGCTGAAACCTGGTTCGCCGAAAAGGAAGTGGAGTGGCGTAAGACACACCGCATCAGCACTAGGGCAGATCTGGACAGGCTCCTGAAGCCCGAGTTTGGCGACAAGGCGGTCGACCAAGTCACCAAGGCTGACATTCTTACCTTCCGTGCAACACTCGCCAAAGCTAATGCACGGGGCAAGACCACACTACTGTCACCTCGCCGTATCAACAAGATCATGGGACCTTTACGGCAAATCCTTTGCGAAGCGGCCGACCGGTTTAATTTTCGCACACCTTTTCATGGCATCAAATCGCTCAAGTTTCGTAAATCGGACATCATGCCCTTTACGTTGGAACAGGTGAAATCGATCCTGAACACGGTAAGAGTTGATTTCAGAAATTATTACACCGTGAGATTCTTCACCGGGATGCGCACAGGAGAAGTCGATGGCTTGAAATGGAAGTTCGTGGATTTCGAGCATCGGCTGATTCTGGTTCGTGAAACCGTCGTGAATGGGGAAGTGGAGTACACCAAGAACGACGGCTCCCAGCGGGATATCCAGATGTCACAGGCTGTATACGAAGCCCTCAAGAGCCAGGAAAAGGCTACGCGGCATATGTCCAGTTACGTGTTCTGTAATACCCAAGGGAACCCATTGGATCACAAGAATGTGACCAATCGGGTCTGGACCCCTTTATTGCGATACCTTGGGATCGAATACCGCAGGCCATATCAGTGCCGCCATACAGCTGCGACGCTCTGGCTTGCTGCGGGGGAAAACCCCGAATGGATCGCACGACAAATGGGGCATACCTCGACGGAAATGCTCTTCCGGGTGTATTCGCGTTTTGTTCCTAATCTAACCCGCCAGGATGGCAGCGCCTTCGATCGGCTGCTTCTGCAATCTGGTGCCGCCACTGCCGCAGCGCCTGATCCTGGCTCCGTACAACAGAGCTAATTGAGGTAAGCCATGAGCCATCCCCAAACTAACATTATCAATTTTTCCGCAGTTGCAGCTCAAGCACAGGTACTGCCCAGTCCCATGCCAACCCTGTTTCGGCTTCTGAATGTCACTCACCACCAGGTAAAGGCGACCCATTGCCAATATTCGGCAACCCTCTATAACGAGGCTTGTACGATTCGGGTTTGCTGGTCCAGATACCGTCCGGATTCCAGGCTGAAAGATGGGCTGTTGGTGAGCCCCCGTGGGCTCGAGCCCTCCAATCATAGCGGGTGGGCATACAAGATTTCAGGGCTTTCTGTCCGTACCATGCCCAGCCCCGATGAAAACCTGTTCCATACCATCCCCGCCAGTTGGGTGGATGACCGTGAAGTGGTTCAACAGGCAGCTGCTTTATCAGATGCCTTGTCAAAGCCGTATAGGCATCTGTTCAATGCCATTTTTTGGGATGGGGAGCGGTTTCGCCGCTTTTGTATCGGCCCGTCCTCAATGCAAAATCATCATGCAGAAATTAATGGAAATCTTCGTCATTGCGTGGAGACGGCACGACGGTTACAGCGAGACTGCGCCGATTTGACCGATTTACTGGATCCTGGTTTCTGCATCCTCCTGGGCTTGCTGCACGATGCCGGGAAGGCAGATGAATACCAGTTAAGCAGCAACGGTCAATGGATAATGACCGACCGAGGTAGTTTGCTGGGTCATAAGGTGACGATCACGGAGTGGATTGCCATTGCCAAAGATGTTTACGGAGTAGATCTCACCGAAGGCAGTTATCTGGCGCTGCAGCATTGTTTGAACAGCGCTCAGAACGCACCCCAATGGTTGGGTGTTCGAGAATCTGTAATGTTGGAGGCCTTCCTTCTTTCCGGCCATGATCGGACGTCTGGCAAGCTGGATATGTTCAGGCGCCTGGCACCGCCTGCAAATAGCGGCTGGGGTTGTCGCCATGTGCATATGAAATACCGACCATATTTTGTGGGAGTAGCACCAGCCGGAAATGGGGGTCAGAGTCTACAAACAAGTAATCAATAGGAAACTGGGTGGGAACCGCCATGCACCCTGTCGTGAGTCTGACCGGTATTACCCTTGGACTGATCACTGCCTTCCTGATGTTTTTCAAAGGGTGGGATCGGGCTACAGCCGGTTTTATCGTCAGCGGAATTAGTCTCATGCTGGTGTTAGTCGTGTTGGCAGCGGCGCTTGCCTTGACGCCACGCGGAGAAAGGACTGAATTTTTGAGTCACGTACTCTCCGTTATGAAAAATGATCTAAACGATGTTTTACAATGGTTTCATCTGAGGCCGTAGTTTCGTTTCCAGTCTTTGTAGAACAAAGAAATGAATCATGAAAGGATTCATCATGGGATCAACAAATACAGGAACCATGCTTTTCTGTTGCCAGGATGCCCCGTCATAGCCGTTCTATGTCCAACTTTGCTAACTGCAGTAATCTTGGCTTTCTGAACAGGGGCCATCAAAGTCTCTATGAAGAGTTGAGAGGAATGGTTGGCAGGTGTTCGGCGAGGCTGTGTAGAAACGCTCATGACTGGAGCCTGCAAGGCGAGTTACAGGAGAAAATATACCGTCTCAATCATCAATAGCTTCTGGATGACCTCAGCCCTGGTGCGCACATCCTGCCAGGCGCTCAATTTGGACTCCGACAGACCGGACAC
>DAICZS010000046.1 GCA_027311025.1 Ferrovaceae bacterium
GTGGAGGCGCTCAAGGCCCAGGGGGAAATCGTTGCCATGACGGGGGATGGGGTCAATGATGCGCCCGCACTCAAGGCAGCCCATATCGGCATCGCCATGGGAAAACGCGGTACCGATGTGGCGCGCGAAGCCGCAGCACTGGTATTGCTGGAAGATGATTTTGCGGCGATCGTCACGGCCATCGGGTTGGGACGTCGCATTTACGCCAACCTGCGCCAGGCGCTGGTCTACACCATCGCCGTCCATGTGCCCACCATCGGGTTGAGCATGCTGCCCCTGCTACTGGGACTGCCGCTGGTGCTGGCCCCCGTGCACATTGCCTTTCTCGAGCTGGTGATCGACCCGGCCTGTTCCATTGTGTTCGAAGCCGAACAACGCGAATCGCAGTTCATGGAGGGGCCTCCGCGCGCGCAGGGCGAGCCGCTGGTGTCGGCTCGCCAGCTTGTTGCCTGCATGCTGCTGGGTATCGTGGCCACGGCCATGGCCAGCGCCCCCTACCTGTGGGCCATGGCCCAGGGTATGGCGCCCGATGCCGCGCGAGCCATGGCGTTTATTGCGCTGATCGGGTCGAACGGCGCCCTCATTTTGTCCTCCCGTTCCCCCAGGCCTGGGCTGCGTGCCTTGTTCAGTGGTTTTCCCAAGGCCGGGGTCTGGGTGCTGTCTGGCACCCTGGCCGGACTGCTGCTGGTGACGACCGTGCCCCCGCTGGCCGAGATATTCGCATTCAGGACCTTGTCCTGGGCCTACTGGCTGACGGCCTTTGCGGTGGGGGTGGGGGCCCTCATCCCGCTGGAGCTGTTGAAGCGCCTGCTCGCGCCACCCGTCACATAAACTTAACCCAACCGTAACAGGAGGGTCATGGCGTCGTGGCCCAATGTGCACAACCATGAATGGGATACTGCACATTTGACTTCACCCAAGCCGCCGCACCCCGCAGCCGCCGATCCAGCCGAATTGCACTCGCAGGGCGCGCATTTCAATTATCGCGCCATCTGGATTTCAGACATCCACCTCGGGACACCGGGCTGCAAGGCCGAATACCTGCTCGATTTTCTTCGCTGCCATGAGGCACAAACGTTCTATCTGGTGGGTGACATTCTGGATGGATGGCAGCTGAAAAAAGGCTGGTACTGGCCTCAAACCCATAACGACGTGGTGCAGAAGCTGTTGCGCAAGGCCAGGAAAGGCACGCGTGTCGTGTATGTTCCGGGCAACCACGACGAGCTGGCACGGCAGTTTACCGGGCTGGCATTTGGTGACATCGAAGTGTTGCAGGAAACCACCCATACGCTGGCCGATGGGCGAAAGCTCTGGGTGGTGCACGGCGACCTGTTTGACGGGGTGACCCAGCACGCGCGCTGGCTTTCCCATTTAGGAGACGGGCTCTATACCCTCATCCTCAAGTTCAACCAATGGTTCAATGCGGTACGTGCTCGCCTGGGCATGCCCTACTGGTCGGTTTCCCAATACCTCAAGCAGCAGGTCAAAAACGCCGTCAACTACATTGCCGCCTTCGAGGAAGTCATGACCGAAGAAGCGCGCCGACGCGGCTGCCAGGGTGTGGTGTGCGGACATATCCACAAGGCAGAGATTCGCGACGTCAACGGCACCTTGTATTGCAATGACGGGGACTGGGTGGAGAGCATGAGTGCGCTGGTTGAAACCCTGGAGGGCGAACTCAAGATCATTGAATGGCACAACCGGATTGCCGCGCCACTTCACTTGGGCCCCACGATTCTGGAAGACGACGTTAGCCTGGAGGCGGTGCTATGAAAATCATGATCGTGACGGATGCCTGGAGTCCCCAGGTGAATGGCGTGGTGCGCACGCTCAAAAATACGCGCCGGGAACTGGAGGCCATGGGGCATCAGGTGGACATCCTCACGCCCCAGGAATTCAAGACGCTGCCCTGTCCCACCTACCCCGACATCCGGCTCTCGCTGTTTCCCGGCGCGCGCCTGCGCCAGCGCATTCGCGATTACGCGCCAGACGCCCTGCACATTGCCACCGAAGGCCCGCTGGGCATGGCGGCGCGGGCTTTCGCAATACGCAGCGGGCTTGCCTTCACCACGGCATACCACACGCGCTTTCCGGAATACGTCAAGGCCCGTTTTGCCATTCCGTTGTCCTGGACCTACGCCTTCCTGCGCTGGTTTCATGGGCCTTCCCATGCCGTCATGGCGCCTACCCCGGTAGTGGTGAAGGATTTGCAGGATTACGGGTTTCGCAATATCGTGCTGTGGAGCCGTGGCGTGGACCTGGACATATTCAAGATGCAACAGGTCAACCGGTTGAACACCACGCCCCCCATCTTTTTGTATGTGGGCAGGGTGGCCGTGGAAAAAAACGTGGATGCCTTCCTGGCCCTTGACCTGCCCGGAAGCAAATGGGTGGTGGGTGATGGACCGGCACTGGCGCGCATCAGGGCAGCACACCCCGGGGTGCATTTTCTGGGTGTGCTGGACCAACCAGCCTTGGCCGAGGTGTATGCGTCCGCAGACGTGTTTGTGTTTCCCAGCAAAACCGATACGTTTGGCCTGGTACTGCTCGAGGCCATGGCCTGTGGTTGTCCCGTTGCCGCTTATCCTGTGACGGGCCCCCTGGACGTGATCGGGCATTCTGCCGCCGGGGCGTTGCATGAGGATCTGCGCGAAGCCTGCCTGCAAGCGCTGAGCATTCCCCGTGCCACGGCCCGCGCCCATGCCGAACAGTTTTCCTGGCGCGCCGCCACCCAGCAGTTCGCCAACCACTTAAGACCCCTGCCTGCCGCACAACGCTCAAACGGCAATATCGAGCCCAGTCCCGTTGAACAAATCCCATCCTGAAAGTCCCTACAAGGGCAAGACCGGTCTGCGGCGCGTGTGGAATGCGCTGGGCTACTCCATCAATGGTTTTATCCTGGCGTATCGGCACGAGAGTGCCTTTCGTCAGGAAGTGGTGCTGACGCTGATTCTGATTCCTGCCTCGCTCTTTCTTCCCGCATCGGGGACGGGGCATGCCTTGATGGTGGGCAGCGTCTTGCTGGTGTTGCTGGTGGAATTACTGAACTCGGCCATCGAAGCCACCGTGGACCGCATCTCGCTGGAAGATCACCTGCTGGCAAAGCGCGCCAAGGATATTGGTAGCGCCGCCGTATTGGTGAGCCTGATCAACGTGGCGGTGACTTGGGCGCTGGTGCTGCTTTTTTGACGAGTGCGCCAAAAGTGGCGCCAATCGTGACCAGGGTCACCCCCACTACCGTCATGCCACCGAAGGGTTCGCCCAACAGCGGGACAGCCAGCAATGCTGATGTGGCCGGGACGATGGCCAGCGTCAGGGAGGCCGCACCACTACCCAGGGACAGGGTGGCATAGGCATAGCTGAATGCCGCCACCAGGGCCGCCACCATGCCCTGATAAAAGCCCTGCAACAGAATGTCGCTCAAGGGCGCCTGAAAGATGCCCTTGGGAAGAAACAGCACGTAGATGGGCAGATAGATGATGGCCGAGGCCACGGCAATGCCACTGACAGCATCGATGGGGCGAATGTGCCACAGGCGTACCATCAATCCGTAACAGGCCCAGAGGATCGCAGCCCCCACAAAAAAAAGGTCGCCCAACCATTCCAGCGGATTGTCCGCATGGGGTGCCCCCAGACTTTTGATACCGATGACAAGCACCCCCGTCGCGGCAATGCCCAGCGCCAGCAGGGCACGCGAGTTGGGGCGATCCTTCAGCCATAGCCAGGCCAGTCCCGCGGTGGCCAGTGGTACGCCGCCGTTGATGATGATGCCCGCATGGGCTGCCGGTGCGTAGGCAAAACCACCATAGGCGAGGAGGGCATAGAACATGCCGCCTGCCGAGGCCATGGCCATGAGCCGAAACAGAGGCAGCGAATTCTTGACGGCGATGAAGACGGGCAGCATGAACGCGGCCGAAACCGCAAAGCGCAGGGCGGCAATGTCAAAGGGGGTCAGCACGCTTTTGCCACCCAGGCGCGAGACGATGTTAAATCCCGTCCAGCAGACAATGACCGTACCTGCAGCCAAAAAACCTTTCCAGCGGGGGCGTTCCGGATGAGCCTGTGACATGAACAATCGGGCACGTGAGATGAGCGCGTCAGTCTACCACTGATTCCATCGAAGGCTCGGCTCATGGTAGATTGTCGTCATGTTAAGACTATTGCTCTGGGGGCTTGCCATCTGGCTGGCCTTCAAATATCTGGTGCCGGCCCTGCGTCGCCTGACCGTTGCCCAGCCCCCCTCTCCGCCTGTAGATCCCGGCGCTCAGGAAACGGTGCGTTGCGCCCATTGCGGCGTCTTTGTGTTGCGCTCCGAAGCCGTTTCCGAGGGGGCTGACTTCTATTGCAGCGAGGCTCATCGGCGGGCAGGACGTTCGTAGGGTGTCCAGCCTCGCTTTCCCCGTGGACGACCTGGGTATCGTCAGGCGGGCGCGCCAGATTCACTCTCCCAATTGTGACGAACGGCCGCCTCGTACCCCCATCACGCTGCTGGTGGTGCACAACATCAGCCTGCCGCCCGGACAGTTTGGCGGAGAGGACATCATCCGGCTGTTCACCAACCGCCTCGACCCAGAGGCGCACCCGGCTTATGCGTCCTTGCGCAACCTGGAAGTCTCGTCCCATTTCCTCATCCGCCGTACTGGCGAATTGATCCAGTTCGTGCCCTGTCTGCAAAGGGCCTGGCATGCCGGTGTGTCGCGCTGGCGGGGGCGCGAACACTGCAACGCGTTTTCCATCGGCATCGAACTGGAAGGGTGCGATACCCAACCTTTTGAAGACGCGCAATATGAAGTCCTGATCGCACTGGCCAACAGCCTCTACCAGGCTTATCCCATCCAGGAGATGGTGGGCCATGCCGACATTGCGCCAGGGCGCAAGACCGACCCCGGCCCCTGCTTCGATTGGGAGCGCATTCGGGCCAAAACCCCTGACTGTCCAAATGGTGCTTGCTCGGGATAGAATGCTAGGCTATCGGGGCGCCAAGACCCCCAAAGAACCATCCATAGGGAGATTTAAATGGCAATGATAATCGGGATTCCCCGTGAAGTGCATTCCGGGGAGCGGCGGGTTGCGGCCACTCCGGACACGGCGACACAACTGATGAAGCTGGGCTTCAAGGTTGCGCTCGAGGCCGGGGCCGGCGCGGGCTCGCAGCTGTCTGACGCGGCTTATGCGGCTGTTGGCGTGGAGATCGTATCGGATACACGGTCGTTGTGGCACCGTGCTGACATCGTGATGAAGGTGCGCCCTCCCGAGCTGCATCCGGTACTGGGGGTTCACGAATCCGAACTGCTGAACCCGGGCAAAACCCTGATCAGCTTCATCTGGCCCGCCCAGAATTCGGACTTGATGGAGAAGTTGATGGCACGCGGCGTGACCGTGCTGGCCATGGACGCCATTCCGCGCATTTCCCGGGCCCAGAAAATGGATGCATTGAGCTCCATGGCCAATATTGCGGGATATCGGGCCATCATCGAAGCCTCGCAGCATTTTGGACGTTTCTTCACCGGGCAAATCACGGCTGCGGGTAAAGTCCAGCCAGCCAAGGTCATGGTGATTGGCGCCGGTGTTGCCGGCCTCTCGGCACTGGGGACGGCCCGGGGTCTGGGCGCCATCGTGCGCGCTTTTGATACACGCCCTGAGGTCAAGCAGCAGATCGAGAGCATGGGCGCCGAGTTTCTGGAACTGGACTTCGAAGAAGAAGGTTCGGGGTCGGGGGGCTACGCCAAGCAGATGAGTCCGGAATTCATCAAGGCCGAAATGGCGCTGTTTGCAGCGCAGGCCAAGGAAGTGGACATCATCGTCACGACCGCGCTGATTCCAGGAAAACCCGCGCCCAAACTGATTACGGCCGAAATGGTGGCTTCCATGAAGCCCGGCAGCGTTATCGTGGATCTGGCCGCCGAACAGGGCGGCAACTGCGAATGCACCGTGCCTGGCGAAGTGGCCGTGGTGAATGGCGTGAGCGTCATCGGTTACACCGACTTGCCCAGCCGTTTGTCGGCCCAATCCAGCCAGCTGTACGGCACCAACCTGCGCCATCTGCTGACGGATCTCACGCCCGCCAAGGACGGCCAGATCGTGGTCAACATGGAAGACGATGTGATCCGTGGCGCCACCGTGATCCATAACGGGGCCCTGACCTGGCCCGCCCCGCCGCTGAAGGTACCAGCCATTGCCCCGGCCAAGCCTGCCGCCGCACCGGTGGCCGCCCCCAAGCACGGCGAGCCTTCACCTCCCACCAAGGGCAGCACGCTGACCACCATTGCCGTGCTGGGCATCCTGGTGTTTGGTGCGATTGGCGCCTATGCCCCGCCCGCCTTCCTGCCGCATTTCACCGTATTCGTGCTGGCCTGTTTCGTGGGCTATCAAGTGGTGTGGAACGTGACGCCGGCATTGCATACACCGCTCATGAGCGTGACCAACGCCATCAGCGGCATCATCGTGATCGGCGCGCTGTTGCAGGTTTCCAGCCCCGATTCGCTGGTCATGGTACTGGCGGTATTTTCCGTATTGATTGCAACCATCAACATCGCCGGTGGCTTTCGCGTCACCCAGCGCATGTTGAATATGTTCCGTAAAGATTGAGGACCGACCCATGGCAAACGGATTGATGACGGTTTCTTACATCGCAGCGGCGATCCTGTTCATTTTGAGCCTGGGCGGTTTGTCCCGGCAGGAAACCGCTCGGCGAGGAAACTTTTATGGCGCACTGGGGATGGCCATCGCCATCCTGGCGACCGTGATTGGTGCGCAGGTGACGGGTTACGCGCTGCTGATTCCCGCAATTCTGGTTGGCGCAGTGGCCGGCTGGGTTTTGGCGGTACGGGTTGAAATGACGCAGATGCCCGAGCTGGTTGCGGTTCTGCACAGTTTTGTGGGGCTTGCAGCCACGCTGGTGGGTTATTCCAGCTACCTCGACCCCAATGCACATCTTGTGGGTGCCGAAAAAACCATCCACGAAGTGGAGATTTTTCTGGGCATCTTCATTGGCGCAGTAACCTTTACTGGTTCCATCATCGCCTTTGGAAAACTGCGCGGTTCCATTTCCGGCAAGCCCCTGATGCTGCCTGCGCGTCACTGGATGAACCTGACCGGCCTGCTGGTGGTGTTCTATCTGGGCAGCGTGTTCCTGGGTTCCGAGGGCACCGGTGGCCTGACGCCGCTGATCGTGATGACGCTGATCGCCTTCCTCTTCGGCATCCATCTCGTGATGTCCATCGGCGGGGCCGACATGCCGGTGGTGGTTTCCATGCTCAACAGTTATTCCGGTTGGGCTGCGGCGGCGACGGGTTTCATGCTCTCCAACGATCTGCTCATCGTCACGGGCGCCCTGGTGGGCAGTAGTGGTGCAATCCTGTCCTACATCATGTGCCGTGCCATGAACCGCAGTTTCATCAGCGTCATTCTGGGTGGCTTTGGCACGGGTGGTGGTACTTCCAGTGCCGCGGCGCCGGAAGGCGAGGTGGTAGCCATCAGCGCCGAGGAAACCGCACAACTGCTGGTGGATGCCAAGGAAGTGATCATCGTGCCAGGGTATGGCATGGCCGTGGCCCAAGCCCAGGGCGTGATCAGCGAAATCACCAAGCGTCTGCGCGCCAAGGGGGTCAAGGTGCGCTTTGGCATTCATCCTGTGGCAGGACGCCTGCCGGGGCACATGAATGTGTTGCTGGCCGAAGCCAAGGTGCCCTACGACATCGTGATGGAGATGGATGAAATCAACGCCGATTTCCCCGAAACGGATGCCGTGCTGGTGGTGGGCGCCAATGACATCGTCAACCCCAGTGCCCAGGATGATCCAGGAAGTCCCATCGCCGGGATGCCAGTACTGGAAGTCTGGAAAGCCAAAACGGTGGTGGTGTTCAAGCGCAGCATGGCCACGGGCTACGCCGGGGTGGATAATCCGCTCTTCTTCAAGGAAAATACCCGCATGCTGTTTGGTGATGCCAAAAAGAGCGTGGACGGCATTCTGGCCCACATTCCTTCCTGAGGGCAGACCCGAACACATTTGGGGTCCACTGAGGATCACAATCCCTCGACTCAGCAATGAGCGGGGGATTTTTCTTTCCGTCTCAACCGCAATGGATGATCGCACCGACCCTATGAAAAACGGAGCCGGATTGTTTCACAAAAGTTTCATTACCGGCATGTTATGGTTGCTGGTGGCAGGCCCTGCATGCGCCACGTTACAGGACGAAATCCAGGTCTATGACGACAGCATCAACAAGCCGGGCCAGTGGGGGCTCGAGCTGCATTTCAATTCCACGCCCTCCGGCATGTCAGCGCAGGAATATCCCGGAGAAATCCAGAATGTGCATGGCTACCGGGGCACGCCCGAGATCAGTTACGGCTTGACCGAAACGCTGGAAGCGGGGCTGTATCTTCCCGTCGTGCATGATGCGCAGGGCACGACCGCTTTTGCAGGTCCCCGGGTGCGTCTGAAATGGATTCCCCAGCAGGCGCCCGAGACGGGGGGTTATTTTTACGGGTTGAACGTGGAAGTGTCAGCGGTGAAACCACAATACGAACAGTACCAAAATGCCATCGAGCTGCGTCCCATTCTGGGTTTCCGCACGCCGGACTGGTTGTTCGTCACCAATCCGGCACTGGACTATCCGTTGCGTGCGGGATACCGTCAGGGTGGCCCTGATTTTGACCCCTCGTTCAAGGTGTCTCGCAACGTGGCCGAAGGCCTGGCCACGGGATTTGAGTATTACTCCGACCTTGGCAGCGTCAATAATTTTCTGCCATTTGCCAACCAGATGCATGTGCTATTTTGGGCGATGGATGTCGACCGCAAGCCCTGGGTGTTCAATTTTGGCGTCGGTCGGGGACTCACGCCTGGCTCTGACCGCTGGACCATCAAGAGCATTTTTGAGATTCCCTTCCACTGATGCGCACCCTTGCCCTGTTTCTCGTTGCATTGTGGGCTGCCACGGCCACGCTGGCCGCCGATGATCCTTCATGGGCGGTTCACATGGACGAGACGCTCATCGGGCAGCGCCACGGCAGTTTTTATTCAGCGCGTCCCGATGGCCCCTACAGCATGAGCTCTGCTGCCGAGCGCTCATACTCCAGCGTGACGGGGCTTAACCTGGGTTACGACCTGGGGCAGGGTACCGAAGCCTGGATGCGCGTGGAAACCATCCGTGGTATTGGATTGAGCAATGCCGGGGGGCTTGCAGCGCTCACCAACAACGACATGCAGCGCATCATGGAAAACCGTTTCGTCCCCTACATCGCGCTGGGTTTCGTCACGCATACCTGGAACCTGGGTGGAGGCGCGCAGGAAATCGAAGCAGACAGCCTTCAGTTTACCCACGAGGCCACACAGCGGCGTCTTAACCTCACGGTAGGGAAAGTGGACCTGCTGGGCATCTTTGACGACAACGCCTATGCGCACAAGAGCGATGACCAGTTTCTCAACTGGTGTTTCATGACGCACTGCGCCTACGATTTTGCCGCCGATGCGCGCGGCTATACCTGGGGCATGGCCTCCGAACTGCAATGGGATGACTGGTCCACCCGCGCGGGCTGGTTTGCCATGCCACGCCTGCCCAACCAGCTGGAAATCGACGGTTCCATTGGCCAGCATTTTGGCGTCAACTGGGAACTGGAACGGCGCTGGCAGAGCGGGGCGCTCAAGTTTCTGGCCTACCAGGGGCGCATGCGGCTTGCCGACTATACGCAGTTTCTCAACCAGACCGGGGTATACATCCAGAATGCCCCGAAGAGCGACGCCAAGCGGGGTGGCGCCGGGCTGAACCTGCAACAGGCCCTGTCGCCTGGGGTGGGTCTGTTTGCCCGTGCGTTCTGGAGTGGCGGCCATTATGAAACCATGGCCTTCACCGAAGCCGACAGCAGCGCCAGCGCAGGGGTGGTGCTGGACGGCAAACTCTGGGGCAGATCACAGGACGGCATTGGGGTGGGCTTTGCGCGCAATCAGATCAATCAGGACCGACAGAATTTCCTGCAAGCAGGCAACTATGATCTCTTCATCGGCGACGGTTTTCTGGTGTATGCCCCAGAGGCCGTGCTGGAAACTTACTACAAGTTCGGCATCGTGCGCGGCGTGCACATCACCCTGGATTGGCAGAACATCAACAACCCCGCCTTCAATCAGGCGCGTGGCCCCATCAACGTTTACGGTATCCGTTTTCATGGCGAGTTCTGAACTTCGGTAGAATCCATCCAACATTCCCGTGCCTCCCAGGAGTAATTTCCATGTACATCAAACCCGCACTTTCACTCGCCGATGCCAAGGCAGTCGCCAACGCCGCCCGGGCCAAGGCCGAAGAGAACAACTGGAACGTGGTGATTGCCATCGTGGATGAAGGCGGACACCTGATGTTGCTGGAGCGCATGGATTACACCCAGCTGGGTTCGATCGAAGTCGCCCAGCAAAAAGCCCGGACAGCCTACCTCTTTCGCCGGCCCACCAAAAAGATCGAGGAAGCCGTGCTGGGTGGGCGCACCATCATGCTCAACCTGCCCCAGGCCACCCCCATCGAAGGTGGGGTTCCCCTCATGAACAAGGGAGAAATGATTGGTGCCATCGGGGTTTCAGGGGTCCAGTCCTTTCAGGATGGCCTTATCGCCGAAGCCGGTGCCGCACTCGCCGCGGATTTCAAGAAAGTCTGAGAACGCCCGCAGCCAAACACCAGGTGTTGCGCCATGCGCTGGGATATCTTTTGTCGGGTAGTGGACAACCTCGGAGACGCCGGGGTGACCTGGCGGCTTGCCCGGCAATTGCAGGGCGAGTGGGGCGCCGAAGTCCGGCTTTTCATCGATCACCTGCCCACCCTTGCACAACTGGACCATCGCATCAACCCAACCTTGCCGGAACAAACGGTGGGCGGGATCACCGTACGTCACTGGACGCAGCCCCTTGCGGTGGATCGCGTTGCGGAGGTGGTTCTGGAAACCTTTGCCTGCGATACGCCCGAGCCCTACTTGCAGGCCATGGTGCAGCAGTCGCCTCCCCCTGTCTGGATCAATCTGGAGTATCTCAGCGCTGAAGACTGGGTCAGTCGCTGCCATCTTTTACCTTCGCCCCATCCCACCTTGCCACTGACCCGCTATTTTTTCTTTCCGGGTTTTGAAGCCACCACGGGCGGATTGCTACGAGAGTCCCGGTTGCTGGCCCAACGGGATGCATTTCACGCGGACCCTGAAGCTCTGGTGCAGTTCTGGGCGGCATTGGGGTTGCGGCCGCCAGAGGCGCGCATCAAAGTCGTCACGCTCTTTGGCTACGACACCGTCCAGGTGCATGATTTGATCGAGGCCTGGGCCCATGGGCCCAATACGGTCCGTTGCCTGGTGCCGGAGGGAACTCCCCTGGCATTGCGTGCCGCCCAGCATCTTGAACGCCGCACTGGCCAGGGCATGGCCTCCAGGGGGGCGCTCAGCCTCGTCTGGGTGCCCTTCAGGGACCAGGTGGATTATGATCCCCTGCTGTGGGCAGGGGACTTCAACTTCGTTCGTGGCGAGGATTCATTTGTCCGCGCCCAATGGGCAGCCCGACCCATGGCCTGGCATATCTACCCCCAACCCGGGCAGGCGCACCGCATCAAACTCAAGGCGTTTCTGGACAGTTACCTGCACGGCCTGGAAGCGGGGATCGCGCAGCGTTACCGCAACCTGTTTGATGCCTGGAACGGCGAAGGCGCCATCGGCAGCGCCTGGGAGGCCCTGCTGCCTGACTGGGCCGTTTTACAGACGCACGCCCGGGTCTGGTCCATGCGGCAAGCCGCTTTTCCTGACCTGGCACATAACCTTGCGGAATTTGTTGATAAATTGTTATAATTTAAAGTTAATTTCCATATCTTTTCAGAGACGTGCAACATGAAACAGGCGCAAGAACTTCGTTCCGGTAATGTCATCATGGTGGGCAAGGACCCCATGGTCATTCAAAAGGCGGAATACAACAAGGGCGGCCGCAGCTCTGCGGTGGTCAAGATGAAACTGAGAAACCTGCTTACTGGCGCTGCCAGCGAGGTGGTGTACAAGGCGGACGACAAGCTCGACCAGGTCATCCTGGAGCGCAAGGAAGTGACCTATTCCTACTACGCTGATCCCAGCTACGTGTTCGTGGATGCCGAGTACAACCAGTACGACATGGACACCGAAAGCCTCGGTGACGCCATCAATTACCTCGAAGACGGCATGCCTGGCGAGATCACCATGTATGAAGGCCGCGCCATCTCGGTAGAACTGCCCAACTCGCTGGTGCGCGAAATCGAGTACACCGAACCTGCCGTGCGCGGGGATACTTCGGGCAAGGTGCTCAAGCCTGCCACGCTCAAGAATGGTTTCAAGATCAACGTGCCGCTGTTCTGTGAAACCGGTGACAAGATCGAAATCGACACCACCACCGGCGAATATCGTCGGCGCGTGAACGGTTAAATGCTCTCCCCAACATGACGCTCAAGCGGCCTCAGGGTCCCTCCGGGCGTCTTGTTTGGGTTGAGCATCAATCGCGGGTCCTGGTGGACAATCCGCTGGGTGACCCGTCCCTGCGCCGGTTTCCGGTGTGGCTGCCCGCCCAGTACGACCAGCCGGCCCATCAGGGCAAGCGCTTCCCCGTGTTCTACGACCTGGTGGGATACCTGGGGTCTGGCGCTTCACATGTCAGCTGGCGTCCCTTCGATGAAACCATTCCGGAGCGCGTGGCGCGGCTCATCCATGAAAAGGCCATGGGACCGGTCATTCTGGTCTTTCCGGACTGTTTCACTGCCCTGGGGGGCAACCAGTACATCAACTCCAGCGCCATCGGGCGCTATGCCGACTATCTTACCCGCGAGATCGTGCCCTTCATCGATCGCGAATTCCGCACGTTGTCTGCGCGCGACCATCGCGGCATTTTCGGAAAATCCTCCGGCGGCTATGGGGCCCTGGTGCACGGCATGAAATATCCGGATACCTGGGGGGGTGTGGCTTGCCACTCGGGCGATGCCTATTTTGATTTTACCTATCGCAGTGACTGGCCCAATACGCTCAACGAGCTGGCACGCCATCGGCCGCGCGCGCGCAAGGCAGGGGCCATCTCGGTCAGCCGCGAAATGCGTGGGGTGGAGCGTGGCCTCGATGATGGGCGCGTGCGGCGTTTTCTCGAGATGATCTGGGGCAAGGACAAGCCTTCAGGCCAGGAATCCCATGCGCTCATGAACCTGTGCATGGCGGCAAGCTACGATCCCGATCCGCGTGCGCCCAATGGGTTTCGCCTGCCGTTCAACCTGGAGACGGGCGAACTCATTCCCGCGCGCTGGGCGCGCTGGCTGCAGCACGACCCCATCCACATGGTGACGCGTCACGCCAGGGCCCTGAAGTCCCTGAAGGCGCTGTTCATCGATTGTGGCTGGCGCGACCAGTACCACATTCACTACGGCAGCCGCATTCTGGCAAGGCATCTGGAAGCGTTACACATTCCGCACCGCTATGAAGAATTCGACGATACCCATTCCGGCATTGATTACCGCCTGGAACGCAGCCTGCCGGTGCTGTTCAAAGCCCTGAAAAACTGAAGTCCACTTCAGGACGCTGTCCCGAGACGATTGCTGCCAATGCCTTGCCGCTGCCGCATCCTGTGGTCCAGCCCAGGGTGCCATGGCCGGTGTTCAAAAACAGGTTGGCCATGCGGGTGCGTCCGATGAGCGGTAGATTGGAAGGTGTGGCAGGCCGCAAGCCGGTCCAGAAAGTGGGGCGGGTGTAATCGGCAGCCCCGGGAAACAACGATTGGGCGCGTGCCAGCAGGGCATTGCAGCGGGCGGTGTTGAGCGAGGTGT
>DAICZS010000047.1 GCA_027311025.1 Ferrovaceae bacterium
CCCCCAGCCAGGCCATCAGCACGCCTGTGGCACCATTACCGGCGCAGGCCGTGCCCCTGACCCCCCCGCCGCCCAAATCGCATTTGCGGGTAGGCGTCAACCCGGTCTACATTCCGCCGGTGGAAGAACTGCAGCGCCGCTACCCGCGCGAAGCACGACGCGAAGGGCTGTCGGGACGGGTGCTGCTGCGCCTGACCGTGGCGCCCAGCGGTGACGTGGTCCATGCCATGGTGCGCCAAGCCACGCCCCCGGGCGTGTTCGACGCCCTCGCCCTCGACTTCGTGCGGCGTTTTCGCTTCGAGAAGGGCACGGAGGAATTTTTTGTGGATCAAGAACTCGTATTCAAACTTGACCAATAGCCTGGAGCGCCCTCATGTCACCCGATATCGTCACCAACCCCTATGGACTGGAAGCCTTGTGGCACAGCGGCGACTGGATTGCCCGCGCCACGCTGCTGATTTTGGTGATCATGTCCATGGGTAGCTGGTATCTGCTCATCACCCGCCTGCTGGCGCAAAACCGTCTGTTGCGCCAGGGCACGGAAGCACGGGCCCAATTCTGGAGCGCGCACTCGGTGCAGGAAGGCCTGGAACGGCTGTCCCTGGGCAGCGCATATCGACGCATCGCAGAAAGCGGCACACGCGCCATGGAGCACCATGAGGGCCCCCTCATGGAGCAGATCGATCGACATACCTGGGTGACCCTGTCGCTGGATCGCGCCGTGGCGGAAGTGCAAAGCCAGTTGCAGGAAGGCCTCACCTTCCTCGCCACGGTCGGCTCCACCGCGCCCTTCGTGGGTCTGTTTGGCACGGTCTGGGGCATCTATCACGCGCTCACCGCCATTGGCATTGCAGGGCAGGCTTCCATCGACAAGGTGGCCGGCCCCGTGGGCGAGGCCCTCATCATGACCGCTCTGGGTCTCGCCGTGGCCGTGCCCGCGGTGCTGGGCTACAACGCCCTGGTGCGGCGCAACCGTATCGTACTGGACCAGATTCGCGTCTTCGGCGCTGACCTGCACGGAGTCTTGCTGGGCGGCGCCCGCCAACCGAGCCGCGGCACCTGACATGGCGTTCTTGACAGGGCCCCGCACCGAAGACGGGGAAGATGCGGTGCTGGCCACCATCAACACCACTCCGCTAGTGGACGTGATGCTGGTGCTGCTGATCATCTTCCTCATCACCATCCCGGTGGTAACTCACACCATCCCTCTGCAGCTGCCAAGGGAGGCCAGCCAGCCTAACCAGCCCCAGCCGCAAACCATCCACCTCTCGGTGGACCGGGCCGGTGTGATCTATTGGGAGCAGGCGCCGGTGGACCTGCACACCCTGCAACAGCGCCTGGAGGAACGCGCCCATCTCAACCCGCAACCGGCCGTCCATATCCGCGGCGATCAACGGGCGCAGTATGAGCCTATCGGACGCATCATCCTGGCTTGTCAGCGCGCAGGGCTGACCCGGGTGGGCTTCATCACCGAACCCCCGGCGGCACAGTGAGGACGGGCGGCATGAACGACGAACCCGACGTGATGATGGACATCAACACCACGCCGCTCATCGACGTGATGCTGGTGTTGCTGGTCATGCTCATCATCACCATTCCCATCCAGAACCATTCGGTCCAGCTGGACCTGCCCAACGGCATGCCGCCCGCGTTGCTCACCCCACCCCCGGTGGTGGTGGTGGATGTGGACGCGCACGATACCCTGCTGTGGAACGGGCAACGCATTGCCGACCGGAAAGACCTCGAATCGCGCCTCAAGGAAATCGTGGCGCAGGGAAATCAGACTGAAATCCACCTGCGCCCCAACCGTGCCGCAACCTATGCACCCGTGGCCATGGTGCTGTCCGCGGCACAGCGGCTGGGCGTCACCAAACTGGGCATCGTGGGACACGAGCAGTTCAAAACCGAATAACTGTACCCTCGCGGCGTGGATCGGCCGCCCCCCAGCGCGTGTGACTCACGGGATCCTCACCCACCATCTGCACCGAGCCGATGGGGTCCGGCGAGAGGGTCAGGCGGTGTCCGCGCGCGCGCAGCGCATCCACCAGGCCAGCCGGCAGGGCAGGCTCGATCAGCGTGTCGCCGGCGCTATCGAGCACGGCAAAGCGCGGCAATCTGACTGCGGCCTCACCCGTGAGATGATCATCCAGCACATCCAGCGTCGTCTCCAGCACCGAACTGATGATGGTGGGCCCGCCGGGCGAGCCATAGGCCATCAACCACTGGCCATCGCGGAAAACCAGCGTGGGCGTCATGCTGCTGCGCGGGCGCATTCCCGGACGCACGTCATTGGCTCCGGGGTTCTGCGTGCCCGCTTGCGGCACACGATTGAAATCGGTGAGCTCGTTATTGAGCAGAAAACCGTATCCCGGCACCAGGATGCCGCTGCCCCACAGATCTTCCACCGTGCTGGTACAGCTGACCACGTTGCCCTCGCCATCCACCACCGAGAAATGGGTGGTGTGGGTGCCCTCTGGCATGAACCCCGGCCCCGTGTCGGGCATGCGCCTGTCCACATCCACGGCATGCACGCGCTGGTGCAGATAATGAGAATCGAGCAGACGCGCCAGGGGGATGGGGGTTGCAGCCGGATCACCCAGCCACAGGGCGCGATCCGCCATGGACAGGCGCAGGGCCTCGATCGTCACATGGGTGGCGCTCAATGCGCCCGCCCCGAAATCGTCCATACGTCCCAGCGGAAAATGTTCCAGCACCCCTAAAGCCTGCAGCAGCGCCACCCCGCCCGAAGACGGGGGCGGCATGGTGACGACGGTGTAATGACGATACTGGCCCACCAGGGGCGCACGCTGCACCACCTTGTAGCCGGCAAGATCAGCCAGCGTCATGCGCCCAACGCCATCAGGCCCGATCGTGCTGCGCTGCTGAGCTTCCACGATGGCGCGCGCAATCTCGCCCCGATAGAACACGGCAGGACCCTGCGCGGCAATGCGCTCAAAAGTGGCGGCGAGGTCGGGCTGGCGCAGCCAGTCGCCCTCGCGCAACGGTGCTCCCGCAGCATTGCGAAACAGGGCGCGGGTTTCGGGCTGGAGCGCGGCACGCGGGCTGGCGAGTTCGCGTGCCAGATAAGGGGTGACCGCAAAGCCCTGGCGCGCTAGGGCAATGGCTGGTTGCAGCACGGCCGCAAGGGTCTTTTTGCCCCAACGACGCTCTGCTTCGGCGAATCCTGCCAGGGTGCCCGGCACGCCGACGGCAATGCCGTTGACGGAGCTCTCTTCGAAAGATTGATGGACAAACTGGTCTGCGCTGGCCGCAGCGGGCGCCACTTCACGCGCATCGAGCACCACGGTCTGGTGGGTTTTGGCGAGGTAGATGACGAGAAAGGCGCCGCCGCCAATGCCGGAGGATTGGGGCTCCACCACGTTGAGGGCAAACTGGATGGCTGCTGCGGCATCCACGGCGTTGCCCCCCTGGCGCAGGATGGTGGCCCCTGCTTCTGCCGCCAGTGGGTGAGAAGCCGCGACGACTGCCTCGCCCTGCGCCTGCGCCCACCCCATATTGCACAAGAGCAAGAGTGCTGCAAGGCACCTGCAGGAATGGGGCATGGCGTTATATTTTTTTACAATTTTGCAACTGAAATAAAACACAATTTTGCATCGGCTCTGCTATCTTGAAATCGCAGACAGTGCAGTCAGGGTACTAACCCTTTGAACAGGCGAATCGAAAGATTCGCCTCTTTTTTGCTCAGCGCTCCAACACCCACTTCAGGCTGTCCAGCCCGGCGCGATACAGATCGGTGATGATCTTTGGCGTCAACTTGTCACGCACCACCTTCCCTGAACTTGAGGGTGAAACCCAGTCCCGCTCCGTTTCGATATCGAGACCAAAAACGATGGGGCCCGGATGCGACTCGGGACCCACCCGGTTTTCGGGATCCTCAACCAGACCCTTGACGTCAAAGGCACCCCGCCATTCCACCACCGAGGTACCCGGAGCTGGGCCCCGGCTAACGCGCAGCCTGGCATTGTAGTGGGCCACGGGCCAAGGGCTGCTCTTCACGTGATAGCGCATCGTCATGTCTGCATCGCTGCGCTCGTCCAGAACATCCACCTCCCTGCCTACATCTTCCTTGTAGACCACGAGGCGCGAGAGCTCGTCCTGATTCTCGTCCACGGACACACTGCGGTCCACCGTGGAATCCCACAGCGCCATGCCGTCAAAATTGCCCACCATGGCCCACACCTTCGCGGGTTCGGCGTTGATGGTGATGGACTGTGAGACCGTTTCGTGAAAAAAACCGGGTTGCGTTGCCGCCTGCGCACCAGCTCCCACCCCCACCATCACCGCTGCGATCACTGCTGTTGAAACCTTCATGATTCTCCCTCTTGTTATTGGGAGGCGCGACTATTCGCGCCCCTGCTTTTTATGCCAGCGCTGTATGCTGCGCACTCCCCACAATACATATCCCGAGCAAGCATAGATCAGGAAAAAGCCCCATAACACCCGCGCCTGATCCAGGGTAACGACCACGAACCCCAGCATCACCAGCAAGGCCGCCCAGAAGGGCACGCTGCGGCGCAGGTTGAGGTCCTTGAAACTGTAGAACTTGACGTTGGAGACCATGGACAGTCCGGCAAAGACCGTGAGGCTCCACACCAGCCAGTGGATGCGCGCACCGTCCACCTGATACACCGATTGCAGCACCCATACCATGCCGGCCAGCAATGCCGCAGCTGCAGGACTGGGCAGCCCGGTAAACCAGCGCTTGTCTCCCACGCCCAATTGGGTATTGAAGCGTGCAAGGCGCAACGCAGCACCAGCGCAATACACGAATGCGGCAAGCCAGCCCAGTTTGCCCATGCCACGCAACGACCACTCATAGATGACAAGCGATGGCGCAGCACCAAAGGAAACCATGTCCGAGAGGCTGTCGTATTCTGCGCCAAAGGCGCTCTGGGTGCGCGTGAGGCGCGCCACACGACCATCCAGGCCATCGAGAACCATGGCGATGAAAATGGCCTGGGCAGCCATCTCGAAGTAGCCATTCATGCCCTGAACGATGGCAAAGAACCCGGCAAACAGGGCAGCGGTGGTGAACAGGTTGGGCAAAAGGTAGATGCCGCGGCGGCGAGCGGCGGCATCGATCAGGGGTTTTGGTGAGTCGGATGGAAGCAACACGGTCAACCCTCGGCTCAAGTCAGGACTGCGGCCATTCGGCCAAGATACTCGTCGTGGCCTTAACAGTATCACCAATTGAGGCCCGCAAGCGAACCTGGGGCGGCAAGTAGAGATCCACGCGCGATCCAAAGCGGATAAAGCCGTAGCGTTGTCCCGCCTGGAGCGCATCGCCCACCCTGACGTAGCACAGGATGCGCCGGGCAATCAGGCCGGCCACCTGGACGCAGGTAAGCTGCTGCCCCGTCGGCGTTTCGAGCACCAGGGCATTGCGCTCGTTGGCGTCAGACGCCTTGTCGAGATCGGCGTTGAGAAACTGCCCCGGATGATAGACCACCTGGCGTACGCTTCCCGTCACCGGACTGCGATTGGAATGCACGTTAAACACGTTCATAAACACGCTGACCTTGATGGCCGGGCGCTGCAGGTAGGGATCCGTGCAAGGCAATACCGCCACGATGCGACCGTCCGCCGGCGACAGTATCCATTGCTCGCCTGCGGGAACCGGGCGCGCCGGATCCCGAAAAAACTGCAGGACGAACAGGGCAATGATCCAGAAGGGCCAGGCCCAGACGAAGCCGGCCAGAAACTGGACGGCCAGTGCCGCAACGCTGGCCAGCCCGAGATAGAACCACCCTTCGCGGGCGATGAGGGGGTGCGGGTACGGGTTCAAGCGCTCAGTTCTTGCTTTGGTCAACCAGCTTGTTCTTCTTGATCCAGGGCATCATGTCGCGCAATTTGGCGCCCACTTTCTCGATCTGCTGTTCTGCGCCAATGCGTCGCATGGCATGCAGCGATGCTGCTCCGGCACGGTTTTCAAGGATGAACTCGCGGGCAAACTGACCCGTCTGGATTTCCTTGAGGATGCGCCGCATTTCGGCACGGGTTTCGTCGGTGATGATGCGCGGGCCGCGCGTGTGGTCGCCGTATTCTGCCGTGTTGGAAATGGAATAGCGCATGTTGGCGATACCGCCTTCATACATCAGGTCCACGATCAGCTTCAGTTCGTGCAGGCACTCGAAGTAGGCCATCTCGGGAGCGTAGCCAGCTTCCACCAGCGTGTCGAAACCAGCTTGCACGAGCGCCGTGGCGCCACCGCACAACACGGCCTGTTCGCCGAACAGGTCGGTTTCGGTTTCTTCGCGGAAATTGGTTTCAATGACCCCGGCACGCGCGCCGCCATTGGCCGCAGCATAGGAGAGCGCGATGTCGCGGGCGCGACCGGTTGCGTTCTGGTGCACGGCGATGAGGCTCGGCACACCGCCGCCCTGGGTGTAGGTGGAGCGCACCAGATGGCCCGGTCCCTTGGGAGCAATCATGATGACGTCGATGTCGGCACGCGGCACGATCTGGCCAAAATGCACATTGAAGCCGTGGGCAAACGCTAGCGCGGCCCCTGCCTTGATGTTGGGGGCGATGGCCGTGTTGTAGACCTCAGGCTGCGATTCGTCGGGCAACAGGATCATGACGAGATCGGCGCCCTTGACCGCATCGGCCACTTCACGCACCTTGAGGCCGGCTGCCTCGGCTTTTTTCCAGGAGGCCCCGCCGGCGCGCAGCGCCACCGTGACGTCCACGCCAGAATCCTTGAGGTTGTTGGCATGGGCATGGCCTTGCGAGCCGTAACCAATGATCGTCACCTTTTTGCCCTTGATGAGGGACAGGTCGGCATCCTTGTCGTAAAACACGTTCATGCGATTTCTCCAGTCTTTCAGTCTTTAAACACGCAAAACCCACTCGCCTCGACCAATTCCGGATGCGCCCGTGCGGACGGTTTCCAGAATCTGGCTGCGGTCGATAGCATCCAGAAAAGCATCGAGCTTGTCCCGCGGACCCGTGAGCTCGATCGTATAGGTGCGATCCGTCACGTCAATGATGCGGCCGCGAAAAATATCGGCGGTGCGCTTCAGCTCTTCGCGGTCCTTGCCTTCGGCACGCACCTTGACCAGCATCAGTTCACGTTCGATGTGATTCCCTTCGTTGAGGTCGAACACCTTGACCACGTCGATGAGCTTGTTGAGTTGCTTGGTGATCTGCTCGATCACCTCTTCCGACCCGCTCGTCACGATGGTCATGCGCGACAGGGTGGGGTCTTCGGTGGGGGCCACCGTCAGGGATTCAATGTTGTAACCGCGCGCCGAGAACAGCCCGGCCACGCGCGACAGGGCGCCGGCTTCATTTTCCAGCAGGAGGGACAGGATATGCCGCATAGCTTGATTGTTTTCCACGATTACAGATCTTCCGCGCCCAGCAGCATCTCGGTGAGACCCTGACCGGCCTTGACCATGGGGAACACGTTCTCGGTCTGGTCCGTCATGAAATCCATGAACACCACCCGATCCTTCAGGGCAAAAGCTTCGCGCAGGGCGGGCTCGACGTCCGCAGGGTTTTCAATGCGCACGCCCACATGCCCGTAACTTTCGGCGAGCTTCACAAAATCGGGCAACGCGTCCATGTAGGACTCGGAGTAGCGGTTGCCGTGCAGGATCTGCTGCCATTGGCGCACCATGCCCAGGTAACGGTTGTTGAGATTGATGATCTTCACCGGCAGGTGGTACTGCTTGCAGGTGGAGAGCTCCTGAATGCACATCTGGATGCTGGCCTCGCCCGTGACGCAGGCCACGGTGGCTTCGGGAAAGGCCATTTGCGCACCCATGGCGGCCGGCAGGCCAAAACCCATGGTGCCCAGCCCCCCCGAGTTGAGCCAGCGCCGGGGCTTGTCGAACTTGTAGTACTGGGCAGCCCACATCTGGTGCTGACCCACGTCGGAGGTGACGATGGCATCCCCGCCAGTGACCTCGTAGAGTTTTTCGATCACATACTGCGGCTTGATGAGACTGCTGTTGCGGTCATAGCGCAGGCAGTCGCGTGCGCGCCATTCGCCAATCTGCTTCCACCAGTCCTTAAGAGCCGTGGCATCCGGACGCGCCGAGGAGGCATTGACGAGTTTCTGCATCTCTTCCAGCACGTCTGCCACGTTGCCCACGATGGGGACGTCCACGCGCACGCGCTTGGAGATGGAGGAAGGGTCGATGTCCACATGGATGATGCGACGGCTTTCCGAGAAGAAA
Organism: Ferrovaceae bacterium; assembly: GCA_027311025.1. GTDB lineage: Bacteria > Pseudomonadota > Gammaproteobacteria > Burkholderiales > Ferrovaceae > JAJZRV01. Next base: position 8,205 of record DAICZS010000047.1, read on the forward strand.
TGCTGGGGATTGCCGATAACGCGATCGTCAAAGCGCGCCCCCACGGCCAGCAGCACGTCGCAGTGCTGCATGGCGAGATTGGCCTCATAGGTGCCGTGCATGCCGAGCATGCCCACAAACTGGGGGTCCGTCCCCGGATAGGCACCCAGGCCCATCAGGGTGTTGGTGCAGGGAAAGCCCAGTTCGCGCACCAGCTTCGTCAATTGCTCGGCAGCATTGCCAAGGATGACGCCACCCCCCACGTAGATCATCGGCCGGCGAGCCTCCATCAGCATCTGGACGGCTTTTTTGATCTGCCCCGAATGACCCTTGGTGACCGGGTTGTAGGAGCGCATGGACACCGACTTGGGATAGACAAACTCAGCGATGTGCTGCGACACGTCCTTGGGAATATCCACCAGGACCGGGCCGGGGGGGCCCGAGGCCGCCACATAGAAGGCCTTCTTGATGGTGCTGGCCAGTTCGTCCACGTGTTTGACAAGGAAGTTATGCTTGACGCAGGGCCGGGTGATGCCCACGGTGTCCACTTCCTGGAAGGCATCCAAGCCAATGGCGGGCGTGGGCACCTGCCCTGAGATGATCACCATGGGAATGGAATCCATGTAGGCGGTGGCAATGCCGGTGACGGCGTTGGTCACGCCGGGGCCGCTGGTGACCAGCGCCACCCCCGTGCGGCCGCTGGCCCGCGCATAGGCGTCGGCGGCATGCAATGCGGCCTGCTCGTGGCGCACCAAGATATGTTTGACCTTGTCCTGGTTGAACAGGGCGTCGTAAATGTAGAGCACGGCTCCGCCAGGGTAGCCGAACACAAACTCGACACCCTCCTCCTGGAGGCACTGGATCGTTATTTCTGCACCGGTCAGTCGCATGGTTCAATCATCGAAAACCTTGCAGGTTAAAGGTTATGCCGCGTTTGGTCAAGATTTGGCACCCATGACGCCCGTCGTTCGGGGTGCGGATTGGCAAGCAAAAGCGGGAGGGCTTTGTTACCATCTGCCACATTCACTGGAGGAACACCCCCCTGGCTTCCCAACAGGCGTTGTCCGATTTCCTGGCAGAGGTTGAACGCCGCGCGTTCAAACATGCCGTCTACGCGGTGCGGGACGAGGCCGCAGCCCTCGACATCGTGCAGGAAGCCATGCTCAAGCTGGCCGAAAAGTACCACGCCCGGCCTGTGGAGGAGTTCGGCCCCCTGTTCCAGCGCATTTTACAAAACGCCATCCGGGACCATTTCCGCCGCAGCAAGATCCGTTCCTGGTGGACCCCCCTCATGAGCAGCCTCAAGGGCAACGACGAGGAGGACGACTCTGACCTCCTGGAATCACTGGAAGGCGCAGCAGAAGGACAGGTTTCACCCCGTCCCGAGAACCAGTTGAGTCAGAAGCAGATCATAGGGGAAATCGAGCAGGCGCTGGAAACGCTTCCGGCACGTCAACGGGAAGCCTTCTTGCTGCGTTACTGGGAGGAACTGGACGTAGCTGAGACGGCTGCCGCCATGGGATGTTCGGAGGGTAGCGTTAAGACCCACTGCTCCCGCGCGGTCCACAAGCTGTCGACCCTGCTCTCTGCTAAAGGCATTACATTATGAACGAATTCGACATTGCACAACGCATTGCGCGCCGTCTCGATCAGGGCGTGCGCGACCTCGATCCGGCCATCGTTGGGCGCCTGCACGAAGCCCGTTTTGCCGCACTCTCCCGGGTTCCCGTCAAGCAACTGAGACTGGCCCCGTCCGCCCATGGCCATGGTCACACCAGTTGGGGCAACGAAGCGCACCCCATCCTGCGCGCTACCCTGGCGGCCCTAATGGTGGCCGTTGCCCTGGTGGCTTTTAATTACTGGCAGCAAGACCTCGATGGCGACGACGACAATGGCCAGCTGGATGCTAAGCTGCTGTCGAGCGAGATCCCGCCGCAGGCCTTTGCCCAGAAAGACTTTGGCGCATGGCTGCAAGAAACACGCTAGGGGCATGGGCGCTCTTCCTGGCGCTGGCCGTCCCACCCCTCTGGGCCCATGAGCCGGGCCCCCGCTGGGACGCCCTGAGCGCCCAGCAACAGTCCATCCTGGCGCCCGCACAGAAAGACTGGGACAACCTCTCACAGTTACAGCGCAGCCGTCTCATCAATGCGGCCAAGCATTATCCGCAGCTCACCCCTGAGGAGCAGGCCCGTTTCAAGGCCCGCATTCCGGAATGGACCCACTTGCCGCGCGAGGAACGCGAAACAGCCCGGCAAAACTTCAAGAAATTCCATGGGTTACCTCCTGAAAAGAAGGCAGAGGTCAAATCCCGCTGGCAGGCCAATCAGCCCGCTCCCCCCGAGCCCGCTGCAGCACCTGCCCCCGCACCTGTCGTCCAGTGAGCACCCAGCGCCTGCCCCTGCTGCCGCGTCTCGTCTCGATGGTGTATGAGGCCCTGATTGCCGGCGGCATCCTGATGGCGGCGGGGCTGCCCTTCGTCATGCTCACCCGTTACGGTCAGCATCCCGAGTTTCGCACGGCCTACCAGATTTACCTGTTTTTGGTGCTGGGGTTTTATTTCAGTTATTTCTGGCACCGTTCCGGACAGACCGTACCAATGAAGACCTGGCGCTATCGCCTGGTGGACCGGCAGGGGCAACTGCCCTCCTGGCCGCGTGCCGTGTTGCGCTACCTGCTGGCATGTCTCTGCCTGCCCTCCGGCGCCAGCATCCTGTGGGCTCTGCTCGACCGCGAAGGTCAGTTTTTACATGACCGGCTCACGGGCCTGCACCTCATCCGCGAGGCCCGCACCTAGGCGTGTCGTTCCATCCACCATCCCAGTAAAAATGCCACCAGTAAAAAACTTAGGCTGGGAGCGAGCGTGCTGATAATGGGGCTCCAGTTGTTGAGCTGGCCCAAGTAGGAAAAGAACCGGCTGGTGAGATAAAACCCCAGACCCAACCCAATTCCGATCATGATGCGCACACCCACCACGCCTGAGCGCGGCCGTTGCAGGGCAAAGGGCAAGGCCAGCATCATCATTACCAGAATGGAAAACGGATAGAGCAGCTTGCTCCATTCGGCAATTTCAAAACGCACGGTCTGCTGGCTGTTGTCGCGCAGGTGGCGAATGTAGGCAAAGAGGTTCCACACCGACATCTGTTCGGGCTCCACCAGCAAGGTGGACATCACCTCGGGGGTCAACACCGAATCCCAGTCGGTGCTGGGCTGATGCTCCACTCTGACCCCGCCCTTCTCGAACAGGGTGCGCTCCACCTCGGTCAGCCGCCACTGATGGTCCTGCAGGTACACGGCCTTCTTGGCGGTGCTGATGCGCCGCAACCGGTGTTCGTCGTCGAAATCGTAGATGCGTAGATCGCGCAGCGAATTGTCCGGCATCATCTCGCGCACGTTGATGAAGCTGCCCCGATCCTTGACCCAGATGCCCGATCGGAACTGGGTAGCCACAAAATTGTTGAGCGCCTTGAGGCGCCATTGCTGTGCCGCCTCTTCGGAAATCGGCATGACGAGCTCGCCCAGCAGGAATGCCGCCAGCACGAACAGCAAGCCCACGCGAATCAGCGCAGACGCCAGTTTTTCACGCGACATGCCGGAAGTGCGCATCACGGTAATCTCGGAATGCGCCGCAAGGTTGCTAAGACCGTACAGGGTACCGATGAGCACCGCGATGGGAAACAGCTCGTAGGCGTGGCCCGGCAGGGCCAGCACCACAAACACAAACATCTGCCAGAGCTGATAGCTGCCCTTGCCCAGATCGTTGAGCTCATGGATGAGGTCGAAAAAGGAAAACAGGAACAGCAGGGCCATCAATACGAGGCCCGTACCGTACAGGACCTCCCGGGCAAGATAACGGTTGAGCAGTCTCACCCGGGAAATCCTCTAGAGCGTTTCTTTCAGTTGCTGCAGGATGGCGGGGTTCTCCAGGGTGGATACATCCTGGGTGACCTCTTCTCCCTTGGCGATGACGCGCAACAGGCGGCGCATGATCTTGCCCGAGCGCGTCTTGGGCAGGTTGTCACCAAAGCGGATTTCTTTGGGCTTGGCGATGGGGCCGATTTCCTTGCTCACCCAGTTGCGCAGGTCGGCGGCAATTCTTCTGGCGTCCTCCCCGGTGGGGCGTGCCTGCTTCAGCACCACATAGGCCACGATGGCTTCGCCGGTCATGTCGTCGGGGCGTCCCACCACGGCAGCTTCTGCCACCAGGGGGTTGGCCACCAGGGCGGACTCGATTTCCATGGTGCCCATGCGATGGCCGGAGACGTTGAGCACATCATCGATGCGGCCCGTTATGGTGAAATTGCCCGTGTCCTTGTTGCGGATGGCGCCGTCGCCGGCCAGGTAATACCCCTTGAGTTCATCTGGGTAATAACTTTTCTTAAAGCGCTCGGGATCGCCCCAGATGGTGCGAATCATGGAGGGCCAGGGCCGCTTGACCACCAAGATGCCCCCCTGTCCGTTGGGCACGTCCTGCCCCGTCTCGTCCACGATGGCCGCTTCGATGCCCGGCAGCGGCAAGGTGCAAGATCCTGGCACCAGGGGTGTTGCCCCGGGCAGTGGGGTGATCATGTGGCCGCCCGTTTCCGTCTGCCAGAAGGTATCCACGATGGGACAGCGCTCGCCGCCCACATTGCGGTAGTACCACATCCAGGCTTCCGGATTGATGGGCTCACCCACCGTGCCCAGCAGACGCAGGCTGGACAGGTCAAAATGACGTGGATGGGTGTCAGAGGCCGTATCGGCGGCCTTGATGAGAGAGCGGATGGCGGTAGGGGCGGTGTAGAACACGCTGACCCGGTGGCGCGCAATCATCTCCCAGAACCGTCCGGCGTGGGGATAGGTGGGTACGCCCTCGAAGACGATCTCAGTGGCGCCCACGGCCAGGGGGCCGTAGGCCACATAGGAGTGTCCCGTCACCCAGCCGATATCGGCGGTGCACCAGAACACATCGGCAGGCTTGATGTCGAACACCCATTTCATGGTGAGGGCCGCCCACAGCAGGTAACCGCCGGTGGCATGCTGCACACCCTTGGGTTTGCCCGTGGAGCCCGAGGTATAGAGCACGAACAGGGGATGCTCGGCGCCCACCCATTCGGGCTCGCAGGTGTCGGGCTGTTGGGCTTCCGTGTCGTGCATCCAGCGGTCGCGTCCGGCCACCCAGGTAATCTCGCCGCCGGTACGGCGGTAGACGATGACGTGCTTCAGGGCCTCGCAGCCACCCAGCGCCAGGGCCTCATCGACAATGGTCTTGAGCGGCAGGCTCTTGCCGCCGCGTCGTTGTTCGTCAGCGGTGATGAGCGCCACGGCCCCCACGTCCACGACGCGCTCCTGCAGCGATTTGGCGGAAAAACCGCCAAACACCACCGAATGGGTAGCCCCGATGCGGGCGCAGGCCTGCATGGCCACCACCCCTTCCACCGACATGGGCATGTAGATGACCACCCGGTCGCCCTTGCCCACGCCCAGCGCTTTCAACCCGTTGGCAAAACGACAGACCCGCTGTGTCAGTTC
>DAICZS010000048.1 GCA_027311025.1 Ferrovaceae bacterium
CATTTGGGGATTGCAAATTGCATCATGTTCTCCTCGTAGTAGAGAGTTTGACCCTTATATAGTTTCCGCAAACAAGGTCTTCTTTGGTGGTGCCGCATTTTATCTGGGGCCCTAGAGCAGTATATCAGTAAAATTGCCCCTCTGGCCCTGACGCAGGTCAAGCGAGAAGCGGTATGCTAAAGCACGAAGCCTATTCCAGCACACAGGGAGAACCGAATGATTTACCGACTGTGCCAGCACACACCCGTCATCGATGCCAGTTGCTATGTGGATGAAAACGCCGTCATCATCGGCGCCGTCACCCTGGGGGCCGAATCCACCCTCTGGTGCAACGCTGTCCTGCGCGCGGATAACGCCGCCATCACCATCGGCGAACGCAGCAACATCCAGGATGGGGCGGTCCTGCATACCGATCCCGGCGTGCCACTGACCATCGGCAATGACGTCAGTGTGGGGCACCTCGCCATGCTGCATGGCTGCACCGTAGGCGAGGGCAGCCTGATCGGCATCAAGGCGGTCATTCTGAACCATACGGTCATCGGCAAGCACTGCCTGATTGGCGCCAATACCCTGTTGACGGAAAACAAGGTCATCCCGGATGGATCACTGGTCATCGGCAGTCCCGGACGCGTGGTGCGCGCCCTCTCCCCTGAGGAGATTGCCCATCTGAAAGACAACGCAGACAGTTACGTGGCACGGGGAAAACTGTTCAAATCCCAACTGCAGCGGGTCAACCCGCCAAAATCCGAATAGAATGGCGGTTTCCGGACCCCGAACTTCGCCCCATGCTGGATAAACGCTCCACGGTTCTCATCGATGGCCCTGCAGGAAAGCTGGAGACCGTCATCAACCTGCCCGCTGGCGAAGCCCGGGGGCTGGCCCTGGTGGCCCACCCCCACCCTCTCTTCGGCGGCACCCTCGACAACAAGGTGACCCAAACCCTGGCCAGCACCTTTGCCGGACTGGGTTGCGTCACCCTGCGCATGAATTTTCGCGGCGTGGGTGCGAGCGAAGGGACCCACGACGAAGGTCGTGGAGAAACAGAAGACTGGCTTGCCGTGCATGAATACGCGCGCAGCTATACACCCGACCTGCCCCTGTTCCTCGCCGGATTTTCATTTGGTGCCTATGTCCAGAGCGAGGTGGCGCGTCGCATTCCTTGCCAGAAACTGGTCATGATCGGGCCCGCCGTAGGAACCTGTCCCCTGGGGGACGTGCCTGCCAACACCTTCGTGATGCACGGCGAACAGGATGACACCATCCCCCTGGCGGACGTGCTGCGCTGGGCCGCCCCCCAGGATCTGCCCATCGTTGTCGTCCCGGGTTCGGATCATTTCTTCCATCGGCGCCTGCACATCATCCGGGATTGGGTGACGCTGGCTTGCCGTTTTTAGTCTTCCCGGAGTCCACACATGTCCCTGCTTTATCTCAAGGCCTTCCACGTCATGTTCATGGTGACCTGGTTTGCCGGTTTGTTTTACCTGCCGCGCCTGTTCGTCTATCACGCCATGTCTGCCCAGGATAGCGCTGGCTGCGAGCGCTTCAAGATCATGGAGCGCAAACTGTTCTGGGGCATCATGACTCCCGGCGGAATCCTGACTGTGGCTTCGGGACTGATTCTGGCGTTCGTTTTTGACGACCGGGGCGCCTGGCTTCACCTTAAGATCGCGTTGGTCCTGCTGCTGGTGCTCTATCACATCTGGTGCGGCCTGCTGCTGCAGGATTTCAAACGGGATCGCAACAAGCATGGTCATGTGTGGTACCGCTGGTTCAACGAAGCCCCGGTGTTGATCCTGATTCCCGTCGTCATTCTGGCCGTTGTGAAACCTTTCCAATGAACGCTTCATCACCGCATCAGTTTTTTGCGCCCTGTCCACGCGGGCTGGAGGGCGTACTGACCGAAGAACTGGCCTCCCTCGGCGCCTTGTCGGCACAGCCCTCCGATGCCGGCGCCACGTTTGAGGGCGATTTCGCCCTGGCCATGCGCGTCAATCTGGAAAGTCGGATCGCCAGCCGGGTGTTATGGCAAATGGCCACCGGCACCTACGCCCATGAGCAGCACATCTACGAGGCGGCGCGCCAACTCCCCTGGTCGCAATGGATCAACGTCGAGCAGACCCTGATGGTGGACCTCAACGCCCATCGCAGCCCCTTGAGAAGCCTTGATTTCGTTACCCTGCGCATCAAGGATGCCGTCTGCGACTACTTCATGGATCGCTGCAACCGGCGCCCCTCCGTAGACACCCGGCAACCGGATGTGCGCATCCACGCCTTCCTGAACGAACACAACTACTTCCTGTACCTCGATACTTCGGGTGAAGCGCTGTTCAAACGGGGGCTGCGTCTGGAATCCGGAATCGCCCCCCTCAAAAAGAACCTGGCTTCAGGCATCCTGCAACTGGCAGGCTGGCAGCCGGGTACGCCCCTGCTCGACCCGTTCTGCGGTGCCGGAACGTTTTTGGTGGAAGCCGCAGAGCGCTCACTGCAGCGGGCACCGGGATTGGGTCGCAGCTTTGGCTTCGAACGCCTGTCCGGGTGGGATCCTGCCGAATGGGCACGCATCAAGTCAGCAGCCGAGGGGCGCGCACAGCCCCCCCGCCCCTTGCCCATCTGGGGCTACGACCTCAAGGGCGACGCACTGGAAGCCGCACGTGCCAATCTGGCAGCGGCCGGCCTGCAGGAATGCGTCGAGCTCAAACAGGTCAACATGCTGGAGTCCTCGCCCCCCGCACCTACCGGCTTGCTGGTCACCAACCCGCCCTATGGGGTCCGCATGGGTGAACAGGCCGAACTGGCGCAGCTCTATCCCAAACTGGGAGACACCCTCAAGCAACGCTATGCGGGCTGGACGGCCTACTTTTTTACCGCAGACATGCGCCTGCCCAAACTGATCCGGCTGACCACCTCCCGTCGCACCCCGCTGTTCAACGGCGCCCTGGAGTGCCGTCTGTTCCAGATCAGGGTGGTGGCGGGCTCGCATCGGTCCCCTTGATACCGTTGCGTTTTCCGTTGTTGTAACATGGGCGTCACATCTCGTGGGTATAAGAGTGCACCATGGAAACGATTACTCTCTTGCCCACACCAACCTTGGAGGTTCATTTGGGAGCCCGCATACTGGTCGTCGAAGATGAGACGGCCATTCAGGAATTGATCGCGCTCAATCTCAGCCAGGCCGGCCACGAAGCCATGCTGGTTGGAGATGCCCATGAGGCCCTGGAGCGGGTGCGCGACTCACTGCCCGACCTGGTTCTGGTGGACTGGATGCTGCCCGGCATGAGCGGTGTGGACCTGGTGCGTCGCCTGCGAGCCAATGAGCGCACCCGCAGCGTACCCATCATCATGCTGACGGCGCGGGTTGAAGAGGCTGACAAATTGCTGGGCCTGGAATCGGGCGCCGATGACTACATCACGAAGCCGTTTTCGATCAGGGAGCTCAATGCCCGGATCAAGGCCGTATTGCGCCGACGCGCCCCCCAAATGACGGAAGACCTGGCCCAGTTCAAGGGGCTGACCCTGGATCCCGGCACTCACCGCGTGAGCGCGCAGGGGTCCGAAGTCGATCTGGGACCCACCGAATTCAAGCTGCTGCATTTTTTCATGACGCATCCCGAGCGCGTCTATTCCCGCACCCAGATTCTCGATCATGTCTGGGGAGACCATGTCTTCATCGAAGAACGCACCGTGGATGTCCACATCCGGCGACTGCGCGCTGCCCTGGAACCCAGCGGTACCGACCAGTTGCTGCAAACCGTGCGCGGATCAGGCTACCGGCTGACTGCTCTCCCCTGAACCCTTAAGGTCTGGTACTCTCAAGGGCCATGAGCCCTTTGAGACCATGAAACAATTCATCAAGTACACCCTGGGGCCCCTGTTTCTTGCCCTGTCCTTTAGCGTCCTGCTCAGCCTCGTCGTGGGCTGGGTCTGGGGCGTCGTGGCTTTTTCCCTGGTCATGACGGGTGTGGCGGCGCGCGACTCCTGGCAACTCCTGACCCTCAACCGCTTGCTGCAGCGCCATCAGATGAGTGCGGGCCATCAACTCGGAGGCACCTGGGGCCAGGTTTTTGGCCAGCTCTATCGCCTTGAAAAGCACGCCGAACAAACCCAGCAAAAGCTGCGTGAGTCTCTCGAGCGCTTCCAGCACGCAGGGGCGGCGCTCCCCAGCGGCGTCGTCGTCATCGATCCGGCAGAGCGCATCCGCTGGTGCAACCCCAGCGCCGAACGCCACCTGGGCATCCACCTTCATGAGGACCGCGGCCAAAGCCTGACCTACCTCATCCGGCATCCTGAATTTGGCGCCTATCTCAAGGCCCCGCCCTCCGACCGGCCGCTCATCCTGAGAAGGGTGCGCGGCGGAGACCTGTCGCTGTCCATCCAGGTCGTTCCCTACAGCCCCGAAGAGCGCATGCTGGTCAGCCACGACATCACGCAGGTGGAACGGGACGAGCAGGTACGACAGGATTTTGTAGCCAACGTATCCCACGAATTACGCACCCCGCTGACCGTGGTGGGCGGCTTCATCGAAACCATGCTGGAGGGCGAACCCCTGGACCCTGCCACGCAGCACCGGGTGCTCATCACCATGCAGACCCAGACGGAACGCATGCGGCGCCTGGTGGAGGAACTCCTGACGCTGTCACGCCTGGAAAGCCAGCAGTCTGCCCCCGAGGACGTCCCCGTGCCCGTGAGCGCCCTGATGCAGCAACTGGTGCAGATGGGGCGCCAGCTCAGCCACGACCAGCATGAACTGGAAGTTTCCGGGATCTGCGAAGACAGCATCATCGGCTCTGAATCGGAATTGCTCAGCGCTTTTGGCAACCTGGTCACCAACGCCGTGCGCTACACGCCCCCGGGTGGACGCATCATGCTCACCTGGAAACGCGAGCGCAACGAAGGTGTGTTTTCAGTACTGGATTCAGGCATTGGCATTCCTGCCGAGCACATTCCCCGCCTGACGGAGCGCTTTTACCGCGTGGACCGCGCGCGCTCGCGCGAAACGGGGGGCACGGGCCTGGGTCTTGCCATTGTCAAACAAATTGCAATGCACCATGATTCCAGGCTGGAAATTTCCAGCGAGCCTGGCAAGGGCAGTACCTTTTCTTTCAGGGTTCCCGCCCATAGAATCGTTGCTCCGATTGTTCCACCAACCTCACAATAGCCTTCGTCCATGCCAACACGCGACATTGAAATCATCAACAAACTGGGCCTGCATGCCCGCGCTTCCGCCAAGCTCACCCAGACGGCCTCGGCCTTTCCTTGCGAGGTCACGCTCACTCGCAACGGTCGCAGCGTCAACGCCAAAAGCATCATGGGCGTGATGATGCTGGCTGCAACGCGCGGCAGCGCCGTCACCCTTGAAACCCGTGGCGCAGAAGAAGACGCCGCCATGGACGCCCTGGTGACACTGATCAACAACCGTTTCGACGAGGCGGAATAGGCATGAGCTTTTCCATTCATGGCATCGCCGTTGCACAGGGCATTGCCATTGGTCATGCGCATTTGTTTCTGCAGACCTCCCTCGAGGTCACCCACTATGCCGTGCCCCAGGAGCGGCTGGATGCCGAAGTCCATCGCTTTGACAATGCCATCGCCACCGTGCGCAATGAATTGCGCGAGCTGGAAAGACAGATCCCTGCAGGCACACCACCTGAATTTGCCGCTTTCCTGCAACTGCACCTGATGATCCTGAACGATGACACCTTGTCTGGTGCGCCGCGTGTACTCATTCAACAGCAGGGATGCAATGCCGAGTGGGCACTCAAGCAGCAGATGGACTCACTGATCGAACAGTTTGAAAAAATCGAGGACAGTTATTTACGCGAACGCAAGGAAGACGTCACGCAAGTAGTGGAACGCGTCCTGAAGGCGCTGATGGGCCAACCGGCCACCGTCGTGCCAGAGCATAAGGCGGACATGGACAGCATTCTGGTGGCGCACGATCTCAGTCCGGCTGACATGATGCTGTTCAAACAACAATCGTTTCACGCCTTCATCACGGACATGGGGGGTGCCACCTCACATACGGCCATTCTGGCGCGCAGCCTCGGCATTCCCTCCGTGGTGGCATTGCACCATGCCTGGGCCATGATCCGCGAGGGCGAACCCATCATCGTGGACGGCATGGCTGGTGTCGTCATCGTCAACCCGGACCCGCTGGTGCTGGCGGAATACCGGTTGCGTCAGGAGCAATGGCATCTTGAACGACAAAAGCTCAAGCGCCTGCGCACAACCCGGGCCACGACGCTGGACGGCACCGACATCGAGCTGTGGGCCAACATCGAATCGCCGGACGACGTGGATGCCGTCAAGAAAAGTGGCGCCACCGGCATTGGCCTGTACCGCAGCGAGTTTCTCTTCATGAATCGCGCCGACCTGCCCGGCGAGGAAGAGCAGTTCAATGCCTACCGTCAGGTGGCCGAGGCCCTGCGTGGCCATGTAGTCACCATCCGGACCCTGGACATTGGCGCCGACAAACCCATCGAGCAGGCGCCCAAGGCGCAAACCCTGAATCCGGCACTGGGCCTTCGCGCCATCCGTTACTGCCTTTCCGAGCCGCGACTGTTCAAAACGCAACTGCGGGCCATTCTGCGCGCCTCGCGCTTTGGCAACGTCCACCTCTTGTTGCCCATGCTCTCCAACGGCACCGAACTCACCCAGGCACTGTCACTTCTGGAGCAATCCAAAACGGAATTGCGTGCAGAAGGCATTCCCTTCAACGAAGAAATTCCGGTGGGCGGCATGATCGAAGTGCCGGCAGCCGCGCTGGCACTTCCCGTATTCATTGGCAAACTGGACTTTCTGTCCATCGGCACCAATGACCTGATTCAGTACACCCTGGCCATCGATCGCACGGATGACAGCGTGGCCCATCTTTATGACCCCACGCATCCGGCGGTGCTGTTTCTCGTCTCCCACACCATCCGCACTGCCCTGAAATCCGGAATTCCAATCGCCGTGTGCGGCGAGATGGCCGGAAACCCCGAGTTGACACGCTTGTTATTGGGATTCGGGCTGCGTGCGTTTTCAATGCATCCGGCCCACCTGCCTGAAATCAAGCAGATCATCCTCAAAACCAGCCTGCCGGATCTGCAACCCCTGATCCGGAAAATTCTCAATGCCTACGATTCGGACCGGTTGGGCGATTTGATTACGAGACTGAATCAGCAGGTTTGTTGAACTCACCATACTGGGCGCGGTAGGCCGACATGCGTTGCAGGTCATCAGCCCGCGCTGGATCACGTTCCAGATAGGCCATGAGGTGATCGAGCGAGGCGATGCTGAACACGGGAATGCCAAACCGGGCGCTCACTTCCTGCGTGGCCGACAGCGCCGTGGCGCCGCGTTCCTTGCGATCCAGCGCCGTCATCACGCCTACCGGAATCGCACCGGCGGCCTTGAGCAACGCCACGGATTCACGGATGGAGGTTCCTGCGGAAATCACGTCGTCCACGATCAGGGCACGGCCAACGGGCGCAGCGCCCACCAGCGCCCCTCCTTCGCCATGGTCCTTCACTTCCTTGCGGTTGTAGCAAAAGGGCGTGTCCCGTCCGCGCCCGGCAAGCGCCATGGCGATGGCGGCCACCAGGGGGATGCCCTTGTAAGCAGGGCCAAACAGGAAGTCAAAGGGTAGCCCGGCATCCAGAATGGCATCGGCATAAAATTCTGACAGTGCCCGTAACGAGGCCCCGGTATTGAACAGCCCGGCATTGAAAAAATAGGGGGACAGGCGTCCTGCCTTGGTCTTGAATTCGCCAAAACGAATGACCTGATGCTGGACGGCAAAATCGATGAAACGGGAATGGAAATCTGTCATGACGGCAGGCTGAATGCGACAGCGTCAAGCATAGCATGAGCAGACTTGCATCGGCGCTTCCTCACGGGGCATCATGCGTCATGCCCGTTTTCCACATTCGCCAGCACCTGCAGTGGTTGTCCAACCGACGGCTTCGGGCTGTCCTGCTCCTGGGGTTTTCTTCCGGGCTGCCGCTGGCACTGTGCGGTGCCACGCTGCAAGCCTGGATGGCTGCGGAAGGCGTGTCCATCAAAACCATCGGTCTGCTCACCCTGGTCGGCATTCCCTACACCTGGAAGTTTGTCTGGGCGCCGTTCATGGATCGCTTCGTCATGCCGTTTTTGGGGCGACGGCGCGGCTGGATGCTGGTCACCCAACTGATCCTGGCCGGCCTGATCCTGCTGATGGGTTCGCTGTCGGTGCGCGAGCAACCCTTGCTGGTGGCCCTCACCGCCCTCGCCCTGGCGTTTGTGTCGGCGTCACAGGACATCGTCATCGATGCCTATCGCACGGACGTCCTGCCCGCTGCCGAACGCGGCCTGGGAGCGGGACTCACGGTTCTGGGATACCGCCTGGCGATGCTCTCCTCGGGTGCCATGGCCCTGGTGCTGGCCTCGGTGTGGGGCTGGCCTGCCACCTATGGCCTGATGGCCGCCCTCATGGGCGTGGGCCTTTATGCCACCTTGAGCGCACCGGAACCCGCCCTCCAGAGCGTGCACCCCCTCACCCTGCGCGACGCCGTGGTGCTGCCCTTGCAGGAATTTCTGGCGCGCCCCCAGGCCTGGGCATTTCTGGGCCTGATCGTGCTATACAAACTGGGTGACGCCTTTGCAGGATCCCTCACCACCGCCTTTCTGATCCAGGGTGTCGGTTTTGGCATTGCCGAAGTGGGCGCCGTCAATAAGGGCGTGGGATTGTTTGCCACCATCGGCGGCGCAATCCTGGGTGGCGGGCTGATGGTGCGCTGGGGGCTCTACCGCTCCCTGCTCTGGTTTGGCGTGTTGCAGGGTGTGTCCGCCCTGTCCTTCGTCTGGCTGGCGGGCGCAGGGCACCGTTTTGAGTTGATGGTCCTCGCGGTGTTTCTTGAAAACCTGACTTCCGGCATGGGCACGGCAGCCTTTACCGCGCTCCTGATGGCATTGTGCAACACCCGTTTCAGCGCCACCCAGTTTGCCCTGTTGTCCGCACTTTCGGCCATGGGGCGGGTCTATGTGGGGCCGCTGTCCGGCATTCTGGTGGCAAGCCTCGGGTGGCCCCTGTTTTTTCTTTTTGCCGTGGTTGCGGCCTTTCCGGGCATCTGGCTGGTCTGGCGCCAGCGTCAGGCCCTGGCCGCGCTCTAGGCGCGGATGCGGTAAATGGCGAGGCTTCCCAGGAGATTGGGGAACGCATTGACGCGGCGCCCCTCCGGGCTGATGACGATGCGCTCGATGACCCGGGCGCCAATGGTGCGACACAGGCCTTCAAAATCGGCCAGCGTACACAGATGGATGTTGGGCGTGTCATACCATTCGTAGGGCATGGCCTCTGATTTGGGCATGGTTCCCGTCAGCACCTGCACGCGGTTTTTCCAGTAGCCAAAATTGGGAAAGGTCACAATGCCTTCGCGCCCCACGCGCAGCATGTCGCGCAGGATGGCTTCGGTTTGCCTCATGGCCTGCAGGGTTTGCGACAGGATGACGGTATCGAAGGAGTGATCGTCAAAACCGGAAAGCCCGGTCTCGAGGTTCATCTGCAGCACGTTGACGCCGTTCCTAATGGAAGCCACCACCCGCTCCGGCTCGATCTCGATGCCATAGCCGCTCACCTGCTTGGCTTGCTGCAGGTAAGTCAGCAACTGGCCGTCACCGCAACCCAGGTCCAACACATTCGCACCGGGTGAAATCCAGTGGGCAATGGCCGCAAGATCCGCGCGAATCATGCGCCCACCTCGCGTGCCACCCGCTCGAGGTAGGCGTTCATCACGGCAAAATAATCCTCATTCTCCATCAGGAAAGCATCATGTCCCTGGGTGGATTCGATTTCGGCGTAACTGACTGAAAGGGAATTATCCAGCAGGGCTTTCACGATCTCACGCGAACGCCCCGGCGAAAAGCGCCAGTCGGTGGTGAAGGACAGCACCAGGAATTTTGCCCTGGCGGCAGCCAGGGCCGCCGACAGGTTGCCCTGGGCCTGTGCCGCTGGATCAAAATAATCCAGCGCCTTGGTCATGATGAGGTAGGTATTGGCATCGAAGCGCTCGGCAAACTTGTCACCCTGGTGGCGCAGATAGGATTCGATTTCAAATTCCACGTCCAGGGAGAAGCGCGGCCGTTCGCCCAGCAACTCGCGCCCGAATTTTTCCATCATGGCGTCATCGCTGAGATAGGTGATGTGCCCGAGCATCCGGGCAAGCCGCAGGCCGCGTTCGGGAATCACGCCGTGGGCATAGTAATCGCCCCCATGAAAATCGGGGTCCGTGGTAATGGCCTGTCGCGCCACCTCATTGAACCCGATGTTCTGGGCGGACAGGCTGGGCGCCCCGGCAATCACGATGGCGTGGCCGAGCCGCCCGGGATAACTGAGGCTCCACTGCAACGCCTGCATGGCACCCAGGCTGCCGCCCATGACCGCAGCAAAACGCGGGATATCCAGATGATCGGCAAGGCGTGCCTGGGCGTTGACCCAGTCTGCCACGGTCACGAAGGGAAACCGTGCGCCAAAGGGACGGCCCGTGGCAGGATCCAGGCTGGAAGGCCCTGTGGAGCCATGGCAGCCTCCCAGGTTATTCACGCCCACCACAAAGAAGCGCTCGGTATCCACCGGCTTGCCCGGGCCCACCATGTTGTCCCACCAGCCGGTGGAACGCGGATCGCCCTCATAGGTGCCCGCCACATGATGCGTGCCGGATAGCGCATGGCAGATCAGGATGGCATTGCTACGGGCAGCATTGAGATTGCCGTAGGTTTCGTAGACCAGGTCAAAAGCGGCCAGCGTCGTTCCCGAAGCCAGCTGCAGCGGCGCGTCAAAGTGCGCGCGCTGGGGCGTCACATGACCCAGGGAACGGGAAGATTTCATTTAACCAGCCAGCCTTGCCTTGAGGATGGCATTGAGCTGCGCCGGGTTGGCGCGACCGCCGCTGGCTTTCATGGCCCGGCCAACGAAAAACCCGAAGACCTTCTCCTTGCCGGAACGGTACTCGGCCACCTGATCGGGATGTGCTGCCATCAACTCCTCCACGATTTTTTCCAGTGCGGAAACGTCGGAAATCTGTTGCAGGCCCTTCGATGCGATGATGGCGTCGGCGTCTCCACCCTCGTTCCAGAGCGCATCAAAAATTTCCTTGGCCATCTTGCCAGACACCGTGCCATCCTGGATGCGACGCAACAGCCCGGCCAGTTGCACTGGCGAAATGCGGCTCTGGCGCACTTCCAGTCCATCCCGATGCAAGGCCGCAGCAAGCTCACCGCTGACCCAGTTGGCGCAGAGCTTGGCTTCTCCAGCGACGTCTGCCATCAACGCCAGGAAGTACTGTGCCAGATCGTAGGATGCCGTCAAGACGCCAGCATCATAAGGGGACAATCCGAAGTCGGCGACAAACCGGCCTCGCATGGCTTCCGGCAGCTCGGGCAGGCTCTCGCGCACCCGGTCTATCCAGGGGGCGTCGATGCACAGCGGCAGCAAATCAGGATCGGGGAAGTAGCGGTAGTCCTGGGCATCTTCCTTGGAGCGCATGGGGCGCGTCTCGTCGCGATCCGGATCGTACAGCCGCGTTTCCTGAACCACCGTCCCCCCCGACTCGATCCATTCGATCTGACGCCGGATTTCATACTCGATGGCTTTTTCCATGAAGCGGAATGAGTTGAGGTTCTTGATCTCGCAACGCGTGCCAAATGCCTGCTGCCCCTTGGGGCGCACCGAGACGTTGGCATCGCAACGGAACGACCCTTCCTGCATGTTGCCGTCGCAAATGCCAATCCAGGTGACCAGCCGGTGCAGAATGCGCGCATAGGCCACAGCTTCAGCGGCGCTGCGCATATCAGGCTCGGAGACGATTTCCAGAAGCGGCGTTCCGGCCCGATTCAGGTCGATGCCGGAGAGCCCGTGAAAATCCTCATGCAGGGATTTTCCGGCATCTTCTTCCAGATGCGCTCGCGTCAGGCGAATGGCCGTGTCAACGCCATCCCGCTCGATGAAGATCTGGCCGCCGGATACGACCGGAATCTCGAACTGACTGATCTGATAACCCTTGGGGAGATCGGGGTAGAAATAATTCTTGCGCGCAAACACGGAGCGGGCAGCCACCTCGCCACCCACGGCCAGTCCAAAGCGAATGGCGTGCTCGACGGCAGCACGGTTGAGGACTGGCAAAACCCCCGGCAGGGCCAGATCCACCGCACAGGCCTGGGCATTGGGTACCGCGCCAAAGGCGGTGGAGGCCCCGGAGAATATTTTGGAATGCGTGGCAAGCTGCGCATGCGTTTCCAGACCGATGACGACTTCCCATTCCATGGTGCCTCCTCAAGCACTGGCCAGGGCAGGAACCCGGGCGTGCCAATCGGTGACCTGCTGGTAACGGTGCGCCACGTTCAGCAGGCGCGCTTCGCTGAAATAATCACCGATGAGTTGCAGGCCGACCGGCAACCCCCCTTCGCCAAATCCTGCCGGGATGGAAAGGCCTGGCAGGCCCGCCAGGTTGACGCTGATGGTGAAAATATCGGACAGATACATCTGGATGGGATCGCTGGTTTTTTCGCCCAGACCAAAG
>DAICZS010000049.1 GCA_027311025.1 Ferrovaceae bacterium
GCCCCAACAATCGCATCGAGGAGCTGCGCCTCGAAATTTTCGAGAAGGTCAACGCGCTGGGCATCGGCGCCCAGGGCCTGGGCGGGTTGTCCACGGTGCTGGACGTGAAGATCCTGGATTACCCCACCCATGCGGCCTCCCTGCCGGTGGCCATGATCCCCAACTGCGCCGCCACCCGCCATGCGCATTTTGTCCTGGACGGTTCGGGTCCGGTCAGCCTCACGCCGCCCTCGCTCAAGGATTGGCCCCAGGTAACCTGGCACGCCTCAGCCAACGCGCGCCGCGTGGACCTGGCGCGCGTAGATGCCGCCGAAGTGCAAAGCTGGAAACCGGGCGAGACCCTGTTACTCAATGGCAAGCTCCTGACCGGGCGGGATGCCGCCCACAAGAAGATTGCAGACCTCTTCGCCAGGGGCGAGTCCCTGCCGGAGGGGCTCGATTTTCGCAACCGTTTCATCTACTACGTGGGTCCAGTGGATCCGGTGCGCGACGAAGTGGTGGGGCCGGCCCCCCCCACCACCGCCACGCGCATGGACAAGTTCACCGAGATGATGCTGGAGAAGACCGGGCTGCTGGGCATGATCGGCAAGGCCGAGCGCGGCCCGGTGGCCATCGAGGCCATCCGCCGGCACCGCTCGGTCTATCTCATTGCCGTGGGTGGGGCCGCCTACCTGGTCTCCAAGGCCATTCGCGCGTCGCGCGTGGTGGCCTTTCCCGAAATGGGCATGGAGGCGGTGTATGAATTCGAGGTGGAAGACATGCCAGTGACTGTGGCCGTGGATTCACAGGGACAATCCGTACACGAAACGGGCCCGGCAGAATGGCGCGTCAAGATCAGCAAGATGCCGGTCAGGGCTTGAGCTTTTGGGGCTTCTGGAGGGTTGCTGCCAGTTCGCGCAGCACGCCGCGCACCTGGGCGGCGCGCTCCATGGGGGTAGCACCCTTCAGCAACACCTTGAGGCGATCCGGTCCTGCCAGCCGATAATGCGGCTTGGCGTGCATCAGCAGGATGATGTCCTGCGGTTCAAGCGGCGTGTTGCGCGCAAACTGGATGACGATGTGGTCCGCATTGGCATCCACCTTGCGTATCCCCAGCGGATGGCCGGTCAGGCGCAGGCGGTGGCACTCCAGCAGCACCTGGGCCGGTTCGGGCAATAACCCAAACCGGTCGATCAGCTCCTCGCGCAAGGCCTCGAGGTCTTCTTCCATTTCACAATTGGCAAGCCGCTTGTACAGCACGAGGCGCTCCTGGATGTCGCCGCAATAGTCCACGGGCAGCAGTGCGGGGGCATGCAGGTTGATTTCGGTGGCCACCTCGAGCGGCGCTTCCAGATCCCAGGTCTTGCCCTGCTTCAGCGCCTTCACGGCCTGATTGAGGAGGTCGGTGTACAGGCTGAACCCCACTTCCTGGATGTCGCCACTTTGTGAATCGCCCAACACTTCCCCGGCGCCGCGAATCTCGAGATCCTGCATGGCCAGAAAAAAACCCGAGCCCAGGTCTTCCATCATCTGGATGGCCTCCAGCCGCTTTTTGGCAGTGGCAGTGAGCGCATCGGGAGGTGGCGTCAACAGGTAGGCATAGGCCTGGTGATGCGAGCGCCCTACCCGGCCACGCAACTGGTGCAGCTGAGCCAGGCCAAAACGATCGGCGCGATGGATGATGATGGTGTTGGCAGTAGGCACGTCAATGCCGGTTTCGATGATGGTGGAACACAGCAGGATATTGACCTGCTGGTGGTAGAACTCGCGCATCACGCGTTCCAGCTCGCGTTCGCGCAACTGGCCGTGGACCACGGCAATGCGCGCTTCGGGCAGGAGGCGGGTGAGGTGGTCGCGCATGTTGTCCATGGTCTCCACCTCGTTGTACAGAAAATACAGCTGTCCGCCACGCTTCAGTTCACGCAGCACGGCCTCGCGAATGATGCTGTCCGACTGCGGATAGACGAAGGTCTTGATAGACAGGCGCTTCTGGGGGGCGGTGGCAATCACCGAAAAATCGCGCAACCCTTCCAGCGACAGGGCAAGCGTACGCGGGATGGGCGTGGCAGTCAGCGTCAGCACGTCCACTTCGGCCCGCAGGGCCTTGAGCCGTTCCTTTTGGCGCACGCCAAAACGATGCTCCTCGTCGATGATGACGAGCCCCAGGTTGGCAAAGACCACCGAGCCGGATACCAGCTTGTGGGTGCCGATGACGATATCAATTTTGCCGGCACGCAGACCTTCCACCGTGGCCGCCATCTCCTTCGAGGAACGGAAACGCGACAGCTCGGCAATGCGCACCGGCCATTCGGCAAAGCGGTCACTGAAGTTCTGGAAATGCTGTTCGGCCAGCAAGGTGGTGGGCACCAGAATGGCCACCTGCTTGCCGGCATTCACGGCCAGAAAGGCCGCACGCATGGCCACTTCGGTCTTGCCAAAGCCCACGTCACCGCAAATCAGGCGATCCATGGGTTTTCCCGAACGCATGTCGGCCATCACGGCCGCGATGGCGGCGGCCTGATCGGGGGTTTCCTCGAAATCGAAGGCCATGGCAAAGGCCGCGTAATCGTTATCGCGGATGGGAAAGGCATAGCCCTCGCGCGCTGCGCGCCGCGCGTACAGGTCCAGCAGTTCGGCGGCGGTGTCGCGTGCCTGCACGGCGGCACGGCGCTTGGCCTTTTCCCACTGACCGCTGCCCAACTTGTGCACCGGCGCACTTTCTGCGGGCCCGCCGGTGTAGCGGCCAATCAGGTGCAGCTGCGCCACGGGCACATAGAGCGTGTCCTCGCCAGCGTACTGCAGATGCAAAAACTCGGTCATCCCCTCACCGAAGTCCAGGTTGACGAGGCCCAGAAAACGCCCGATTCCGTGGTCCACATGCACCACGGGGTCACCCACGCGCACTTCTGAGAGATCCTTGAGCAGGGTGTCGGCGTTGCTGCGCGCCGACTTGTCGCGGCGTCGGGCTTGGCGCACCTGGGTTTTGTAGAGCTCGGTCTCGGTGATGACGGCAAGCCCTTCGCGCTCCAAGATGAAGCCTGCGGTCAGCGGTGCCGCGGTAATGGCCACCGGGATGTTGCCTGCCACGAAATCCTGCCAGGATTCGACCGGGGTGGTGGCGTAGCCAAATTCCTGCAGCATCTGGCTAATGGTTTCGCGCCGCCCCAGGCTTTCGGCCACCAGCAGCACGCGGCCCTCATGGCGCCGCGTAAACTCCTGCAACCGGGCTATCGGCAGCGGATCGCGTCGCGCCAGCTCCAGGGCCGGCAAGGGCCTGGTTGGGGGAAAGAGGTCATTGGGTACAGACCCCAAATTGGGGTCTGTACCCAATGATGCGCCGTCCTTCAATTTGATCTGCGGGTAACGCGCCAATGCCGCAAGGCACTGGTCTTCGGTCAGGAACAGCTCGCCTGGATCCAGCACCGGGTTGGCGCGGTCACCCTTCAACATGTTCCAGCGTGCCTGGGTGGACTGCCAGAAGGCTTGTATGGCGCCCGTGGTGTCCTGGTGCAGGCAGACCGTCGCATGCGCTGGCAGATAATCGAAGAGGGTGGCGCAGGTCTCGAAGAACAGCGGCAGGTAGTATTCGATGCCTCCGGGGGCAAGCCCGTTGCCCACATCGCGATAGAGCGCGCTGCGCGAGGGATCGCCTTCAAAGCGTTCGCGGAAGTTTTCGCGAAACCGCGCGCGGCCCGCTTCGTCCAGAGGAAATTCGCGCGCTGGCAACATGCGGATTTCCGGCACGGGATACAGGGTGCGCTGGGTGTCAGCATCGAAGGTGCGCAGGGTTTCCACCTCGGTGTCCATCAGGTCGATGCGATAGGGCACCGGGCTGCCCATGGGAAAGAGGTCGATCAGCCCACCGCGGACGCAGTATTCTCCCGGCTTGACCACCTGGGTGACATGGGCGTAACCCGCCGTGGTCATCTGGGCACGAAAACCGTCCAGATCGAGGGTCTGTCCCTTGCGGATCAGAAAGGTGCGCGCGGCAAGATGGCTGATGGGCGGCAGGCGATACAAGGCGGTAGCAATGGGTACCAGGGCAATGTCGCATTGCCCGCTGGTAAATTGCCAGAGGGTGGAGAGCCGCTCGGAGACGAGGTCCTGGTGCGGTGAAAAATGATCGTAGGGGAGTGTTTCCCAATCGGGCAGCAGATGTACCGCGCGCTGCGGCGCCAGCCACTGGATTTCTTCCAGCAGACGCTGCGCCTGCCAGGCCGTTTCGGTGAAAATGACGAGGGGTCGCTGCGTCTCGGCCAGACGCGCCAGCATCAGCGCATCGGCCGAGCCGGCAGGCATTGCAACGGTCAGTCGCAGGCCCGCATCAAAAACAGGCGCACTCACGCCTGTCGCGTGGTGAAGCTCTCACCGCAACCGCAAGCGTCGGCAACGTTGGGGTTGTTGAATTTGAAGGAGGCGTTGAGCCCTTCGCGCCGGTAGTCCAGTTCGGTGCCATCGAGGTACTGCAGCTGTTCGGCGTCCACCAGCACCAGCACACCCTCCGATTCAAAGCGCTGGTCGTTGGGCAGCGCCTCATCCGCGTAATCGATGACGTAGGCCAGCCCCGAACAGCCGGACTTCTTGACGCCCACGCGCAGGCCCACGCCCTTACCCCGTTTGGAAAGTGCTTGCCGCACCTGTTGGGCAGCGGCAGAAGTCAATGTTACGGCCATGTTCCGTTCTCCTGATTCCTGATGACCCCACTGTAGCTCAATGCTGCGAGGGCTCCGTCCTGTCTTTAAGATGCGCCAGATCCTCGGAAAGTTCAGTCACTTTTCGTTCCAGCGCTTCGTTATGGCGCATCAACTGCTGTACGGCCAGCACCAGCGGATCCTTGTCGTCGTCCGTGGGGCCATAGGCCGTGAACCTTGCATCCGTCTTGGCGGGCTGGTGATGCTCGTCTTCCACCACGCGTCCGGGGATGCCGATGACGGTGGCCCCTGGCGGCACAGCCTTCACCACCACGGCGTTGGAGCCCACCTTGGCGCCCTCGCCCACATAGATGGGCCCGATGATCTTGGCCCCCGCCCCCACGATGACCTTGGGCCCCAGGGTGGGATGCCGCTTGCCCTTGTTCCAGGAGGTGCCGCCCAGCGTCACGCCTTGGTACAGGGTGCAGTCGTCGCCGATTTCGGCAGTTTCGCCAATCACCACGCCCATGCCGTGGTCGATGAAGACGCGCCGGCCCAGCGTGGCGCCGGGGTGGATTTCAATGCCGGTGAGACCGCGCGACAGCTGCGAGGTGAACCGTCCCAGCCATTTGAGGCCACGGCACCAAAACCAGTGGGCCAGCCAATGCATCAGCACAGCATGAAAGCCCGGGTAGAGGGAGATCACCTCCCAGCGACTGCGCACAGCCGGATCGCGTTCAAAAACGATGTCGATCTGCTCGCGAATTCGGTCCAGCATCAGGAATCCCTTTCAAAGTGGGCGCGATGAGCCATCATCGGCCGGATACAAGGCCTTCAGGATACCACGCAGGATGCTAACTTCCTCACGCTCCACGCGGGCGCGGGAAAACAGCCGGCGCAGGCGAATCATCAGGCGTCCTGGCTGCGCCGGATTGAGAAAGCCGCTGCCGTAGAGCACGCGCTCCAGATGCTGGTAGAACCCTTCCATTTCTTCATGCGTGGCGAGCGGATAGTCGCGCCCAACCACACCGCGGTCCTGCAACAGCGCCTGGCGCAACTCATAGGCGGCAATCTGCACGGACGCCGCAAGGTTGAGTGAGCTGAAACCCGGCTGGGCCGGGATGTTGGCCAGCACCTGGCAGGCATCCAGCTCGGCGTTGGAAAGCCCGGACATTTCGGTGCCAAAGACCAGCGCCACCTCGCCCTCCTGCGCTTCCTGGGCCACCTGCAGCGCCACCTCGCGCACCGGCCGCATGGGGTGCGAAAGATCGCGCGCACGCGCCGTCATGCCCACCACCAGCGTGGTGCCCTGCAGCGCATCGGGCAGGGAGGCATAGACCCTGGCCGCAGCCAATACGTCGTCCGCGCCCGACGCCATGGCCGTAGCCTGCTCGTGGGGAAAAAACTTTGGCGTTACGAGGGCAAGCCGCGACAGCCCCATGGTTTTCATGGCGCGGGCCGCCGCCCCGATGTTGCCAGGGTGCGTGGTGGTGCACAACACGATGCGAATGCGGTCCAGCATGGCGTCCTGCGCCCTCCCGGTCAGGCGCGCGCCACCATGGGCAGCAATTGTCCGAAGATTTTCGGATTGCCCGCCACCACATGTCCCGTCTGCAGGAACTGGTTGTTGCCGTCCAGGTCGGAGACCAGCCCCCCTGCTTCCTGGATCAGCAACGTCCCGGCCGCCATGTCCCAGGGCTTCAGACCCAATTCCCAGAAGCCGTCGTAACGGCCAGCGGCGACATAGGCAAGATCGAGTGCCGCCGAACCGGGGCGGCGGATGCCGGCGGTCTTGCGCATCACCTCGGCCAGCATGCGCAGGTAGCGTTCCTGGTGCTCCATGCTGCTGTAGGGAAAGCCCGAGCCGATGAGCGCATCATCCAGGCGCGTCTCATTGCTGACGCGCATGCGGCGGTCGTTGAGGAAGGCGCCGCTGCCGCGCGTGGCGGTAAAGAGATCATTGCGCACCGGATCGTATATGACAGCCTGGGTGACGATGCCCTTGTGGGCCAGGGCAATGGACGTGCAATACATGGGAAAGCCGTGCAGGAAATTGGTGGTGCCATCGATGGGATCGATGATCCACTGAAATTCCGACTCGCCCACCGCCCCCCCTTCCTCGCCCAGAAAGGCGTGATCGGGGTAGGCCTCATGCAGGATGTCGATGATGGTCTGTTCCACCTGGCGATCCACTTCCGTCACGAAGTCGGCGGGGCCCTTTTTGGTGATCGTCAGGCGCTCGATGTCCTGCGCGGCCCGATTGATGATGCTGCCCGCACGGCGGGCAGCCTTGACGGCAATGTTGAGCTGGGGATGCATGGTGTGCGCGGCCCTTATTTGTGAGTGGGCATGGCAAACTGCGCACCGGCTTCAATGCTGGCAGGCCAGCGCTGCGTGACGGCTTTCTGCCGGGTGTAGAAACGGATGCCTTCAGGACCGTGCGCATGATGGTCGCCAAACAGGCTGCGCTTCCAGCCACCAAAGCTGTGGAATGCCATGGGCACGGGAATGGGCACGTTGACCCCCACCATGCCCACCCGCACGCGCGACACATATTCACGCGCCGTGCCGCCGTCCCGGGTAAAGATGGCCGTGCCGTTGCCGTACTCGTGGTCATTGACGAGCTTGAGCGCATTGGCAAAATCCGGCACGCGCACCACGCACAGCACGGGTCCGAAAATCTCTTCGCGATAGATGGTCATGTCCGGCGTGACGCGGTCAAACAGGGTGCCCCCCAGGAAGAAACCGCCTTCGTGGCCCGGCACCGTCAAATGGCGACCATCCACCAGCAGCTCGGCCCCTTCGGCCACGCCCTCGTCAATGTAGCCCACGATCTTGCCGCGATGCACGGCGGTTACCACCGGACCCATCTCGGCCTGAAGGTCCATGCCCTGCGTTACCTTGAGCGCCTTCACGCGCGGCACCAGCGCTTCCACCAGCCGGTCGGCCACGTCGCCCACTGCCACGGCCACGGAAATGGCCATGCAACGCTCTCCTGCCGAGCCGTAAGCCGCGCCCATCAGGGCATCGACGGTCTGGTTGAGGTCGGCATCGGGCATCACCACCATATGGTTTTTGGCGCCACCCAGGGCCTGCACGCGCTTGCCCTGTGCGGTACCGGTACTATAGATGTAATGGGCAATGGGGGTGGAACCGACGAAGCTGACGGCATCCACTTCAGGGTGATGCAGCAGCGCATCGACCGCCGTCTTGTCGCCCTGCACCACGTTGAACACGCCATCGGGCAATCCCGCTTCCTTCAGCAACTGCGCCAGCAGCAGGCTGGGCGAGGGATCGCGCTCGGAAGGTTTCAGAATGAAGCTGTTGCCGCAGGCCAGTGCCATGGGAATCATCCACAACGGCACCATCACCGGAAAGTTGAACGGGGTAATCCCCACGCAGACCCCCAGGGACTGGCGCATGGTCCAGCCATCCACGCCGGTGGCGATCTGTTCGGTATATTCGCCCTTGAGCAGTTCGGGAATGCCGCAGGCATATTCCACCACCTCCAGCCCGCGCGTCACCTCGCCGTGGGCATCGGTAAACACCTTGCCATGCTCGGCCGTGATGAGGGCTGCAAGCTCGTCGTGATGCTTCTCGATCAGTTCCTTGAACCTGAACATCACCCGGGCGCGACGCAGCGGGGAGGTGGCGGCCCATCCAGGAAACGCGGCGCGTGCAACGGCCACGGCGCGCTGCACTTCGCTCTCTGATGCCAGGGCAACCCGGCCTGAAACCTGCCCGGTAGCCGGATTGAACACATCGGCAGCACGGCCGCTGGTGCCCGCTACAGGTTGTCCCTGAATGTAATGGCCAATGGAAACGGGAGTTGTTGTCATGACGAATTCCTGCACAGAAACGGGAGAACCGGGTATTTTACAGGAGAAATTGGGGATGGTCCTTAAAATTGGCAGAATTGCAGCATTTGCAGAATTTGGGGACAGACCCCAAATTGGGGTCTGTCCCCAAATTCTGCCAAATTCAGCCAATTTTTAGGGTCTGACCCCATGTTTGCTGCCATCATCGCGCCCTTTCTCAAGGACCGCCTGCTCCACCTGCTGTTGCTCATCGGGCTGGTACTGGCCGTCCTGCATCCCGCTGCCGTGGCGCGGGCGCCCGGGGCCATCCACACCCCCACCCTGCTGACCCTCTGCGGTCTGATGCTGCTGACCAAGGGCATTGAGGTGAGTGGGGCGCTGGATCATGCGGGCCGGCGCATACTCAACCACCTCACCCACGAGCGCACCCTGGCTCTGTTCCTGGTGGCCTTTTCGGCCCTGCTCTCCACCGTACTGACCAATGATATCGCGCTCTTCATTGTGGTACCCCTCACCCTGGGGTTGCGCAACCTCGCGGGCCTGCCCATTGGGCGACTCGTCATTTTCGAGGCACTTGCCGTCAATGCAGGCTCACTGCTAACCCCCATTGGCAACCCGCAAAACATCCTACTGTGGCAACTGTCGCACCTGTCCTTTGCAGCCTTCACCTGGCAGATGGCGCCGCTTGCCCTGGTGCTGATCGTGCTGCTGCTGGCATTGACCGCATTGGCCTTTCCTGACCAGCGCATTGCCGTGCGCTTGCCGAGTGAGGCGGCGCGCTGGCAAGGCGCCCTGATGGCGTTCTGCTCGGTGCTTTATGTGGCTTTCGTGGCGTCGGTCGAATGGGGACATCCCGGCTGGGGGCTTGCCGCAATACTATTGGGGCTGGCCGTCGTGCACCCTCGCCTCCTGCTGCAAGTGGACTGGAGCCTGATTGTCGTATTTGCCCTAATGTTCGTGGACATCCACCTACTCACTGCCCTGGAAGGCATGGGGCACCTGCTCGCACCCCTGACCCACGACTCGCCACGAATGCTGTTCCTCGTCGGAGTCCTGGCATCTCAAGTTATCAGCAACGTACCGGCCACGATCCTGCTGACCCAATGGGTACCCCCTAACGCCGTGCTGGCCTACGCGGTCAATGTGGGGGGGTTCGGTTTCGTGCTGGGTTCGCTGGCCAATCTGATCGCGCTACGCATGGCAGCCGAACGGGGCCTGTGGCTACGTTTTCACTATTATGCCGTGCCGTTTCTGGTGGTCAGCGGTGTCGCAGCATTGCTTTTGCTAGGCACATGAACACGCTTGCGCTCGCAAATGAACACTTGCGCAATACACAAAGAAAGAGCACGGACAATCCGAGGGAACAACGGGACTGCCCGTGCGAGGGGGGACTGTTGAAATCACCACAAAACCAAGGGGTGATCAAAATTCATACAGCTACTCTAACCCCTCGCACTCAGAAACAACTTGATCTAACGCAAAGAAGTTCAAGATAATCCAATGATGGAAAAACACACGCCGATGATGCAGCAGTATCACGCCCTCAAGGCGGAGCATCCGCAGCGTCTGCTGTTCTATCGCATGGGAGATTTCTACGAGCTCTTCTATGAAGATGCCGAAAAAGCGGCCAGCTTGCTGGACATCACCCTCACCCGGCGGGGCACTTCTGCGGGGCAACCCATTCCCATGGCGGGAGTGCCCCATCATGCCGTGGAGCAGTACTTGGCACGGTTGGTGCGCCTCGGAGAGTCGGTAGCCATTTGCGAACAGGTGGGGGATCCGGCCACGGCCAAAGGTCCCGTGGAACGCCGAGTGGTGCGCATCGTGACTCCCGGCACGCTCACCGATGCCGCCCTGCTGGACGAGGGCCGCGACACCCTGCTCGCAGCCATTGCCCCACAGGGAGCTCACGCTGGCCTCGCCACGCTCAATTTGAGCAGTGGCCAGATGATCCTCACCGAAACACCGATTCACGAACTGGATGCCGAACTGGAACGCATCGGTGCGGCCGAGATCCTGGTGCCCGAATCCTTCACCCCTAGCCTGACCCAGGCACGTCTGCCGCTGCAAAGGCTGGCCCCCTGGCATTTTGACCTGGAGCGTGCCCAGCGTGCGCTGTGCCAGCAGTTCAGGGTGCATGACCTTTCCGGATTTGGCTGCGACGACCTGCCTGCCGGCATCGCCGCAGCGGGCGCCCTGTTGGGGTATGCCAGCCATACCCAGCGCAGCGCCCTGCCCCACATCCAGGGCCTGCAGGTGGAGCGCAGCGGCGATTGGGTGCGCATGGACAGCGCCACGCGCCGCAATCTGGAAATCTCCGAAACGTTACGCGGTGAACGCAGTCCGACGCTGCTCTCCGTCCTGGACACTTGCGTCAATCCGATGGGTCGGCGCCTGCTCCACCGCTGGCTGCACCATCCCCTGCGCCAGCGTGCGCCCCTGGAGGCACGGCACGTGGCCATCAGCGCCCTAGCGGGCGAAGGCACTGCGGCACTCGCCTTGCAGTTGCGCACGCTGCTCAAACGCAGCAGCGACGTGGAACGTATCGTCGGCCGTCTCGCCCTCAAATCGGCCCGGCCGCGTGACCTCGTGGCGTTGCGCGACACGCTTACCCTGCTGCCCGAAGTGCTGGCCCTGCTCTCCGGCAATCCGGCGCCGCGCCTGGCCGACTTGTGCGCGGGCCTGCGCACCCTACCCGCTGAAATCCCCGCGCTGCTGGAACGCGCCGTGGCCGCAGAACCTGCCGCCCATATTCGCGATGGCGGCGTCATCGCACCGGGTTTTGATGCCGAACTCGACGAATTGCGAGGCATACAGGAACACTGCGGTGATTTTCTGCTGGACCTTGAAAGTCGTGAACGCGCACGCAGCGGGATTGCCACCCTCAAGGTGGAGTACAACCGGGTCCACGGCTTCTACATTGAGGTGAGCCACGCGCAGTCTGACCGCGTCCCCAACGATTATCGTCGCCGCCAGACCCTCAAGAACGCCGAGCGCTACATCACGCCAGAGCTAAAGGCCTTTGAAGAAAAGGCCCTGTCCGCCAACGAGCGTGCCTTGGCACGTGAAAAGTTCCTGTACGAGGCGCTACTCGACACGCTCTTGCCGCTCCTGCAGCTGTTGCAGACCCTGGCGGCGGCCCTGGCCGAGCTGGACACCCTGGCCTGCCTTGCTGAACGCGCCGTGGCGCTCAACCTCGTGGCACCTGCGTTCTGTGACGAACCGCGCCTCACCATCACCGGGGGTCGGCATCTGGTGGTGGAGCAACAGGTGGAGCGCTTCATACCCAACGACACTGTATGCCATCCCGAAAGACGCATGCTGCTCATCACCGGTCCGAACATGGGGGGCAAGTCCACCTACATGCGCCAGACGGCACTGATCGTGCTGCTGGCCTACGCGGGCTGTTTCGTCCCGGCAAGGTCGGCAGTGCTGGGACCGGTAGACCAAATCTTCACGCGCATCGGCGCTGGTGACGACCTCGCGTCAGGGCGTTCCACCTTTCTCGTGGAAATGTCAGAAGCCGCACACATCCTCAATGCGGCTACCGAACAAAGTCTGGTACTGGTAGACGAGATCGGACGCGGCACCTCCACCTTCGACGGCTTGGCACTGGCTTATGCCATTGCGCGCTTCCTGATTGAAAAAAATCGCAGCCATACCCTGTTTGCCACACATTATTTCGAATTGACCCAGCTAGCGCTGGAAACTCGTGGCGTGGTCAACGTTCATCTGGACGCCGTGGAGCACCAGGATCGTATCGTCTTTCTGCACGCCCTGGAAGAAGGTCCTGCAAGCCAGAGCTATGGCCTGCAGGTGGCCGCCCTCGCAGGCGTTCCGAGCAGCGTGATCCGGGAGGCTCGCCGCCATCTTGCCCATCTGGAGGAGAGTGCCGTCGCCCAGCGTCCGCAAGGCGACCTGTTCGTGGCGCCTTTCAATGCCACCGTACCCACCCCTCAGCTCGAAGT
>DAICZS010000004.1 GCA_027311025.1 Ferrovaceae bacterium
ATTCAAATCAACACTTGAGGAGGCCCTTGATGCTTCGTTGCTGCTTCATGTCATCGACGCCAGCGATCCGGGGTTTGAACGTCAGCTCGAGGTCACCGACACGGTTCTTGCCGAGATTGGGGCTGAAACCGTACCCCGCATTCGCGTATTCAACAAGATGGATCAGGTCGGCGATGCCTCAGCACAGGCCGAACATGAAGCCATGTTGCGCGCGCGGTACCCGGACTGCTTCGTCATGAGTGCGCGCCACCAGGCTGACGTGGCAATGCTGCACCAAGCGATCGTCGCGTTTTTCCGGAAGGATCTCATAGAAACCGAACTGTTTCTTCCCTGGTCGGCCCAGAAACTGCGCGGTGATATTTTTTCAGGCTGTGAGGTGTTGGAAGAGCATGCCGACGCCGAAGGCGCATTCTTTCGTGTGCGCGGAACGCGCGAGGTACTGGAAGGACTGACCGCCCAACTTGCGGCAATCAACAATATCTAAAGTGAGGCAACACCACTGGCGGAGAGGGCGGGATTCGAACCCGCGTTAGGTTATTCACCTAAACACGCTTTCCAGGCGTGCGACTTAAACCGCTCATCCACCTCTCCGAAGGCCGCGAATTATACCGGAGATTCATATCCCAGGTCCATGAAATTGATGTGAACTGCTTTCTACGAGGTGCGTCGACGCATGTAGGAAAGCAACCAACGCGGCGACCAGAGCCATTGTCGGCGCTGCAATAGCAGTACTCCCAGCGTCAAAAACAGCAGGTGCACAGGAAAGATTCCAACCCAGGGAGAAAGCCTGCCCTGCACCACCCAGGCTTGCGCGATGCTCATGGTGTTGTAGTACACCATGTAGGCCAGCAAAGCGAAAATCATGTTGGAAGAGCGCCCGCCCCGCGTATTGACGTAGGACAGGGGAATGGCAAAGACAGCCAGCACGATGAGGCTGATGGGCAGCCCCAGACGCCAATGAATCTCGCCCCATCCATCCAGGGTGGGATTGTTGAAAAGCTGCCCCACATTCATGGACTTGACTGAAATGGCGCTGCTACTGACCCCTTTCTGGTCCACCCGCAACTGGGCCTCATCAAAATCAATCAACGAATAGCTGGCTGTGCCGGCTTCGCCTTCATAACGACGCCCCTGTTGCAGCACGATAAACCGGTCTCCGTTTGGGTGAGCCGCCACGAACCCTTTGTTGGCAGCGATGACGCCCAGCTTGTGATCCTGCACGGACTGCACGAATACATTGGACACCTTGTCCTTGCTTTCGCTGATGGCATCGACAAAGAACACCTGGTCGGATTGGCGTGATTCGCGAAACACGCCCGGCGTGATCTGTGATGTCTCGTCGCGACTGTCCAGCCTGGTCTGGTATTCTGCCCGCTTGCCAATGGCCCATGGAGAGACCACAAGACTCATGAGTGCCACTACCAATGCCATGGGCAGCGCAAACGCCAGGACCGGTCGAACGAAGCGGGACAGGCTGACCCCGGAACTCAGCCAGATGATCATTTCGGAGTCGCGATAGCACCGCGTCAGTGTCATCAAAAGCGCGGTAAACACTGCCGCAGACAGGATGACTGGCAGATAGGTGAGCGCGCCAAAAGCCACCATGGCAGCGACTGCATCGGCAGAAAGTGCACCGCCAGCGGCCAAGCCCAGCAATTTGACCACGGTGACGGTCAGAAGGATGGACAACAGCACCATCAGGGCCATGACGGCAGTCCGGCTGAATTCCTTGCGAAGCGAACGACTGAAGATCATAATTTCCGTTTTTATTCGCAATATTAAGCAAATCGCCTGGAGAGATACTGTGGAATTTAGCATAAAAGCCCAATCGCCCGAGAAAGTCCGTACCGGATGTGTCGTCGTCGGAGTCGCCGAAGGCCGTCGCCTGTCGCCAAGCGCCAAGACCCTGGACGCCGCCTCAGGACAGCATCTGTCCCGCCTGCTCAAACAGGGCGATCTTTCGGCCAAAGTGGGCCAGTCCCTGCTGCTCTTCGGTGTTCCTGGAGTCACCGCAGAAAGGGTTCTCCTGGTGAGCACCGGCTCGGAAAAAAACCTCAATGACCGTGATTACCGCACCCTGGTGCGCAGCGTCGTGCAGACGCTCGACGGCACAGGCGCCAAGGACGCGCTGTTCTGCCTCACAGAAATTTCCGTGGCAGATCGTGATGAAGAATGGAAACTGGAGCAACTGATCCTGACGGCTCGTGAAACCAGCTATCGCATTACAAGGGTGGCTGACAAGCAGGATCCTGCCTGCACACTATCCCAAGTGGCCCTTCCCGCTCCCGAAAAGCTCAAGCCGGCTGCGCTTGCCACCCTCATCTCACGCTGCCAGGCCATTGCCAACGGCATGGCGTTGACACGCGATCTTGGCAACATGCCCCCCAATCTCTGCACCCCATCCTATCTCGCCCAAAGCGCAAAATCCTTGGGCAAACAATGGAAATTGAAAGTAGAAGTGCTGGAACAGGCCCACATGGAAAAACTGGGCATGGGTGCGTTGCTGGCAGTAGCCGCCGGCAGCCGTCAGCCCCCCAAGCTGATCGTCATGCACTACGCCGGCGCGGCAAAAAACCAGAAACCGGTGGTGCTGGTAGGCAAGGGCATCACCTTTGACACGGGTGGCATTTCGCTGAAGCCGGCGCCGGAAATGGACGAGATGAAATTTGACATGTGTGGCGCTGCCAGTGTTTTTGGCACCATGCGCGCCGTGGCTGAAATGAAACTCCCCATCAACCTGATTGGCGTCATCCCCACCTGTGAAAACATGCCTGATGGCAATGCCACACGACCAGGCGACATCGTTCGCAGCATGTCCGGACAAACCATTGAAATTCTCAATACGGATGCCGAAGGCCGCCTCATCCTGTGCGATGCACTCACCTACGCAGAAAAGTTTCAACCCGACACCATCATCGACGTGGCTACCCTGACGGGCGCTTGCGTCATCGCATTGGGACATGAAGCAGCGGGGCTGTTTGCCAACGATGACAAGCTGTGTGAAAAGCTGAAGGCAGCAGGCGATTACACCGGAGATCGTGCCTGGCCCATGCCCCTGTGGGAAGAGTATCAGGACGGGCTTAAAACCAACTTTGCCGACATGGCCAATGTGGCCGGCAGGCCCGGTGGCAGCATTACCGCAGCGAGCTTTCTGGCCCGTTTTACCCGAAAGATGCGTTGGGCCCACCTTGACATCGCTGGCGTCGCCTACAAAGGCGGCAAGGACAAGGGAGCCACAGGGCGTCCGGTCAAGTTGTTTTGCCGCTACCTGATCCAACGCAGCGGACAGTAATGGCATCGTGACTCGGATCGATTTTTATACCCATGTACAGGACAAGTTGCCCGTCGCCATCCAACTCATCGGCAAAGCCTGGGATCGCGGTTTGAACGTGTGGGTGCGGGTAGCCGACGATGCCGCTGCTTCCCGACTGGATCAAGGGCTATGGACTCACCCTTCAGCAGGGTTCATCCCCCATTGCAAATCGGACCATGCTCTGGCCAAAGAGACGCCCATCATTATCGATGCTGCTGCAGTGGAGCCCAGTACCGATCAGATTCTGATCAACCTGCATCCGGAGCGCCCCGAATATTTTTCACGGTTTGAGCGCCTGATCGAGATCGTGAGCCTGGACGACCAGGATCGCAAACAAGCCAGGGAACGCTTCATTTTTTATAGGGACCGTGGATTTGAAATTCACTCCCACGATTTGAGTCATTCAAAGATCTAACCCCATGGAAATCGCAAAAAGCTTTGAACCCCACCCCATCGAGGCTCGCTGGTACCCCGAATGGGAATCACGCGGCTATTTCAAGGCCTCCATGGATACCAATGCCAGACCATACTGCATCCTGTTGCCCCCGCCCAACGTCACTGGCACGCTGCACATGGGCCATGCTTTTCAGCACACTCTCATGGATTGCCTGATTCGCTATCGCCGCATGATGGGAGACAACGTGTTGTGGCAGGCCGGGACTGACCATGCAGGCATCGCCACCCAGATCGTGGTGGAAAGGCAGCTGGAAGCACAACAACTGGATCGCCGTACGATGGGACGCGACGCCTTCCTGGAGCGGGTATGGCAGTGGAAGGAACAATCGGGCTCCACCATTACCCGCCAAATGCGCCGTCTGGGCAGTTCCTGCGATTGGTCCCGCGAACGCTTCACCATGGACGAAGGCTTGAGCCGGGCCGTGGCCCGGGTGTTTGTGCAGCTTTATCGTGAGGGGCTGATCTATCGCGGCAAACGCCTGGTCAACTGGGACCCCGTGCTGCAAACTGCCGTGTCCGACCTGGAAGTGGTCTCGGAAGAAGAAGACGGCAAGCTCTGGCATATTCGTTATCCGCTCGCATCCGGCCAGGGCACGCTGGTGGTAGCCACCACACGTCCTGAAACCATGCTGGGTGACGTGGCCGTGGCAGTCCATCCGGATGACCCGCGCTACCAACACATGATCGGACAGCAAGTGCTGCTACCCCTGACCGGGCGCAACATTCCCATTATTGCCGACACCTATGTGGACCCTGCTTTTGGCACCGGCTGCGTGAAGATTACGCCAGCCCACGATTTCAACGACTACCAGGTCGGACAGCGGCATCAGCTTGAACCCATTTCCATTTTCACCCTGGACGCCCGCATCAACGACAACGCACCCGAGGCCTACCGCGGCATGGACCGCTTTGAGGCGCGCGCCCGCATCCTGGCCGATCTTGAATCCCAGGGTTTTCTGGACAGCGTGAAACCGCACAAGCTGATGGTGCCACGCGGGGATCGCACCCGACAGGTCATCGAACCCATGCTCTCCGACCAGTGGTTTGTCTCCATGGCGGGCATGGCTGACAACGCCCTTTCCGTCGTCAGGGAAGGAAAAATCCGTTTCGTTCCGGAAAACTGGACCAGCACTTACAACCACTGGCTGGACAACATCCAGGACTGGTGCATTTCCCGCCAACTCTGGTGGGGGCACCGCATCCCCGCCTGGTATGACGATGAAGGACGCGTGTATGTGGCTGAAACCAAAGCAGAAGCGGTCATCATGGCAGGCGGCAAGACACTGACCCAGGATGAGGACGTTCTCGACACGTGGTTTTCATCAGCACTCTGGCCATTTTCCACGCTGGGATGGCCCGATAAAACCCTCGAACTGGGCGCCTTCCTGCCTTCGAGCGTACTGGTCACGGGATTTGACATCATCTTCTTCTGGGTGGCGCGCATGATCATGATGACCACTCACTTCACCGGCCACGTGCCCTTCGAAGAGGTCTATGTCACCGGATTGGTACGCGACGCCCACGGTCAGAAAATGAGCAAGTCCAAGGGCAACATCCTGGACCCCATTGACCTGATTGACGGCATTGACCTGGAATCGCTGGTGCAAAAGCGCACCAGCAACCTGATGGACCCCAAGCAGGCTGCCACCATTGAAAAAAGCACCCGCAAGGAATTTCCGGACGGCATTCCAAGTTTTGGCACCGACGCGTTGCGCTTCACCTTTGCCAGCCTCGCCACTCATGGGCGTGACATCAAGTTTGATTTGCAGCGATGCGAAGGCTACCGCAACTTCTGCAACAAGCTTTGGAATGCCACACGCTACGTACTGATGAACGTGGAGGGACAGGATTGCGGACTCGACCCTGCCCTGCCCGTCTCACTGTCCGTTGCAGACCGCTGGATCATCAGCCGCTTGCAGGATGCCGAAGCCGCCGTGCACGAAGCGTTCAGGACCTATCGTTTTGACCTGGCAGCGCGCGCGCTTTACGAATTTCTGTGGGACGAATATTGTGACTGGTATGTGGAACTTGCCAAGACCCAACTCGCGCATGTGGAAGATGCAGTTCACCGCGGCACGCGTCGGACATTGGTACGCGTCCTGGAAGCAACACTGCGCCTGGCGCACCCCATCATTCCTTTCATCACGGAAGAGTTATGGCAAAGGGTTGCACCGCTTGCTGGCAAATCGGGGGCCAGCATCATGCTTCAGCCCTACCCTCAACCCCAGGATGAAAAGCGCGACGCGACAGCTTCGGAAGCCTTGGGGTTGCTCAAGGAACTCGTCAATGCCTGCCGAACCCTGCGCAGTGAAATGAATGTAGGGCCTGGCGAACGCGTTCCTCTCCTGATAAGCGGTAACACCCAGAAACTTTCGGGTCTGGAAGGTTACCTGCAATTTTTGGCCCGTCTCTCAGAAGTCTCGCCACAATCAGCAGGGTTGCCCGATGCCGACGCACCCGTTGCCGTGGTGGGCGACATCCAGCTGATGCTGAAAATCGAAATTGACGTGGCCGCCGAAACGGAGCGACTCAACAAACAGATTGCCAAGCTGGAAGAGGATCTCGTCAAGGCTCGGGCCAAGCTCGACAATCCAGGGTTTGTGGAGCGCGCACCGGCTACGGTGGTAGCCCAGGAACGGGAGAGGATGGAACGCTTCTCGGTAACCCTGAAAGAGCTTCAAGGCCAACTGGCACGGCTGCAAAACCGGGGCTGATCAGTGTTCGGTAAAGGAACCGCTCAGCTTTGAGCGGTCTCCTTTCTTGTTTTGCGCATTGAGCTCTTTCTTGATTTCGCGTATGCGCGCTTCCACGCTGGAATTTTGGTAAAAGTCGCCATCATCGCTTTTTACCGCAATTTGCAGCTGATCCAACGCCGCTGTCAGGTTACCCTGACGTAAATACGACTCGGCCAGGGCTTGGTGACTCAGCAACTGCTTGTCGAGATGCGCATAGGCCCTGGCCTGCAAATCATACAAATGGTAATCGCCGCGCGACAACATCAGCCTGTTGTTGATGACATCCAGCGCTTCCTGATCACGATGTGCATCGAGCAGCGTTTGGATGTACCCGTAATTGAGCGCCCGTTGATCCGGATAATGGCGCAACGCCGTATGGTACATATTGATGGCTTCATCGAGGTGTCCCTCGTCGTGCACAATCAGGGCTGCCAGACTGTCAAACAGGGCGTTGGGCTGAGACACGGCCTTCACTGCAGCCAGCGTGCTGGCAGCATCATCCAGCTTGCCTGCACGCCATAAGGCCACCGCCTTGCCATAAAACATCGGTCTGTCTTCGAGGCGCTTGATGTCGAGGGTACGCCCATCGAAATACCGCAAAGCTTCACGCGGGGTTCCCGTCAGTGCAGCAATCCGGGCGCGGATCAGCTGAAAATCAGGGCCATCCTGCACCTGTCTATAAGGCAGGTTCTGTATCTTGTCCTGAATTTCGGCCAGACGCTCAGTGGTGAGGGGGTGGGTCTTGAGATAGGCCGGAGAGGTGCCCTCGTAGAATCTGCCATAACGCTGTAGCTTACCGAAGAAGCTGGCCATGCCTCGAGGATCGTAACCCGATTTGAGCAGGCGCTGGATGCCCAGGCGATCGGCCTCGCGCTCATTTTCGCGAGTAAAGTCCAGTTGCGCCTGGACCATTCCTGCCTGGGCTCCCATCACGGCACCAATGCTGGCGTCTGGGTTGCTGCGCGCCGCCAGGATGGCTGCGGCCATGGCGGCTATCGATAACGGCATGTTCTTGCTTTGGGCCTCGATCATGCGCGCAATGTGGTGTTGCGTGACGTGAGAAATTTCGTGCGCGAGTACGGATGCAAGTTCGGATTCGTTTTCCGCCGCCAGCATCAGCCCGGTATGAACTCCGATATATCCTCCAGGCAGCGCAAAGGCGTTGAGGCTGGAATCCTGGATCAGGAAAAACTCGAATTGCTGGCCACCCAAATCATCGCTCACTGCAAGCAGACGGTTGCCCACACTGTTGAGAAAATCCACGCTCTCCGGATCATCAAAATAAACCCGGTCGCTGCGAATATCGAGCATGATCTCGTGCCCCAAGGCCTTTTCGTCCTGGCTGGAGAACACCGTCGATGAGCTGTCGCCCAGGTCGGGCAAATCATAAGCCGCAGAACCGCCCACCAGGCAACAGGTCACAATAAATACAAGAATTGAACGCATCTTGCTATGATAACTCGGGTTGCACATTGTTCCCCTGACCTTTATAAATCCTTTAATCACACCGTTACCGAGTACATCTCCGTCATGAGCCCCACACCCACATTGACCCATTTTGACAGCGAAGGCCAAGCCCACATGGTTGACGTGGCCGACAAGGCCGAAACTCACCGGGTGGCGCGGGCAACGGGCAGGATCGTCATGAAACCCGAAACGCTCAGCATGATCAAGCACGGTGCAGCAAAAAAGGGCGATGTTTTGGGCATCGCCCGCCTTGCCGCCATTCAGGCCGCAAAACGGGCTGCCGACCTGATTCCCCTGTGCCACCCCATCCCACTGACCCGGGTGGCAGTGGAATTTTCACTGGACCATGCCCAGTCGGCCATCAATTGCACCGTCACCACCGAAACCGTGGGCCGTACAGGCGTTGAAATGGAGGCCCTGACTGCCGTACAGCTTGGTTTGCTCACCATTTACGACATGTGTAAGGCCGTGGATCGCGGCATGGTCATGGGCGAGATCCGCCTTCTTGAAAAATCAGGTGGAAAATCAGGCGCTTGGACAGCAAGCGCGCCCTGATTACAGCAACCTGAAGGCCTCTTTGGCTGCCGCTAGCCCTTCATCTGCCGGCACGACCCAGACTTCCACCGCACTCTCCCTGGCATGAATGGCTTCCGCCTGGCCTTGCCGGCCTTCCCGGTTCTTCACCGGATCAAGCACTACGCCAAGGTGGGCCAGCCGCCCCGCCACATCGGTGCGTAGTTGGGCGTCATGTTCGCCGATACCTCCCGTAAAGGCCAGCAGGTCGAGCCCACCCAACACCGCCGCCATGGCGCCAGCCTCGCGCACCACACTGGCCGTAAACAAATCGATGGCACATTTTGCCCGATCATCGCCAACGGCCGCACGCAAAACCCGAAAGTCAGCGGACAAGCCCGACACGCCCAGCAAGCCCGATTGTCGGTAGAGCAGGGTTTCCAGGCGTTCCGGGCTCCAACCCAGGTTCATCAAGTACAGCAACACACCGGGATCAAGTGCGCCGCACCGGGTTCCCATCATCAGACCGTCCAATGCGGTAAACCCCATGGTGCTGGCCATGCTGCGCCCTTCGCGCGCTGCGCACAGACTGGCACCACTGCCAAGATGGGCCATCAATAACCGTCCGCCAGCCCGGGCGCTGCGCAATGTCAGGGTGTCCCGAACATGCTGGTAGGACAACCCGTGAAAGCCGTAACGACGGATGCCCTGTTGGAATAATGCTTCAGGGAGCGCAAAGCGGGCCTCCTGCGCTGGCATGGAAGCATGGAATGCCGTGTCGAAACAGGCAATCTGGGGCACCTTGGGCAATGCGCGCCAAAAGCGGCGAATACCCTCCAGGTTGTGTGGCTGGTGCAACGGAGCGAGCGCGTTCAGTTGTGCCAGGTCCTGCAGCACCGATTCGGTGACACGCACGCTGGTCTGAAATTTTGTCCCGCCGTGCACTACCCGATGCGCCACGGCACGCAGGCGCAACGCGGGCGTGACCTCGGTAAGCCGCCGGATCAAACTGTCCAGGGCGGCATCGAAAGCCGCTTCATCCAGTTGGAGCGTGTCGATCGTCCCCACCTGTATGGCTGCTTGAACACCATCGCCAGTGACGGGATAAAGCGCAAACTTGAGTGTGGATGAGCCCACATTGACCGAAAGAATTCCTTCCTGGGCAGCAGAAAAACGCATCTGGTCGTTACGGACGATATTGACGATGGTGGTGGGCGATCAACTGGGCCAGCAATGCCGAGGCGATGCGTGCGTCAGCACCATCCGCCCGGCTGGTCAGTGCCACGGGTACCCGACCGCCCATGACCACGCCACTGGCGGTGCCCCCAGCCAGGTATTCCAGTTGCTTGGCCAGCATATTGCCGGACTCCAGATCCGGAACCACCAGAATGTCGGCAACGCCGGCGACGGAAGAAGTGATGTGCTTGATGGCGGCCGCTTCACCGGAAATGGCCGTGTCAAACGCCAGGGGACCATCCAGGATGGCATCGGTGATTTGCCCGCGATCGGCCATCTTACAAAGCGCGGCAGCGTCGATCGTGGAGGGGATGGCGGGGTTGACGGTTTCCACTGCGGACAAAATGGCCACCCGCGGCAGTTTGATGCCCAAAATCTGGGCCAATTCGATGGCGTTCTGCACGATGTCCAACTTGTCCGCCAGGGTGGGCCTGATGTTGAGCGCCGCATCCGTTATCAGCAAGGGTTTTTCATAAAGCGGCACTTCAAAACGGAAAATATGAGACATGCGCCGCTTGGTACGAAAATCGCGATTTGAGAGTGCCGCATGCATGAGTTCATCCGTATGCAGACTCCCTTTCATGAGGGCTTCGACCCTGCCCTGAACGGCCATCTCCACCGCGACTTCAGCCGCCGCGTGGCTGTAGGGTGTCGTGACCAGTTCGATGCCGCTGATGTCGGCGCCAATTTGCGCTGCCACTTGCCTGATCCTGGCTTCCGGCCCGATCAGCACGGGAATGATCAACCCGGCTTCACCGGCCTCCAGTGCGCCTTGAAGGGAACCGGCCTCGCAGGGATGCACCACGGCACAGCGCACCGGATCCAGTCCGGCGCTCATGGCCAGTAATGCTTTTAGCAGTTGCTTGTCGGTTTGCATGGTACCCTGCCCTCGCCAAGTGCCTCCATAAGCTTTAATATTAGCATTGCGGCCGGTGATCCCGGTTGCCCGTCCATATCAACAACCGCTGATCGCGAGGTATTTCGAATGTCCGCCCTGCCTGATAACGATAAACAAGAAACCCAAGAGTGGCTGGACGCCCTCGAGAGCGTCCTGGAACTGGAAGGCCCCGAACGCGCCCATTTCATCCTGGAGCAGCTCATTGACAAGGCCCGCCGCTCCGGCGCCTTCCTGCCCTACAGTGCCAATACGGCGTACATCAATACCATCCCGCCAGCGCTTGAAGTGCCCATGCCGGGAGACCCCGAAATGGAGCACCGCATTCGTTCGCTCATCCGATGGAATGCCATGGCCATGGTGGTCCGAGCCAACCGCTCATCCAGCGAACTGGGCGGCCATATCGCCAGCTTCCAGTCGGCTGCCACCCTCTATGACGTGGGTTTCGATCATTTTTTTCATGCCCCCACCGCAGACCATGGGGGTGACCTCCTCTACATCCAGGGCCATTCCGCACCAGGGATTTACGCCCGTGCTTTTCTGGAAGGACGGATCAGCGAAGAACAGATGAGCAAGTTTCGCCAGGAGGTGGACGGCGGCGGATTGCCAAGCTATCCCCATCCGTGGCTGATGCCTAATTTCTGGCAAATGCCCACGGTATCCATGGGCCTGGGCCCCCTGATGGCCATCTATCAGGCGCGCTTCATGAAGTATCTGCAAAACCGGGGGCTCGCCAATGTGGAAAACCGCAAGGTGTGGGCCTTCATGGGCGACGGGGAAATGGACGAACCCGAATCGCTCGGAGCGATTTCGCTTGCCACGCGTGAGCGTCTGGACAACCTGATTTTCGTCGTCAACTGCAACTTGCAACGCCTCGACGGACCGGTTCGGGGCAACGGCAAGATCATCCAGGAACTGGAAGCAGACTTCCGGGGTGCGGGCTGGAACGTCATCAAGGTCATCTGGGGCAGCCAGTGGGATGCCCTGATCGCCAAGGATCGCAGCGGGCTGTTGCTGCAACGAATGATGGAAGCAGTGGATGGCGAATACCAAAGCATGAAAGCGCATGATGGCGCTTACGTGCGCAAGCACTTTTTTGGCAAGTACCCCGAACTGGCGCGCCTGGTGGCCAACATGTCCGACGACGAAATCTGGCGTCTGACCCGCGGCGGCCACGATCCGTTCAAGATGTACAACGCCTATCTCTCGGCGGTACGCCACACCGGCCAGCCCACGGTTATTCTGGCAAAAACCATCAAGGGCTACGGCATGGGCGAATCTGGCGAAGGCCAGAACATTACGCACCAACAGAAAAAAATGGGCGAAAACGCCCTCAAGCAGTTCCGGGACCGTTTCCAGATTCCAATTTCAGACGAAGTGATTGCTGAAACGCCGTTCTATCGCCCATCCGATGACAGCCCGGAAATCCAGTATCTCAAGGCCCAGCGTGAAGCGTTGGGCGGCTACCTTCCCGTACGGCACAGCGAAGTACCTTCGCTCAAGGTACCCGAGCTCTCTGCGTTCCAGGCACTGTTGGAAAGCAGCGAAGAACGCCAGCTTTCCACCACGATGGCTTTCGTGCGCGTACTGACAGCGCTGACCCGTGACAAGGAGATCGGCAAGCTGATCGTGCCGATCGTGCCGGATGAATCCCGAACGTTTGGCATGGAAGGCATGTTCCGCAGTCTTGGCATCTACTCTTCCGTAGGCCAGCTGTATCAGCCGCAGGATCACGACCAGCTCATGTATTACCGTGAGGACGTCAACGGCCAGATCCTGCAGGAGGGCATCAACGAGGCTGGCGCCTTTTCTTCCTGGATCGCCGCCGCCTCGGCTTATTCCAGCCATGGCGTCACCACCATTCCTTTTTACATTTTCTATTCGATGTTTGGCTTCCAGCGCGTGGGCGACCTTGCCTGGGCGGCTGGAGACATGCGCTGTCGCGGCTTTCTGATTGGCGGCACCGCTGGCCGAACCACGCTCAATGGTGAGGGACTGCAGCATCAGGACGGCCACAGCCAGGTCCATGCCTCTTTCATTCCCAACTGCGTTTCCTATGACCCCACATTTGCTTACGAAGTGGCGGTCATCATTCAGGACGGCCTGCGCCGGATGTACCAGAATCACGAAAACATTTTCTACTACATCACTACCATGAACGAGAATTACAGCCACCCAGCCATGCCCCAAGGCGTGCAGGAGGGCATTCTCAAAGGGATGTATTTGCTGCAGAAGGGTGAAAAAGCCAAGGGCCCCGTCGTGCAGCTGATGGGATCTGGCACCATCCTGCGCGAAGCGATTGCTGCAGCAGCATTGCTGGAAAAGGACTGGGGGGTTTCAAGCAATGTCTGGAGCGCACCCAGCATCAATGAACTGGCCCGCGAAGGCCAGGCCACCTTGCGCTGGAACCGCCATCACCCTGACCAGCCCCAGCGCAAATCCTATGTGGAACAATGCCTGGAGACTACCAAGGGGCCCGTGATTGCAGCCACCGACTACATCAAGACCTTCACCGAGCAGATTCGTGCCTTCGTGCCCCGTCGCTACGTGACGTTGGGTACGGACGGTTTTGGTCGTTCGGATACCCGTGCCAAGCTTCGCGAATTTTTTGAGGTGGATAGCCGCTATATTACCCTGGCTGCATTGCAGGCTCTGGCCGCAGAGGGTACGATCCCGACCGCGCGCGTTGCGGAGGCCATCAAAAAATATGGCCTTGATCCGGAGAAACCCCTCCCCACCAGCGTCTGATCATGATCCAAAATCTTGCCGGAAGGATTTCGGGGGTGCTGTTTGGCCCCCCGCGCGATCCGCTATCCCCTGAAACGCGTCACAACATCGCACTGGCCGCGTTCTTTGCCTGGGTGGGGCTGGGTGCTGATGGACTATCATCATCGGCGTACGGCCCTGAAGAAGCCTTCAAGGCACTGGGTACCCACACCCACCTCAGCCTGTATCTCGCTCTGGCCACGGCCCTGACCGTATTTTTGATCTCCACGGCCTACAACCAGGTCATCGAACTATTTCCCACGGGAGGCGGCGGCTACAAGGTAGCCACCCAGCTGATAGGCCCTTATGCGGGGCTTGTGAGCGGCGCTGCCCTGATCGTGGACTACGTCCTGACCATTGCCATTTCGGTGGCCAGTGGTGTGGACGCGGTTTTCAGTTCGTTGCCCACGAGTTGGCAGGTTTACAAGCTCACCACTGAACTGGGGCTTACGTTGCTGCTGATGTTTCTCAACCTGCGTGGCATGAAGGAAAGCATCAAGGTTCTGACCCCGATTTTCATCGGGTTTGTTGTCACTCACGTGTTCATCATCATCTACGGCGTGGCGGTGCGCGGTTCGGAGCTGCCTGTGATCGTGTCCGAGACCCTGTCTGAAACCGGAGCGCTGGCCGGTCAGATGGGCTGGGTTTTCGTTGCTTCATTGTTTCTGCGCGCCTACTCCCTTGGGGGTGGTACTTACACCGGGATTGAGGCCGTTTCCAACAACATCAATGCGCTCAAGGAACCCCGGGTACACACTGGCAAGCTGACCATGTTCTA
This sequence comes from Ferrovaceae bacterium, assembly GCA_027311025.1. GTDB lineage: Bacteria > Pseudomonadota > Gammaproteobacteria > Burkholderiales > Ferrovaceae > JAJZRV01. The sequence goes on from DAICZS010000004.1 coordinate 14,160, forward strand.
CATGGCCCTCTCTCTGGCGTTCACTGCGGCTGGCATCATTCTGTTGTATCTGCTCTGGCAAGCCCAGCCGTCTTCCACCGGAGAAACACTCAATGCCGTGGCATTCCGCTCCGTCATCGGCTCTCTGGGGCTAGGTGCCAGCTCTTCTTACGTACTGTTGACCATCGTCCTGCTTCTGGAAGGCGCGCTATTATATGTGGCGGCAAATACAGGGCTGCTGGGCGGCCCCGCGGTTTTGGCCAACATGGCCAATGATGGCTGGGCACCCACGCAATTCAGCTCACTCTCCAGTCGCCTGGTGACCAAGTACGGCATCCTGATCATGGGATTTGCCGCCATCCTGATCCTCATCTGGAGCGGCGGCCTGGTTGATTTGCTGGCGGTACTCTACAGCATCAACGTGTTTCTGACTTTCACCCTGTCCCTGCTGGGACTGTCCATCTACTGGTGGAAGCACCGCAAAGAGCAAGCCCGCTGGTTGCCCCGCCTGACGCTGTCCCTGGTTGGATTTTTTGTTGCCAGCAGCATCCTGATCGTCACCCTGGTAGAGAAATTTTTTGAAGGCGGCTGGATGACCACGCTGATCACCAGTTCGGTCATTGCCCTCTGCCTCCTGATACGCTGGCATTACCGGGAAACGGAAGCGCAAATGGCCAGGGCGGATGCCTTGCTGGCCGCACTGCCAGCCGAGCCAGTGGCCAACCCGCCACCGATCGACCCAAATGCCCAAACGGCCGTGTTCATGATCAGCCGCTCACGCGGCGCGGGCATGCACACCATTCTCTGGGTACAGCGCCTGTTTCCCAACATCTTCAAGAATTTTGTATTCCTGAGTGTGGGCGCCGTGGATACCCAAAGCTATGGCGGCGAAGGGTCGATCGAAGGGCTTCAACAGGAAGTCCATTCCGCATGCGATTATTATGTCAATTTTTGCAACCGTAACGGCATTGCGGCCAAGTCCTATCAGGCGTACGGGACCGACAGGGTGGAAGAGCTCACCAAACTGGCACTCAAGGTGCGCGACGAGTTTCCAAACTGCGTCTTTTTTGCCAGCAAGCTGATCTTCGTGCACGACAACTGGCTGACCCGGATCCTGCACAACCAGACCGCCCTCACCATGCAGCGCGTCCTGCATCTGCAGGGCATGTTCATGGTGATCCTGCCGATGAAAGTGGACTAATGCGTGCGAGCGCCCAGGGTGGAGAAATCCATGTCCCGATTCACCATGATCACAAAGGGATAACCCCTTTTGATGACGATGACCGGGCCAAGAGCCGCATTTCCTGCAAACCCGACAGCGGCCGTATTCACCAGAATTTGTCCCGCCGCATCCCCGGCAAGTGAGTTGCCCGCCCCGCCGAGGATGGTGACACCACCCTCCGGTGGCGAAATGATCCTGGCGAGCCCCGCCGTCATGAACTGCCCGCCTAGCCGGGTCCAGAACCGATTGTCCACTTCGTCCTTCATGCCGGACTGACCTGCCCGGTCTGCGGCCTGCATGTCATCCAGATTAAAGCTTTCACCGCTGGGCAAAATCAAACGGTGAAACATGGCCATGATGCGTTCCTGCCCAGGGAGCACCCGCGTGTTGAATTCGCCAATGACCCGGCTTCCCTTGGGTATGGCCAGAAAATTGCCATGAATGGAATCGTAGACATCTTCGGTAACCTGGGCAGTCAGCATGCCGGGCAAATCGCTGTTGACCTGGGTGAGCAGCACTGCGGGGATGAGCGAGCCCTCCATCACCTGTCGCTGGCTGCTGGGCTTGACTGGAACAATCGGAGTTTGGGCACGCGCAGGCTTGGCAGGCGCCGCCGAATCTGAAGTCTCCCCCACACGACTGCGGAGCGGGTCGCGCAGCGCCAATCCGGCTGGTATTGCTGAAATTCCTGGTGGCAATCGTTTGCTCAATGATTCAGTAATCCCTGCAGTGTCGGCCGGTGCGCTGTCGCGCCCTCCAGCAGGTGCCGCAGCCGGTGATGCGGCCGCTACGGGTGCAGGTGTGGTTTCAACGGACCTGTTAATGGCCAGCATCCGACTGCCAGCCACCAACGCTTCGTGTTTTTCAGACTCGAGACGCTCGATGTGTCGCGATTCCTGTACCACTTCAGCAACCTGGCGCGTTGGTTCTGTCACCGGTTCTGCTATCTGCTGTCGCAGCAATTCCTGACGCAGCCCGCTCATGGAAGGCTCTTGCCCCAGCACCAAGGGATTGTCCTCTGGCAATGATTGCGGGCCTGGGTGCGCATCCACTTTGGAAAACAAAGAGCCCTGGACGGCAAAGCCCACGATGACTCCCAATCCCAGGCCGCCGGCCACCAACCAATGCAAGTTGCGACGCACCTTGCCCACAGGGCGCTCCGGATATGCCTGGTCTGATTCTTCCCATCCATCGCTCATGATTTTGGCTCCTCACTGCCATGTATCCAGAAAGCCCCCCGATCCTTCATGCCTGCCCGATCTTTTGGCAAATTTTCGATTGATGACGCGCACCTCGGCATTCCCAAGCTTGAGCAGGATTTCCTGCATCAATCGCTGCACGACAAAATATTCACCTTTGATGATGTAATTGACCAACACGGCTGCACCATCGTCCACCATGAACAGTGCAGGCAAAGCCTGGGGTGAGCGTACCTTGATCCAGGTAAAGCGCCCATCGTCAAAAACCGCGACCGGACGGAAGTCACCTTCACCCTCAATGTCGTATCCAAAATTCAAACGGGCGGGATCCAGCGCTTCGACAGACAGACCCTCGGCGGCCATGGAGGGTTGTGAGGCAATCTCGCCGGTTTCAGCACTTGTCGAAGCACCCGCGTTGCTCCAGGAAACCTTTTGAAGCCAGTGTCCCTGGACCGTGGTGCTTCTGAAGAGCAGCTGGTACACGCGACGGTCAGTCACCAGCGTTCCCGCGGTAAACAAATCCGTCTTGAGCGGCTTGATGAAAAGATGTCCGGGAAGTTCTTCTACCATCCACTGCAGCGTGTCCCCCAGCGCCAGCCCGGTAATCTTTTCATCAGAAGCCAGCTGGATGTCCGTAGGGACTCCAGGAAGCGTCAAAATGGTATACGTGGTGTTGGCATCGTAGCGAAACACCACCATGCGTGGATCGGTGGTTGAAGGCGTTTCGCCACTGGCGCGTGCAGGAGTGAAAGACAGCATGGTTCCAATGAGAACAAGCGCCACGAGCACCTCGCCCCAATGCCTCATGATCATTTCTCCAGATCGGTATTCACCAGGAAATGGGTCACAAAAAGCCCCACGGGGTTGCTGAGCAACGCTTCTTCCGACTGGGGGGGCACCGTGGTGAAGTGGATGGTCAGGACAAACTTTTCACGATTGGCAATGGGGTTCCCGGCGTTGCGACGTTCTGCCGCTACCCGAACCAGTGCCACCTGATCCTGGATCAGAGAAACGCTCGAGATGGCCACTGTACGCGTCAGTGTTGGATCTCGCTTCAGTTCAGCCATGGGGGCTGCGCGCTGTATCCAGTCTGTAAACTCAACCGTGGCTTTGCCGCGCGTGACCCGATAGGCCTCGGACAGGTATTGCTCAGTCAAATGGGAGTCTAGCGTCAACAGCTGCCGAGCCCACTGGGCAATGAAGTAACGCTTTTCCGGAACGCCGGGCTGGTATTGCTGTGCCGCCATCGGAGCAGGGACCACGGCCCCTTCCTCGACTTTTTCCAGAACAAAGGGCACCACCGTCTTGAGAGGGGCCATCATCGCCAGGGCAATGCAGGCTGCGGTCAAGGCCAACAGTAACCCGAGACAAATGATGAAGTAGCGATTGCGTTCAACCACTGGCGCGCCTTGCACCTCAAACCAAAGTCGCGCTGGCGAAGCGTGCGCAATGGGTGGAGCGCCAGCAGGTGGTGTTCCATCTGTGGCATCACGGTCCGGCCGCCTTTTTGCAAGAAAGCGGAAAATTCCCTGTGGCATGAACGAGCCCTCCAAAACGAGGCTTCATTTCAGCACGCAGGCATTGCCGTGAGCGCCAGAGAACGGCAAACATTGGCCGCTATTCAAGCGCTGCCACCAGGCCCAAGCGTCAATTAAAATAATATATTTTTCATGAAGTTATAAGCATTTTAGAAACACTCCAATGTTCGCGGCTGACAGTTTGTGGTATCTTCACACGTTGCTGATACTCACCTCTTCAGGAGAAAACAGATGGAACACCAACTGCCCCCACTACCCTACGCCCTGGATGCCCTCGCACCCCACATGAGCAAGGAAACGTTTGAATATCACTACGCCAAGCACCATAACGCCTACGTCGTAAACCTGAACAATCTGATCAAAGGTACTGAATTCGAACCCCTCGGTCTTGAAGCCATCGTCAAGAAGGCACCCGCTGGCGGCATCTACAACAACGCCGCGCAAGTATGGAACCACACCTTCTTCTGGAACTGCATGAAGCCCAACGGCGGCGGCGCTCCCAATGGGCCCTTGGCTGAAGCCATCAACAAGAAGTGGGGGTCCTTCGACGATTTCAAGAAAGCGTTCCAGACTTCTGCCGTCGGCAACTTCGGTTCAGGCTGGACCTGGCTGGTCAAGAAAGCTGATGGTTCCGTGGACATCGTCAACATGGGCGCTGCCGGCACACCCTTGACTACCGGTGACAAGGCATTGCTGTGTATCGACGTCTGGGAGCATGCCTACTACATCGATTACCGCAACCTTCGGCCCAAATTTGTCGAAACCTTTCTGGCGCATCTCGTGAACTGGGATTTCGCAACAAAGAATTTTGCAAGTTAATTGCCAACGGACGCCGCTTCGATATTCCTGTCATGCAAACCCTATTTCAATCCTTAGGTAGAACCGTTGTTGCGGGACTGGTCCTGCTATTGCTCATCATCGTCGTGGCCGGCAGTCCCACGGTCAACCTCGAGTCGCATGCCTGGTGGATGTTTGCCTTCCGCTGGATGCACGTCACCGCCGCCATCATGTGGGTGGGTCTGCTGTGGTACTTCAACTTTGTTCAGATCCCCTCGATGCCCAGGATTGCAGAAGAGCACAGGCCCGCAATCACCAAGGTGATTGCCCCCTGCGCCTTGTTCTGGTTTCGCTACGCTGCACTGGTGACGGTCATCATGGGGCTGGGCCTCGCTTCCATGAATGGCTACATCATGCCCGCCCTGGCATTGATGGAACCGTTCGTGCCCATCGGCATTGGCATGTGGCTGGGGCTGATCATGGCATTCAACGTGTGGTTCATCATCTGGCCCATGCAGAAAAAAGCGCTGGGACTGGTTCCGGTAGAGATATCTGAAAAAGCACGAGCCGTTCGTATTGCGATGGTCACTTCGCGCCTCAATACGATGTTGTCTATTCCGATGATTTACTGCATGGTTGCGCAGCAACACGGCGGACTGTAATCTCCGGCGCTGCCGCCGCACATACCTGTCTGAACCAGCTACTGGCTTCCGGCCCCGCCCGCCCGCTGACGACAAGCAGCTGGCGGGCCCGGGTCAGGGCCACATAAAGCAGGTTGTAATCTTCCCGCTGGTCCAGGCGCCTTTCCTGTTCCAGCCGCGCCAGTCTCGCCGACCCCAACTCGTCTTTCGACGGGATCAGTGAAAAATGCTGGGGACGATCCTCTCCGGGTTGCCAGTCCACGAACCATTGCCCGGCTTCTGCACGGTTTCGGTACGCACGTGGTTCGAGCAACCACACCACAGGAGCCTCCAGGCCCTTGGCCGCATGAATCGTCATGATGCGCACCGCGTTACCCACGGCCCCCAAACCTCCTTCGTCTGGGGCATCCCGCTCAAAGGATTCGAGGTCATCGAGTTCCTGCAAGAATCGCGGAAGACTGGGATAGCGTCCACTGTCGAGATTAAGCGCCTGTTCCAAAAATGCGTGCAGGTTAGCCTCCACGGAGGCCTGCAATGCCTCTGGCACGTACCGTTGGTAGCGCCTCACCAGGTCTGATTCGCCGAGGATTCGGTCGAGCAGGTCATGCACGGGCAAACGTGCAGCCCATGACATCCATTCAGTCAACTGCCGACAGGCATCAGCCAACGCCGTGGACGCGTGATGCTGCTGCAGTGTGGACCACCAGTGGGGGCCTTGCGCCAGCGCCAACAAGTCTTCATCCCCTGCACCAAAAATGGGAGAGCGCAACACCTGCGCCAGAGCCAGATTGTCTTGGGGATTCACCAGAAATCGCAGCAGTTGCCGCATGTCACGAACTTCCAGCGTCCCCAATAAGCCCCCCCGTTGCCGTGTCAAATAGGGGATGCGTGCTGCGCGCAAGGCGCGTTCATAGGGTTCGAGCAAACCACGACGACGCACCAGAACAATGATGTCTCCGTAACGCGCGGGACGCGTGCCGACATGCGGATCTTGTACGGTCAAGCCAGCGGGCCCCACCCATTGTGCAATCTGCTCGGCAAAGGCCTTGCCTTCACAGCGCTCAAGGCTCTCTACCGGTAAGCTGCGCGGGGTTTTCAGGGGATTGCGCAAGCCCGTGGTGGCACCGGATACGTCCATTGCCTCAGGAAGCGCCTCGGATTCGAGAAGCTGCACTGCATCGGGAGCTGCATCTGGAGGCACCTCATGGGGGCTGAAATGCCCAAAATCCGGTATTGCGCCAAAGACCCGGTTGACGAGGCCAATGATGGTGGCGCCACTTCTGCGCGACTGGTTGAGCGAGACCCTTAGCGCACCCCACTGTGTTTCGAGATAGGCCGCGGCCTCGTCGAACAGGCGCGGATCGGCCCGTCGAAACCGGTAGATGGCCTGCTTGGGATCACCCACCAGAAATACCGTGGGCTCTTGCCCTGCATCGCGCGCGGCCTGCAGCCAGGTCTTCAGGGTGCGCCACTGTAACGGGCTGGTGTCCTGAAATTCATCCAGGAGCAGATGACGATATCGCGCATCCAGGCGATATTGAAGGTATTCGGCTTGCTCGGAAGACGCCAGCATGGAACACACGGACCACTGGATGTCCTGAAACCCGGCCTCGCCTCGGGCATGCATCACGCTCATCAGGGTTTCCAGATAGGCCTGACCGGTTCGAAACAAGTGAACGTTGGTGCGCAATGCAACCTGTTCCAGGACCTGATTCCGGGCCTGTACCATCCGTTGCAGCACCCGTGTATGTGCCGCAAGTGCGGCGTGCCCAGAAGCCTGCGCGGCCTTCAGTATGTTTTGGCGTGGTGTGCCCGCACGTACCAGCAGTATTTCGGCCAGCCTCTCAATGGGGTTGTCCGCCGAAAGCGCTTCCAGCAACGCCAGGCCGGCAGCGTTGAGTGCTGCACTGCCCTGGGAGAGTACTTGGGCCAGCTCGCGAAGCGCGGGGACAAACTCCGGATCGGCAAGCAACCCTGCGGCCACATCCTCATCAAGACCCACACCCAACTCGCGCTGTAGCGCTTGCGTGGCATAAGCCACCGGGTCAGCGTGCCCCTCGGTGAATGCCCACCACTCTGCGCGCCAATCGGCAAAGGCCATGATCCAGTTGCGGGTATTGAATAAACCCTCATGCCGGAACAGCCATTCCAGCGATGCGCCCACGCTGTCTGGACGCGAAGTGGCGTGGGTGCGCAGCAATTGCTGCCAGGCTTCCTGGAGCACCCTTTGCTTGTCAGGCCCCGGGGTGCTGTCGCGTCGCAGGTTACCTGACAAAGGGGCATGCCGCAGCAGTCGCAAAAACCAGACGTCAAAAGTACATAGGGTAACCGTGGGACTGGCCAGCACATACGCTTCAAACAAGCCACGAGCCTGCGGCAGGGCCTGGCGTGCCTCGATCTCTGCAAGACCCCGTACTTGCAAGAACGCAACCACGGCGTCGTCGGATTCCAGTGCCAGGAATTTCAACCAGGTCACAAGGCGTTCCTCCATCTCCCGGGCTGCAAGTCGCGTGAAGGTGATCGCCAGTATTTCAGAGGGCGGAATGCCTGCCAGCAGCAGGCGCAATATCCTCGAGACCAGCATCCAGGTCTTGCCGCTGCCAGCACAGGCTTCGACCACGGCGGAAACCTGGGGATGGAGTGCCGCGCCGGGGCTCATCATGCCTTGATGTCCCAATGGTCGCGCCGACACAGGCCGTCAAATTCACAGCGCAGACAGTCCTGATCATCTCCGTGGGCCGGAAGTGCCGCGCCCTCCCGCAGCGACTGAAACAAAGCAACCACTCGCGTTGCCACGGCGTTGGCGCTCTCCTGAGGGTCCGGGCTCTCCACGAGACGCGGCACGCCTTCCTCATCCAGCATCAGGTAAGCTGCCCGCGCAATGGGCTGATCGGCCAAAAGCGTATAAACGGCAAGCTGTACGTCCTCACCTTGCGCAATGTCCCTGGCAATCCTGCCGGTGAATGATTTGAGCTTGTAATCCAGGATCGCCACCTCCTCGCCCGTGGAGGAATGCCGACGGTCGATGCGATCGAGCTTGCCCTTGAGGATGACCTGCCCTGGCGAGTGCGCGCCCAACAGGCGCTCGTGCGATACTTCGCCGCCCGCCCATCGCCACCCGTCCTGCTCCCACGCCATGACCCAGGCCACATAGGCAGGAATCCTGGATTCCCAGCGCAGGCCCCAGGCGCGCATCTCCTCATCAGGGACCTTCTTCCTGGAAAAGACGCTGCGCGTTACCGCTGTCATCCGCTGAATGGCCTCACCCGCTGACAATCCGGAAACATGTGGCGTAGCCTGGTGGAACTGGTACAGAACCTCGTGAATGAGCTGCCCATAATCCCGTTTGTCCACGGTTTCCTGAACGCCGGTGTCATCGTCGAGATGCAACACCGCAGCGGCAAAAAACTGGTAAGGGCAGGCCAACAGGCGGTTGTGCCCGCTTGCAGAAAGCGTAAGTGGCACCTGGTCAGGAGCAAGCCGCGGAGCAGGCATCCCGTGGGCTGCGAGCTGGACTGCGGGCAAGTCGGATGGCGCGCTCGGTGCTGTCAGCAACGGCTTACCCCAGGCGCTTTGGTGAAATACGTCCAGGCGGAGCAACAGTGGCGCAAGCGGATTGCGCTCCCCATTGATTTCACTGCGCCAGGTTACTTTGACGGTACCAGCGCGCGAAATCAACTCGATGAGGTCGCGCCGGGTGGCTTCAAGAAGGTCCTGGCGCGTGGGCAAGCCCAAAGCCGCACGAACCACGTCGCCAAAATAGGGCTGCGCAGAGATAAAGGGCAGATGGTCAGCGTCAGCACCCAGGACCAGTACTGCGTCAAAGCTGCGCAAACGCGTCATGCTGAGCTGTGTCATGCATACCGGACCGCGAGCCTGATCCTCCATAAAGCTGGCCGCCTCAAATTGCAGGTCCAGGGCACGCACCCATTCTTGCAGTGACAGCCGTCCAGGAATCTGTCCGGCGTCATGGGCGAGTTGCTTGAGAATGTCCAGCAACTGGACACCTGCAGCATCCAGCGCAAGCCCCGGGGCGATGCCACAGACTTCGAGGCTTTGCATCAATCGTTCCAGCCATTGGGCAAAGCGCAGCATCTGGGGCTGAAGCAATTGGCCCCCCCGCTGCAATCGGTCCAGCATTTCACGCGCTGCAATGATCTCTTCCTGATCGCTGGCAATGCCTTCCAAACGCTGCGCCAGGAGGTTCAGATCTGAAACCCAGTTGGTTTTCAGCATCAGTTTTTCCAAAAAGCCCACGGCTTGTTGGCGCTTGGCAGCAGGCCAGTCTCCACACAGATAAGGCGAATGCATCAAGTCCTGCAAATGCCGGTAATAGCCTTCCGAACGCACCAGATCGAGCCAGCGCATCACCACGGTGCTGGCGGCAGTCGTTGAAAAGGTCCAACCCGACTCATCGCGGACGGCCACACCCTGACGCTCCAGCATCGCGCGCAAGCGCCGCGACACCACGCGATCCTGGGCCACGATGGCAATGTTGCGACAGCCCGACGACAACCATTGCCGCACCTGAAGCGCCCCTTCGTGCGCTTCACGCTCGATGCTTTCCATGCCAGCCAGGGCCAGGCGACTCTCGAACGGGCTCACCGGCATGTCACGCGCCAGGGATTGCGCACGATCGGACAAGCTTCCGTGCCCGGGATCACGCCACGCGGCCCGCAAAGCAATGGAACAGGCGTCGCCTTCCCGACCCGGTAATGGGTTTTCAATCCGAACCAGGTTCATGCGTGCCGAGAGCGCTGCGAGGCACTGCGACTCGGCAGGCGTCAGCTCATCCGCGGCCACGAGATAGCAGGACCCGTGCTGTGGAAGCTGGGCCAGCCGGGCCAACTGCTGCTGATATGCCATGGCAGAAGACAGTTCCATCGGGTTTTGGTTGAGCACCCACCAGAGGTCATGGACGAGGCGCGCTTCGAACTGCAAGGGCGTCGAACTGCGGGCAGCATAGGCTTGCGCCAGTTGATCGGTAAAAGTTTCCACATCAAGGGGCATTGCAAAGCCCCAGCGCGTCAGTTCATCCACCAACTGCAGCGCTTCACGCGCCAGCACCCAGCGATCCTCCTGCTCAAACCAGCGCTGTTCACGCAGCGCATTGAATACCAGGGACAGGCGTTCTACTTCAGGAATGACCCTGCCATTGGGTGGTTGCCCGGCAGCCCAACGAGACAAGGTCGTGATGCAAAGGGAGGTGGATGGGGGAATGCTTTCAGACAATCGCTTTTGAAACGGGTCCGCCAGAGCGATGTGGGGCAACAGGACCACTACCGGCGATTCAGGATGCAAAAGCGCATCGTCAACGATGCGCTTTTGCGCTACTTCAAGGACATCTTCCTCGCTAGAGGCGATCAATCAGCGTTCCAGGAGATGGGCTTTATTCTTGACGTCCTTCCAGTCATCGGCATCGGCTGGCGCCTCTTTTCTTTCTATAATGGGCTTCCAGAGCTTGCTCAACTCTGCATTCAAGGCGATGAAGGCACGCTGGTTTTCTGGAACGTCATCCTCGGCAAAAATCGCCTCCACAGGGCATTCGGCAACGCACAGGGTGCAGTCAATGCACTCATCAGGGTCGATCACCAGAAAATTTGGCCCCTCGCGAAAACAATCCACGGGGCAGACATCCACACAATCAGTATACTTACATCTGACACAAGATTCGGTGACGACATAGGTCATTCCGAAAACCTCCAACAAGGCATACTCACGCGAGTAACGCCGCATTTTAGCAGGAAAGTCGTCATGTTGGCGAAGCCCCCCTTCCCTTCACTGGTCAATTTGGTTTAGGATAGCTTCCATTCACCTCCCGCAGCGGTCTGCTGCGACGCAAACCCAAACGTATTACTGACTGAATTTGAGGAATCTCCATGATCGAATCCATCCAACATGTGACTGATCGTTCGTTTGAAACAGACGTTCTGCAATCGCCCACCCCGGTCCTGCTGGACTTCTGGGCCGAATGGTGTGGCCCCTGCAAGCTGATTGCCCCCATTCTGGAAGAAGTATCGCGTGACTATAACGGGCGCCTCAAAATCGCCAAACTCAACGTGGATGACAACCCCGAAATGGCCCGCAAATACGGGGTCCGCGGCATTCCCACCCTGCTTCTGTTCAAAAACGGCAACGTTGAAGCCACCAAAGTTGGCGCCTTGTCGAAATCCCAGCTCAGCGCATTTATTGACAGCCACATCTGAACGCGTTACTCTGCGCCGCAGCTGTAAGGGCGGCGCTTTAATCCCACCGTCCCTTTCCCTGGCAAATCCCTGAACTCCACCTTTCCCTTTCGAATCCACAACTCCCCATGCATTTATCCGATCTCAAAACCCACCATGTAACCGAACTGGTGGAAATGGCCGTCAAAAATGAAATTGAAGGCGCCAACCGGCTGCGCAAACAGGAACTGATCTTTGCGCTGCTCAAAAACCAGGCCAAACGGGGCGAAAGCATCTATGGCGAAGGCACGCTGGAGGTTCTCCAGGACGGGTTTGGATTCTTGCGTTCGCCAGAAACATCCTATCTGGCGAGCCCTGACGATATCTATATCAGCCCCTCGCAGATCCGTCGTTTCAACCTGCATACCGGCGATAGCATCGAAGGAGAAATCCGGACGCCCAAGGAAGGGGAGCGCTACTTTGCCCTGGTGAAGGTGGATCTGGTGAATGGCGAACCGCCGGAAAACTCCAAAAACAAGATCCTGTTTGAAAACCTGACACCACTTTTCCCCAATGAGCCGTTGGTATTGGAACGCGACATCCGTGCGGAAGAGAACACCACGGGGCGTGTCATCGACATCATTGCCCCCATCGGCAAGGGTCAGCGTGGCCTGCTCGTGGCCAGCCCGAAAAGCGGCAAAACGGTCATGTTGCAACATATTGCCCATTCCATCTCGGCCAACTCTCCCAATGCGCACCTGATCGTGCTGCTGATTGACGAACGCCCCGAGGAAGTGACTGAAATGCAGCGTTCCGTGAAGGGCGAGGTGGTTTCCTCCACCTTTGACGAACCGGCAACGCGTCATGTTCAGGTAGCCGAAATGGTCATTGAAAAAGCCAAGCGCCTGGTGGAGCACAAGCGCGATGTGGTCATCCTGCTGGATTCCATCACCCGCCTGGCACGCGCCTACAACACGGTCGTTCCCGCTTCCGGCAAGGTCCTGACGGGGGGCGTGGACGCCAATGCCCTGCAACGCCCAAAACGCTTCTTTGGCGCCGCCCGCAACATTGAAGAAGGCGGTTCGCTCACGATCATTGCCACGGCACTGGTGGACACCGGATCGCGCATGGACGACGTGATCTACGAAGAGTTCAAGGGTACCGGCAACATGGAAATCCACCTGGACCGCCGCATGGCTGAAAAGCGGATCTATCCAGCCATCAACGTCAACCGTTCTGGCACGCGTCGTGAAGAAATGCTGATCAAGCCCGACGTGCTGCAAAAGATCTGGGTGCTGCGCAAACTGCTCTACCCCATGGATGAGCTCGAAGCCATTGAATTTCTGCTCGATAAAATCAAGGCCACCAAAAATAATGCGGACTTTTTCGACTCGATGCGGCGGGGCTAGGCTATAAAACGAAATAAGGGCCAGCCGCACTTGCAGGAAATCCCCTTTTGAATCATAATACAAGGCTATTCGCCGTATACCCCGGCGACTTATTCAGGAAAGGTCATGAAAGCAGATATTCACCCGAAATATGAAGAAGTTACCGTAACCTGCAGTTGCGGGAACAAGTTCGTCACCCGTTCAACCCTGGACAAGCCTACGCTGTCTGTGGAAGTTTGCTCGGCTTGCCATCCGTTCTATACGGGCAAGCAAAAGATTGTGGATACTGCAGGTCGCGTCGAAAAGTTCCGCCAAAAATACGCACGCAAGTAGTCTCAGTCACCGCTTCATCTGGATGGGCAGCTTGGCGCTGCCTTTCTTTTTACGGGGGATAGCACCGCTTGCGAACGCTCCTGTCGGCCGAAAAAAACCTGAATTTTGACGGTAAGGCCACCCCACTCAAGACTGCCCTGTTCCTGCTGGTCTGTCTCGCCTGGCTTCTTCCCGGCCTGACCGGGCATACCCCCTGGAAATACGACGAAGCAGTCAGCCAGGGCATCGTTCACAGCCTGCTCCGTGGCGGTAGCTGGCTATCCCCGGACCTCGCTGGCGAACCCTATCTCGCGCACCCTCCCCTGTTCTTCTGGGTGACGGCCACACTCACCGGCTGGCTGCGGGAACTCATTCCTGCTCACGATGCCGCACGGCTGGCAAGCGGCTGCTTCATGGCCTTCACCATGCTGGGGGTTGCCCTGGGGGCCAGGGAATTGTTTGGCCCACGGGCCATGCGCGTTTCCGTGCTGATGCTGATCGGCAGTGTGGGTCTTGTAATCCGCGGCCATGAAATGAGTACGGACCTGGCCTGGCTGACCGGCATCACCTGGACGCTCATCGCCATCCCCATGGCGCGAACCCGCCCGGTATTAGCCGGTGTTTTTGGCGGCCTGGGATTTGGCATTGCTTTTCTGTCGCAAGGGTCTTTGGCACTGGGCCTGTTGTTGCCCATCGTGGTGCTAACCCCCCTCTTGGTGCCCGAGTACCGGCCGCAGCATCCCCTGCGCCATGCGCTGGCCTGGTTTCTGGCGGCCGCTCCCTGCCTGCTGGTGTGGCCCTGGGCGTTGTACGAACACGCCCCCCGCATGTTCGTATTGTGGTGGGCCGTGCTGGTCAACCCGATCCTTCACCCCAGCCTGTGGCCGGCAAGTGATGGCATTCCCACCTACTATTTTGGCGTTGCTGCATGGTTTGCCTGGCCTGCGGCGCCACTGGCCCTGGGAGCCCTGTGGAACGGCGGCGTGCGCGGACTTCGCACGTCTCAGACCCGGTTTTTGCTGCTGGCCCTTCTGGTAATGCTGCCGGTGCTGGGGTTTTGCACCACCCCACGCGAGAGTAACGCCCTCCCCCTGTTGTTGCCTCTGGTGCTGCTGGCCACTGGCGGCATCGACACCTTGCGACGCGGCGCTGCCAGTGCCTTCGACTGGTTTGGCATGCTGACGTTTGGCCTCCTCACCACGGTGTTGTGGCTGGGCTGGATCGCCCAGCTCACGGGTCAACCTGCCCGCATCGTCAATTATCTGGACGTACAGTTGCCCGGCTACCACGCCACTTTCCAGCCAGCGGCCTTTGGTCTGGCCCTGGGACTGACCCTGCTATGGGTAATCACCATCCTGCGATCCCGCCAATCGGCACGCCGCGCACTCGTCAACTGGACCGTGGGCATGACCGTCTCGTGGATGCTCGTCATGACACTCTGGCTACCCTATGTGGAAGCCTCGCGCAGTTATCAAGGGATGATGCTTTCGCTTGCCAAGGCCATTCCACCCCACGCGGGTTGTATAGCCAGCAGTGGCTTGGGCGAACCGCAGCGCGGTTTGCTCTACTACTTCCTGAACATTCGCACCCAACGCCTGGAGCTGGGAACGCATACGCATTGCCGCCTCTGGCTTGTGCAGTCCCACCCGCGAGATTCCTTTGCCGTGCCCCAGGGCTGGCGTCTGCTGTGGACGGGTGCGCGCGCGGGAGACCGTTCCGAAAGATTTCAGCTGTTTGAATATTGATCCGTCCAAGCCCCACCTTTGATGGCACCCTGCCCATTCACGAAGCGCAGGAAGCCTTATCGCAAGCGATCCTCAAGCACCCTGTCGTCATTGTCTGCGGTGAAACAGGCTCGGGAAAGACCACGCAAATACCCAAATTCTGTCTGGCTTTGGGGCGGGGCGTTGCAGGCCTGATTGGTTGTACCCAACCGCGTCGCATTGCCGCGCGCAGTGTAGCAGCGCGTCTGGCCCAGGAGCTACAGACCCAGGTGGGCGGTACGGTGGGCTACCAGATTCGATTTCACGACAGGGTTTCAGAACAGACCACGATCAAGGTCATGACGGACGGTATCCTGCTGTCCGAAATCCATCACGACCGGCTGCTGCGGCGCTACGATACGATCGTGGTGGATGAGGCGCACGAACGCAGTCTCAATATCGATTTTCTACTGGGTTATCTCAAACAGATCCTGCCCCGCCGCCCTGACCTCAAGGTCATCATCACTTCTGCAACACTCGAATCCGACAGGCTGTCAAAGCACTTTGATGGGGCGCCGGTCATCGAAGTCTCTGGCCGCACCTATCCCGTTGAAGTACGCTGGCGCCCCATTGCGGCCAACGATGCCGGTGAGCTGGATGAGCGGGATGCACGCTCGGCACTGCTGCATGCCGTGGACGAGCTGGCTCAGGAAGCGCGTGACGGAGATATTCTGGTTTTTCTGTCCGGCGAACGTGACATTCGGGATGCCGCCGAGGCGCTGCGCAAGCACCACCCCCCGCATACGGAAATCCTTCCCCTGTTTGCACGGCTGTCCTTTGCGGAACAGGATCGCGTCTTCAAGCCCGCAGGCGGCCGTCGCATCGTCCTGTCCACCAATGTGGCCGAAACATCGCTGACCGTACCGGGCATTCGATACGTCGTGGACACGGGGCTCGCACGCGTCAACCGTTACAGTCTGCGCAACAAGGTCACGCAGTTGCAGGTGGAAAAGATTTCACAAGCCTCCGCGCGCCAGCGCGCTGGTCGCTGCGGCAGGGTGGCCTCGGGCATTTGCATCAGGCTCTATGACGAAAAGGATTTTGACGCCCGCCCCCCGTATACCACGCCGGAAATCCTGCGCACCTCCCTGGCCGCCGTGATCCTTAAAATGGAGTCCCTGGGACTGGGCCGCGTGGAAGATTTTCCTTTCCTCGACCCACCCAGTGCACGCGCCATTGATGATGGTTATCAGTTGCTGGGCGAACTGGGTGCCTTTGATGCTGATCGGGTCCTGACGGGCATCGGTCGCGAACTGGCCAAACTGCCGATCGACCCCCGCATTGGCCGCATGCTGCTGGCAGCGCGCCAGCAGGCCTGCTTGAGCGAAATGCTCATCATTGCTTCGGCCCTGTCCGTCCAGGACCCGAGGGATCGCCCCCTGGAGCACCGTCAGGCTGCCGATCAAAAACATGCCCGATTTCAGGACGAACATTCAGAATTCCTGTCGTACCTCAACCTGTGGCGTTTTTTCGAAGAAGCCCTGCAACACAAAAAATCCAACCGCAAGCTGGCCGAGTTTTGCCACGACCAGTTTTTATCGATCACGAGACTTCGGGAATGGCGTGACATCCATAGCCAGCTGCACACGCTGGTAGCCGAAATGGGCATGCATCTCAACAGTGCCCCAGCCACGCACGAGCAGATTCATCGCGCCCTGCTGACCGGGTTACTGGGGCACATCGGCCAGCGCGATCCCGAG
This sequence comes from Ferrovaceae bacterium, assembly GCA_027311025.1. GTDB lineage: Bacteria > Pseudomonadota > Gammaproteobacteria > Burkholderiales > Ferrovaceae > JAJZRV01. Next base: position 30,843 of record DAICZS010000004.1, read on the forward strand.
GATGACAACTACCTGGGGCCTCGGGGCGTGCGTTTCTGGATCAACCCCGGTTCACGCCAGATGCTCAAGGGCAAGCCACAGTGGATCATGGCTGCAGAACTGACGGAAACCACACGACTGTATGCGCGCTGCATTGCACGCATACAGCCCGAGTGGATTGAGCCCATCGCAGGCCACCTGCTGCGCCGCAGCTACTTTGACCCACATTGGGATCGCAAGGCAGCGCAGGCCAACGCCTATGAAAAAGTGACTTTGTACGGCCTGACGATCGTGCCCAAGCGACGCGTTCGCTATGGGCCAATCGACCCCGTCGAAGCTCGCCGCCTTTTCATTCGCCTCGCATTGGTGATGGGAGAATTTGAAACGCGCGCGCCATTCTTTGAACACAACACGCGCCTGATCGAGGACATCGAAGCCCTGGAGCATAAGGGCCGAAGGCAGGACGTTCTGGTGGACGAAGAGAGCCTGGTGCGGTTCTATGATGGCTTGTTGCCAGCCATGGTCTGGAGCGGGGAACGTTTTGAAAAATGGCGCCGGGAGGCGGAACGCGAGCATCCGCGTCTGCTTTTTCTGGAGCGATCGCAAATCATGCGCCACGACGCGCAACACATCACCGAAGCGCTCTTTCCGGATACGCTTGTGCTGGCAGAAGTGCCATACCCGTTATCCTACCGATTTGAACCCGGGCATGTGCTGGATGGCGTCACCGTTTCCATCCCGCTGGTCATGCTGGGTAACATCGAACCCGAGCGCCTCGAATGGCTGGTACCCGGATTGGTCCGAGACAAGATCACTGCCTTGCTCAAGAAGCTGCCACAGCGCATCCGCCGGGATCTCGTTCCCCTGCCCCCTTTCATTACGGCATTTCTGGAACGCTACGGCCCACAGTCTGGCGCGCTGACCCGTTGCCTTGCGGAATTCATCCAGATGCGCACGGGAACCCTCCTCCATGCCGGGGACTGGAGCGACGTACCCGATCATTTGCAAATGAACGTGCGCCTCTTGGACCCTGCGGGTAACGAAGTCGGCAGCGGACGCAATCTCAGGGCGTTGCGCGAGCAATGGAGCGGGGAGGCTCGCAGCGCCTTGCGCGAAACCCCAGACACCGGCTTGACACGCAGCGGCCTGACCAGTTGGGACATGGACGACATTCCCGTCTCGCTGGTGCTGGACCGGCGTGGCATCAAAGTTCCTGCGTTCCCTGCGCTGGTGGACGAAATCCAAAGCGTAGCGGTGCAACTGGTGGAGAGTGAAGCCGAGGCCCATCAATTGACGCGGATGGGCATTCTGCGCTTATGCCTGTTGGAGCTGCAACCCCTGGTCAAGGCCAGCACCCGGTCCATCAGCGCGCTGACCGCCATGACGCTGCAATATGCCCTCCTGCCAGGTGACGCCACCCAGATTCCATCTGAAGCGCTGAAAAGCGAACTGGCAGAGCGCACCATGCGCGAGCTGATGCCCGACACCAGTGGACAGATCCGCACTCGGGTTGCCTATGAAACCCTGCGCGAACAGGTGCGCATGCGCTGGGTTGCCAAGCTTAACGAAACGGCGCAGTTGGCGCTGCCAGCCTTGAAAACCTATCAGGAAGTGCGCAATGCCCTGGACAAGGCCGGCAATGGGCCATTCAAGGAAGCCCTCGCTGACATCAGGCTGCACCTCGACCAGCTCATGCAGCGCGGCACGCTGCGCCATACTCCCCTTGCGCAACTGAAACATTTCCCACGATATTTGCGCGCCATTCTGGCGCGCCTGGAAAAACTGCCTCATGACCGCGCGGGTGATGCCGAAAAATCGCGGCAACTGCAGGGTTTACTGCAACCCTGGACAAGCGCACTGGAAACGCAGGGCCCATCGGTTGAGTTGGATCAATTTCGCTGGATGCTTGAAGAGCTGCGGGTATCGCTGTTTGCCCAGGCCCTCAAAACGCCCTACCCTGTCTCCGAGAAACGCCTGCAAAAGCATTGGGAAACATTGATGCGTGGTGGGCCATCATCGAAAGGCAAGCTATAATGCGCCCACTGAGTGCAAGGAGATTTTTCATGAAACTGTCGTACCCCGTTCTGATCGTCACTGCCCTTCTGGCACTTTCTCCACTATCGCAGGCAGACACCACGCAAAAGCGAGCTCAAACCATGACCTTGAACGGAATGACCCTGATTGACACACGGCTGGGTACCGGCGCCGTTGCCCGCCCTGGCAACACCGTCGTCGTGCATTACACCGGATGGCTTTACGATCCCACCGCTCCTGAATTTAAAGGGCAGAAGTTTGACAGTTCCGTAGATCGGGGCGAACCATTTTCCTTCCCCCTGGGTGCAGGCCGCGTAATCCGCGGTTGGGACGAAGGGGTGGCGGGCATGAAAGTGGGCGCCAAGCGCACGCTGTTGATTCCACCCGAAATGGCTTATGGCAGCCGCGGCGCAGGCCGGGTGATTCCGCCCGATGCCACGCTGATTTTTGACGTGGAACTACTGGAAGTCCGCTGACCCGTACAGCACCACATGGACCCGATAGGGTCCATGGGCACCGATCACGATGGTCTGTTCGATATCGGCAGTGCGTGATGGACCAGAGACAAAATTCACGGCACGCGGCGGCAAGCCGCGTTCTGCCTTCATGAGGTCCCAGGCTTCTTCCATTCCAGGAACGATGCGCTGTACATCAACGATGGCGATGTGCGTCTCGGGTAGCAGGCTGACTGTCGCGGGTGTGTCGTGGCCTGTTAGTAGCATCAGCGTGCCCGTTTCAGAAATGGCGCAAAACGCTCCTGTGACGCCGACCAGATCATCGGCATGGGCCTCTCTGGCAGCGAACGACAACCCCGCCCCTGCCCAATCCATGAGCTTTAATCCGGGCCAGACCACGCCGCTGAGTGGCAACTCCTTGGCCTTGAGGTAGCGCGCTATGGCTGCGGGCGCCTCCGACAAGGTGGCTACGCGATCCACCGTGGTGCCAAGCTTCTCAGATCGTTCCTGAAAGCGGTCTGCCTCCTTGTCCCACTTGTAAGCAGGCCGGGGGCCGCGATGATTTTGCCTGATATGCTCTTCGACCAGGATACGCTCGTCGCCCGGCTTGTCCCCACGCAATCCCAATCCGCGACGGACTCGCGCCAGAATATTATCCCGCGCGCTCATGAATGCCTGTTCCGATAGAGTTCACGAAAGGTCTTGCCCTGCGGGGCCGGCATATCCCGGCCTTCGGTCCAGCCATCCAGCCCCGGTAACCGGTGCAGCAGCCCTTTCTTACCTCCCAGCATGCCCAGGAAGCGCACGCCCCATTTCGTGAGCAGGGCATACAGGCGTGGATGATTGGCAAGGCTGCGCCAGACATGGATGGAGAAACGTTCATACCAGGGCCGCAACCCCTGCTCAAAGGATTTTTCGCGCAGCACGCGCATCAATTCAGGCAGGGGAATCTTGACCGGGCAGACCACTTGGCACGCCCCGCACAGCGTTGAGGCCTGGGGCAAGTCGAGGGCATTTTCAAGCCCGACGTAGGACGGTGTCAGGATGGCGCCGATGGGTCCGGGATAAACCCAGCCGTAAGCGTGACCGCCGATGTTTTGATACACCGGACAGTGGTTCATGCAGGCACCACAACGTATGCAACGCAAGGCCTTTTGCATTTCCGTACCAAGCAGCCGCGAACGGCCGCTGTCCACCAAAATGATGTGCGATTGTTCGGGCCCATCAAGGTCACCTTGCTGACGTGGGCCGGTTAGCATCGACACGTAGTTGGTGATGGACTGCCCGGTGGCTGAACGCGTGAGCAAGCGCAGGATGACTGAAAAATCGTTGAGGGTGGGCAATACCTTCTCGATGCCCGTGATGGCCACATGAATTTTGGGAAGCGTGGTGACCATGCGCCCATTCCCTTCATTGGTGACGATCACCACAGACCCGGTTTCGGCAATCAGAAAATTACCCCCGGAAATGCCCATGTCAGCCGAGAGAAAATGGGGTCGCAGTTGCTCCCGAGCCTCCCGGCAAAGCGCAGGAATGTCCGTACTAAGTGGCGTATGGTGCTTTTCTGAAAACAGCTGGGCCACCTCCTCCACGCTCTTGTGGATGGCAGGGGCAATGATGTGCGAAGGCGGTTCATGGGCAAGCTGCAGGATGTATTCACCCAGATCCGTTTCAATGGCCTCCATGCCCGCCGCTTCCACGGCATCATTGAGGCCCGACTCCTCGCTCACCATGGACTTGGACTTGACAATTTTCTTGACGCCGTTGGCCTGCGCAATCTCGATCAAAATGCGGTTGACGTCCTGCGCAGTTTCAGCCCAGTGCACTTTCGTACCACGGGCACGCGCCCGTTCCTCGAAGGTCATGAGATAGCTGTCGAGGTTGGCAAGGCTGCGATCGCGAATGGCGGCAGCAGCAACACGGATGACTTCCAGGTTATCCACTTCCGTCATCACGGCAGCACGAGCTTCCACAAAACGCCCTCCGAAACGTTTCATGTTCCGTTGCAACAACGGATCGATCAGCTTGCGCTGCACATTTTTCTTGAAGGAAAACGAAGTGAGCTGCATCAGTCCTGTTCCCCTTCCGGTCCTGCCAGCACCTCGGCTATGTGAAGGACCCGTGTGGTCTCATCGCCCAGCCGCCGCAGCCGTCCTTCGATGTTGAGCAGGCATCCTAGATCGCCTCCGACAATGGCATCAGCCTTAGTGGCCAAGGCATCCTGGCACTTGTTGTCCGCCATACGGGTGGCGATCTCGCCCAGCTTGATGGAAAACGTGCCGCCAAATCCACAACAGATTTCTGCCTTGTCCATTTCCTGCAACCGTGCCCCTGCCACCCGTGCCATCAACTGGCGCGGCTGTTGCTTGATGCCCAGTTCACGCAAGCCAGAACAGGAATCGTGGTAGGTGATGCTACCCTGGAAGGTGCTTTGAAGATGATCCACTTTCAGTACGGTGACCAGAAAGTCGGTCAACTCGAAAGTGCGGGAGGAAAGCGCATCAAGGCGTGCCTGTAACGCTGGATCTTCAGGAAACAGTTCTGGGTAGTGACAGCGGATCATGCCGGTACAGGAGCCGCTGGGTGCAACCACGTAATCGAAGGATTCAAAATCGGCCAGGAATCGGCGCGCCATGAGGCGTCCGGATTCACGGTCGCCAGAATTGAACCCGGGTTGTCCGCAGCAGGTTTGGTGGGGGGGGACCACGACTTCACAGCCGGCGTCCTGCAGCAGCTTGAGCGTGGCAAACCCTATCCGCGGACGCATCATGTCCACGAGACAGGTGACAAAAAGCCCGACACGCATAAAAAGCCCTGCCTTGGTTCAGAGTTGCCCGACGGTCACCTGACTATGTGCTTCCAGCCACTTGCGAACGCGGTTGGCGTCACCAATGCGAGCATGCTTGCCACGCGAATCGAGCAACACGATGACCATGGGATGGCCGCTGATGGTTGCTTGCATGACGAGGCACTGGCCGGACTCGTTGATGAATCCCGTCTTGGATAGTCCGATATCCCAGTCGGGTTTGGCAACCAGGGGATTGGTATTGCGAAACACGATGGGCCGACCGCGAAATCCAACTGGAACCGTCACGGAGGCCGTGGTCGTGATTTCGTGGATGAGCGGATATTGCATGGCAGCCTGGACCAGAATGGCCAGATCATGCGCAGTGGAAACGTTGTTGCCGTTCAGCCCGGAAGAATCTTCGAAATGGGTGTTGGTCATTCCCAGGCGCGCTGCTTCGGCATTCATGCGCTCCACGAAAGCATGAATGCCTCCAGGATAGGAGCGGCCCAACGCGGAGGCGGCCCTGTTCTCGGAAGCGATCAGGGCCATGCGCAGGAAATCCAGCCGGCTGGCATGCACCCCTACGCGCAGATGGGAACGGGTGAAGCGCAGGGTGTCTACATCCTCGTCCGTAACGGCAATCTGCTCATTGAGATCCTGTGCGGACTCCAGCACCACCAGTGCCGTCATGAGCTTGGTGATGGAAGCGATGGGATGGATGGGGTCAGGATTTTTTGAAAAAACCACTTGCTGCGTGGTCTGATCGATGACAAGGGCCGTGGATGACAGCAACGCCATGGAGGAAGGGTCGGATGCGGCGACGTGATGGTGATGACTGCGTGCGGCCTGCGCCGAGGGCATCAACCCCACCAGCAGTACCCACAGGATCAATCCGTATCGCAATGCGATGCTGCTTGAACGACTCATCTTTCCCCTCACGCCTCTATAGCCGCAACAATACAAAAAATCAGCCGGTTACGCAACATTATTCTGCTTTTGCTGCAAGATCCACATGCGGGCATAAGCCCCATTGGCTGCCAACAAGTCCTCATGCCGCCCGCGCTCCACGATGCAGCCATCCTCCATCACCAGAATCTGGTCGGCATCCACGATGGTAGACAGGCGATGGGCAATGACCAGCGTGGTGTGGTGACGGGCAATGGAAGCCAGCTCAGCCTGGATATCCTTTTCCGAACGGGAATCCAGCGCCGAGGTGGCTTCATCAAAAACCAGGATTTGCGGACGCTTCAAGAGGGTACGCGCAATGGCCACACGCTGTTTTTCTCCCCCGGAGAGCTTGAGCCCGCGTTCTCCCACCAACGACTCATAGCCATCCGGCAATTTCAGGATGAAATCGTGGATGTGCGCAGCCTGGGCCGCGCGAATCACCTCATCCCTGGATGCTCCTGGGCGGCCATAGGCGATGTTGTAATACACCGTGTCATTGAACAACACCGTATCCTGGGGGACGATGCCAATGGCCGCACGCAGCGATTGCTGGTTTACAGTGCGGATATCCTGGCCATTGATCAGGATGCGTCCCCCATTGACTTCATAAAAACGAAACAACAGTCGTGACAGGGTAGATTTGCCTGCACCACTGGGGCCCACCACGGCAACTTTTTGTCCCGTGGGAATTTCAAAATCCACCTGCTTGAGGATGGGGCGGCGGGCATCATATGAAAAATCCACCGATTCAAACCGGACGGCACCCTCACCTACCACCAGATCAGGCGCACCGGGCAAATCGCTGACCTCGGTGTGGACGGTCAGCAGGCGAAACATGCGATCCATATCCGCCAGCGCCTGCTTGATTTCGCGATAGATGACCCCGAGAAAATTGAGCGGAATGTAGAGTTGCAGCAGCAAGGCGTTGATCAGCACGAGGTCACCCACGGTAAGCCGCCCCGCCACCACGCCGTCTGCGGCACGCGCCATCAATGCCACGGAGCCGATGCCGATGATCAGGCTCTGGGCTATGTTCAGCGCTGCAAGTGATGTCTGGCTTTTGACCGATGCCTGCTCCCATTTGCGCAGGTTTTCATCATAGCGCTCCGTCTCCCAGGCTTCGTTGCCAAAGTACTTCACCGTCTCGTAATTGATCAGGCTGTCGATGGCACGCGTATTGGCCTTGGAATCCAGCTCGTTCATGCGTCGCCGGAATGCGGTGCGCCACTCGGTAATGACAATCGTCATGGCAATGTAAATCACCAGGGTCACAAGCGTAATCAGCGCAAACCAGATATCGTATTTCCAGCCCAGGATCCCTCCCACCAACAGCATTTCAACAAGGGTGGGCAGAATGCTGAACAAGGTAAAGCGCATGAGGCTTTCAATGCCGCGCGTACCACGCTCGATATCACGCGACATCCCGCCGGTTTGGCGTTCCAGATGGAAACGCAGGTTGAGCGCGTGAAGATGCTGAAATACGGTCAGCGCGATGCGCCGGATGGCGTTCTGAGTGACCTTGGCGAACACGCCGTCACGCAATTCATTGAAGAACGTGGTGGAGAAGCGCAGCGCCCCATAACCAAAAATCAGCAGGGCCGGTACGGCAACCAGCACATGTCCGGGCTCTAGCCGGTCAATAATGGCCTTGAGTGCCAGGGGTACACCCACATTTGCAACCTTGGCCAGCAGCAGACAGAAGAAGGCCACGGCTACCCTGCCCCTGAACGCCATCAAGTAAGGCAGCAGGCTGCGAATGGCGCGCCAGTCACCGCTCGTGAAACGGTTGGGCGAAAGGGGGTCGGCTGGACTTCCGGGACGGGTACGCATGGTGGATTTATTCAGTCATCAAACGGGCAGGGTGCAGCCTGTGGTCGGTCGTAAGCTCACAGATGCCAAGAAATCGGGCGGACGGCGCGTAGACCCGATAGCGCTGTCCCGGCCTGTCAGCGCCATCCCAAGGCAAGGCACGGCCATGCCGTATGGCCAGGCTTTGCGTATCGTCAAGGTCAAGTCGCGGCACCCCGGACAACAAGGTATCGGCGGGAAGCAAACATTTTTCCCGATCATCCATGGAAAGCGCTTCCAGTTGATCCAAAGTCACGGCGTCCTCGATCGTATAGGGTCCCGTTTCAGTACGCCGCAATCCGCTGAGGTAACCGCCACAACCCAGGGCCGTGCCGATATCCGCAGCCAACACGCGGATGTAAGTCCCCTTGCTGACCTTGACGGAAATGGTCAGCGTCTCGCCATCCCAGGATTCAAGCTTCTGCTCCAGCACTTCAATCTCGCGCGCGGCACGCGCGACTTCGATTCCGGCACGTGCATAGTCGTAAAGCGGACGGCCATCCACCTTCAAGGCAGAATGCATGGGGGGATGCTGGGTCTGGACGCCGAGAAACCCTTGCAGAACGGTTTCGATCGTGTCGCGCGTTCCCGTAAATGGTTGCACGGGTGTAATGTCGCCTTCCCCATCGCCGGTGGAGCTGCTGTAGCCCAGACGAATGCGGGCCTGGTAAGCCTTGGGAGCACCCAGCAGCCAACTGGAAAATTTGGTGGCCTCTCCCAGACAAAGAGTCAACAGGCCGGTGGCGTGGGGATCGAGGGTTCCGGTATGTCCCGCCTTGCGCGCTGCCAGGAGGTGGCGTGCCCGTTGCAGCGCCGTATTCGAGGACAGTCCAAAAGGCTTGTCGAGCAAGAGAACACCAGTGATGTCACGGCGCGGCGCCCGCTCGACGCGGATGCTGGCAAGCTCAGGGCTTTTCGTGGTGTTGGGCATCCGAAGCCACCGCCTCATCAATCAGGCTGGACAGGGCCACAGCCCGATCCAGGGTTTGATCTTCGAGAAAGTGCAACTGCGGCATGGTGCGCAAGGTCATGCGGCGCCCCAATTGGCGGCGCAGGAACCCCGCACCTTCTTGCAACGCCTCGAGTGTGCGGTGCAACGATTCGGATCCGAGGGGAGAACTGACGTACACCTTGGCGTGCGAGTAATCTGCAGACACTTCCACAGCGGTAACGGTAACCATGCCCACCCGGGGATCCTTGAACTCACGCCGGATCAGGTCGGACAGATCCTTCTGGATCTGGTCCCCGATGCGACGGCTGCGCGGAAAGGCTGGCAAGTGCGTCGTCCCGGGTTAGAGCGTGCGAGCCACTTCAACGACTTCAAAGGTTTCAAGCTTGTCGCCAACCTCGATGTCGTTGTAGTTTTTGAGGGAAAGGCCACATTCGAATCCGGCCTTCACTTCACGCACGTCATCCTTGAAGCGCTTGAGTGAATCAAGCTCGCCCGTGTGGATGACTACGTTATCGCGTAACAGACGCACACCGGCGCCGCGCTTGATCGTTCCTTCCAGGACATAACAACCCGCCACGGCACCCACCTTGGAGATGCGGAATACCTCGCGGATTTCCACCAAACCTGTGATGTTTTCCTTGCGATCTGGCGAGAGCATTCCCGACAGGGCAGCCTTCACCTCATCCACGGCGTTATAGATGATGTCGTAATAGCGCACGTCCACGCCGCTGCTGGAGATCAACTTGCGTGCGGTGGCATCGGCACGGGTGTTGAAACCGATGATCACTGCCTTGGAGGCAAGAGCCAGGTTGACATCCGATTCCGTGATGCCCCCAACGGCGGCATGCACGATGTTGACACGGACTTCGTCGGTGGACAGTTTCTGCAGCGACTGGGTCAGCGCCTCATACGAGCCCTGCACATCGGCCTTGATGATGAGCGACAGCGACTTGACGCCACCACCTTCGCTCATCTGGTCAAACATGTTTTCCAGCTTGGCAGCCTGCTGCTTGGCCAGTTTGACATCGCGGAACTTGCCTTGGCGGAACAGGGCGATTTCTCTGGCCTTGCGTTCATCATTAAGAGCCATGACATCTTCACCGGCGACGGGGACCTCGGTCAGACCCTGAATCTCCACCGGAATGGATGGCCCTGCCTCTTCCACGGGATGCCCCGCTTCATCAAGCATTGCACGAACACGACCATACGACGCCCCGGCCAGAACCATGTCCCCGCGTCGTAGCGTGCCCGACTGCACCAGAATGGTCGCCACAGGTCCCCGCCCCTTGTCCAGGCGTGCCTCGATGACGATGCCTTTGGCCGGCGTATTCTTGGGTGCCTTGAGCTCCAGCACCTCGGCCTGCAGCAAAACGGATTCAAGAAGCTCGTCGATGCCTTGTCCCGTCTTGGCAGACACCTGCACGAACTGGGCTTCGCCGCCATATTCTTCAGGCAGCACCCCTTGGGCCACGAGTTCGCTCTTGATGCGCTCAAAGTTGGCTTCAGGCTTGTCGATCTTGTTCACGGCCACCACCACGGGTACCTGCGCTGCCTTGGTGTGGTGAATGGCCTCAATGGTTTGCGGCATCACGCCATCATCGGCGGCCACCACCAGAATCACGATGTCCGTGACCTTGGCGCCGCGAGCCCGCATGGCCGTAAAGGCTTCATGTCCAGGGGTATCGAGAAAGGTCACCATGCCCCGCGCCGTCTCAACGTGATACGCACCGATATGCTGGGTGATTCCGCCAGCCTCGCCGCTGGCCACCCGCGTGCGTCGAATGTAATCCAGCAGCGAAGTCTTGCCGTGATCCACGTGGCCCATGACGGTGACCACTGGGGCACGGGGCTCTGGAATGGCATCTTCATGCTCGCCGCCAGTTTCAGCCAGCAGCGCTTCAGGATCGTCAAGCTTGGCCGGTTTGGCCACATGACCCAGTTCTTCCACCACAATCATGGCGGTTTCCTGGTCCAGGACCTGATTGATCGTGACCATCATGCCCATTTTCATCAGGGTCTTGATGACTTCAGCAGCCTTGACGGCCATTTTCTGGGCCAGCACAGCCACAGTAATGGTTTCTGGAACCAGCACTTCATGCACGATGGGCTCGGTGGGCGCAGAGAAGGCATGCAAACCTTCTTCAGACTTGTGCCCTTTGGCGTGACGCGACTTCGGATCGCGCCAGGCCGTGCTGCTTCCGGCATCGCCCCGGGTTTTCAAGCCGCGACGCTTGTTGCCATCATCCATCCAGGTAGTCGGTTTCTCTGCTTTCTTGCCACTCTTTTTAGGTGCCGCTTTTTCCGCAGCCTTGGCTGCGGGACGGTGCAAGGTGCCCGTTTTTTCGTCAGCCTTGGGCGCATTCTTTTCTGCCAGGGCTCGCGCTGCAACCGCTTGTGCTTCGGCCAGCGCTTTTTCTTCGGCATCTTTCTTCGCCTTGACGCGTGCCAGCTTGTCCATGGCATCTGCCGTCTGACGGGCCCTCAGTTCAGCCTGGCGGCTGGCTTCCTGGCTGCGCAACGCGCGCTGCGCTTCGTCAATGGGACTGGTGGGAACACTGGGGGGTGGCTCGACCACCAGGGCCGCCGGTTCGGGTTCAACCGCGGCTGCTGACACGACCTCGGGCTCTGGCTCTGGCTCGGGCTCGACGACCACCTCAGGTACCGCTGCCACCACGGGCTCTGGCTGTGCAATGACTTCAGGTTCGGGAGCAGGCGCGGCTACGAGTTCTTGAGCCTCTTCTTCGCCAGGGGCCAGGGCCTCCATGCTGTCGCGTTTGACCAAAACGCGTTTCTTGCGCACTTCCACCTGGATGGTTCGGGCTTTGCCCGTAGCACTGTCGGCCTTTTTGATTTCGCTGGTTTGCTTGCGCGTCAGCGTGATGCGGGTCTTTGGCTCAGAGCGCCCATGCTGCTCGCGCAAATGGTCGAGAAGCTGTGTTTTGTCTTTTTCACTGATGCTATCTGCCGCGGTCGATTTACTCACCCCTGCCGCCTTGAGCTGTACCAGCAGCGTTTCCGGGGTGACTTTCAATTCGACTGCAAGATCAGCCACCGTTGCTTTTGCCATTCAAATTCTCCGATACCTCACTCAAACATCGGCGCACGCGCCGTCATGATGAGTTCCTTGGCGCGTTCCGCGTCGATTCCCGTCAGCTCGGACAATTCGTCCACTGCCAAGTCTGCCAGATCCTGGATGGTCTTGATCCCTTTGGAAGCAAAGAGCAGTGCCGTGTCCGGATCCATTCCTGCCATGCTCTGCAAGTCTTCGGCCGCATGCTCAACCTGTTCTTCCGAAGCAATGGCTTCGGTGAGCAGGGCATTGCGTGCCCGACTACGCAACTCGTTGACCGTGTCTTCGTCGAATGCTTCAATGGCCAGCATTTCATTGATTGGAACATAGGCCACTTCTTCCAGCGAGCTGAAGCCTTCCTGAATCAGGATATCCGCCACTTCCTCGTCTACATCCAGACGATTGACGAACAGATCGCGAATCTTTGAAGACTCTGCCGCGTCTTTTTCGTGCGCCTGATCCTCGGTCATGATGTTGAGCGTCCAGCCCGTCAGTTCAGAGGCAAGCCGCACATTCTGTCCGCTGCGCCCAATGGCCTGTGCCAGTTGATCCTCGTCCACCACCACGTCCATGCTGTGGCTGTCCTCGTCCACACGGATCGAGTTGACCTCTGCCGGGGCCAGTGCGTTGATGACGAACTGCGCGGGGTCTTCAGACCAGAGAATGATGTCTACCCGCTCGCCACCCAGCTCTGCCGTCACTGCCTGCACGCGTGATCCACGCATGCCTACGCAGGTGCCGATGGGGTCCAGGCGACGGTCGTTGGATTTGACGGCAATCTTGGCGCGGATGCCGGGATCGCGGGCTGCCGATTTGATCTCCAGAAGTCCTTCCTCTATCTCAGGAACTTCCAGCTCAAACAATTTGATGATGAATTCGGGCGCCAAGCGCGACAGGATCAATTGCGGTCCGCGACCACCCCGCTCCACGCGAGACAAATAGCCGCGAACGCGATCGCCAATGCGCAGGTTTTCACGCTGGATCATTTGATCGCGTGGCAGCAGCGCCTCGATACGTCCGGATTCGATGATGGCATTGCCGCGATCCAGCCGCTTGACGGTACCAGTGACCAGACTTTCGTTGCGTTCCAGAAAGTCATTGAGAATCTGCTCGCGTTCGGCATCGCGGATTTTCTGGAAAATCACTTGCTTGGCTGCCTGCGCACCAATGCGCCCAAAGTCGATGGGCTCCAGGGGTTCTTCGATGACGTCCCCGGGTTGCGCATCGGGATTGCGCAGCACCGCCTGGGACATGGGAAGTTCCTGGAACTCCGATAGCCAGTCGGCATCGTTGACGACCCGCCACACCCGGAAAGACTTGAAGTCACCCGTTTCGCGATCGATTTCGACCCGCACGTCGATGTCTTCTTCACCGTGTTTTTTTCGGGTTGCCGAGGCCAATGCCATTTCCAGCGCGATGAAAACGATGTCGGGATCGACACTCTTTTCACGGGCCAGGGCATCCACCAGCATCAGCACTTCCTTGCTCATAAGGCCTCCAATCAAATCTCAGGAACGAGGTTGGCACGATCAATACCCGCCACCTCTATTTCAAGGGCAACACCGTCTACATCCAGTACCAGTAAGGTGTCCGAAACCGAAACGATGCGCCCGACAAAATTGCGCTGACCCGCTCGTGGAACGCGCAAGCGCAGCTTGACGTCACGCCCGGCAAATCGGGAAAAATCGGCAGTCCGCTTGAGGGGCCGATCCAGCCCGGGCGACGAGACTTCCAGGCGGTCGTAATCAATGCCCTCGACAGCAAACAGCCGCGTCAACTGATTGCTGACCGTAGCGCAATCCTCGACACCAATGCCTTCTGGCTTGTCGATGAAAACACGCAAAAGACCACGACCGGCGCGCTCCAAATCCACAAATTCGTAGCCCAGGCCAGTCACGGTTTTTTCAATCAGGGCCGACGCTTCCATCCGGACTTCACTCCCGCTGAACCCTGTCAGCAAATAAAAAATGGGCTCGAGGCCCACTTTTTTCAGAAACTTTTCCACCAAGCCTAGGATTATAGCTTATTTTCTAACCAACTGTCCAGAAAATGCACCCCCCAGCTCACACCGAAGCCGGTGACATCGGACCCCACGGCCCCCAGGCCGCCTTCGTTGCTGGAGGCAGACAGATCCATGTGAATCCAGGGACGCTGTGCCGTGAAACGGTACAGAAAGCGTGCCGCCAGGATGTGATCCGCTGTCCCATCCGCAGTGCATTGTTTTACGTCAGCCACTTTGCTGTCGAGCTGGGGATCGAAATCGACCGGGAACGGGAATGCCACCACCCGCTCGCCCACGGCATCCCCCACCGCCACCGCCAATTGGGCCAGCGGACCGGTACTGGCAAAAACACCACTGAATCGGCTGCCCAGCGCGGTATGCATGCTTCCCGTCAGGGTGGCAAAATCCAGCATCAGGTCTGGTTGCTGGCGTGCAGCCAGCGTCAGGGTGTCGGCCAGGACCATGCGTCCTTCTGCATCCGTGTGGATGATTTCGATGGTGGTGCCGTTGAGCGCCTTCACCACATCGTTTTGCTTGTATGCCTGCGGACTGATGTGGTTCTGGGCCAGTGCCAGCCAGCAATCCACCACCACGGGCAGCCGCAGGCGGCTTACCGCGGACAGGATGCCCAGTGCCACGGCGGAACCGTTCATGTCCTCGTGCATGCCATACATGTACTTGGCAGGCTTGAGGTTATGTCCTCCCGTATCAAAGCAAATCCCTTTCCCCACCAGGGCCACCCGCTTGCGTGCCCGAGGGCCGCGGTACTGCAGATGCACGATGGCCGCATCGGCGGGGGCGCTTCCCTGTGCCACCGCCACAAAAGCGCCAGCGCCCATGGTTTTGAGCCGGGACAAGGGATACTCGGTCAACCGCCAGCCTTCTTGCCGTGCCAACACGCGAATCTGTTGGCGATAACGCGCGGGCGTGAGTTCGTTGGGAGGAACCAGCGTCAGGCTGCGCGCTAGCGTGTTGCCTTCAGCAATGGCGCGGGCCGCCGCAAAGTGGGCCTCCTTGGGCGCCACACCCTGCAGGAAAATGGTGTCAAGCCCCGCCTTGACCTTGCTTTTACGCGACGGCAAGGCCGCCCCATTAAGCCAGGTGGCGTAAAGCGCCTGACCCGCCACGGCAGCCCGCACTGCCGCCTCTCCGGTCAGAATCAGAGCCAGTGTCTTGGGGCGTTCATCCAGCAAGGGTTTCAGGGCCTTGCACAGGGCAGACTGCTGCTCAAACCGTGAAAGCCCGGGGTTTACCCAGATCCAGGACAACAAAAGTCCTTCGTCGCACACGCCCACAACGGGCGTGTGCTGCAAAGTCTCCGGTGCATCCCCGCGCCGCTGCAAAGTGGCCAGCAAGGTTTCCAGTCCGGGAACGTCCTGTCCGGCCGCTGGTGGCGCGGCCAATACCACGAGCGCATGACGAATGCCCTGTCGGCGCCAGCCGGACACAGCGCCCGAAAGGGGCTTCAACCGTGCCATATGCTGCTGTCCGAGACCTGCCCTGGTTTGATGTCGCGTAGTTGCCATGATGATCTGATGCAATGTTGTATCGAGGCGATGGTATCATGCCCCCATGCAACAGTACCTCCAGTTTATCGGCGACATTCTGGATCGCGGCGTCACCAAAACCGACCGGACCGGCGTGGGCACGCTCAGCATCTTCGGATACCAGATGCGCTTTGACCTGCGCGCAGGCTTTCCGCTGGTCACTACCAAAAAGCTGCACTTGCATTCCATCATTCACGAGTTGATCTGGTTTCTCTCTGGCGACACCAACATCGATTATCTCAAGCGCAACGGCGTCAGCATCTGGGACGAATGGGCCGATGATCAAGGGGATTTGGGGCCTGTTTACGGCAAACAGTGGCGTCGCTGGGAGGCCAATGACGGCCGTGTCATCGATCAGATGGCGCAGGTGGTGCAACAGATTCGAGGCAATCCGGATTCGCGCCGCCTGATCGTGTCCGCCTGGAACGTGGGTGAAGTGGAACGCATGGCGCTACCGCCTTGCCATTTGCTGTTCCAGTTTTATGTGGCCGAAGGCCGGTTGTCCTGCCAGCTCTACCAGCGCTCTTGCGATGCCGGACTTGGCGTGCCGTTCAACATCGCATCCTACGCCCTGCTCACACACCTCGTGGCACAGCAAAGCGATCTTGAAGTGGGTGATTTTGTCTGGACCGGAGGTGACTGCCACATCTATCTCAACCATGTGGATGCCTTGCGCCAGCAACTGACACGTTCTCCGTTGCCGTTACCCCGTCTGACCTTGCTGCGCCGTCCGGAATCGCTCTTCGACTATCGTTTTGAAGACATCTGCATCGAGAACTATCAGGCACACCCGCACATTCCCATGCGGGTTGCCGTCTAGTCCATCATCGCGTTCTAGTGCAGGGCCTCAGCCTTGGCTTTGGCCTCATCAAAACCAAGCGAGATCTTCTCGTCGGCGTCCACATCCACTGTCACCTTGCCCCCTGATGCCAAACGACCAAAGAGGAGCTCGTCGGCGAGGGCGCGCCGGATGGTGTCCTGGATCAGGCGCGCCATGGGGCGTGCACCCATGAGCGGATCAAAGCCCTCGCGCGCCAGGTAGTTGCGCAGGGCATCGGTGAAGGTGGCCTCGACGCGTTTTTCGTGCAATTGAGATTCCAGCTGCATCAGGAACTTGTCCACCACCCGCAGGATGACGTCCCGATCCAGCGTGGCAAACGAGATGGTGGCGTCCAGGCGATTACGAAACTCTGGCGTGAACATGCGCTTGATGTCCAGCAGCTCGTCACCCTTGTGTTCATTGGGCAGGAACCCAATCCCCGTTTTGGTCAGTGATTCTGCTCCCGCATTGGTGGTCATGATGATGACCGTGTTGCGAAAATCTGCCTTGCGTCCATTATTGTCCGTCAGGGTGCCGTGATCCATGACCTGCAGCAGGATGTTGAAAATATCCGGATGCGCCTTTTCGATCTCGTCGAGCAGCAACACGGAATAGGGATGCTTGGTAATGGCCTCGGTCAGCAAGCCGCCCTGGTCAAAACCCACATACCCCGGAGGAGCGCCGATCAAACGCGAGACGGCATGGGGCTCCATGTATTCGGACATGTCAAAACGGATGAGTTCAACACCCAGTGTATACGCCAGTTGACGCGCCACTTCGGTCTTGCCCACACCAGTGGGCCCGGAAAAAAGAAAGGAGCCAATGGGTTTTTGCGGATTGCCCAGGCCGCTGCGCGCCATTTTGATGGCAGCTGCCAGCGCGTCAATGGCCTTGTCCTGCCCAAAGACCACGGCTTTCAGGTCACGGTCCAGGGTTTTCAGTGCGTTTCGGTCATTATTGGAGACGTTGCGCGCAGGAATGCGGGCAATCTTGGCCACGATGTCTTCAATGTCGCCCTTGCCGATCACTTTTCGCTGTTTGGATTTAGGCAAGATACGCTGCGCGGCACCCGCCTCGTCAATGACGTCGATGGCCTTGTCCGGCAAATGGCGATCGTTGATGAAGCGCGCCGACAGTTCGGCAGCGCTCGTCAGTGCAGTTTCACTGTAGCGCACGCCGTGGTGGCTTTCGAAACGGGATTTGAGGCCGCGCAGAATCTGCACGGTTTCGTCAATGGTGGGTTCCACCACGTCAATTTTCTGAAAACGACGCGAAAGCGCGTGATCCTTTTCGAAAATACCGCGATATTCGGTATAGGTCGTGGCGCCAATGCAGCGTAGCGTACCCTTGGAGAGCGCGGGCTTGAGCAGGTTGGACGCGTCCAGCGTGCCTCCGGAAGCTGCGCCGGCACCGATGAGTGTGTGGATTTCGTCAATGAACAGGATACTCGACGGATCTTCCTGCAACTGCTTCAAAACCGCCTTGAGGCGTTGCTCGAAGTCGCCACGGTATTTGGTGCCTGCAAGCAGCGCACCCATATCGAGAGAATATACCGTGGCATGCGCCAATATATCTGGAATGTTGCCCGCCACAATGCGACAGGCCAGGCCCTCTGCGATGGCCGTCTTGCCAACGCCTGCCTCACCCACCAACAAGGGGTTGTTTTTGCGGCGCCGACATAGAATCTGAATCACCCGTTCCACTTCCCTGTCACGACCGATGAGCGGATCGATCTTGCCGGCACTGACTTGCGCATTGAGGTTGAGCGTGAAACTTTGCAATGCGCCGCCACTCTGGCTATCCGCTTCATTCTCCTGCTGCCCGCCCTCTTCACGCGGTGTGCCTTGTGGCACCTTGGTGATGCCATGGGCGATGTAATTCACCATGTCAAGACGACTAATGCCTTGCTGATTGAGGAAATACACGGCGTGCGAATCTTTCTCGCCAAAGATGGCGACGAGCACGTTGGCCCCCGTCACTTCCTTTTTTCCGGAAGATTGCACATGCAGGATGGCGCGTTGAATGACGCGCTGAAACCCCAGAGTGGGCTGGGTATCCACATCTCCGTCGCCAGGCACCATCGGCGTGTGCTCACGCACAAACTCGGCCAGCTCCTTGCGCAGTGCCTCAATATCCGCTCCGCAGGCGCGCAGTACGTCTACCGCAGAGGGATTATCCATCAACGCCAAAAGCAAATGCTCCACGGTGATGAACTCGTGGCGCTTTTGTCGGGCATCGACAAAAGCCATGTGCAGGCTGACTTCCAGTTCTTGAGCGATCATGTTCCGTTTTCCTCCATCACGCATTGCAGCGGATGCTGATGTTGCCGGGCATACCCGGTCACGCGTTCAACCTTGGTGGCTGCAATATCCCTGGGGTAGACCCCACACACGCCTCGGCCTTCAGTGTGAACCTTGAGCATAACCCTGGTTGCCGCTTCACGATCCAGGGAGAAAAATACCTGCAACACCTGAACCACGAACTCCATGGGCGTAAAATCGTCATTCAGCAGTACGACATTGAAAAGCGAAGGTGGTTTCGCCCGGGTACGCTGTTTTTCAAGAACGGGGTCTGCCGGATTTCGGGTTGCCATGTATTTAAAGTATCTTGCCTCAATCCCTGAAGTTTCTAGCGACCAGGATTGCATCACTAATGGGTTCAGTCTAAACAATTCTGGGTTTTTCGCAAGGGTTGTGGTGACCTTTGCAAGCTTTCCCCCTGGAGAATCTCAAATTGGGGTTAACTACTTGACTTACACGGTAAAAGTCGCGTAAAAGATTGTCTGGCGTTTGGTTCAAGATGTCTGCATCACCGGTTTGTCCGTTTGCTGGCCTTGAAACTCAAACCGTTCCGGGTTTACAGGCCCATATTTATCGATAGGAAAGCAAACAATGGCAACAGGCACAGTGAAGTGGTTCAATGATTCCAAGGGTTACGGCTTCATTACCCCCGATGATGGCAGCGAAGACCTTTTCGCACATTTCTCGGCAATCCAGATGGGCGGCTTCAAGACCCTGAAGGAAGGCCAGAAGGTCTCGTTCGAGGTTACGCAAGGCCCCAAAGGCAAGCAAGCCTCCAACATCCAGGCTGCGTAATTCCCACCTTCCCTGCCCAACCACCGTTGGGCGTGACGGTAAAAAAACCCCCTGCCATAGCAGGGGGTTTTTTCATGCACGACGCGACTGTGTCAAAGATGCTTGATGAGCTCCTTGCCAAAGCCTGAACAGGAGACCTGAGTGGCCCCCGGCATCAATCGGGCGAAGTCATAAGTAACTGTTTTTGCTGCAATTGCTTTCTTCATGGCGTCAATAATGCAATCTGCAGCCTCAAACCAGCCCATGTGGCGCAGCATCATCTCGGCAGACAGGATCATCGACCCTGGGTTGACGTAGTCTTTTCCGGCGTATTTTGGGGCCGTACCGTGGGTGGCTTCAAACATGGCCACGGTATCCGACAAATTGGCTCCGGGAGCGATGCCGATACCGCCCACCTGAGCTGCCAGGGCATCCGAGATGAAATCGCCGTTGAGGTTCATGGTGGCGATGACGTCGTATTCTTCTGGACGCAGCAGGATTTGCTGCAGGAAGGCGTCGGCAATGACATCCTTGATGACGATGCCGTTGGGCAATTTCATCCAGGGGCCCCCATCCAGCAATACGGCACCGAACTCACGCTGGCACAAGGCATAAGCCCAGCTCTTGAAGGCACCTTCGGTGTATTTCATGATGTTGCCCTTATGCACGATGGTCACCGACTTGCGCTGATTATCGATGGCGTATTTCACCGCCTGGCGCATCAGTCTCTCGGTCCCTTCGCGCGATACGGGCTTGATGCCGATTCCCGATGTGGCCGGGAAACGGATGGCGCTCACTTTCATTTCCTTTTGCAGGAACTCTATGATCTTGCGGGCCTCGGGGGACTCGGCTTCCCATTCGATCCCAGCGTAAATATCTTCCGAGTTTTCGCGAAAAATCACCATGTCCGTCTTTTCAGGCTCGCGCACCGGGCTTGGCACCCCAGTAAACCAGCGTACCGGACGCAAACAGACGTAAAGGTCCAGTTGCTGGCGCAACGCCACGTTGATGGACCGAATCCCCCCCCCGACCGGGGTCGTGAGCGGGCCCTTGATGGACACGACGAAATCGCGCACGGCATGCAGCGTTTCTTCGGGCAACCACACATTATCCCCATACACGCGAACCGACTTTTCACCCGCATAGACTTCCATCCAGGAAATCTGTCGCTTACCGCCATAGGCCCGGGCTATTGCGGCATCCACTACCGTTTTCATGACCGGGGTGATATCCACACCCGTGCCGTCTCCTTCCAGGAAAGGGATGATGGGCCGATCCGGAACCTCCAGGGAATAGTCCGACTTGACGCGAATCTTCTCCCCAACCGTGGGGACCTTGATGTGCTGGTACATGATGGCCGATGCCTCCCATTGAAAAAATACTTGTATCCTATGTCTTATATATGATATATCAATACTCACACGAACGGGAAACTGTTTTCACTTCCCTCCATTCACCCAAGGAGCCCGTCATGGCCCTCAACACCTCTGATCTTTGCGATCAACTCGGCGAAGCCGCTTTCGTGGCCGAACCCATGTTGGGCAATTATGGTGGCATGACGGCTTTTGGCGGGCAAATGGCCACATTAAAGGTTTTTGAGGACAACACCCTCGTACGGGCCGCTCTGGAAACCCCGGGCTTTGGCCGCGTACTCGTCGTAGACGGAGGCGGATCCTTCCGTTGTGCCCTGGTGGGCGACCAACTTGCCTCGCTGGGCGTGAAACATGGCTGGGCTGGCATCATCGTTTATGGCTGCATTCGCGACTCGCAGTCCATCAGCAGCATGCCCATTGGCGTGCAGGCCCTGGGAACCCACCCCCGAAGATCCATCAAGAAAGGCGAAGGCGCTGCAGACATTCCGGTCACTTTTGCCGGAGTGACCTTCAAACCCGGATCCTGGCTCTATGCGGACGATGACGGCCTGGTCGTCACCACCCGCCGCATGGATCCCACCTAACGTTTACAGGCAGTCACCATTTTTAGGAGAAGTTCATGAGTGTCGAACAGGAAATTGCAAAGCTGAACCGTGATTGGGCTGAAAACCCCCGCTGGAAAGGCGTCAAGCGTCCCTACAGTGCAGAGGACGTGGTCCGCCTGCGCGGCAGCCTGCAGATCGAATACACCCTGGCCCGTCGCGGTGCTGAAAAATTATGGCAGCTGTGCACCACGGAACCCTACGTCAACACCCTGGGTGCGCTCACGGGCAACCAGGCCATGCAGCAGGTCAAGGCAGGCCTCAAGGCCATCTACCTCTCAGGCTGGCAAGTGGCCGGGGACGCCAACGACTCGCTGCAAATGTACCCTGACCAGTCCCTGTATGCGGTCAGCTCAGTGCCCACCGTCGTGCGCCGCATCAACAACACCTTTCGCCGCGCCGACCAGTTGCATTGGGCCGAAGGCAAATCCAGTATTGACTGGTTTGCACCCATCGTGGCAGATGCAGAAGCAGGTTTTGGCGGAGTACTCAATGCCCATGAACTGATGAAAGCCATGATCGAGGCCGGCGCCGCAGGCGTCCATTTTGAAGACCAGCTTGCTGCCGCCAAAAAATGTGGCCACCTGGGAGGCAAGGTTCTGGTCCCCACCCAGGAAGCCGTCCAAAAACTGGTGGCAGCCCGCTTTGCAGCCGACATCATGGGCGTTCCCACCATCCTGCTGGCACGTACCGACGCGGAAGCCGCCAACCTGCTGACCTCGGACGTGGACCCGCGCGACCAGCCGTTTTGCACCGGCGAGCGGACTTCAGAGGGGTTTTATCGGGTGCGCAACGGCCTCGAGGCCTCCATTGCCCGTGGCCTTGCTTATGCTGAAGTGGCCGACATGGTGTGGTGCGAAACCGGAAAACCCGACCTGGAGTTCGCCCGGCAATGGGCTGAAGCCATTCGGGATAAATTCCCGGGCAAGATGCTGGCGTATAACTGCTCGCCGTCCTTCAACTGGAAAAAACACCTGGACGACGCCACCATTGCCAAGTTTCAACGTGAACTGGGCGCGATGGGCTATAAGTTCCAGTTCATCACCCTGGCCGGGTTCCACTCGCTCAATTACGGCATGTATGACCTCGCGCAGGGCTATGCGCGGGACGGCATGACGGCCTATGTCAAGCTGCAGGAAGCCGAATTCGTCGCCGAGAAACAGGGCTACACCGCAACGCGCCATCAACGTGAAGTGGGGACCGGCTATTTTGATGAGGTCACACAGGTGATTCAGGGAGGGGCTTCATCAACCACCGCCCTGACCGGCTCTACAGAGGAAGAACAGTTCCATTAACCCCCTACCACCGGTGATCCTGGTGGCATCCCGCCCCGGCCAATCGGGGCGGGATTTTTCATGCATTAACCTTTGTCCAATCGACAATGGTTCGGTAATATTGCACTGCAGCATTTCAAACCTGAAGAGGATCTCATGACCGCATCCTTCCGGCCTTCTGGCCTGACCATCACCGCCCCGTTACAGGCGGGTTTTGACCAGATCCTGAGTCCTGAAGCCCTGGAATTTCTGGCCATGCTGTGCCGCACGTTCGAGCCCCGTCGCCAGGCCCTGCTCCAGCAACGCGAACAACGCCAGGCTGAATTCGATCGGGGCATCCGCCCCGATTTTCATGCAGAAACAGCAGCCATCCGCCAGGGTGACTGGACCGTAGCCCCATTCCCGGCAGACCTGATCGATCGCCGGGTTGAAATCACCGGCCCCACGGACCGTAAAATGGTCATCAATGCGCTCAACTCGGGCGCCAACGTCTTCATGGCTGATTTTGAAGACTCCACCACGCCCACTTGGGAAAATTCGGTGCAGGGCCAGATCAACATTCGGGACGCGGTACAGCGAACCATCAGTTACACCAGCCCCGAGGGCAAGTCATACCAGCTGAGGGACAAACCCGCCGTGTTGATGGTGCGTCCGCGTGGCTGGCACCTCAATGAAAAACACGTTCTGCTGGATGGCAAGCCCATTTCAGGCAGCATTTTTGACTTTGCCCTGTATTTCTTTCACAACGCCCGGCATCTGCTGGCGCAAGGCAGCGGCCCTTACTTTTACCTGCCCAAGCTGGAAGGCCATCTGGAGGCCCGGCTGTGGAATGACATTTTCGTCGCCGCACAAAATGCCCTCGGGATTCCGCAGGGCAGCATCAAGGCCACGGTCCTGATTGAAACGGTGCTGGCCACTTTCGAAATGGATGAAATCCTGTACGAACTGCGCGAACACAGCGCAGGCCTCAATTCCGGGCGATGGGACTACATCTTCAGCTGCATCAAGAAGTTCCGCAAGGATCCCCACTTCATCCTCGCTGACCGCAACCTGGTGACCATGACCGCCCCCTTCATGCGCGCCTATGCGCTCCTGCTGGTAAAGACCTGCCACCGTCGTGGCACATTTGCCATGGGGGGCATGGCAGCCCAGATTCCGATCAAAAACGATCCGGTGGCCAATGAAACCGCTCTGGCCAAGGTACGCGAGGACAAAACCCGCGAGGCCACAGATGGCTATGATGGCACCTGGGTAGCCCACCCTGGACTTGTCCCGGTGGCTCGTGAGATCTTCGACAAACTGATGACCGGTCCCAACCAGATCAGCCGTCAACGCACCGATGTCCATAGTACGGCAGCGGACCTGCTCGATTTTTCTCCGCAACGCCCCATCACCGAGGCGGGATTGCGGATGAACATCAACATCGGTCTGCAGTACCTCGGCTCATGGTTGGCGGGCACGGGCTGCGTCCCCATTCACCACCTGATGGAAGATGCCGCCACCGCTGAAATTTCGCGCGCCCAGATATGGCAATGGATCAGAAGCCCCCATGGTGTGCTCGAGGATGGCCGCAAGGTCACCGTGGCGCTATTCCGTTCACTGGTCCCTTCCGAATTACAGAAAATTCGCGAAGAGTTGGGGGAGTCCCAGTTTGCAGCAGCCGAGTTTGAGGCTGCGGCCGCCATGTTTGACCAGCTGACCACCTCGGAAGCGTTTGTGGAATTCCTGACCCTACCCGGCTATGAATATATTCAGTAAGCCTGGGTCAACCCACAGAAAGGGATTTGCGTTAGTGTTCCACGGCGACTAGAATTGCCGCGTATTCCCAGCATCATCTTTATAATTGACGATATACCGAGGAATTAACCATGTCCAAACTGCTGTCCGCTCTGATCGCGGCCGTTTTTGCCGCTGTCACCCTGTCTGCTGTTGCTGCTGACGCACCGGCGCCTGCGCCTGCAAAACCTGCCGCAGCACCGATGGCTGCCCCTGCCGCAGAAAAGGCGCCTGCCGCAGAAAAGGCACCTGCCAAGGCAAGCAAGAAAAAAGGCAAAAAGAAGAAATCCAAGAAAGCTGCTGCTCCTGCTGCCAACTAATTATCAGTTCGACAGCTTTGCCAAAGGCAGGGGTTTTCGTCCCTGCCTTTTTTCATTCCTGAACTTGCACCCCACTGCTCACCATGGCTAAACCCCGCGTTGTCGTCGGACTTTCCGGTGGCGTCGATTCTTCAGTCTCTGCCTTGCTGCTCAAGGAGCAGGGCTTTGAAGTCATCGGCCTTTTCATGAAAAACTGGGAAGACGAAGAAGACGAATACTGCAATGCGCGCGATGACCTGGTGGACGCTGTTTCCGTGGCGGACCTGTTGGACATTGAAATGGAAGCCGTCAATTTCTCGGCGGAGTACCGCGAGCGGGTCTTCCAGAATTTTTTGTCGGAGTACCAGGCCGGCCGAACACCCAATCCGGATGTGCTGTGCAATTCGGAAATCAAGTTCAAGGCTTTTCTGGAACACGCCATGGCATTGGGGGCGGACAAGATTGCCACGGGCCATTACGCCCGTGTGCGGCAGACAGGCTTGCAGTACGAACTTTTGCGTGGAAAGGACCCCGCCAAGGATCAGAGCTATTTTCTCTACCGGCTCAACCAGTCCCAATTAAGCCGCACCCTTTTTCCCGTGGGTGAGCTGCACAAAACCGAAGTACGCGAACTGGCGCGCCGCGCCGGGCTTCCCACTGCCGAAAAAAAGGACAGCACCGGCATCTGCTTCATCGGCGAGCGCCCCTTCCGTGAATTTTTACAACGCTATCTTCCCATCGCTCCGGGCCCCATGAAGACGCCCGAAGGCCGCGTGGTGGGTCAGCACCAGGGTTTGATGTATTACACCATCGGACAGCGCCAGGGTCTTGGGATTGGCGGTCCCGGCGATGCATGGTTTGTGGTGGGAAAAGACATGGACGGCAACGTGTTGACCGTGGTGCAGGGGCACGAACACCCTGCCCTGCAAAAGACCTGGCTACGCGCCAACCAGCTGAGCTGGATATCGGGAGTGCCTCCCCTTGACGGCGGGCATTATGGTGCCAAGAACCGATACCGCCAACAGGATGCCCCCTGCACACTGGCGCTGGACGGGGAAGGCATGACACTTGATTTTGCCTCACCCCAATGGGCCATCACCCCCGGGCAGTCCGCCGTACTCTATGACGGCGAAGTCTGCCTTGGAGGCGGCATCATTACGGCTTAGGCGTCAGGGGGTGTTTCCTTGAACGATTTGCGCTGGGCCAGCTTTTTGGCCAGCGCATCGAGATTGGGATACTGGCCCCGCCAATCCAGATCGGGAAAGCGAAAATCCAGCCACAGCAGGGCACAACCCGTGGCAATGTCTGACAGGTTCATGGCTTCGGCAGTACACCACTGGCGCTGCCCCAGTTCTTTCGACATGGCCGCCAGGCCCCGTTCCATCTTGCCACGCTGACGCGCGATCCAGCCAGGACTGCGTTCATTTTCAGGCCGACGCAATTCCAGCACGATTGCAACACCAGCATCAAGGACGCCATCCGCCAGGGCCTCCCAGCGCTTGACCAGGCTGCGTTCGCGCGTGGGCTCGGGAATGAGATGCGCCACAGGACTGATGGCATCGAGGTATTCCGTGATGACTTGCGAATCAAACAGACAAACCCCGTCGTCCAGGACCAACGCAGGAATCTTGCCCAGGGGATTGTACTGCTCGATGAGCGGCTCGGCCCCGGTCATGCAGTCCGTAATAAATTCGAAGTCGATGCGCTTTTCCAGAAGCACCACGCGCACTTTACGAACGAAGGGGCTGGTAACAGAACCGAGAAGTTTCATGGGTTGTAAGTATCCAATAGGGTCATGATTGCGTCGGATTATAACATTGGCGCCTGCCATGATTGCCGACACTGCCAGGCAAATCGCAACATCAAATTACGGTAGAATGCCCCATTTCCCTGTTTTCTGAGTCATTCCTGACATGCCTCCATCCATATTGACCGCACTCTCTCCGCTCGACGGCCGCTATAGCGCCCGGATGGACGCCTTGCGTCCGTATTTCAGCGAATATGCCCTGATCCACTATCGGACGCGGATTGAAGTCGAATGGCTCAAAACACTTGCGGCACACCCCGGGATTCCCGAGATTCCCGGATTCTCGCAGGACACCCTGACCCAGCTGGACCAACTGGTCAGCCAATTTTCGGAATCGGATGCGGCACAGATCAAAGCCATCGAAGTGCGTACCAATCACGATGTCAAAGCCCTGGAATACTGGCTGCGTGAAAAGCTTTCCGACAATGCAGAAATCGTCGCTGCAGCCGAATTCATCCACTTTGGCTGCACCTCCGAAGACATCAACAACCTGTCCCATGGGCTGATGCTTGCCGGCGCCCGCAGCCAGGTGCTGTTGCCCGCATTGGATGCCATCATCTCCCGTCTTACCGTCCTGGCCCACGAACTGGCTGCGGTTCCCATGCTGTCACGCACCCATGGACAAACGGCCACGCCAACCACGCTAGGCAAGGAAATGGCCAATGCTGTGGCGCGCCTTGCGCGCCAGCGACGCACCATTGCAGAAATTTCCCTGTTGGGAAAATTCAACGGCGCGGTAGGGAACTATAACGCCCATCTTTCAGCCTATCCCGACCTGGACTGGCCAGCACTGTCCAAAACATTCGTCGAGGCACAGGGGTTGGAGTTTAATCCCTACACCACGCAAATCGAGCCCCATGATGCGATTGCAGAGCTGATGCATGCCTTCTCGCGGGTCAACACCATTCTCATCGATCTGGATCGTGACATCTGGGGATATATCTCGCTGGGTTACTTCAAGCAAAAATTGAAAGCGGGTGAAGTGGGTTCTTCCACCATGCCCCACAAAGTCAACCCGATCGATTTTGAAAACTCCGAAGGCAACCTGGGGCTTGCCAATGCCATTCTGGGTCACCTGGCAGAAAAATTGCCGATTTCGCGCTGGCAGCGAGACCTCACCGATTCCACGGTGTTGCGCAACATGGGCGTTGGACTGGGTCATAGCCTGCTGGGTTACGATGCCTGCCTCAAGGGCTTGGGAAAGCTGGAAGCTGATCCCCAGCGCATCGGCAAGGACCTGGAGCAGGCCTGGGAAGTGCTGGCTGAACCCATTCAGACGGTGATGCGCAAGACGGGTCTTGTCAATGCCTATGACCGCCTCAAGGAATTGACCCGCGGCAAGACCATCGATCAGGAGCTGATCCAGGCATTCATCAATGAACTCTCCTTACCCGCAGCGGACAAGCAGCGCCTCCTGGCACTCAAACCCACCACCTATACCGGTCTTGCGGAAGCCCTGGCGCGCAGTATCGGACAGGATCATCCCTGAAGTTACGGTTTTTTCCTGAAGCGCGCCCGTAACCCGGCCCACACCAGGGGCAACAGGGTGACGGCCACGATGCCCGCAATCATGGCGCCGAGGTTGCCCTTGATATAGGGCACGTTGCCGAAAAAATATCCCGCAAGCAGCAGCGAAGAAACCCACAGCACGGCTCCCAGCGCATTGAAAGCCATGAAACGGGAATGGGTCATGTCTCCCACGCCAGCCACGAAGGGTGCGTAGGTCCGGATGATGGGCAGAAAGCGGGAAAGCACGATGGTCTTGCCCCCATGCCTTTCGTAAAACTCGTGGGCCTCTGCAAGGTGGCGGGGATTCAAGAGGCGTGAGCGCTCCCAATGAAACACCTTGGGGCCCAGCCAGCGACCAATCTGAAAATTGAGCAGGTTACCCAGAAACGCCGCAGCGATGAGCGTGACCATCAACATGGGCAGATTGAACGTCCCCTGCTGCGATGCGTCCATGGCCGCCACCGCCCCCGCCACGAACAAAAGGGAGTCGCCAGGCAAAAACGGTGCGATCACAAGCCCTGTTTCTCCAAAGATGATGATGAACAGGATGGCGTAGGTGGCGTAGCCGTACTGCTGACTCAGCAGGATCAGGTGATCGTCCAGGTGTTCCAGGAATTGAAGAAGTTCCACCAGGCGGATCCGGCCTTAAGCGCCTTCCGTTTCAGGGGCTGGCTTCTTCTCCGTGGCAACGAAGTCGTCGCGCGTCATCCCCAACCACATGGCGATGGGGCTTGCGACCAGGACGGAGGAATAAATCCCGAAGATGATGCCGATGGTCAGTGCCAGAGCAAAATAATGCAGGGCCTCTCCCCCAAAGAACAACATGGAAGTCACCATCAACTGCGTACAACCGTGCGTGATGATGGTGCGGCTCATGGTGCGGGTAATGGCATTGTCGATGACCCGTGCAACCGATGCCCCTCTCATCTTGCGAAAATTTTCGCGCACCCGGTCAAATACCACCACGGATTCATTGACGGAATATCCCAGAATGGCCAGCACGGCTGCCAGCACGGAAAGGGAAAACTCCCACTGGAAAAAGGCAAAGAAGCCCAGAATGATGACCACGTCGTGCAGATTGGCGACGATGGTGGCTACCGCAGGACGCCATTTGAAACGCAGGGAAAGGTAAATCACGATGCCCAGCGAAACGAACAGCAGTGCGGCAGAGCCGTCCTTGACCAATTCATCGCCTACCTGTGGTCCTACAAATTCTACACGTCGCATCTGTGCCGATGGGTCAGCGGCCTTGAGCGAGGCCATGACCTGGTCGGACAAGCTGGCGCTGGTCAAACCGGGCTTGAGCGGCAAACGGATCAGGACATCGCGCGACGTTCCGAAATTCTGGACATTGGCATCGTTAAACCCGAGTGCGTTGAGCGCCCCACGGATTTTTCCCACGTCGGCTGCGTTGCCGTAGCTGACTTCCATGACCGTGCCACCGGTAAAGTCCACCGAAAAATTGAGCCCGCGGCTGAAGAGAAAGAAAATGGCCAGCAAGAAGGTGAGGAGGGAAATGGCCGTGGTGTAACGGCCCCAGCTCATGAAGGGTATATCGTTGCGAATCCGGAAAAATTCCATGTGCGTTCTCTCTCAAGGCGCGCGATCAGCGGCCTTTGTGAAGCCAGTCCACGTTACCGATGGATAGCTTGTCGATCTTGCGGCGGCTGCCATAAATCAGATTGACCAGTCCCCGTGAAACGATCACGGCGCTGAACATGGAAGTCAGAATGCCCAGCACCAGGACCACGGCAAACCCCTTCACCGGCCCCGAACCGAAGGCAAACAGCGCAACGCCGGCAATGCCGGTGGTGACGTTGGAATCCAGGATGGTGCCAAAAGCACGGTCATAACCGGCATGGATGGATGCTCCGGGCGAGTTGCCGTTGCGCAGTTCTTCGCGAATGCGTTCATTGATCAGAACATTGGCATCAATGGCCATCCCCACCGTCAACGCAATCCCGGCCATGCCAGGCAAGGTCAGGGTGGCTTGCAGCAACGACAGCAACCCCACCAGCAGCAGCACGTTGACCGCTAGTGAGGTGATCGAAATGACGCCGAACAGAAGGTAGTAGACCACCATGAACACCGAAATGGCCGCAAAGCCGATCCAGGTGGAATGAAATCCGCGGGCGATGTTTTCAGCACCAAGGCTGGGGCCTACCGTACGTTCTTCAAGAAACTCCATGGGCGCAGCCAGGGCGCCGGCACGCAGCAGCAACGCCAGGTCGTTGGCTTCCTTGGGATTGCGCAATCCAGTGATTTGAAACCGCGCGCCCAGTTCGTCCTGGATGGTGGCCACACTGATGGCTTCGGTCTTACCCTTCTCGATGAGCAGGATGGCCATGCGTTTCTTCAGGTTTTCACGCGACACCTGGCGGATGATGCGTGCACCCTTGCTGTCCATACTGATGTTTACCGACGGCCGGTTGGACTGTGAATCAAATCCAGCCCCGGCGTCTGTGATGACCTCTCCCGTCAAAACCACCTGCTTCTTGACGAAGACCGGCGCACCGCCCCGCTCCAGGACCAGTTCGTCACCAAAGGGCGGGGGTTCGGTCACGGAAGTGGGGGAGGCATGATCCTCATCCACCAGACGGATTTCGAGGGTAGCCGTACGCCCGATGATGTCCTTGGCCTTGGCCGTATCCTGCACACCCGGGAGCTGAACGATGATGCGGTCCGAGCCCTGTTGCTGGATGATGGGTTCCTTGGCACCCAGCTCGTTGACGCGATTGCGCAACGCCAGGATGTTCTGCTTGAGGGCCTGGTCCTGAATGGTGGTCAGCGCTTCCTGCTTGAGCGATGCCACGATGGAAAGATCGGTGCCTGATCCTTCGTCCTTGAAGATCAGGTCACGGTATTCATTATCCAGCACCTGGTGTGCTGTGGTGCGGGTGGCTTCATCGCGAAACCGCAGCGTCACGCGGTTGCCGTCGCGACTGATGCCATCGTAGTACACGCGCTTGTCGCGCAATGCGCCACGCATTTCCGAAGCATAGCTGTCCAGCCGCTTGGTGAGCGCCGCCTTCATGTCCACCTGCAACAGAAAATGCACGCCCCCGGAGAGGTCAAGCCCCAGATACATGGGCAGTGCGCCGATGTCCGACAGCCAGCGGGGCGAATTGGGGACCAGGTTCAGGGCGACCACATAACCGGGTTGCTGCCCCTCGGGATTGAGTGCATGGTCCACCACATCGCGCGCCTTGAGCTGGGTGTCAGGATCAGCAAAACGGATCTTGATGCCGCTTTCATCGAGCGTGGAACGCGTGTAGGGGATGGCCGCGTCATGCAGTACCTGCTCAACCCGCGCAGCCAGGGCACTATCCACTTTGGCAGTGGCGCCCTGTGCCGAAATCTGCACTGCTGGTGACTGACCGAAGAAGTTGGGCAGGGTATAGAGCGTGCCCAGCACCAGGGCCAGCAAAACCAGGCCGTTTTTCCAGAGGGGGAACTTGTTCATGAAAAATTACTGGACAGTGCCTTTGGGCAGCAATGTGCCCACGGCCCCACGTTGCACCTGGATGGTGACACCCTTGGCAATTTCCAGTTTGACGTAGTTGGCGTCCAGATCGACGATCTTACCCAAAATGCCTGCTGCCACAACCTCATCGCCACGGCTCAATGCCTCGAGCATGGCCTTCTGCTCTTTCTGGCGTTTCATCTGCGGGCGAATCATCATGAAATACAGCACCCCAAACATGATGACGATGAAGACCAGGTTCATACCCAGGTCAGGAGCACCGGTGGCGCCACTATCCGCGAAAGCGTTTGTAATTCCCATGAAAACCTCCAAAAATCAAGCTGCGGGATTCTACCACGGCGTGGCCCTGTCCCGCTCAAATTCGGCCCGATACTCGGCCAGTCGGCCGGCTTCGATGGCCGCACGCAGTTCCTGCATCAGCACCTGATAATAATGCAGATTGTGCAAGGTATTGAGGCGTGCCCCAAGTATTTCATTGGCCTGCTGCAAATGGTGCAGGTAAGCCCGCGAGAAACGACGGCAGGTATAGCACTGACAGGTTTCATCGAGGGGTCGGGTGTCCGTCTTGTGACGCGCGTTGCGGATCTTGATGTCGCCGAAACGCGTAAAAAGCCAGCCGTTACGAGCATTGCGCGTGGGCATGACACAATCCATCATGTCGATTCCTTCCGAAACGGCAGCCACGATATCTTCCGGCGTGCCCATGCCCATCAGATAGCGCGGTTTATGGGCAGGCAGGAGGGATGGCGTATGTTTGAGAATCCGCTCGCGATCTTCGGCAGGCTCACCCACTGACAAGCCCCCCATGGCATAACCCGGAAAATCCATCTGAATCATTTCCCGCGCCGATATCTCGCGCAGCGACTCATGCATGCCACCCTGGACGATGCCAAACAGCGCATTGGGGTTGTCACCGTGTGCCTTGAGGGAGCGTTCGGCCCAGCGCAGGGATAACGCCATCGACGCGCGCGCTACGGACAAATCAGCCGGATAGGGCGTGCATTCGTCAAAGGCCATGACGATGTCGGAATTGAGCACACGCTGGATGCGCATGGATTCTTCCGGCGTCAGGAACAGCGCATCTCCGTTGATGGGAGAACGAAAAGCCACGCCCTCCTCTGAAATTTTGCGCAGGGCGCCCAGGCTGAATACCTGAAACCCTCCGGAGTCCGTCAGGAGGGGCCCGTTCCAGCCCATGAATCCGTGCAACCCACCATGCATGTCGATCACTTCAAGGCCGGGGCGCAGCCAGAGATGGAAGGTGTTGCCCAAAATGATGTGCGCGCCCAGATCCACAAGTTCGTCGGGCGAGACCCCCTTCACCGACCCGTAGGTGCCCACCGGCATGAACGCTGGTGTTTCCACCCGGCCATGGGGAAGCTGGATTGTGCCGCGCCGGGCGCGACCATCGGTGGCGTGCAGGGTGAACTTCATGATTGACGATCCATCAGCATGGCATCGCCATAGCTGAAAAAGCGGTAGCGCTGGGCAATCGCATGTTGATAGGCGGCGCGGATGGGCGCGGCTCCGGCGAATGCCGAAACCAGCATGAGCAGCGTGGAACGCGGCAAATGAAAGTTGGTGAACAGTCGGTCCACGGTGTTGAAACGGTACCCCGGCGTGATGAACAGGCGTGTCTCGCCGATCCCTGGCACCAGGGTGCCGCTTGCCGAAGCGGCTTCAAGCGCTCGCAGGCTGGTGGTGCCAATGGCTGTGACGCGACCCCCGCGCGCGCGGGTGTGCGCAATGGCTGCAACGGTCTCTTCCGGAATCTCGTACCACTCGGCATGCATGACATGATCCTTGACGAATTCGGCACGGACCGGCTGGAAAGTGCCGGCCCCCACATGCAGGGTCACACTGGCAAACGCCACGCCACGCGCTTTCAAACAGCCCAGCATCTGCGCATCAAAGTGCAGACCCGCCGTGGGCGCTGCCACCGCACCCGGCTCCCGTGCATACACCGTCTGGTAGCGTTCGTCATCCTGGGCGTTGGGCGAGCGTTCGATGTAAGGTGGCAGGGGCAACTGTCCCCGCTGCTCCATCCACTCCAGCACCGTCAGCGCCACTTCTGACTCCAGACGCACGTGAAAGAGCGCGTCCTCGCGCCCCAGTACCACGAGGCGCGACCCTCCCTCGAACAGGACGGTGCCGCCCGCGCGCGGGGCATGACTGGAACGAAAATGCACCAGCGCCTCATTCGACGACAACACCCGCTCCACCAGGCATTCCACCTGGCCGCCCGTAGGCTTGTGGCCAAACAGGCGCGCCTTCATGACGCGCGTGTCGTTGAGCACCAGGAGGTCGCCTGCCCGAACCCAGTCGGGAAGCTCTGCAAATTTGGCATCGACCGGCCCCGAGGCGTTCAGTAGCAGCATGCGGCTCTCCCCCCGACGCTCAGGCGGAACCTGGGCGATGAGCTCCTGGGGCAGAACATAATCAAAATCGTCTGTGCGCAACATGATCAAACTGGCTATAATAACCGGTTACAGCCCGGGTGGCGAAATTGGTAGACGCATCAGACTCAAAATCTGACGCTGGCGACAGTGTGCCGGTTCGAGTCCGGCCCCGGGCACCATGCTCCTCAAAATCATTCACTCTCAACTGCCATGAGCCTCCTTTTCAGCCCCCTGACTTTGCGCGGCATGACCTTGTCCAACCGCATCGTCATCTCTCCCATGTGCCAGTATTCTGCCATCGAGGGTGTCGCCAACGACTGGCACCTGATGCACCTCGGCAAATTTGCCGTGTCGGGCGCCGCGATGGTCATCGTGGAAGCCACGGCCGTGACCATGGAAGGCCGGATCACGCCGCAGTGCCTTGCCCTGTGTAATGACACCCAGGAAGCCGCATTGGCCCGGGTGTTGCAGTTCTGCCGGGCGCATGGCGAGACCCGGATGGCCATCCAACTGGGCCATGCTGGTCGCAAAGGCTCGGCACGGCGACCCTGGGAAGCAGGCCCGCCCCTGACTGTGGCAAATGGTGGCTGGCGCCCCGAGGCCCCTTCAACCCTTCCGTACAGCGATCAGGGGGAGGCGCCCCATGCCATGACGGAAACAGACCTTGAACGCGTCAAGGCGGCTTTTGTGGCTGCTGCCCAGCGCGCCAAGCGCCTGGGTTTCGACGCTGTCGAAATCCATGCGGCGCACGGCTACCTGCTGCATGAATTCCTCTCCCCACTGACCAATACCCGTACGGACAGCTATGGCGGCAGCCTGGAAAATCGCCTGCGTTATCCGCTGGAGATCTTTGAGGCCGTGCGGACTGTGTGGCCCGAAGACCGTCCCCTGGGCATCCGGCTGTCTGCCGTGGATTGGGCCGAAGGCGGTTTGACCATGGAGGATACCGTCCACTTTTCGAAGGCGTTCAAAGCTGCAGGTGCGGACTGGATTGACGTCTCCAGTGGCGGCCTCGTGGCCCATCAAAAGATCGCGGTGGGGCCCGGGTACCAGGTGCCCTTTGCCGAGCGGGTACGCAAGGAAACCTCAGCCACCACCATGTCAGTGGGCCTGATTACCGACCCCCATCAGGCCGAAGACATCCTGGCACGCGGCCAGGCCGACCTCATCGCCATTGCCCGGGCCGCGCTGCGCAATCCGCATTGGGCCTGGCACGCGGCAGATGCCCTGGGTGCATCCATACCGATCGTGCCGCAATACGCGCGCGCCAGGTAGCTTACGTTTTTGACATTTCCTTGCACTGCATTCCGGTGCGGTTTTGTATGCTGGAGGCTCTGACGAACCCTTTCTCATTGCCAATCCAGGATGATCATGAACCGCACAACACCCATTCGTGTCTTTGCCGCCACTCATAATCAAGTCACCATCTGGGGCCTGAAGGCCCTGCTGGAATCCTCGCCCAACCCGATGAGCTGGGTGGGCAGCCACCCGGTGGACCCGGGCCTGCCATCCGAAATCCAGCGTCGCAAACCCGACATCGTCATAGCCGACGCCGGATTGATCGGCAAGGCCTTCGACCTGCCGGCACAATTGGTTGAACAGGGCATCGGCCTGCTGATATTGAGTGCAACCCGTGACCTGACCGAACTGGAAACCCTCATCCGCGCAGGAGCCCGCGGCGTAGTCCACATGGGAGAGCCCGTAGGCACCTTGCTTGGCGCCATCGAACAGGTAGCCAAAGCCCGTTTCTGGCTACCCAGTGAACTATCCGACCGCATGCTGTGCAAAGCCATCGGCGGTCCCCTGGCCCCAAAGGTGTCACCCGAAGAATTACTCATCGGACAACTTACAACGCGTGAGCGGCACATCATCGCCACCCTCGCACGCAATCCCGAGGCCAAGGCCTTCACGTTGGGCACGCTACTGGAAATCAGCGAATGCACGGTGCGCAATCACCTGTCGATGATCTATCGTAAATTGCAAATTCGCGGACGCGCTGCCCTGGTGATGTTTGCCAACCGACATCACCTCGCCTGAAGGACACGTCGTGGCAATGCGTTCCCACCTCATCGAGTGGGGGCTGCGTCTTGCTGCGGCGACCGCACTCCTGCAATTCTGGGTCAAGGCCTGTGCCATATGGCTGCAGCACCCCCAACATCCCACCCTGTTGGCGCTGCTGTTGACCGAAACCTTGAGCGTGCTTCTGATCCTGTTCAGTCGCCAACCGCTGACGCGCGACTGGCATCCTGCCGCACTGGCCACCAGCCTGCCAGCCACGTTCTATTTTCTGGCGCTTGATTTGGGGGACGGAAGGCAGCTGCTCCCCGAACACATCACGACTGGCCTCATGCTGGGCGGTGCGCTCTGGCAGATCTTTGCCAAGCTTTCCCTGGGCCGCGCTTTCGGCCTCCTTCCGGCAGAACGCCACATCGTCACCCGTGGCGCCTACAGACTGGTGCGGCATCCCATTTATCTGGGCTATCTCGTCAGCCATAGCGGATTTTTTTGCGCGCATGCCAGCCTGCGCAACTTCCTGATCTACGGTGGTCTGTATACCCTGCAATGGCTGCGCATCGAACGCGAAGAGCGCTGGCTGGCCCGTCAGGCAGCCTACCGTTCGTATCAGGGGTGCGTGCGCTGGAGGCTTTTGCCCGGTCTGTATTGAACCCTTGCCCTTCATGGGATGAACGTCATGGCGCGCTTCATGGGTATTCATCCCGCACCGCGATGCATTCGTGACTGTCGTGCGCAAAGCACCCTCGCTATGCTGAATTTACATCGGTGATTTGCGATGTGCGTTCAATTTGCGAGGGGTCTGCCATGAAATCCTGCATTGCCTGCATCAAAAATTTTCTGAAAGGCGACGACGCCGTCACCGCCATCGAATACGGTTTGATCGCTGCCCTCATCGGCCTCGTGATCATCGGTGGCATTACGGTTCTGGGAACCAACCTCGAGACCAAATTCAACAGCATCGCCACCAGCGTGGGCTCAGCGGGGTAATGGCAATGATCTGGCTTCATGGCCTGATTCTCATGCTGCTGGCATGGGCCGCAGCCATCGAATCCAGAACGCGCAACCTTCACGACGAATTGATCCTGGCCGGGCTTTGTCAAAGCGCGCTCTGGACCTGGGTGCCGCCTGGCGGCGGACGGATGGCCTGGGGCAAGGTACCCCTTTCAGGACTTGCCATGGCATTGATGGAACGATGGTCATGAGCCCCCACCACAAGCCCTGGTGGATTGCTGGCGGTATTGTGCTGGCGCTGGGAGCCACCACCCTTTCTGCTCGCTGGCTGCTCAAGGCAGCCCGCGTCAACTCAGTGCCAGTGGCCGTGGCCGCGACGACATTGGCACAAGGCACACGACTGACAGCTTCCAACATCACGGCACGGGAATGGCCCAACCATCTTCTTCCGCAGGGATTTGTCAGCGACACCTCGCGCCTGGAAGGACGCTACGTACGCATGGCGATTCCACAGGGAACCCCCATCCTGGAGAGTGTCCTGGCACCCGAAGGCACGCGGGGTGGCTTGTCCGCCATCATCACCCGCGGGCGGCGCGCCATGACCGTGCGCGTCAATGAGGTGGTGGGCGTGGCCGGCTTTGCATTGCCGGGCAATTATGTGGATGTCGTGGTCAACAGCCTTCACGAAGGGGCGCCGGGGCACACCGGCAGCAGCGTCTCAAAAATCGTACTGGAACATGTGCCCGTTCTGGCCGTGGCACAAGAGGCCAACACCGACGAGACGCGCCCACACGTGGTCAATGCGGTCACGCTGGAGGTAACGCCTGCGGAGGCGGAGCAACTGGACCTGGCACGCAGCATCGGGACGCTCTCCCTGGTGCTGCGCAATCAGGTAGATCAGCAAATCACTGCCACCACGGGGGCCACCCGGCAGACGCTGCTGGGGCGCTTTAATGGCATAGCGCCAACCCAGCAGGGGCCTGCCACCGAGGTGATTCGTGGCGTTGAACGGAGCATGCAGCGGTGAACGCGCGCATGGCATGGGCGCTGCTCGTCACCCTGGGGAGCAGCACATGGGCGCAGGTGGTTCCTGAAGAGCACACGCTCACCCTGATGGAAGGCAAGTCTGCAGTCATCGCGCTGGATCACCGGGTATCGCGGCTGTCGGTGGGCCAACCCCAGGTGGCCGACGTGGTATTGCTGGGACGCCATGATCTTTATCTCGTGGGCAAGTCTGCGGGTTCCACCAATGTATTGCTGTGGCAGGAACACGGCCGATTACAGGTCTTCAATCTGAACGTGGAACGTGACGTCGCTCCTCTAATGGCCCGGTTGCGTTTGCTGTTGCCCGATGAGGAGCAGATCAGGGTGTCCTCCAGCGGCGAATCGGTGGTCCTGGCGGGAAAGGTCTCAGACGTGATCCGTTCTGAACAGGCCGTGGCCATAGCACAGGCATTTTTGACGCACTTGCCCGGCGCAGCATCCAGCACCACCTCCACCGCAGCCAATCCCTCACCGGGGATGATGCCCGCTGCCAATGGCGGCCCCGGTGCGCATGCCGTTCCGGGCGTCACCACACCGGCGGCATGGTCCGCCCCACACGTCATCAACCTGCTCACCGTGGCGCAACCGGCGCAAATCATGCTGGAAGTGAAAGTGGCCGAGGTCTCGCGACTGCTGATGGATGAGCTGGGAGCCTCGGTTCAGTACCAGAAATCAGGAGGTCCCTGGTCGTTTGGCGTCCTCTCCAACCTGCTCACGCAAGGCCCTGCCCAGATCACTTTCAACCATGCCCTGGCGGTGTCACTGGACGGCCAACACAGCGATGGTTTGATCAAAATCCTGGCAGAGCCCACGGTCATGGCATTGAGCGGGCAGGAGGCCCATTTCCTGGCGGGCGGCAAAGTGCTCATTCCCACCAGCACACCCAACGGCATGGGAGGCAGCATGGTGACGCTGACCGAACAGGAATACGGCGTCTCGCTGCATTTTCTGCCCAAGGCGCTGGAGGGAGGACAGATTTGGCTGACGGTAACCACAGAAGTGTCCGAACTGAACCCGCAGGGCGTCAACGTCAGCAGCGGACCCGGACTTGCGCCCACCATCCTGCCCTCCTTTACCACGCGCCGCGCCAGCACCACTGTTCAACTCAAGGATGGCGAGCATTTCGTGATTGGTGGGCTGGTGCGCAATAACGTAAACGCCACACTCAATGCCATGCCGTTTCTGGGTGAGATTCCGTTGTTGGGTGCGCTGTTTCGCAGCCCCAATTTCCAGACGGACAAAACCGAACTGGTGTTTGTGGTCACCCCGCACCTGGTGGGCCCTAGCAATACGCTGCCGGATCTGCCCACAGACCATTATCGTGAACCTGGCGTCCTGGAGCGGACACTGGGAGGGCGCCTTGAGGGCAAGCCATGAGCAGGCAATCCGGCAGCGTGACCTTGACCTTGATGACCGTGTTGATGGTGCTGGTGGCATTTATCGCCATGGCGCTGGACCTGTCGCGGCTTTACCTCGCGCGTGGCACGCTGCAGACAGCTGCGGACGCCGCGGCGCTGGCGGGTGCGCGACAGCTGGACAACACGGTGACGGGCACGCTGAATGCCGTACTGGAAGCCCAGGCCGTGTTGGCCCAATATCACCTGGTACTGGAACAGAACGCGCCGCTGGACCCCGGCCAGGCCACTTTTCGCCTGGGAACCTGTGCCAATGCCAATAGCGCCAACAGCGCTTTGCGCGGCGGTAGCGTCACGGCCTTGCACTGGAGTCCATTGGTGCCAGACTGCGCCTTCGTGGGAGCCACCAACAACAGTGCCAGCACCGGTGTGGTGGATGCCACCGGCCTGCAATACCTGGAAGTGGATACCGGCGCGCAAGCCGCACTCACGCCTTACTTTGCCCAGGTTTTCAGCCTGCTGGGGATGGCTTCGCCAGCCGCCATGACGCCTTTCGGATATGCGGTGGCAGGATATGTGCCGCCCGCCCCCCCATTGCTCTATCGCTAAGGTCTGCCCCTCCTTGTTCACTATTCCCAAGCCCAGCGATTGCATCCAACGAAACCAAAGTGGCACGGCCACGGTGGAGTTGGCCTTGCTACTGCCATTGCTGGTGACGCTCTGTGCCTTTATCACGGAATTCGGCCGGCTGTACTGGACCCAGAACGTGCTGCAAAAAGCGGCCCAGGAGGGCGCTCGGGCGCTCAGCCTTGCACCACCCAACCAGCTGGGGCAGCGCATGCCCGGCATCACGGCGCAGATGCTTCAGGACATTCGCAGCGGCGGCCTGACCAATGGCCAGAGTGCCCACATCGCCCTGGTCTGCCTGGACCTTGCCTTCAATCCCTTTACCGTACCGCCCGCCTATTGCGTGCCAGGTTCCACTGTCGCAGTGGATGCCACGCTGGGTTATGTGCAAACCAGCATTACCCTGTCGCTGCCCAACCTCGGCTCGTGGCTGCCCTTTTATTTTCCCCTGGCAGCCGGCGCAGGCTACACGATCGTCGATGCGGACAGTGGCTACCGCATCACCCTCAACACCTCGGCGCTCTATCGTTATGCCGGTAACTGAACGTCGCGAAAAGGGCGCCACAAGCGTGGAGTTTGCCCTGGTGGCCGCTTTGTTGCTGACCCTGCTATTTGGAATCATGGAACTGGGCCGTGTGCTGCTTGTCTGGAATTCGGCGCAGGAAGTCACCCGCCGTGCTGCCCGGGATGCAGCCGTTCAAGGACTCAACCCATACATCCCTTACGATGCCGTATTACAAACCGGAACGAGCAGCGGCACCGTGGCCTTTCCAGGCGTGGGTGAAATCACCAGCGGCACGGTCCTGATCCAGTTCATGACGGGCGATTTTGGGTCGCTCACTGCCACGGCCCCGCCTTCCAACATCGCACTCAATCAGTCCAATTGTGCCCAGGGCATCAGCCCCTGCGTTTCGGCCGTCCAGGCCAGCCTGTGTGCGCCCGGCGCATCTCCATGCCAGCCTTTGTCCTATTTGCCGATCGGCATTTTTGGCAATGTCTTTCAACTGTTGCTGCCGCTCTCCACAGTAACCCTGCCCCTGGAAAGCGCAGGGGCCCTTTCAGGATCAACGCCATGACGCCCGCCTCACGCCCGCGCGGCCGCATTCTCGTGTTCTTCAGTTGCAAGGGTGGCGTGGGGATCACTTTTCTGACGACGCAACTGGGTTGCCTTCTGGCACTGCGCTGGCAGCTCAAGGTGCTGGTGATCGATGGCGTCCACCCCTTTGGCGACGCTGCGCTGATGCTGTCTCCAAACGAGCCCAAAGCCACGCTGGGTGATCTGCTGCACCGCCCCGAACGCTTCGACGAGGCGTTGCTGGAATCGGCACTGCTCTGGCCGCAACACCCGTCTGGGTGTGCTGGCCGCAACCGAGCACCCTATGCCGGATGGAACCCTGACCCCCGATGGGTGGCCGGCCATTCTGGAAGCGGCACG
The DNA here is from genome assembly GCA_027311025.1 of Ferrovaceae bacterium. GTDB lineage: Bacteria > Pseudomonadota > Gammaproteobacteria > Burkholderiales > Ferrovaceae > JAJZRV01. The sequence goes on from DAICZS010000004.1 coordinate 72,311, forward strand.
TTCGCGGTTTGACTGCATTCTGGTGGATGGCGGACGCGCATTGGACGCCAGGATGATGGCACTGCTGCGTGTTGCCGACTGCCTGCTACCGGTATTGCAAACCACGCTTCCCATGGTCAGGGACGGGCGACGCCTGCTCAGCGCCCTGATTGCGCAAGGCATTGATCCCTTGCGCATCCTGCCCATACTCAATCGGGTTAATGCAATGGGCGAACCACATCCCAAAACGCTGGATCGTGCCCTGGGTACCCACATCCTGCACCACATTCCCGAGGACGCAGCACTGGTGCGCGCATGCATCACAGGCGGGCAGGTGCTCTGGTACAAGGCCCCCTTCCACCCCATCAGCCAAAGCCTGATTGCCCTGGCACGCACCCTCGTCCCGGCTCCTGAGCCCACGGGCAAACCGCCACGCGGTCTGTTGCAACGCTGGTGGAAAAAGCAATGGCGCTGGAATCCACAACACCCGTGAGCGGCAATTCCCATGAAATCACTCTCCGCACTTCGCTCCAAAATTCACCATCAACTGCTGGACCGGTATGATCTTGCCCACCTTCAGGCGCTAGCCCCGGATCGCCAGCGCAGCGAAGTCAGATCCTGGATTGAAGGTTGCCTCCTGGCAGAGCGGCCCACCATCAATGCCATCGAACACCGCCAGCTGGTGGAGGACATCCAGCACGAGATGCTGGGACTGGGGCCGCTAGAGCCCCTGCTGCAGGATCCTGAGATTTCAGACATTCTGGTCAATGGCCCAGGTCAGATCTATGTGGAACGACGGGGAAGGCTGGTCCTTGAACCCCGATCGTTTGAGGACCACCACCATCTCATCCGGACCATCGACAAAATCGTCTCGCGCGTGGGGCGCCGCATCGACGAATCTAGCCCCATGGTGGATGCGCGTCTGCCCGATGGCTCACGAGTCAACGCCATCATTCCTCCGCTGGCACTGGACGGCCCGATGCTGTCGATACGTCGCTTCGGCCCCGCCCCGCTCACGCTCGAGCACCTGATCGCGCACGGCAGCCTGAACCAGGAAATGGGCCATCTGCTGATCAGCTACGTGCATGCCCGCCTCAACATTCTGATCTCGGGAGGGACTGGCAGCGGCAAAACCACGCTGCTCAACGCGCTCTCGGAATTCATTGCTCCCCATGAACGCCTCATCACCATTGAAGACGCCGCGGAACTGCGCCTGCACCAAACCCACGTGGTCCGCCTCGAGACGCGGCCGGCAAATCTTGAAGGGCAAGGTGAAATCACGCCACGCCACCTGGTGCGCAACGCCTTGCGCATGCGCCCCGACCGGCTGATCGTAGGCGAAGTGCGGGGCGCCGAAGCATTGGACATGTTGCAGGCCATGAACACCGGCCATGAAGGCTCGCTCACCACCTTGCACGCCAACTCTCCCGAAGATGCCCTGATCCGCCTGGAAAACATGGTGGCCCTGGGCCATGGGGGCCTGTCTGAAAACAACGTGCGCTCCCAGATCGGCAGCGCGTTGCAGGTCATCATTCAAACGACGCGCTTGCCCGATGGCAGCAGGAAGATCACTTCCATCTCGGAGCTGTGTGGACGCAAACAGGGGCTCCTGCAAACACGTCAGCGTTACGTGTTCACGGTCCATAAGCACCGTCACGACAAGCGCATTGAAGGCGCGTTCGTGGCCGCCAGGTCCGCCTCGGTGTTTGCCGAACGCCTGGAACTCTATGGCGTTCCCTGGGAACAGGTCTCATGAGCCCGGCACTGTGGGTCTTTACGCTGTCCCTCTTCCTCCTTGTCCTGTTGCTGCTGGAAGGGCTGGCCTGGGGGTGGGACGCGCGTTTTGGGCCGCGTCGCCACCTGCGCTCCCGACTGGCCCAGTGGGACCACGAGCCCATGCCGCTGGCCCCCGCCCCTCCGCCAATGCGCGCCATTCCTGACTCGGAATCCTGGAAGATGCGCCATCTGGCCCTGCTGCGCCGCCTTGCAGGACAGCGGCGGCTGCGTCGCATGGACCTTCAACTTCCGGACGCCCTCGATTTCATCAGTCGGGCGTTGCGCGCCGGTCACGATCTGCCGCGCGCCCTGGAACTGGCCAGCACCGAACTGCGTGAGCCGCTGGCGGGAGAACTGCGCATCACCACGGAAGAAATCGGTTTTGGCGCTGGTCTGCCGATGGCATTGAACCACCTGGGCGCCCGCGTGCCCCTGCCCGATCTCAAGACCTTTATCGTGGCCACCAGCCTGCATCGCGAAACCGGTGGTGACATCACGCGCCTGTTTGATCAATTGGCGCGCGTCATTCGCGAGCGCGCCGCCTTGCGTGCCCAAATCAAGGTGCTGTCTGCTGAAGGCCGGTTATCCGCATGGATCCTCAGCATTTTGCCCATAGCCTGCGCGCTGCTGATGCAGTCGCTCCATCCCGGACTGCTGGAGTTGCTCACGCAAGACGCCATCGGCCGCTGGGTTGCCGTGGGCGCCTTCGTGCTGTGGGGCAGTGGTCTTTTGATCATGAAACGAATGACCCATCTCGAGCCATGAAGCTGCTGCGCCATATCAAAAAAAGCCTTGATCCGCTGGGCCACCTGGCGCGCCCTCGTGAAGACTGGCATCAGAGTGCCTTGAGAATTCATTTTCTCAATGCCGGCATGCGTCCGTCAGTCACGCCGCTGTTCTTCTTTGCTGCCAAAGCAGCCCTGGCCCTGGTGTTGCCAGCAAGCCTTGCCGGGCTGCTGACGTTCCGTCACCACCTGGACATGCTGCAGGGCGCCTTGCTGATTGCTGCAAGTGCTGCGGGTTACTACCTACCCAACACCTGGCTGACCCTGCGCATCCGCCAACGCCAAAGGGCCATTGCACGCGCCTTGCCCGAACTGCTGGACCTGCTCGTGCTATGCGTGGAGGCGGGGCTCTCGCTGGAACAATCCATCACCCGCATCGGACGTGAATTTGCCGGGCATGCCCCCGCGCTGGCCCAGGAACTTCACATGGCCTCCCTGGAGCTTGCCGCAGGCAGCGGCAGAACGCGTGCGCTGCGCCATCTGGCCCAGCGGGTGGGACTGGAAGCGGTGGATGGTCTGGTGTCGTTGCTGATCCAGGCGGAACGATTTGGCACCCGAATTGGCGATGCCCTGGCCGTTCAGGCAGAACACCTGCGGCACCAGCAACGCCGGGCGGTGGAGCAAGCAGCGGCCACACTGGGAGTCAAACTGCTGTTTCCGCTGGTGTTCTGTATTTTTCCGGGGTTGTTGGTGGTGTTGGTGGGGCCCGCCTTCATCGGCATCTATCGGGTGCTTTCCACCTGAATCAATACGCCGCCACCCCGCCGTTGGAGCGCGGGTCAGTGGCCCCTTCCAGAAATCCGTCAGGGTGGCGCACCACTGCGCCGGCATGTCCCACGGTTTCATCGAAATCCGGCAGAAGCTCCACCTCATGGCCCCGTGCACGCAAATCATCCACCAGTTTCGGGGAAAAGCGCGCCTCCAGCTTGAGGGTATCCGAGGTCTGCCCCCACGTACGCCCCAGAAGCCAACGTGGCGCCGTCACGGCCTGCTGCAACGGCTGGCCGAACACCACGTGACGCGTAAATACGGCCGCCTGGGTTTGCGGTTGGCCATCCCCTCCCATGGTGCCATACACCATGACGCGTCCATCCTTGAGGCGCGCCGCAGCTGGGTTGAGGGTATGAAAAGGTTTCTTGCCGGGCTTCAGGGCCAGCAGGGCCTGAGGGTTCAGGCTGAAGGATGCGCCCCGGTTTTGCCAGTTGATGCCCGTCCTGTGCAACACACAACCGCTGCCATACTCGTGATAGATGCTCTGGATAAACGACACGGCCAGGCCATCAGCATCGATGGCTCCCATCCAGACGGTATCTGCCGGTCCACGGCCAGCACCCCATGGCGCCGCACGGTCTTTCAGGATGTTGGCCGCCAGGGCATCGAGGCGCGCGTCCTCCAGCAGGGACTGGGGATCGATCGGGCATTCCCTGGGATCGGTGACATATTGATCGCGCAACTGGAAGGCCTGCTTGGTAGCCTCCACCAGGAGATGAACATGGTCCGCACTGTCAGGTTCCACAGCCGCGAGCCCCGCCCTTTCGGCAATGCCAAGAATGGCCAGGGAGACGGCGCCCTGGGTGGGCAGGGTCATGTTGTAGAGATCTCCGCTTTCGTGTGCAAGATGCAGGGGCGTCACGACTTCGGCGCGATATGCCGCAAGATCAGCAGCGCTGACGGGCGACCCCATGGCTTGCAAATCCGCCGCAATGTCTGCGGCGAGCGGCCCGCGATAAAAACTGTCCAGACCCTCGTGCACCAGGCGTTTGAGGGTGGCTGCCAGCCGCGGCTGCATGAAGCGCTGCCCCACCTGAGGCACCACCCCGCCGGGCAGGAATGTTTCGCCAAAACCCGGCTGTCCCTGCAGTTCGCCCAGCTTTCTTGCGGTCAGCACCGATTGGCTGGGTGTCACGGGGATGCCTTCTTCTGCATAGCGAATGGCTTCGGACAGCAACGCCGCCAATGGCTGCGATCCTCCCAGTTGTTGCGCCACCGCCAATGCCGCCTGCCAGCCGCCCACGGTGCCCGCCACCGTATTGGCGGCCCAGGGGCCGCGCATGGGAATGGCATCCATTCCCTGGGCGCGATATGCCTCGATGGTGGCGGCTGCGGCTGCAGCGCCGCAGGCACTGATGGCTAGCGGCTTGCCGGTGGGTGGCAGAATCACCCAAAAGCCATCGCCGCCGATACTGTTCATGTGGGGATATACCACGGCGATGGTGCTGGCAGCAGCCACCATTGCTTCGATGGCATTGCCGCCGTGACGCAAGATGTCCAGTCCGGCCTGAGCAGCCAGGGCATGAGGAGCCGTCACCATGCCCCGTGTGCCCCACGCGGTTTGCAGCATGAGTGATTCCTCAGGTGTATTGGTGTTTTTTACGCAAGGGTTTCAGAACCACGAGTGCCAGGATTGCCGCCAGGATGTCCAGGGTAATCACCACCCCGAACACCGGAATCCAGCTGCCCGTAGCCTCGTGAAGCTGGGCTGCCATGGGGCCGCCCAATACCGACCCAACTCCTTGCGCCATGTACAGAAACCCATAGTTGGCTGTGGCGTACCGCTCGCCAAATATATCCGTGAGTGTAGAAGGAAACAGTGAAAAAATCTCGCCCCAGCCAAAAAACACCACTCCGGAGAGCAGAATGAACAGGACCGGATCTCCGCGAAACTGCAGCCAGGCAAACATGGCAAGCCCTTCCAGCATGAAGGCGATGAACATGGTGTTTTCGCGGCCGATGTTGTCGGAAATCCAGCCGAAGAAAGGACGGGTCAACCCATTGGTGATCCGGTCCACGGTCAGGGCCAGCGGCAATGCCGCCATGCCCATGACCACGACGGAGGCAACACCAAAGTCCCTGGCAAAGGCGGCGGTCTGTGAAATCACCATGAGGCCCGACGTGGAGAGCATGGTCATCATGAGGAACATCAGCCAGAACACCGGCGTTTTCAGCATCACCGCAGGGGAAACACCAGCCATTTCTTCACGATGTCCGGTGAGGATGGCATGCCGCTCACGCGGGGGACGTCTCAAGCCCTGCGCCGCCAGCAACCCCACCACAGAAAAGATCAGCCCAAAGGTCCAGAGGGTGGACTGGTAACCATGGTCTGCAATGCTGGCAGAAATGGGAATGGTGGTCAGAATGGCACCAAAGCCATAGCCCGCGGCCACCATGCCTACGGCAAATCCGCGGCGATCAGGAAACCACTTGACCATCTGGCTCACGATGCCGATGTAGACGATGCCGGTTCCTATCCCGCCAAATAATCCATAGGTCAGGTACAGCTGGGTGATGGTGGTGGCATTAGACGCGAGCACCCAGCTCAACCCCGTCAACAGGATGCCCGCCGAAATCAGGAAGCGGGGGCCAAACCGGTCCACCAGAAACCCCTGTGCGGGAGACAGAAAGGTTTGCAGAACGATCAGGATGGAAAAGGTCACCTGAATTTCAGGAAGTTTGACGGCAAGCGCGCCCATCAAGGGTTTGGTGAACAGGGTCCAGGTGTACTGGGGGCTGGATATGGCCATCATGCAGATGACGCCCAGCACCAGTTGAAGCCATCTTTCTCCGCGGCCCGCCATGACTTGGCTGTTTGGCATGATTCACTCCGTTATGAAAATAGTTGCAGACACCAAAAGCAGAGAGCAACGACTGTGCCAATGAAAAATCAGGCGTCGCCTGTAGGGCCTCTGGTTTGCGCTTGGGCCGGCGCACAACTTTGGAACAGATGACGCCTCATTATAGTGCAATCAGGAAAGTGGTTTCTGTTTGCGACGCAGCAACAACGCATTGGTGACCACGGAAAAACTGGAAAAAGCCATGGCGCTACCCGCAACCACCGGCGTCAGCCAACCCATGGCCGCCAATGGGATGCCCACCACATTGTAAAAAAAGGCCCAGAACAGGTTCTGCCGGATCTTGGCCCAGGTTCTGCGAGAAATGGACAGCGCGGCAGGGATGAGGGTCAGGTCGCCCCGCAAGAGCGTGATGCCGGCAGCGTGCATGGCCACGTCGGTACCCGAACCCATGGCGATGCCGACGTCGGCTGCAGCCAGTGCCGGGGCATCATTGACGCCATCGCCCACCATGGCCACCACCGCGTGGGTGGCGCGCAATTCGGCGATGATTTCGGCCTTTCTTCCCGGCGTGACATTGGCAAAAACCTGGTCCATCCCCAGCGGTGCCGCCACACGCTGCGCGGCTGCTTCATGATCGCCCGAAATCAGCACCGTGCGGATGCCCAACGCATGCAGCCCGGCGATGGCACTGGCGGCTTGCGGGCGCACTGGATCGCCAAAGGCCATCCAGGCGAGCGCGGTGAGTGCCTCCCCCTGCTGTTGCATGAGCCAGGAGACACTCCATCCAGACTGCATCACCTGTGCCACAAGCGGCGCCAGGCCTGCTGCGATGCCTGGATGATGCGCCAGCAACCCGTTGTGGCTGATGAGCAGCAGCTGCTGCCCGGCCCAGGGTCCCGAGGTGGCCACTCCAACCACTCCAAGGCCGGGCTGGGCCACAACGCCGGTCACGGTTTCGGCAGCGATCCCACGCGCCGCAGCCAGCGCCAGAACAGCCTTGGCGAGCGGATGCTCGCTGCCGGATTGCAGTCCGGCCGCTGCCGCCAGCACGACTTCTGCTGGCTCTTGCCCTACGGGCTGAAACGCCTGCAGCACCGGTTTGCCTTCCGTGAGCGTGCCGGTTTTATCGAAAGCCACGACGGTCACGGCATGGGCCAGTTCCAGCGCTGTGGCGTCCTTGATCAGGATGCCCTGCCGCGCCGCCACCCCGGTGCCCACGAGGATGGAAACGGGGGTAGCCAGTCCCAGGGCGCATGGGCAGGCAATGACGAGCACCGAGACCGCATTGATGAGGGCGGGCTCGACGCTGCCCAACCACCACAAATTGCCGAGGAAGGTCACCAGTGCGATCACCAGCACGATGGGCACAAACACCGCACTGACGCGGTCCACCTGGCGCTGGATGGGTGGTTTGGTGGCCTGGGCGCTGGCGACCAGCCGAATGATGCGCGCCAGGGTGCTTTCGGCGGCGCTGGCACTCACGGAAACCACGAGGCGCCCCAGCCCGTTGACCGTCCCGCCGGTGACGCGACTGCCTGCCCGCTTGGTAATGGCTTCGCTCTCACCGGTCAGCAGGGATTCGTCCACATCGCTTTCACCCTCTTCAATCACGCCATCGGAGGGAATGCGCTCACCAGGCATGACCAGCACCCGGTCCCCTGCCAGCAGATGCTCTGTGGGAATGGCACGATTGAATCGGATTGGACGACCGGGATCGATCAGGCGGGCAGTGTCCGGACGCAGGGACTGCAATGCGTGGATGGCGTCCGCAGCTTGGCGCCGGGCCCGGGATTCCAGCAACTTGCCCAGCAACACCAGTGTAATCACCACACTGCTGGCCTCGTAGTACACCGCGTGCATGCTGTCTACGCCGCGCAAGGCCTGCACCGTGCTCAACCCGTACGCGGCACTGGTTCCCAGCGCCACCAGCAGGTCCATGTTGCCGGAACGATTTTTGAGGGCGATGAAACCGGCGCGGTAGAAGCGCCAACCCAATACAAACTGCACCGGCGTGGCCAGTGCCCATTGCACCCACAAGGGCAACATGAAGGCGATGCCAAAGCTGGAAAGCACCATGGAAAGCAACAGGGGTGCCGTCAGCAGAGCCGCAGCCATGACGGCACGCAGCTCGCGCGCATCCTTGGCCTGCTGCTGGGCATCCTCACGGGCAAACACGTCATCCGTCACGGCGCGCGCGCCATACCCCGCGGCGACCACGGCACGGACCAGTTGCGTGACGATCTCGGGCGTGGCAGCGCCACCCTCGTCCAGCGTCACTTCGGCCTTTTCGGTGGCCAGGTTGACGCTGGCTTCGGTGACGCCGGGCACTTTATGCAGCGCTTCTTCCACATGGGCCACGCAGGAGGCGCAAGTCATGCCAGTAATGGCAAGTGTTTGTTTCATGGTGCGTTACCGTGGGTTCTGGTCATGAATCCTGTAGAATAGCGCAATTATGTTGTCCGTCTCACACTTGACCTGTCAAAGGGGCGAGCGGGTCCTGTTTCAAGACCTCAGTTTTGAACTGCCCCAAAGCCAATGGCTCCAGATTGCTGGGGCTAACGGTGCTGGAAAAACCAGCCTGTTGCGCATTCTCTCTGGCCTGTCGGAGCCCGTTGAAGGTCGCGTGACCTGGAATGGAGCCCCCCTGCGCGAGGACCGCGAAGCCTTTCATGCCGATCTGCTCTATCTGGGCCATCAGGGTGCACTCAAAGAGGAACTGACCCCACTGGAAAACCTGACCTTGAGCCTTGGAATGGAAGGGTTTGAAATCCCCGAAGCTGCCGCCGAAGAGGCGTTGCACCAGTTTGGCCTGAAGGGGCGCGAACAGTTGCCGGTGCGCTTTCTGTCCGCGGGCCAACGCCGCCGCGTTTTGCTGTGCCGCCTGCTGTTGCGCCCTGCCCGCCTGTGGATTCTTGATGAGCCTTACACCGCGCTGGACATCCATGCCGTGGGCTTTCTATCCAGCCTGATTGAAGCCCATCTCCTGGGAGGCGGCAGCGCCGTACTGACCAGCCATCAGTCCATGACACTCTCCCCCGGGCTGTGCGTCACCCTATGATCCGCCTGCTCGCCCCCTTCCGTCAGTCCGTACGGCGCGACCTGTTGCTGGCCGCACGCCACAAAACCGAGATCATCACCGCCTTGTTCTTTTTTGTGATCGTGGTCAACCTGTTGCCACTGGGCATCGGGCCAGACCCCGACCTGCTGCGTAAAATTGCTCCCGGCGCCCTGTGGATTGGTGCCCTCCTGGCCACCCTGCTGGGACTGCAGCGCCTGTTCGCCCCCGACCATGCAGATGGCACCCTGGAACAGATGGCCCTGTCTCCGCAATCCTTCACCCTGCTGGTGGCGGGCAAGATCATGGCCCACTGGCTGGTGGCAGGGCTTCCCGTCGTCCTGATTGCGCCCTTGTTGGGTGTGCAATTCGATTTGTCCGGACGCAGTCTGTTCATCCTGACCCTGTCCCTGTTGTTAGGTACGCCCATCCTGTCATTGATCGGTGCCGTGGGTGCCGCGTTGACGTTGGGCGTGCGCGGCGGTGGCGCGTTGCTGTCACTGCTGATCCTGCCCCTGTACATCCCGGCCCTGATTTTTGGCGCAGGCGCCGTGGAAGCGGACCTCGCCGGAATCGGGCCCGATGGACACCTGTCCCTGCTGGCTGCCCTGTTGGTGGTCAGCACCTTTTTTGCACCGTGGGTGGCCACGGTAGCGTTGCGCGTTGCGCTGGAGTAAACGGATGAATCATTCCCTGGTCAACTGGTTTAAATTTGCCTCTCCCGCCTCCTTTTACCCCCTGGCTGGGCGGCTTATTCCCTACTTTGCCGCCGTCGCCATGGCCTTGCTGGCAGCGGGGCTGTGGATCGGATTGTTGGTGGCCCCCACGGATGCGCAGCAGGGCGAAGGTTACCGCATCATCTTCGTCCATGTGCCGGTGAGCTGGATGTCCATGTTCATCTATTGCGTGATGGCCTTCTGGGCCGCCCTGGGCCTGTCCTTCAACACCCGTCTGTCGGGCATGATGACTTCGGCACTGGCGCCTACGGGCGCCCTGTTTGCCTTCCTCTCTCTGTGGACCGGGGCCCTGTGGGGCAAACCGATGTGGGGGGCCTGGTGGGTGTGGGATGCGCGACTGACGTCCCAGTTGATCCTGTTCTTTCTGTATCTGGGGTTCATCGCCCTGCAGGCCGCCATCGACGATCCGCGTCGCGCGGACAAGGCTGGCGCCATCCTGGCCCTGGTGGGGGTCATCAACGTTCCCATCATTTATTTTTCGGTGCAATGGTGGAATACCCTGCACCAGGGGGCTTCCGTATCCATGACCAAAGCCCCCAGCATGGCGCATACCATGCTGCTGGGCATGTTGCTGATGGCCCTGGCTTTTTGGGCCTATACCATCGCAGTGGCCCTGATGCGGGTACGCTGCATTATTCTGGAACGCGAATTGACCAGCGAATGGGTGAAAAAAAATGCAATGGAATAGCATGAGCGAATTTCTGGCGATGGGCGGCTATGCCTTTTATGTCTGGGGCAGCGTCGGCGCCTGTGCGCTGGGCATGGTCCTTGAAGTCTGGATGCTGAAACATCGGCGACGCGCCATCCTGGCCCGGCTGCCGCGCAAGGAGTTGGCATGATGAAACCGCGTCACAAAAGAATGTTCCTGATCATCGGAGCGCTGGCAGTGCTGGGTATCGCCGCTGCGCTGGTCCTCAACGCGTTCCGCAGCAACCTGGTGTTTTTCTATACACCCACGCAGATTGCCAATGGCGAAGCGCCCAAGAATAAACCCTTCCGCATCGGGGGCCTCGTCAAGACCGGCTCGCTGACACGCGACGGCATCACCGCACACTTTGTGGTGACCGATACCGCCAGGGAAGTTCCCGTCACTTTCAGTGGCATCCTGCCGGATCTGTTCAAAGAGGGCCGTGGCATGGTGGCCCAAGGCAAGATGGGCAATGATGGCCAGTTCATGGCCACCGAAGTTCTGGCAAAACACGACGAGAATTACATGCCGCCCGAAGCCAAGTCCGCTGTGGACCAGGCGCAGCAGGCGGCCCGGACGCTCAAGCCCTGACCATCAAGGTGCCCACCCGGGCACCTTGCGCTTTAGGGTTGGACCTGGCTGATATGGACCTCGATGCCGCGCGTGCCTGGTTTGACCGGCAAGCTGGCACCTACCAGGTCGCCACTGCCCGGCGTGGCACTTCCCGACTTCGATACCCGCACCTCCACCCGCACCAGACTGGCTGAGGACAAGTTGAACTGCGGGCTCATGGCCATGGCGTCGGTCAGCTCAAACGCCAGCGGCAACTCGCTGACCGTGGTTTTCAGGACGGCCAGTGGCATGCGCGGCCCTTGCACGGCACGGGCAAAAATAAACACGGTGTCGGTGGGTGCTGCCTTGCCCTTGAGGGCCGGATCCAGCACCACCTTGCCGGCCAGCGCGCTGGAGGCATTGTTGGCCTGGGGCGTGGTGGGACCCGTGGCCTGTTGAAACCTGTCTGCGGCAAGCGGCGGCAGCTTGGCCTGGGCGCGGGCCCGGTTGAGATTTTCCAGAACGAAATTGGCGTCCTGCGAACCCGGTTCGAGCAGTGGCATCAGCTTTTCCCAAACGGCAGCCGCCTTGCGATAATTTTTGTCCGCAAAGGCAAAGCCACCCGACAGAAACAACCCCTTGGGATTGCCGGGCTCGAGGGCGAGCGCCTTATCCACCCAGGTGCGTGCCTGCACCATGCCCTGATCCTGGCCTGACGAAGCCAGCGCCTCGGCGTAATCCACCATCAGTTGCGGATCGTCCTTGAGCTGCTGGGTCAGATGGGCAAACGCCTGCAACGCATCTTTGGGCCGATCGAGATTCATGTAGGAGCGCGCCAGCATGGCCCACCCTTCCGGATTGTCCGGATTGGCAGCCAGTTTGGCGGCCAGCGAGGCCACCATGGCCTCGATTTTTGGTTGATCCATGACCTGCTGCTGCGGATTGAGCGCGTCGCTCTGACCGTGCCAGGCATAGAGTCCGATAACCGACAGTGGAATGGCCAGGAGGACGGCGATGGCCACTTTGCGCCCATGGGTGTAATCCGTCACCTCGGGAGAAACGGCAGTATCCTCCAGCAGGCGACGCTGGACCTCGTCGCGCGCCTGCGCATAGTCCACATCTTCCAGGCTGCCGTCACGATGCTCGGCATCGAGCTCCACCAACTGGTCACGGTAAACTGCCGCGTTGAGGGCCTTGCGGTTGTCGCTCACATCAGCGCGCCGGCGGAACAGGAAAAAGAACAGGACGGCCAGGACCAGGGCGAGCAGGAGGCCCGCAGCTATCAGAAATGAAGTCATGATTTATCGCGCAGCAGCGCTTCGGCTTGTTGTTTTTGTTCGGCAGTGAGCGGTGCTTCGGGAGTTAACCGGTTGCGTCGACGCAGCACGCGCACCAACAGCCCCACGGCCGCGGCCAGCAGCAGGAAAGGTCCAAACCACAGCAGCCATGTGGTGGGTTTGACCGGGGGCCGATAACGCACAAAATCCCCGTAGCGCGTCACCATGAATTCCATCACCTCCTGGTCGGATTTTCCTTGCCGGATTTGCGCCCGAATCTCGCGTCGCAAATCTTCGGCAAGATCAGCACGCGATCCAGCCAGGGATTCGTTCTGACATACGAGGCAACGCATTTCCTCGGCGATCTTGATCAGGCGCTGCTCCACCACCTCATCTTCAGCCAAAGGTTTGGCTTCAGTGGCATGCAGCGCCAGGGGCAGGCACAACAGTGCCAGCAGCATCCATCGCTTCATTTTTGCAACTCCGCAATCAACGGCAAAATGGTCTGTTGCAGGGCTTCGGACGTCACAGGACCGATCTGCTTGTAGCGAATCACGCCAGCCTTGTCGATGACGTAGGTTTCTGGAACGCCATACACGCCGTAATCGATGCCCACACGACCATCGGCATCCACAGCCGTGAGCGTATAGGGATCACCATAATCATTGAGCCATTTCAGGGCATCGGCAGGCTGATCCTTGTAATCCAGGCCCACCAGCGGTACCTGATGCGTACGCGAAAATTTCAGCAACACGGGATGTTCTTCACGACAGGAGACGCACCAGGACGCCCATACATTGAGCATCCACACCTGCCCCTTGAAGACCGCGGGGGTGAAGGTCTTGCCCGTTGCCTGCAACTGGGGCAACTGGAAATTGGGAGCCGGATGGTTGATGAGTGGCGAGGGCACGAGATGCGGATCGCGATTGAGACCCGCCGCCATGAACGCCACCAGCCCGGCAAACGCCAGGAGCGGCAGGAGAAACCAGGGATTGAAACGCTTCATGCTGCGCCCTTGCGCTCTTTGGACGAACGCACGCGGTAACGCCGATCGGAGGCTGCCAGCAGTCCTCCGAGGGCCATCAGGACGCACCCTCCCCAAATCCAGTTGACGAAGGGCTTGTAGTACACCCGCACACTCCAGGCGCCATTGTCCAGGGGCTCACCCAGCGACACGTACAGGTCACGGTCCACGCTGGAGTGGATGGCAGCTTCCGTCATGGGCATGGGCGAGGAGAAGTAGGTGCGCTTTTCTGGCTCCAGTTTTCCCTGAATCTCGCCGTTGCGGCTGTAGGTCAGCGTGCCGCGCATGGCATTGTAGTTGGGCCCCGGTACCGGCTCCACGCCAATCAGGCGGAAGGTCGTCCCTGCCAGGGTGATGGTCTCGCCAGGCCCCATCCGCACATCCCGTTCCAGCTCATAACCCTTGATGAGCGTCACACCAATCACGAACACCGCAAGGCCCAGGTGGGCCGTCTGCATCCCCCAAAACCACAGGGGAATCGTCGGCACCTTGCGCCAGGACCAGACCTGGCGCACCACGCCCCGGGCCACCCAGGTGGCCACGGCGATTCCCAGGGCCGAGAGTGGTGAGAAACCGCCCATCAGGATCGGCACGAGAACGCCCACCAGCACGGCAATGACGAGGTCGACGCGAACGGTCTTAAAGACCTGCTTCAGCTCTGAACGCTTCCAGTGCGCGATGCTGCCAACGGGTAGCAGCACCAGCAGCAGGATCATGATGGGGGCGAACACGGCGTTGAAATAGGGCGGGCCCACCGACAGTTTTCCAAGGTTCAAGGCATCGATCACCATCGGGTAAATCGTGCCCAGCAACACCGAGCCTGCGGCCACCACCAGCAGGACGTTATTGAGCAGCAAAAACGACTCTCGCGAAATCAGTTTGAACTGCCCGCCTTCCTTGACTGCCGGGGCGCGCCAGGCAAACAGGGTGAGCGACCCGCCAATGACGAGCGCCAGAAACACCAGCACAAAAATGCCGCGGCGAGGATCGGAAGCAAAAGCGTGGACGGAGGTCAGCACCCCGGAACGCACGATGAACGTGCCGAGCAGGGACAGGGAAAATGCTGCGATCGCCAGGAGCACGGTCCAGCGTTTGAACGCCCCGCGTTTTTCAGTCACCACCAGGGAATGGATCAGCGCCGTGCCCACAAGCCAAGGCATGAAAGAGGCGTTCTCCACAGGATCCCAAAACCACCACCCTCCCCAGCCCAGTTCGTAATAGGCCCAGCGCGAGCCAAAACAGATGCCCAGTGTCAGGAAAATCCAGGCCGCCAGCGTCCAGGGACGGGACCACCGCGCCCAGGCCGCATCCAGCTTGCCGGAGATCAGCGCGGAGAGGGCGAAAGCAAAGGCGACCGAAAATCCCACATAGCCCATGTAGAGCATGGGCGGATGGTAGACAAGCCCAGGATCCTGCAGCAGCGGGTTGAGATCGCGCCCTTCCAGCGCCGCCGGAAACAGGCGGTCAAAGGGGTTGGAAGTGAGCAGGATGAACAGGAGAAACCCCAGGGCAACAAGGGCCAGCACGCCCAGCACCCGCGCCACGATGGGATCGGGCAGCCGTCTTGAAAACAGGGCAACCGCAGCGGTCCAGCCGGTCAACATCAACCCCCAAAGCAGGAGCGACCCTTCATGGCCACCCCACACGGCCGAGAACTGATATTGCACGGGCAGCTTGGAGTTGGAATGCTCGCTGACGTAGAGGACGGAGAAATCATTATGCAGAAATGCCCAGGCGAGGCAGGCAAACGCAACGGCCACCGAGAGGAATAGCATCAGCGCCATGGGTCGCGCCAGTCCAATCCAGACGGCGACGCCTTTCTGCGCCCCCACGAGGGAGAAGAATGCCAACGATGCAGACAGAACCAAAGCAAGAATCAGTGAAAAGTGTCCAAGTTCGGGAATCATCCAGTGCCTTCAACGTCGCGATTTACAGGAAAGTCCGTAAGTGTACATCAGCCGGGAATATAATGGCCTTTTCAGGTCAACAGCCCTTTTGAATGCCAGGAGGTTGTCATGTTCAAGCATATCCTCATCCCCACTGATGGCTCCGAGCTGTCCCGCAAAGCCGTGGCCGGCGGTCTTGAAATCGCCAAGGCTCTGGGCGCACGGGTCACCGCTTATACCTGTGTAGTGGAATACCTGCCCATGACCGAGTTTGCGGTGGACACACCCCAAAGCGTCATGGACCAGATCGAAGCCGAAGCAGACCAACATCTCAAGCAGTTTGCCCAGGATGCCCAGGCTGCCGGCGTGGCATTCGACACCGCCAAAAGTACCGAGTTTTCACCCTACACGGGCATCATCAACACTGCCCGTGAAAAGGGTTGCGACCTGATCATGATGGCTTCCCACGGCCGTCGTGGCCTGGCCGGATTGCTGCTGGGCAGCGAAACCCAGAAGGTGCTGACCCACTCTGAAATACCCGTGCTGGTGTACCGCTAGGTTACTGCTGAACGGCACCCGGAGGCATGGCAGGCACGGCACGCCAGGGTTCCGGACATTGCGGGACATACGGGTAATATCCCCGAGCAGATTCGCAATAAAACCAACTCTGGTTTTGTTGGGTTGCCCCTAGATAGGTGGTGCCCTGCGGTGACACCGGAGGTCCGGGTTGCGTCACCACGACCGTGGCGGGATACGGGTTGTAGTAACTGTAGCCTACGCCCCAGGGATAGGGGTTGTAGTACAGGGGATCTGCAGCCAGCGCCCAGGCGGCGGCGCCGACGCCCAATCCCAACC
>DAICZS010000050.1 GCA_027311025.1 Ferrovaceae bacterium
GCACCAAGAGAGGGCAGCGGACGCGACGATGGTCATCTTGTGCATCATGCTCCAGGTCGATGGTCGCTGCAGCACGGTAATAATCGCAGCTGGCACGAATCGCTTCCTTATCCGAAAAACAACGCACGTATTCACCGACCACATTGGAGTCAAACACCGCATCGTTTCCCAAACTCCACCGTGACAGGCACCCCTTGAGCCATGTTGCAGGGTCGGCGGCAATCATCTGCTCAGGCAATGGCGCTTTTTGGATCATGAAGAACCAGTGAAAGTAAGTCGTGGCCAAAGCCTGGTTTGTCATCGCAAATGTAGTTGCGGTTGGGACGATGTCCATAATGCAGGCCGATTGAATTCGGTCAACATGATCGAGACAAAGCCGATGAGTGACCCGGGCGCCGCGATCGTGGCCTGCCACATGAAATTGGGAAAATCCGAGGGCTGTCATCAGTTCTGCCATATCTTGAGCCATCGCACGCTTTGACTGGTTGCTGAAATCATCCAGCGATGTAGGTTTTTCCGAATCACCGTATCCGCGCAAGTCGGGGATGACTAAAGTAAAATGCGCTTCAATTAGTGGCGCGACTTTGTGCCACATAAGGTGAGTTTCAGGGTAACCATGCAATAGCAACAAGATTGGTTTCCCGGGGTTTTCACGAATGCGGGTGTGGATGCGTGCCCCGCTGACCTGGATGTTTCTGGAGATATAGGTTGAATCGAACATTTGTCTGGTTCTGTTTATGGAGGCTGTCATGACCTGCTCACGAATTTTAGTGCCAAACAAAATATAGTAGAAGCAGCCGGTTAACAGAAATCAGACCTGGGTGAAGCTGAGTGCCTAAGTCCGCCATGACCACCTGCAGTGTCGTGGCGTCCCACGGCGCAGTGCGCCGTGATCGAACCCGCTGCGGGTTCTCATGCCAACCACTGCCACAAATAAAAATGCCACCCGCAAGGGGTGGCGTTTTTATTTGGTGGAGGCGGCGGGAATCGAACCCGCGTCCGTCAGTCCTCTACAAGCAGTTCTACATACTTAGTCTGGCTATTTGGTTTTAACCCTCACCCCGTCAACCGACGAACTGGGCTTGGGCGAGCCACCTTGGTTTTAGCTGCCGGCGAAGTAGCCCCGCCGTGCTTGCGATTTCCTGTAAATGACTCTGCCACCTGGTTTCCCAGGCTCCGGTCCAGGAAAGAGCCGGTGCAGAGCCTAGCCTTAAGCGGCTAGGGCGTAGTTGTCGTCGTTGGCAACTATAAGGTTTCCAGATGGATTTACGAGGTCACTGGCCCTCGGTATGCCCTGCATTGCTTTGCAACCCACGTCGAAGCCAGGTCGCCCCCGGTTTCGGATCACATCTGCATTATGAGGCCCATTAACCCCGAAGTCACGAAAGGGTTGACGGGCCTTGCATAACTCTTTGAATATTCGTGTACAATGTTGTTCGAAGTATCGCAATCCGGTCAGCGTTTTCTTTGATTCACCCTTAACCCCAACATCATCCGCCTTGACCGGTACAAAGTCTTGAGACTTTGGAAGGCCGATCAGGAGCCATGATGACATTCGAATCCCTTGGGCTTTCGCCCGAGCTGCTGCGAGCGATCGCAGAGCAGGGCTACACCGAACCCACCCCCATTCAGGCGCAGGCCATTCCCGTGGTCCTGGCTGGCCAGGATGTGCAGGCGGCGGCGCAAACCGGCACCGGCAAGACGGCCGGCTTCACGCTGCCCATCCTGCATCGCCTGCAGCCATTTGCCAACACCAGTGTCTCGCCCGCCAAGCACCCCATTCGCTGCCTGGTACTCACCCCCACCCGCGAGCTCGCGGCCCAGGTGGAGGAGAGCGTCAAAAATTACGGCAAATATGTCCCGCTGCGTTCCACCGTCATCTACGGCGGCATCAACATGCAACCCCAGATCAAGGCCTTGCAGGGCGGCGTGGAAATCGTGGTGGCTACTCCGGGACGACTGCTGGACCATGTGCAGCAGCGCACCATCAACCTGTCCCAGGTGGAAATCCTGGTGCTCGATGAGGCCGATCGCATGCTCGACATGGGCTTCATTCCGGACATCCGCCGCATCGTGGCGTTGCTGCCAGCCCAGCGCCAGAACCTGCTGTTCTCGGCCACGTTTTCTGACGACATCAAGAAGCTCTCCGGTGGCATCCTGCGCAACCCCGTCACCATCGAGGTGGCGCGTCGCAATGCCACAGCCGATCTGGTGCGTCAGGTCATCTATGCCGTGCACAAGGACCGCAAGCGCGAACTGCTCACCCATCTGATCCGCACCTTGCCCATTCCCCAGGCCATCGTTTTCATGCGGACCAAGCACGGGGCCAACCGGCTATGTACCCAGCTGGAACGTGACGGCATCAACGCCGCGGCCATCCATAGCGACAAGACCCAGTCCCATCGCACCAAAAGCCTTGCTGATTTCAAGGAAGGGCAGGTCAACATTCTCGTGGCCACCGACATCGCCGCCCGCGGCCTGGATGTGGACCAAATGCCCTATGTGGTCAATTTCGAATTGCCCCATGTGCCCGAGGACTATGTGCACCGCATCGGCCGAACCGGTCGGGCGGGCAGTCCTGGCAACGCCATCTCACTGGTGTCAGACGAAGAAAGCCGTGAACTTGCGGACATTGAAAAGCTGATCAAGACCAAAATCGAAGTGGCCAGCGTGGAAGGTTTCGACTCCCCGCGTGCCGAGGCTCCCCAGCGCGCCCACGCGCGTTCAGAACGCCCGGAAGAAGCCCGTGCGCCGCGCCCCCCGCGTGCGCCTCAACCTCAAACCCAACCCGAGGTTGAAGCGCCAGCGGACGAAGCCCCGGTTCGACGCCACGCAACCCCCCCCAGGGCCAGCGCCGCAAGCGCCCATTTCAGTCGGCCTCCGGTGGCAAGCCTGGGCAAGAAGCCCAGGGAAGTGCCGGCGCTGCTGGGAGGCCTCCTCAAAAAGACATCGTGAGTGCGTGCCACAGTATCGAGGCCAAAACCGGCGCGCTGCTGTTGCACCTTCACATCCAGCCAGGAGCCAGCCGCACGGAAATTGCCGGTCTGCACGGCGACGCCCTCAAGATCCGTCTGGCGGCCCCACCCGTGGATGGGCGGGCCAACGAAGCCCTGCTGCGTTTCCTGGCCGAACTGTTTCAGGTCCCGCTGCGGCAGGTGGAATTGCGTGCCGGGACTACGGGGCGCAGGAAGCGGGTGGCCATTCTGGGTAGCCCGGTAGACATCCATAGCATTCTATTATCTATAAGATAAAAAACTCGAGTGATGCACTGCCGCAATTTGCAGTAGCATGACTTCGTTGTAGATGCAATTTGAGTTACTTCCTCCCGTAGTGCCTGAGCCCGACTCCCGTTGGGCTTTTTTTTCGGTAGAATGGGGGACTGAACTGCGATGATGCGTAGGGTCTTTCATAACCATGTCTGCAACGCCCACCCAGGCCGAAATCTCGGCCGCGCTGTCCCGCTGGCTGGCGCCTGGTTCCATTCTGTCCCAACCTGAGGATGTACGGCCCTTCGAAACGGATGGGCTGAGTTCTTACCGCCAACTCCCCTATGTGGTCGTGCTGCCCCAGAACGAAGCCGAAGTGCAGGCGGTGCTGCGCTATTGCCACGAGGCCAGCATTCCCGTAGTGGCGCGCGGCTCGGGTACCGGCCTGTCCGGAGGGGCCTTGCCGCATGCGCAGGGGGTATTGCTGTCCCTGTCCCGGTTCATGCGCATCCTCGACATCGATGTGCTCGCGCGGACCGCGCGGGTCCAGCCCGGCGTGCGCAATCTGGCCATTTCAGAAGCCGCGGCCCCCCTGGGGCTGTACTATGCCCCTGATCCCTCTTCACAGATTGCCTGCAGCATTGGGGGCAATGTGGCCGAAAATTCCGGCGGGGTGCATTGCCTCAAATACGGGCTGACCGTCCATAACCTCGTCAAGGTGCGTGCCGTCACCATGGCCGGAGAAATCATCGAGCTGGGTTGCGATGCACTCGACTCGGCCGGTTACGACCTCATGGCCCTCATCACGGGCAGTGAGGGGTTGCTGGGCGTCATCACGGAAGTCACCGTCAAGCTGCTGCCCAAGCCGCAAAAGGCCCAGGCCATCCTGGCGGCCTTCGACGACATTGAAAAAGCCGGGCAGGCCGTGGCCAGCATCATTGCTGCAGGCATCATCCCCGCTGGCCTGGAAATGATGGACGGGCCGGCAACCCGGGCGGCCGAAGCCTTTGTCCACGCCAATTACCCCCTCGAAGCCGAAGCGGTCCTGATCTGTGAATCTGATGGCACCCCTGAAGAGGTGGCCGACGAGATGGCGCGGATGCAGGCCATTCTGGAAAACTCGGGCGCCATCGAAACCCGTTTTTCGCAGGACGAGGCCCAGCGCCTCAAATTCTGGGCCGGACGCAAGGCGGCCTTTCCTGCGGTAGGGCGGCTTTCACCCGATTACTACTGCATCGACGGCACCATCCCGCGCCGTACCCTGGGGGCGGTACTCAAGCGCATTTATGAAATGTCACACGAATTCGGCCTTGAGGTCTGCAATGTGTTTCATGCCGGCGACGGCAATCTGCACCCCCTGATCCTGTTTGATGCCGCAAAACCCGGTGAATTCGAGCGCACCGAGGCCTATGCCGGCAAGATTCTCGAGTTGTGCGTGGAGGTGGGGGGCACCATCACGGGTGAGCATGGCGTGGGCGTGGAAAAAATCAACCAGATGTGCATCCAGTTTCGCCCTGACGAACTTGCCACCTTCCATGCGGTCAAGGCGGCCTTCGATCCCGAGGGGTTGCTCAACCCCGGCAAAGCCGTGCCCACCCTGCATCGCTGTGCCGAAATGGGGCGCATGCATGTCCATCACAACCACACTGCCCACCCTGATCTGCCCCGATTCTGATGCAAAATACCCTGCAAGCCCTCATGGACCAGGTGCGCAACGCGCATGCCACGGCCACCCCCCTGCGCATTCGCGGAGGCCACAGCAAGTGTTTCTGGGTGGCAGCCGATGCACCCCAGGAACTGGATCTGCGCCCTTATTCGGGAATCGTGGACTACGAGCCCAGTGAGCTCGTCATCACCGTGCGTGCAGGAACGCCATTGTCCGAAGTCGAGGCATTGCTGCGCCAGCAGGGGCAGATGCTGGCTTTCGAGCCGCCGCACTTTGGCCCCACAGCCACCCTGGGAGGCGCCATGGCCACGGGCCTCTCCGGCCCCCGGCGCCCCCATGTGGGGTCGGCGCGCGATTTCGTACTGGGGGTGCGCATGATCGACGGCCTGGGGCGTGACCTGTCCTTTGGCGGGCGCGTCATCAAGAACGTGGCGGGCTTTGATGTATCACGCCTGATGGTGGGGGCCCTGGGGTCGCTGGGTGTCATCACTGAAGTGTCACTCAAGGTGCTGCCGGTCCCGGCCTTCGAAATCACGCTGGAATGGCAATTACAGGAGGCTGCGGCGCTGACGCGCGTCAACGAATGGGGCAGCCTGCCGCTGCCGGTATCAGCCACCAGCCTGCAAAACGGACGCCTGCGCGCGCGATTGTCGGGGGCCGAAGTTGCCGTCCGCGCTGCCATGCGTCAGATGGGTGGAGAGCCCGTGGCAGATGGGGAGCTCTGGTGGCAGTCGCTGCGCGAGCAGCGCGCTGCCTTTTTTGAGACGGAACGCCCGCTGTGGCGCCTTGCCGTGAAAAGCACGGCTGCCCCGCTGGGGCTCTCGGGCGCCTTGCTGACCGAGTGGGGTGGAGCCCAGCGCTGGATTGCCTCCGACCATGCACCGGCGCAGTTGCACAAGGCAGCCCGTGACGCGGGCGGGCATGCCCTGCTGTTTCGCGGGGGAAATCCGGCGCGGCCGCAACTGGGGGCGCTGGATCCCGTACTCGCGCAAATCCACCGTCGCCTCAAACACGCCTTTGACCCCAAGGGCATTCTCAACCCGGGCCTGCCGGGAAATTTTTAGCCATGTTTGCCAGCCTCGATCCCCAATTTCGCGATTCGCCCGATGGGGCGGAAGCCCTGAGCATTTTGCGTACCTGCGTCCACTGCGGGTTTTGCCTCGCCACCTGTCCCACCTACCAGTTGCTGGGGGACGAACTCGATAGTCCGCGCGGCCGCATCTACCTCATGAAGAACATGCTGGAAGGGCAGCCGGTGTCGCGCCTCACCCAGCGCCACCTGGACCGTTGCCTCACCTGCCGTTCCTGCGAAACCACCTGTCCTTCGGGGGTGAAGTACGGTCGCCTGGTGGACATCGGGCGCAGTTACGCCGAGGCCCATGTGCCGCGTGGCCCGCTGGACAGCCTCAAGCGGGCGCTCCTCAAAACCGTGTTGCCGCGCCCCATGCTGTTCCGGCCCCTGCTGGCGGCGGGACGGGTGTTTCGCCCGTTGCTGCCCCTGTCCCTGCGGCGCAAGATTCCCGCATTCCAACCCCCCGGGCCATGGCCGATAGCGCGCCACAGTCGGCGCATGCTGGTCCTTGCGGGGTGCGTGCAGCCGGTGCTGGCGCCGGACATCAATGCCGCTGCCGCACGGGTGCTGGACCGCCTGGGCATTTCCCTCGTCACGGCACCGCGGGCCGGCTGTTGTGGTGCGCTGGCACACCATCTTGCCGACGAGGCTCAGGCCCTTGACGCCATGCGGCGCAACATCGATGCCTGGTGGCCCTTCGTGGAGCAGGGCGCCGAAGCCATTATCGTCACGGCAAGCGGTTGCGGCACCGAAATCAAGGAGTACGGACATGCCCTGCGTCACGACCCGGGCTACTCCGACCGGGCCCAGCAGATTGCCGCACTGGCCCGGGACATATCTGAAGTAATTTCTGAAGAGTTAACTGATAACGCTTTGTTTTACGAAGAAAATAAAAGAGAGGTTTCTGCAGCAATTGCATTTCAGTCGCCCTGTTCCCTGCAGCATGGGCAAAAGCTCAAGGGGGTGGTGGAAGCCCTGTTACAGTCCTGGGGGGCGCGCCTCACACCCGTGCCCGATGGCCACCTGTGCTGTGGTTCTGCCGGGACTTATTCGCTGTTGCAACCCGAACTGTCCCGACGGCTGCAGGCCAACAAGATTGCGGCGCTGGAAAGCGGCCAACCGGAACTGATTCTGACTGCCAACATCGGTTGCCTCACCCACCTCGCCTCAGCCACCGATACCCCCATCCAGCATTGGGTGCAGTGGCTCGATGCCCGCCTTTCAGATCACCACCAGGGCAACCCCTAGGGCCACCACGGCCATACCGCCCATGGCGGGCCAGGTCAGGGTTTCATCGAAACAGGCAAAGGCAATCAGGGCCGTGACCGGCGGGACGAGGTAGAGCAGGCTCGACACCCGTGAGGCTTCGCCGTCCCGGATCAGGCGGTAGAGCAGGGCCACCGCCCGCAGCGACAAGGCCACCACCGACCAGCCCAGGGCCAGGATGAAATCGGGCGACCAGTCCACGACCCGGGTTTCAAAGGCCCAGGCCAACCCCGCATAACACAGTCCCGAAGCCAGGTACTGCAAAACGCCCCCGGTGCGCAGGTCCACGCCCGCAAAAAACCGCTTCTGGTAGACCGTGCCCAGACTGATGGAAACGAGGGCAAACACAGCCATGGCTCCAGATTGCCAGGTCAGGTCCGCAAAGCTGACACGGTTGCCCAGCACCAGGGCCAACCCTACCAGCCCCAGCGCCAGCCCCATCCACTGCCGCAGCGACAACCGTTCCTTCAATACCAGGATGGCAGCAACGGACGTGAGTACCGGTTGCATGCCCACAATCAGGGACACCATGCCCGAGGGCATGCCGTGCCGGATGGCCTCGAACACGCCGCCCAGATAACCCCCGTGCACCAAAAGGCCTGCCACGGTCACGTGCAGGGCGGCCATCGGGTTGGGCGGCCAGGGTGCGCGGGTGAGCAGGGCAAAGGCCAGCAGCAACAGGGCGGCCAACCCCATGCGCATGGCGAGAAAAGTCATGGGTTCAGCGTAGGGCAGGCCAAACTTGGCGCCAATGAACCCTGTGGCCCAGAGAAACACAAACAGGACGGGCACGGTACGTACCCAAAGCCGGTGGGCCGGACTGGAAGCAATCATAAATCCTTCTTAATTAGCCTGTAATCATAATGTTGCAACGCATACTTCATAATTCCGTGTAGATCATGGCCGTCCTCCTGAGGGGGCTCGGGCTGACCCAGAAAGCGCAATGCGCGTCGCAGAGTGGTGGCATCGGGGGTTACTGCCGGCGCACGCGTCTGCTTGCTGAGCTTTTCGCCTTGGGCATTGCGCACCAGGGGCAGGTGCAGGTATTGCGGCGTAACAAACCCCAGGGCTTGCTGCAGGGCGATCTGCCGTGGCGTGGAATCCAGCAGGTCGGCACCCCGCACGACGTCGGTGATGCCCTGGGCCGCATCATCCACCACCACCGCCAGCTGGTAGGCAAAGGGCCCGTCGGCCCGGCGCACCACGAAATCCCCGACGGCCTCGTCCACCCGCTGCCGGAAAAAACCATAAAGCCTGTCATGAAAAGAATACTCTATCTCATTGGTTTTATAGCGAAAAGACCTTATGGTTTTGCCAGGAGGCAGGCCCTGGCGACAGCGCCCGGGATAGCGCGGTTCGGCCGGCGCGGCAGCTTCATGGGTGTGCAGGTCGCGCCGGCTACAACCGCACGGGTAGGCCAACCCCTGCGCAAGCAGGTCTGCCAGGGCAGCTTCATAGTGCGCAAGACGCTCGCTTTGACGCAGCACCGGGCCATCCCACGCCAGGCCAAAGTCCTCCAGGGTACGCAGGATTCCGGATTCGGCACCGGGAACATTTCGAGCCGTATCGAGGTCTTCCATGCGGACAAACCACTGGCCACCCCGGCTTTTGGCGTCAAGATAGCTGCCCAGGGCGCTGACGAGCGAGCCAAAGTGCAGGTAACCGCTGGGAGATGGTGCAAATCGGCCACGGTAAAGGGGGTTGAAATCCATTTGTTACGATTAATGCGTGTATTTTTTATCCGATTTGAGATAATTCCCCTGATTATGGGGTCTATAACCCGTAAATCCAAACTATTGTCCGCACCCGGGCCCAGTCAACCAGGAATCCTGCATGATCGCATTGCGCCGTAGCCGTGATCGAGGACACGCCAACCACGGATGGCTGGACTCGTATCACTCCTTCTCTTTTGCGGACTATTACGATGCCGCCCACATGGGGTATAGCGTTCTGCGCGTCCTCAATGAGGACCGCATTGCCCCGGGGAAGGGGTTTGGAACCCATCCGCACCGCGACATGGAAATCATCACTTATGTGCTGGAAGGGGCCCTGGAACACCAGGACAGCATGGGCAACGGTTCCGTGATCCGCCCGGGCGATGTGCAGCGCATGTCGGCAGGGACGGGGGTGACGCACAGTGAATACAACGCATCGAAGACCGACCCCGTCCACCTGCTGCAGATCTGGATCCTGCCGGACCACACGGGACTGCCTCCCAGTTATGAACAGAAGTCCTTCACCACCGAATCCCGGCAGTCGCGCTTGAAGCTCATTGCTTCTCGGGACGGACGCGACGGTTCGGTCACCATCCATCAGGATGCCCTGATCCATGCCGCCATCATTGACGAGGACGATACCCTGGAATACCGGTTTGCCCCCGGTCGGCGGGGCTACCTGCAGGTGGCCACCGGCAATCTGGTGGTGGACGGCCACCTGCTGCGTGCCGGCGATGGTGCACGCATTGCCCAGGCTGAACGGGTCTCGCTGGGGTCGCCCAAGCGGGCTGAAATCCTGCTGTTCGATTTGCCCTGAAGCCGCCAGGTGGAATTCTCCCAGACGCTCATTCCGGCGGTGCTGCTGAAACGCTACAAGCGTTTTCTGGCCGATGTGCGCCTTGAAGACGGTACCGAGATGACCGTGCATGTCCCCAATACGGGCTCGCTGTTGGGTTGCGCCGATGCCGGCCTGCGGGTATGGCTGAGTGATTCGGGCAATCTGGAACGCAAGTACCGGTATACCTGGGAGCAGGTGAGTGTGGGCCCGGCACGGGTGGGGATCAACACCCATCGGGCCAATGCGCTGGTGGGTGAGGCCATCGATGGCGGCCTGCTCGATCTGCTGGCGGGCTACACTGAACGGCGTGCCGAAGTGCGTTACGGTGAGGAAAACAGCCGCATCGACTGGCTGCTCACCCATCCCGAACGGCCCCGCTGCTATGTGGAAGTGAAAAACGTCACCGCTGCGGTGGAAGCGGGCATTGCCCTCTTTCCCGATGCGGTCAGCACGCGCGGCACCAAGCACCTGCGCGAGATGATGCGGCGCGTGGCGGAAGGCGAGCGGGCTGTCCTGGTGTTTTGCGTGCAGCGCGACGATGTCCATGAGGTGCGGCCGGCGGACAATATCGACCCGGAATACGGGCGGGTCCTGCGCGAGGCCCTGCAGGCGGGGGTGGAAGCCGTGGCGTGTGGCGCAACCCTGACCGATCGCAAGATTCTCCTGACCTGCCGCATTCCCATAATTTGCCCGGCAAGGTAAAATCGAGGGCATTGCGAACCCCGCAAATGCCTTGTCTTCAAAACACGTTCGAACCAGAGGAGCTACAACCATGACTCATGCCATCCGCATTCATCAAACCGGCGGCCCTGAAGTACTGAAGTGGGAATCGG
The DNA here is from genome assembly GCA_027311025.1 of Ferrovaceae bacterium. GTDB lineage: Bacteria > Pseudomonadota > Gammaproteobacteria > Burkholderiales > Ferrovaceae > JAJZRV01. The sequence continues at coordinate 10,597 of DAICZS010000050.1, forward strand.
TGCAAGTGGGTGAACCGGGGCCGGGTCAGGTGCGCCTGCAACACCGCGCGGTGGGGCTCAACTACATCGATGTCTATCATCGCAGCGGCTTGTATCCCATCCAGTTGCCAGCCACGCTGGGGCTTGAGGCCGCAGGGGTGGTGGAAGCCGTGGGTCCGGAGGTTACCGAAGTCAAGGTGGGCGACCGGGTGGCTTATGCCTCTGGTCCCATGGGGGCTTATTCTGAGGCACGCCTGATGCAGGCTGATCGCCTGGTGGTGCTGCCCGGTGTGATTTCCGATGGTCAGGCCGCGGCCATGATGCTGCAAGGCCTGACGGCGCAATACCTGTTGCGTCGTACCTACCGCGTCCAGCGCGGCGATACCATCCTGGTCCATGCGGCCGCAGGCGGTGTCGGGCTCATCATGTGCCAGTGGGCCAAGCATCTGGGCGCCACGGTCATCGGTACGGTGGGCAACGAACAGAAGGCTGCCCTGGCACGCGCCCATGGCTGCGACCACACCATCCTCTACACCCAGGAAGATTTCCTCGAGCGGGTGCTCGCCATCACCAACGGGCAAAAAGTCCAGGCTGTGTACGACTCGGTGGGCAAGGACACATTTGATCGCTCCCTCGATTGCCTGGCACCGCTGGGCATGCTGGCCCTCTTCGGCCAGTCGTCTGGGCTCGTGCCCCCCCTCGACCTGGGGCTGCTGTCGTCCAAGGGTTCACTTTTCGTCACCCGCCCCACGCTGGCTACCTACACTGCCCGCCGGGCCGACCTTCTGGCTGGCGCGGCCGAACTGTTTGAAGTGGTCGAGCAGGGCATCGTCAAGATCACCATCAACCAGCGTTACCCGCTGCGTGAAGCCGAGCGCGCCCACCGTGACCTGGAAGCCCGCAAGACCACGGGTTCCACAATCTTTACGGTGTAATGCCTAACGGCTGTCGCCGTCTGCGTTGAGGAGGGCCTCAAAGGCCCGCCTTGCAAGACTGGCCGGGCGGCCGCGCAGGTTGATCCAGTTGAGCGGACGCGTCAGTGGCCCTGCGGGCAGGGCCACTTCCTGCAGGGCGCCCCGCGCGATGTGGGTCTGCACCATGATGCGCGGCACCAGAAACACCCCTGCGCCCGTCAGCACCATCTGCACGGCAGCCGTATTGCTGCCCACCACCACACGCCGCTGTGGTTGAATGCCCTGCTGGCGCAGAAAATCCTCGGTGACCTGCGCCGTCCCCGAGCCGCTCTCCCGCACGATCCAGCATTGTTGACGCAACGCCGCTTCAGAAATGGCGTGCCCCATGGGGGCCACCAGCGTCAGGGGTTCGTCATGCCAGCGCGTGCATTCCAGGCGCTCATCCTCCACCGGCCCCTCCACCAGCGCCACGTCCACCCGGCAGTCCAGCACGTCATGGGCAATTTTTTCCGTGTTGCCGCTCACGAGGCTTAACTCGAGGCCAGGGTAGAGCGCCAGGAATCGGGTCAGGTAGGCC
>DAICZS010000051.1 GCA_027311025.1 Ferrovaceae bacterium
CCATTCTTCATTGGCCTGATCGGTTTGCCGTTGCTAGAACTGGTCGTGGGCGATTACCAGGGCCCCATTCCCTACTGGAGTTTCTGGAGCCTGCGCCTCATCCTGGCGGGCATCACCCTGCAGGGTCTCGTGGGGGCTTATCTCTCGCAGGGTTATTCCTGGGCGCTGGTGTTGCTGGCGGCTGCGGGCTCGGGCTACGCCGCTGGCGGTTCGGGCAATGCCCTGGGGCATGAGCTGGGACATAGTCGCCTCGTATGGGACCGGCGCCTTGCCAAGTGGTTTTTCACGTCGGTATGTTTCGGTCATTACACGCAGGAGCACGGCGCAGGCCACCATGTGCTGGTGGGTACGCCGCGCGACAGCCTGTATACCTTCGTGACCGACACCCTGGCCGCCTTCTCCAACCGCAACATGATCAAACAGTTTCGCATCGGGGTGGAGATTGCCCGTACACGGGGCAACCTGTGGTCTGAAGTGTATGGACCAATCGTTTTCTACGGATTGCTCAATCTGGGGATGTTCTTCCTCGCGGGCTGGAAAGGTGTGGCGTTCCTGACGGTGCAAACCTTCGTGATGTACACGGTGGATGCCTCGATTACCTTCATCCAGCATTGGGCGCTTCATCGGCAACAGGTCGACGGGCGGTATGAACGCATCGGCCCCCGGCATACCTGGGATTGCCGCAACTGGATCACGACGCTGGTCTCGTTCAACAATTGCCGTCACGCCGACCATCACATCCATCCTGGCCGCGATCTCAATGCCCTGGCCCAAACACCCGAGGCGCCGCAGATGCCTTACGGGTATGCCGTCATTGGCACGCTGGCCAATTTCCCGCCCCTGTTTCGGCGGGTGATGGAAAAGCAGATGAACATGGGGACAGACCCCAATTTGGGGTCTGTCCCCAAATCCCCTCTCCGCTAATCCCCCAGCGCCACGAACAGCTGGGTGGCATCCAGCAACTGCTGGCTTTGGGCTTCCACCAGACGCAACGGGGCCTGCGCCAGTTCGCGCCGGGCCGCTTCCACCTGCAGCACCCCGATGCTGCCCGCTTCATGGCTTTTCCGGGCCAGATCGAGCGAGGCGCTCGCGGTGGTGAGCCCCGCCTGCACGGTGTCGAGCATCTCGGCGTCATGGGAAAGCGCCGTCAGCGCATCCGCTACCTGGCTGAAGGCGCGCACCACCGTCTCTTCATATTGGGCCAGAGCCGCCTGGTAGGCCTGTTCCGCACCCCGCTTTTCGGCCGCGAGCATGCCGCCATTGAAAACCGGCGCAGACACACCCCCTGCCAGGGCCCAGGCGTTGCTGGCGCCATAAAAGAGACGGGAGGGGATCAACGCCTCTTGCAGCATGTTGGCGCTCAGGGTCAGGCTGGGGTAGAGGTTGGCCGTGGCCACACCCACCGAAGCGCTGGCCGCATGCAGGTTGGCCTCAGCCGCGAGAATGTCGGGGCGCTTGCGCACCAATTCGGACGGCAGGCTCACCGGAAGTTTTTCGGGAAGCACCAGATGTTCCAGCTCCAGCTGGGGCGGTGACCAGTCGGCCGGCGCCTTACCTACCAGCACGGCGAGGGTGTGATAGTTCAGGCTGGCGCGCTGCTTGAGTGTGGGGAGTTGCGCGCGATCGACCATCAGGCGGCTTTCTGCAGCCAGAATGTCCATGCGCGTGGCTGCTCCTGCCTCGAATGAAGCACGCGCCAGCGCCAGCGTTGATTCATCTGCCGCCAGCACGCGTTGCAGGGTCGTGATTTCGGCATTCACCGCGGCCAGCGACACGGCCTGCGAGACGACGTTGCCTGACAGCACCACCACCATGGCGTCGAGTTCGTGGCTTTGGTACTCCGCCAGGGCCTGCTGGCGTTCCACCCGACGTTGTCCCCCGCCGAAGAGGTCCACGGTCCAGCTCAGGGACGGACCCACTTCGTAGTAGGTGAAGGGCGGAATCATGAAATTGGAGGGGCCGAACAGGGCGACGCCATATTTCTGCCGCCCGGCCAGTGCATTGAGGGCAACCTGCGGCATCAGGCTGCCGCTGTAGGCCTCTACAGCAGCTTCGGCTTGCGCCAGGGTGGCCCGGGCCGCGGCCATGTCGTGGTTATACGCAACCGCCTGGTGGATCAAGGCATTGAGGGGCGCCGAGGCAAACAGTCCGCCCCATTCGGAGGCGATATGCTGCCCCAGAGCAATGCGTTTTTCCGGAGTCAGGATTTCCTTTTCCGAAATGTAGGCTTTGCTGGTGGGGGCATCGGGCACCGTGAAATCGGGGCCGACGCTGCAGGCACCCAGTCCCATCGTTGCGAGCAGCATGAGAAGGCGAGGCTGTTTCATCAGGTTACTCCATGACCGCAACTTCCTGCGCACCCGCAGTCCGCGCCGGCGGGCGCATGAACAGCAGCAGGGGAATCACGGCAAGCGTGACGAACATCATCAGTTTGAAATCGTCGTTATAGGCAATCATGGCTGCCTGGCGGGTGATCATGCCGTTGAGGGCCTGAAGGTCTGCGGTGCCGTGACTGATCTGGGGCAGGGTATAGGGCGTGATGTGTTCGGCAAGTGTGGCATGCATGGATTGCGTATTGCGGGTGAGCAGCGTTTGCACCACCGAAATGCCGATGGCGCTGCCGATGTTGCGCAGCAAATTGAAAAACGCAGTGCCTTCGTTGCGCAACGCCGAGGGCAGGGTGCTGAAGGCAATCGTGGACAGTGGCACATAAGAGAGGCCAATGCCAAACCCCTGCAGGATGCCCGTGGTGACGATGAGGTGGTCATCCATGAGCAGATCGAACTGGGTCATCTGCCACAGCGACAGGGCGGTCATGCCCAAGCCCGCTCCCACGATCAGGCGTGCATCAAATTTGCCGACGAGGCGCCCCACCACGATCATGGACAGCATGGTGCCCGCGCCTCGCGGTGCGGTGACGAGCCCGGTCAGAAGCACGGGATAGCCCATCTCGTGTTGCAGCATGGGCGGCACCAGGGCCAGGGTGGCAAAGAGCACCACGCCAATCAGGAAAATGAACACGTTGGTGGCCAGGAAATTGCGATCGGCAAACAGCGCAGGGCTGAGAAACGGATGTCGGTGCGTGAGCGTGTGCACGATGAACAGATAAAATGCGATGCACATCACGAGCGCGTACACGACGATTTCGGTGGAGCCAAACCAGTCCTTGAGCTCGCCCCGATCCAGCAGCAGTTGTAGCGCGCCAATGCCCAAGGCAAGCCCCGTGAATCCGAAGAAATCAAAATCACCGATGATTTTTTTGGTGTTGGGCATCGACATGGACAGACCCAGGTAAGCCAGGATGCCCACCGGCACATTGATGTAGAACACCCAGCGCCAGCTGTAGTGGTCCGTCAGCCACCCGCCCAGGGCCGGGCCGATGATGGGGCCCATGGTGACCCCCACCCCCCATAAGGCCATGGCCCGTCCGTGATTTTCACGCGGGTTGATGTCGAACAGGACGGCCTGGGAGAGCGGCACCAGGGCCGCCCCCGAGATGCCCTGCAGCAACCGGAACAGCACAATCTCCGGCAGGCTTGTGGCAATGCCGCACAGCGCCGAGGCCACGGTGAAACCCACGATGGAAATCAGGAACACGGGTTTGCGCCCAAAGCGCTGGGCCAGCCAGCCCGTGAGGGGAATCATGATGGCGGTGGCCACGATGTAGGAGGTCAGCACCCAGGCCATCTGGTCCTGCGTGGCGGAGAGTGTGCCTTGCATTCGGGGCAGCGCCACATTGGCGATGGTGGAATCCAGCGCCTGCATGATGGTCGCCGCCATCACCGAGGCGGTGATCAGCGGTCGGTTGAGTGCAGCGGGCTCAGTGCTGGCCGCGGTCATGGCGGATGTCCACTTCCACGGTGGCGCTCAGTCCGGCACGCAGGGGCGTCTGGGGATCAGGGTCGTCGATGCTGATGCGCACTGGTAGGCGTTGCACCACCTTGACCCAGTTGCCAGTGGCATTTTCCGGAGGCAGCACTGAAAAGCTGGATCCCGTGCCCGGGCTCATGCTTTGCACCTCACCATGAAAGGTCTTTCCGGGATAGGTGTCCACTTCGATCGCGCTCTTTTGTCCGGGATGCATGCGGGTCAGTTCGGTTTCCTTGAAATTGGCCTCGACCCAGACCTTGCCGCTGGAGACCAGGGCAAATACCGGTGTGGCAGCGTTGACGTAGTCGCCCACCTGCAATTGTTCTACCTTGGTGACGATGCCATCCTGCGGCGCGGTGATGGTCGTGTAGGAAAGGTTCAGGGAGGCCCGGTCCAGGACGGTCTGGGCCTGGCGCACCGTTGGGTGCGTGTCAATGTCCTGTTCAGGGTGGTGGTCCAGAGCAGCCAGGGTGTTTTCCTCCTCCTGCTCTACCGCGTGCACCTTTTGCTGGGCCTGGGCCCAGGCGTGCTGGGCCTGTTCCATCTGTGCCTGTGAGGCGATGCCCAGGCTGGCCAGATGCTTCTGGCGCTGCAGGTCCTGATCGGCGAAGGCCAGGGTTTCACGGGCGGCGGCTACATCGGCCTGATGCTGCCGGTAGGTGGCTTTGAGGGCAGCAATCTGAAGCCGGGCTGCGGCAAGTCGTGCCTGTGCATCCGCCACGGCGATGGCGAAGTCCCGGTCATCCAGTCGAAACAGCACGTCTCCCCGATGTACCACCTGGTTGTCCTTCACGGCTACTTCAACGACGCGGCCAGGGATGTTGGCGCTCACTTCCGTGCGCGCCGCACCCACATAGGCATTGTCAGTGGAAACATAGCGCAGGCTATTGAGGTACAGACCGCCTGCCGCCAGCAGGATCAGCATCGGTCCTCCGATAAGCAGGAGGCGTCGGTGTCGTTCCAGCCAGCCTGCCTTGAGACGCTCTTCATTCATGAGCAGGGTTCCCCATCATTTGCGATGTCGACACAGTCTAAGGGGTATTCATTACTTCGATAAAGACGCATAATCTAAATATACTATTCGGCTAGAGCGAATAATGCGAGGATCCGAGTTTGCCGAACTGAAGGCGTTCATGGTCGTGGTGGAGCGGGGTAATTTTGCCCGGGCGGCGGCCACGTTGGAGATGGCGCCCTCGACGCTGAGTCAGACCATCCGCGCCCTGGAAGCACGGCTGGGCGTGCGCCTGTTACACCGAACCACCCGCAGCCTGTCGCTCACGGAAGCCGGCGAGCGCCTGCTGGCGAGAATCCGGCCTGCCTTTGATGCGCTGGGTGCTGCGGTGGAATCCATCAACGATTTCCGGGATACCCCCATGGGCACGCTGCGTCTAAGCGTCTCTTCCGTTCCGGCGCAGTTGATTCTGGCCCCCATGTTGAAGGACTTTCTGGACACCTATCCGGCCATTCATCTGGACATCACAGTGGACAACAGCACCAGTGAGCTCACCATCGGGCGCTTTGATGCGGGCATCCGGTATGGACGGCGCATCGCCCAGGACATGCTGCTGGTTCCGGCCAGTCCCCCCTCCCGCATTATCGCCATGGCCTCGCCCGAGTATCTGGCGCGCCATCCGCAGCCCAAAACACCCCAGGAATTACAGCACCATACCTGCATCCGCTACCGGCTGGCCAACCAGCAGATCGTGCCCTGGGAGTTTGAACGACATAAGAAGAAAATCGAAATCGCGGTGAACGGGCCGCTCATCGTCAACGACGTGGACCTCATGGTCAAGGCGGCCATTGCCGGGGTCGGCGTGGGTTATGTGGTGGAAGCTTACATCGCCGAAGCGCTCCGGCAAGGGCGCCTCACGGCCCTGCTGTCCGACTGGTCGCCGCCCTACCATAGTTACTATCTCTACTACGCCAGCCGTCACCAGCTCTCGGCGCCGTTGCGGGCCCTGATCCAGTTCCTGCGAGGAAGGGGAACCATGGGGACAGACACCAATTTGGGGTCTGTCCCCAGTTTTTAGTTGACCTGCAACTGCCTGGCGCCGGTGCCGTTCTTTTTTGGCAGCGTCAGCTGCAGCACGCCATTGTCGTATTTGGCCTCGGCCCGGGCCTCGTCCACGTCGCTTTCAAGAGTGAAACTGCGGAAGCTCGACCCCTGATAGCATTCGCGATGGATGACCTTGTCATCCTTCTTGTCTTCTTTTTCCCGCTTGACCTCGGCGCTGATGGAAACCCGGTTGCCCTCGATCTCCACCTTGATGTCCTCTTTCCGGGCCCCGGGGATTTCGGCGCGTACTGCATAGGTGCTGCCATTTTCAGTCAGGTCCACTTTGATCTGTGGCGCCGATTCGGCCTCGCTTGCGCCCCCCAAAGGGCGCACCCAGAATCCCTTGAACCAGTCATCGTCGCGGAAAGGGTCGAAGCGGCTCAATCGTGAGAAAAAGGGATCGCGCAAAGAGATATTTGCCATGATAGGTTCTCCTTTCTGGAAGTTGCTTATCAATGAACGCTGATGTCTTCTTTTCCATCAAGAATGGCATCGATTTCAGCTTCTGCTTCCAGCCAGTCGGCAACCGGGTCGCCTCCGTCGAAACCGCGCCGTTCGGCGAGGTAGTAGGCGGCTTCAGCGATCATGCCTTCACGGTCCAGACTGTTGCCCGTCAAATAATCGTGAGCAGGGGTGGTATGGGCCTTCTTGTGCTGGGTAGCGTGTCTTGCACCCTTTTTGGGCGCATGGGTGAGGGTGTGTGCCATGGCTGTCTCCTTGATGAGCGCCAAATCAGGAATGATTTGTTGTACCTTTAGTAGGGTATAGAATCGCAGTGGGGTGAGGAATACGGTCGAATCCGTATAGGGGGACGCACTTACTTCTGCATACGGGAAGGCCATGAGCGAGCCATTGTTTGAAAGCCAGGGATTTCGGTGGCTGTTCGATGCTGCCGTGGATGCCCTTTTGCTGGTGGACGAAGCAGGACGGGTTGTAATCTCAAACCCTGCGGCCCAACAACTGTTTGATTATTCAGAGGGTGTCCTGAACGGGCAGCCCATTGAGCTGCTGGTGCCGACGCGATTTCGCGACAGCCATCGCATGCACCGCGACGGGGTTGCCCAGTCGCTGCACGGTCGTCCGGCAGGCGGTGGTCTGGCGCTGATGGCGCTGACGCGGGATGGCAGCGAATTTCCAGTGGAAATCAGCCTCAGTCCCCTGGAATCTGGTGGGCGCACTTACACGCTGGCCACCGTGCACGACATCACCGTGCGCAAAAACCTGGAACGAGACAACCTTGGCCGGCGCCGCGAAATGGATGCCCTGCACAAACACCACATCGCCGCCCAGACCGTGGCTGCCATTGCCCATGAGATCAACCAGCCGCTGCTGGCCATTGCTTCCTACAGCAAATCGGCCCTGTTGATGCTGGAAAAGGGTAATCCCGACCCTGACAGGATCCGACAGGCCGTGGAAGGCAGCGAACGCCAGGCGCAACGCGCCGGGCAGTCGATTCGCGAAATGCTGGATTTTCTGAACATGAATGACGCGCCTGCAGAAGCCTTTGACCTGGGCCAGGAAATTCAGGAGGTACTCAACGCGGCGCGTCAGGAGCACGACATTCCAGTCAGTGCGCTACTGGACGTGGAGCAAGCGTTGCCCAAGGTGGTTGCCAACCGCATGCACATCCACAAGGTGCTGCTCAACCTGCTGCACAATGGCATCGAAGCCGTGCTCGAAGCCGGCGGCGAAGCGCCCGCGTTGACCGTGACCGCGCGTACGATGAAGGAGAAGCGACTGGTGGAAGTCACCATCGAGGACAATGGGCCTGGTATTAATGCAGAAGCGCAGAAGCGGCTTTTTGATCCCTTTTTTACCACCAAGAGCAGCGGCATCGGCATGGGGCTGGCCATCAGTCGCTCGCTGATGGAAGCCCATGGCGGAGAACTCTGGGCCGAATCGCGTCAAGCCCCCGGTGCATGCTTTCATCTCACCTTGCCTTTGGCGTCATGAGTACGCTCGCCAAAGTTTATGTGGTGGACGATGACGAGGCAGTGCGGGATGCGCTGGCCCTGCTGCTCGAGACGGCCGGTTTTGCGGTACAGGGCTTCGCCAGTGCCCAGGCCTTCCTTGCGGTGTGCAGCGCTGAATCGCAGGGCTGCATCATCCTCGACGTCAAGATGCCCGAGATGGAGGGGCCTGCCCTGCACCGGGAGCTGCTTCGCCGCGGCATTCTCCTGCCGGTCATCTTTCTGACGGCCTACGGCAGCATCACCCAGTCGGTACAGGCCATCAAAGCGGGTGCGGTGGATTTTCTGACCAAGCCGGTGGACGGCACCCTATTGCTGGAACGGGTCCACGAGGCCATGAGCCAGAACCTAGCGCGCCAGGAATCCTCCGAAGCCCACCGCGAATTGCTGGCGCGACTGTCTTCGCTCACGGCACGTGAGCGGGAGGTCATGGCCCTGGCGGTGACGGGGCTCACCAACAAGGAAATCGCCCAGCGCCTCAACATCAGTCACCGCACGGTGGAAATTCATCGTGCGCGCGTCATGCACAAGACGGGTGCTGCCAGCTTGCTGGCACTGGCGCGGATTGCAGAATCTGCAGAGGCGCTGCCTCCTGGCAGCTAGGTGTTCGTACGGACTTTCCGCGAGGAAAGATGGTGCTATTGTCCGGAGGTGGGGGTATCTAAAGGGGGGCGGACATGGCCGAAGCGGACAGAAAGAATCGAGAACTCAGTGTCTTCCAGGCAATTCTGGCCCGTCGTTCCGTCCGAACCTACGAACCCCGAACCCTGGACATCACCACCGTCCAGACCCTGCTGGAGGCTGCGGTGCGTGCCCCGACGGCCATGCATGAAGAGCCATGGTCCTTCGTGGTGGTACAGGACAAATCCGCGCTCAAGCGTCTCTCGGATGATGCCAAGCCGCTGTTCATCGAACGGCTGCTGCATGCCGAGCCCCCGACGCCGCGGGTGCTTCATACCTTTAATCACCCGGATTTTAATATTTTTCACGAGGCCGGGACGCTCATCATCATCGGCACCAAAATGTCCGGCTCATTCGTTGAGGCCGACTGCTGGCTTGCCGCAGAGAACCTGATGCTGGCGGCATGCGCCATGGGCCTGGGCAGTTGTGTGGTGGGATCGTCGCTGTCTGCGTTGAATACGCCCGCTGTCAAGGCGGCGCTTGGCATTCCTGCTGAATTCAAGGCCATTGCCCCGATTGTCGTTGGTGTCCCGCGCGGCAAGAGTGTGGCCACTCCCAGAAAGAAGCCGCAGGTGCTCTCCTGGATGTTCCCCAATGTGGGGGTGCGCGATGTCCATCCCTCGTGATTTTTCTACCTGATTCCCTGATTCCAGGAGTTCAACATGGCCCCAATGAAGATTCCCTCCGGCTTCCAGCCCTTCCGCCACGATCGCGTGTTGTTGGAGTTACTCCATGACTCCTACAAGATGCGAGGAAAATTACCAGAGCCCACCGTCTGTCCCGGGTGCGGCGCGGTGTACCACGCGGGGCGCTGGCAATGGATGCCTGCCCCTGAAAAAGCGCATCAACATACCTGTCCTGCCTGTCACCGCATGCAGGACCAGTATCCTGCCGGCTATGTGTTTATCAAGGGTGACTTTTTTGCAGCACACCGGGATGAGATCCTGCGCCTAGTGCAACATCAGGAAACCCGTGAGAAGGCCGAGCACCCCTTGCAGCGCATCATGGGCGTTGAAAACCTTGAAGATGGTGTGCTTGTGACGACTACGGACATTCATCTGGCCCGTGGGCTGGGGGAAGCCTTGCGTCATGCCTACCAGGGCAATCTGGAAATCCACTTTCACCCCGAAGAAAGCCTGTTGCGGGTGAGCTGGGAGCGCTAAGGGCGCTCCTGGCGGTCTTGCGTGGGCTTGCCGTCATTCTGGACCAGTTCCAGCGCTACGGATTTGCCGTGGACTGCCGATATAACAGGGCAACCACGGAAAAATCAGCATACTGAAGAGGCTTGTAATGGCAACTGTTGAAAGCTATACGATGGGGTCTTTGGCGACATTGGGGACAGATCCCAATTTCACCCCCAATGTCGCTCCCTGCCCCGGCTCATCCAATCCGTCTTCCCTGTTCTACAAACTCTACGAAAGTACTGAGAAAGCCCTTTGGAACACCCTCACGCGCAAGCTTTCCAGTTTCTTCTTCGTGTTCGTGGCACAGCTGGCCTGTTTGTGGCTGGTGATCGATGCGCGCAACACGGTGCAATCGATCCTGGGGAGCGCCACGGTAGCGGCACCCACGACGGCCCGGATCATGGGGGTGATGGGGAATACCCTGCAACTCATGATCATCCTGACGGTGGCGATATTTCTGTTCACCGTATTCATGGTGTGGTACCTGCGCTACCTCATCGTCCGCCCGATTCGCACTGTGGCCTCGCTGCTGCAGGAAATGAGCAAGGGGGAAGGCGACCTGACGCGCGACCTGCCGCTCATGACCCATGATGAAATCCGGTTGCTGTCGCAAAGTTACAATGGGTTTCTCTCCAAGTTGCGGGAGATCATCGACAGCGTGCGCAAACTGGGCGTCAATATTGCGTCGGACTCGGCGCGAGTGGCCAAAATCATCCGCGATGCAGTGGCCAGCACCGAGCGCCAGGACGCGCTGACCCAGGCGGTATTCAATGCCAGCCATGAAGCGACGCAGGCCATCAAGGACGTCAGCAGCAATGCGCAACGAATTTCTTCCTCCACTTCCACCAATCTGGACAAGGCCCGCGCTTCGTTGACCGAGATGACGCACGCCGCAACCCAGATCGATGGCATCGGCCTCAAACTGGCCCATTTCGTCGCCACCGTAGAAGGGTTGAGCCGCAGTTCGGAGGGTATTCGCGACATCGTCAAACTGATTGAAAACGTCTCGGACCAAACCAATCTGCTGGCGCTCAATGCTGCCATCGAGGCGGCGCGTGCGGGCGAGTCGGGCAGGGGCTTCGCGGTGGTGGCCGACGAGGTGCGCCGGCTGGCCGAGCGCGTGAAGGGGGCCACAGAGGAGATTTCCGGCAACATCAGTGGCATGATCGGCCTCGTTAAGGAAACCATCCATGAAACCCAAGGGATCAGCATAGCCACAGCGGAAGCCAAGGCGGTAGTGCATCGATCTTCGGAGCGCTTTCGCGAGATGGTGGGCGATTTTGAATCCACCAACGACCAGTTGACCGTGATCGCGGCGGCGATGGACGAGCTGTCCACTGCCAATGACCTCACGCACGACAATGTGGCGCAGATTCAGACCATGGCAAGCGAAATCAGCCAGCGCATGAAAGATTCCAGAGATTCTTCCGAACACCTGAATCAGTCCACAGAGAAGGTGCAGGAACTGGTGTCGCGCTTTCGCGTCGGCAAGGGAAACTTCGACTTCAACATGGGCAAGGTGCGCGACTATCGGGACCAGGTGACCCAGGCCATCGAGGCCCTGGCAGACCGGGGTGTTCAGGTGTTCGATCAGCAGTATCGCCCGATTCCCAATACGGCACCGCAGAAATACAAAACCGCCTACGACGATGAGTTTGCCCGCCAGTTGCAGCCGTTGTATGACCGCCTGGTGGAAGAATCACAAGGCGGGGCCTTCGCACTGTGCGTGGATGTGAACGGTTATGGTCCCACCCATAACAGTAAGTTCTCCCGCCCTTTGACAGGCAAAGCGGAAACGGACGTTCTGGCAAGCCGTGACAAGCGCATTTTCAACGACGTCACGGGCCTGCGTGCAGCGCGCAGCACCCAGCCCTTCCTGTTACAAACCTACATGCGCGACACGGGTGAAGTCCTCAACGACCTGTCCATGCCAATTTATGTCCGCGGCCGGCACTGGGGTGCCATGCGCGTGGGGTTCGCTCCCCACGGATTGATGGGCGAGTAGCTGAAAGAGGGGATGGGGACAGGAAAATGGG
>DAICZS010000052.1:0-379 GCA_027311025.1 Ferrovaceae bacterium
CCACGTTGTCGTAGCCGTTGATGTGTTTGGGCTCGATGTTTTGCTGGGCGAAGAGCAGTTCGAGAATGCTGCGCGTGCCCGAACCGGGCTGGCGGTTGACGAAGAGAATCTCCGGGCGCAGCAGGTCGGGCAGGGCCCAGATGTTCTTGGGGTTGCCCTTGGCCACCATCAGGCCCTGGCGCCGCGTGGCGAGGTTGATGAGGCGCGAATCGGGGGAAAAGAGTTTGCGGATGCCGCTGAACACGGTTTTTTCCAGGCCGCCGATGGGCACATGAAACCCCGCCACGTCACAGACCTGGCGATGGAAGGATTCCAGCGACTCGGCGCTGCCGCGATAGTTGAGGTCCAGCGGAATTCCCTCACGCTGCAGGCGGTCGTA
>DAICZS010000052.1:389-10406 GCA_027311025.1 Ferrovaceae bacterium
AGGGTGGCCACGGCAAACCCGTGACTGGCGTACATGCGCACCACGCGCCGCGCCCGGCTCATGATGGCCTCGATGTCTTCACTGATTTCCGAACTGATGCTGTCCAGGAGGGGCCCCAGACGCGCGCGCGTCCGCCTTTCGGCCCATACCAGGCGCTGGCCCAGTTCGGTCAGGCGCGAGCCCCGGCCCTGGACCGTTTCCAGGACCTCTCCCCCCAGGGCCTTTTGCAGGTCTTCGATGAGGTTCCAGGCATGGCGATAGGACAATCCCTCCGCCGCACTGGCCTCTTTCATGTTGCGCGAGGACTCGATGGCCAGCAACAGGCGCAGGGCGCGCGAGAAGGGCACAAACTGGCTGGAGGTGGGGCTTCCGGCCAACAGGTATTCCGGTTCAATGGTGATCTTCATCGTTAATTGTAATAAATTGCAATTAGATTACATGCTTCCAGATTGACTTTATCCTGAAATAAGCATAACTTGGTGAAAACAAACCACTATATTGCTTTGCGTATCAATTTATAGTTGCATTTGATTGCATGATACAGCCGTCCGTCCCCGAGGACAACAGACGGCCCGATCCAGTCCGGAGGAGAAACGCTTTGAATTCAATGACCACCCGGGAGGCGCAAGCCGTTGAGGCCGCCCTCACCCGTTTTCAGGATGAACAGGGTGCCTTGCTGCCGCTGTTGCATGCCGTCCAGGACACCCTGGGCTACATCCCCAAGAATGCCACGTCCACCATCGCCAGCGCCTTCAACCTGTCGCGCGCCGAAGTGCATGGTGTGATCACCTACTATCACCATTTCCGCCAGACCGAGCCCGCACAGCACAAGCTGGCCATTTGCCAGGCCGAAGCCTGCCAGGCACGCGGCTGCCGCTCACTCACCGAAAAGGCCGAAGCCGCAGTGGGTTGCGGGCTGGGCCAGCATACCGACGACAACCGCTGGGAACTGGAAGCCGTGTACTGCCTGGGACTTTGCGCCAGCGGCCCGGCCGTGGAGCTGGACGGTAAATTGTACGCCCGCATCACCCCGGAAAGACTGGAATCGCTGATTCGCAAGAAGGAGCTGTCATGAGCGTCAAGATTTTTGTTCCGCGCGACTCGGCCGCCCTGGCTGTCGGTGCGGATGAAGTCGCCGAAGCCATCGTGCAACAGGCCGCCAGCCGCGGCCAAGCCATCGAGCTGGTGCGCAATGGATCGCGTGGCATGTTCTGGCTGGAACCCATGGTGGAAGTGGTGGTGGGCGGCGAACGCGTGGCCTATGGTCCCGTCACGCCCGAGGACGTGGCCAACCTGTTCGACGCCGGCTTCCTTGCCGGCAAGCCCCATGCCCTGGCGCTGGGCCCGACGGAAGCCCTGCCCTACCTCAAAAACCAGGAACGCCTGACCTTTGCCCGCGTGGGCATCACGGATCCGCTGTCCCTGGAAGACTATCAGGCCCATGAAGGGTTTGCCGGGCTGCGCGCGGCACTGTCCCTCTCGGGCGCCGACATCGTCCAGCAGGTGCTGGACTCGGGCCTGCGCGGCCGCGGTGGTGCAGGCTTTCCCGCCGGTATCAAATGGAAGACCGTGATGCAGGCCAGCGCTGACCAGAAATACATCGTGGTCAATGCCGATGAAGGTGATTCCGGCACTTTCGCTGACCGCATGGTCATGGAAGACGATCCCTACATGCTCATCGAGGGCATGGCCATCGCCGGGCTTGCCGTGGGCGCCACCCGTGGCTATGTGTACATCCGCTCCGAATATCCCGACGCCGTGTCCGTGATGGAAGAGGCCGTGGTGCGCGCCACTGCCGCCGGATTCCTGGGCAAGAACCTGTTGGGATCGGGCAAGGCCTTCGACATCACCATCCGCAAGGCTGCAGGCTCGTATGTGTGCGGCGAGGAAACCGCGCTGCTGGAAAGCCTGGAAGGCAAGCGCGGCATCGTGCGCGCCAAGCCGCCCTTGCCCGCCCTGGTGGGCCTGTTCGGCAAGCCCACGGTCATCAACAACGTCCTGACCCTGGCCGCCGTTCCCTACATTCTCAGTCGCGGCCCCAAGGCCTACGCCGACTTTGGCATGGGCCGCTCACGCGGCACCCTGCCGTTCCAGCTGGCGGGCAACATCCGCCACGGCGGCCTGGTGGAAAAAGCCTTTGGCGTCACCGCCCGACAATTGATTGAAGACTTTGGCGGCGGCACCGACAGCGGCCGCCCCCTGCGCGCCGTGCAAATTGGCGGCCCGCTGTGTGCCTACCTGCCCGATGCGTTGCTGGACACCCCCATGGACTATGAAGCTCTGGCCGCAAAAGGCGGCGTGCTGGGTCACGGCGGCATCGTGGTGTTTGACGACACCGTGGACATGGCGGAACAAGCCCGCTATGCCATGGAATTCTGCGCCATCGAATCCTGCGGCAAGTGCACGCCCTGCCGCATCGGTTCTACCCGCGGCATGGAAGTCATCGAACGCATGAAGGCCAAACCTGCTGAAGCCGCACCCCAGGGCGTATTGCTGCGCGACCTGTGCAGCACCATGTTGAATGGCTCGCTGTGCGCCATGGGCGGGATGACCCCGTACCCGGTGCTCTCTGCCCTGGACCACTTCCCCGAAGACTTTAATCTGGCTGCGGAAACGCACAAGGCCGCCTGAGGAGCAATCAATGGATACCACCCATCACCCGCACGACGTCGATTACGGCACCCCTGCCAGCGTTTCTGAAAAGCTGGTGACCCTCGAGATCGACGGGTTTGAAGTCACCGTACCCGAAGGCACCTCGCTGATGCGTGCGGCCGTCGAAGCCGGTACGCAGATCCCGAAGCTGTGTGCCACCGATAGCCTCGAGCCCTTTGGCTCCTGCCGCCTGTGCCTGGTGGAGATCGAGGGGCGCCGCGGTTTTCCCGCCTCCTGTACCACCCCTGCCGAAGCCGGCATGAAGGTGCGCACCCAGTCGCCCAAGCTGGCCGACCTGCGCCGCGGCGTCATGGAACTGTACATCTCCGACCATCCCCTGGACTGCCTGACCTGCTCTGCCAACGGCGATTGCGAGCTGCAGGACATGGCCGGCACGGTGGGCCTGCGCGACGTGCGCTACGGTTACGAGGGACTGAACCACCTCAAGGATCAGGCCGACACCTCCAACCCCTATTTCACCTACGATCCTTCCAAGTGCATCGTGTGCAACCGCTGCGTGCGCGCCTGCGAAGAAACCCAGGGCACCTTTGCCCTGACCATATCCGGACGCGGTTTTGAATCGCGCGTCTCGGCAGGCGAAAGCCAGGCCTTCATGGATTCGGAGTGCGTCTCCTGCGGCGCCTGCGTCGATGCCTGCCCCACCGCCACCCTGATGGAAAAAACCGTCATCGAGGCTGGACAGCCCGATCACAGCGTGCTCACCACCTGCGCCTATTGCGGCGTTGGCTGCGGCTTCAAGGCCGACATGAAGGGCTCGGAAGTGGTGCGCATGACCCCCTGGAAGGATGGCAAGGCCAACGAAGGCCATGCCTGCATCAAGGGCCGCTTTGCCTGGGGTTACACCACCCACAAGGATCGCATCCTCAAGCCCATGATCCGCAGCAAGATCACCGATCCGTGGCAGGAAGTCAGTTGGGAAACCGCCATCGGCCACGCAGCCAGCGAGTTCCGTCGCATCCAGAACAAGTTCGGCGTGGATTCCATCGGCGGCATCACCTCCTCGCGCTGCACCAACGAAGAAACCTATCTGGTGCAGAAACTGGTTCGCGCAAGCTTTGGCAACAACAACGTGGACACCTGCGCGCGCGTCTGCCACTCGCCCACCGGTTATGGCCTGGGACAGACCTACGGCACCTCGGCCGGCACCCAGACCTTCAAGTCGATCGAGAAGGCCGATGTCATCCTGGTCATCGGCGCCAACCCCACAGACGCCCATCCGGTGTTTGGCTCGCGTATGAAGAAGCGCCTGCGCGAAGGCGCACGCCTGATCATTGTGGACCCGCGCAAGATCGAGCTGGTCAGCGCCCCGCACATCAAGGCGGACTACCACCTGCAACTGCGCCCGGGCACCAACGTGGCCATCGTCAATGCGCTGGCCCACGTCATCGTCACTGAAGGCCTGCTGGACCAGCAATTCATCGACGAGCGCTGCGACAAGGAAGCCTTCAACTACTGGCGCGACTTTGTGGCCAGCGACAACAACAGCCCCGAAGCACTCGAGAGCATGACCGGTGTGCCCGCCCACCTGGTGCGCGAAGCGGCGCGCCTGTACGCCACCGCCGGCAACGGCGCCATCTATTATGGCCTGGGGGTCACCGAGCATTCGCAGGGCTCCACCGCCGTCATCGGCATTGCCAACCTCGCCATGGCCACCGGCAACATCGGCCGCGAAGGCGTGGGCGTCAACCCGCTGCGCGGCCAGAACAACGTGCAGGGCTCGTGCGACATGGGTTCGTTCCCGCACGAGTACCCCGGCTACCGCCACGTGTCGGACGACGCCACGCGCACGCTGTTTGAAAAGGACTGGGGCGTGAGCCTGCGGAAGGAACCGGGCCTGCGCATTCCCAACATGTTTGAAGCGGCCATGGACGGCACCTTCAAGGGGTTGTATTGCCAGGGCGAGGACATCGTCCAGTCCGATCCCAACACCCAGCACGTGATCGCCGCCATGGAAGCCATGGAGTGCATCGTGGTGCAGGATCTGTTCCTGAACGAAACCGCCAAGTACGCCCATGTGTTCCTGCCCGGCTCGAGCTTCCTCGAAAAGGACGGCACGTTCACCAATGCCGAACGGCGCATCTCGCGCGTGCGCAAGGTCATGGCCCCCAAGGCCGGTCTTGCCGACTGGGAGGCCACCGTGGCCCTGTCCAATGCCCTGGGCTACCCCATGCATTACAAGGACCCCTCGGAAATCATGGCGGAAATTGCACGCCTCACCCCCACTTTCTCTGGCGTCACCTACGAGAAGCTGGACCAGTTGGGCAGCGTGCAGTGGCCCTGCAACGACGCCATGCCCGAAGGCACGCCGTTGATGCACATCGACCATTTCGTGCGCGGCAAGGGGCGCTTCCTCATCACCCAGTATGTGCCCACGCATGAAAAGGTCACGCCCAAGTTCCCGTTGTTGCTGACCACGGGGCGCATCCTGTCGCAGTACAACGTGGGCGCGCAGACGCGTCGCACCGAGAACGTGCAGTTCCACGAAGAAGACCGCCTGGACATTCACCCTCAGGACGCAGCAGAACGCGGCATCCAGGAAGACGATTGGGTCGGCATCACCTCGCGGGCTGGCGAGACCGTATTGCGTGCCCGGGTGACCGAGCGCATGCAGCCTGGCGTGGTGTACACCACCTTCCACTTCCCGGAATCGGGTGCCAACGTCATCACCACCGACAACTCCGACTGGGCCACCAACTGCCCGGAATACAAGGTGACTGCGGTGCAGGTGGTGAAGGTCAAGCACACCTCCGAGTGGCAGGAAAACTTCCACGAGTTCAACGAAACCCAGTTGCGCCTGTTGAAGGAGAAAGTGGTGACCACCGAGGCCGCGGGAACCCGCTGATTGGCGAAGTCCATGGACAGCCCGTTGCCACTGGCCACCCCCACCCTGCAGGCGCTCTCCGTGGCGCGCTGGAAGGGCAGCTATGCCCCTTCAGAGGATCAGGTGGCCGAAGAGACGCCCATCGGCATCGAGTACAACGGGGTGCCCCATGTGGTGATGCTGGCCACCCCCTCCGACCTGGCGGACTTTGCCCTCGGGTTTTCGCTGACGGAGGGCATCATCTCCAGTGCCAGCGACATCCAGGACATCGCCTTGGAGGAGTACAGCGCAGGCATCCGGGTGCAGCTCACCATTGACGAGGGGCTTTTTTCACGCCTCGACCTCAAGCGGCAGAATCTGGCCGGTCGTACCGGCTGCGGCCTGTGCGGCACGGAACGCCTGGCCCAGGTGTTTCGTCCCATGCGCGACGTCACCTCCAGCCAGACCCTGTCCGTGAAGGCCCTGCACGCAGCACTGACCGACCTGCCGCAGCATCAAACCCTGCAGCAGGCTACGGGGGCCACCCACGCGGCCTTCTGGCTCGATGCCGACGGGCGCATCGTGGCCGCACGCGAGGATGTGGGCCGCCACAACGCGCTGGACAAGCTCATCGGCGCGCTGGCCCTCAAGCAAACCGATTTCACGCAGGGCGCCCTGCTGATCACGAGCCGGGCCAGCTACGAGATGGTGCAGAAGTCCATTCAGATGGGCATCGGCATTCTCGTGGCCATCTCTGCACCCACGGCCCTGGCCGTGCGCATGGCCGAACAATTCAACCTGACGCTGGTGGGGTTTGCCCGCAATGGCCATCATGTGGCCTATGCCCACCCCGAACGACTGACCGACTTCTGAACGAGACGCTTGTTATGAACGTAGAAAACCTGATCAAGATGGCCAACGACATCGGCACCTTCTTTGAAGCCATGCCCAACCGCGAGCAGGCCACCCGTGACGTGGCCACGCACATCCGGAAATTCTGGGAACCCCGCATGCAGAAATCCCTGATCGCCTACCTCGGCACCCACGGCGACGAAACCCTGAAGCCCATCGTGCGCGACGCCCTGCGCGAGATTCACCCCGCCTAATTCGCCGCCAGAAACTGAAAGACGGCTTCGTCGGTGCAGTGCGCCACGTTAAAGCGCAGCCACGGCGAAGCCTCCTGGTGGGGCCTGAATATGTTTCCAGGGGCCAGCATGATGCCCTGCTGGGCGGCCAGGCTTGCCAGCTGCGCTGAATCCTGCTCACCCCGCTTGGCCCATACGAACATTCCCCCTTCCGGTTCACCGTTGCACGTAAACCCCATGGATTCAAGCCGGCTCAGGGTGTCCTGACGCGCCATCTGCAGGCGCGCGCGCAGCTTGTCGAGATGCTTGCGGTAATGTCCCCCGGTCAGCAACTGGTACATCAGACGCTCGCCAATTTCCGAAGTGGTGAGCCCCGTCAACAGCTTGACGTCAGCCAGTTGCGTTGCCAGTCCGCGTTCGCAGGCCAGGAAGCCCACGCGCAGGCTGGCGGACACCGTCTTTGAAAAACTGCTCACATAGATGACGCGCTTGAGCTGTCCAGCGTGGCCAGCCGGGTGAGCGTGGCTGGATGAAAGTCGCCGTAGATGTCATCCTCCACCAGCATCAGGTCATATTTTTCAGCCAGCTGGAGCATGCGATACGCCACGGCCTGGCTGATGCTGGCGCCAGTGGGATTGTGCAGGATGGTGTTGGTGAAAAACACACGGGGCCGATGTTCCCTGATCAGGTCTTCCATGACCCCGGTATCCGGACCATCACTGTTCCAGGGCACGCCCACGATGTTGGCGCCAAAGGATTTCAAACCGCCAAAGAGGATGAAGTAACCCGGGTCATCCACCAGCACCGCGTCGCCCGCGCGCACGAAGGAGCGGGTGACCAGGTCCATGGCATGCGTCACACCGGCGGTCAATACGATCTGTGCGGTGTCCGCAGCCACGCCGATCGTGGACAGCCTGTTGCGCAGCAACTCCCTCAGGGGCAAGTACCCGGCGGGCGTGCCGTACGCCGTCAGGTAGTCACCATCCCGCTGCGCCAGCAAGCGCAGGCTTTTGCGCACACCCGCCTCTTCCATCCAGTCAGCCGGCAGCCACCAGGCGCCAGGAAGCGTCTTGCGCGAGCGGTCCTCGAGCGCATTGCGCAGCAACCAGACCACGTCGATGGCGCTGTCGGGCCTCCAGGTAGGTTCGGAGGCACTGTGCGCGGCGGGTCGGGCAGACACGTAAAACCCCGAACCCAGGCGCGAATGCAGGTAGCCCATGGCCACCAGCCGGTCGTAGGCCTGCACCACGGTAAAGCGGCTGACGCCATGGTCCTGCGCAAACTGCCGGATGGAGGGCAGGCGCATGCCTGCGCGCATGGCCCGGTCGTCCACCATTTTCTGGAGGCCATGGACGATCTGGTCAATGAGGGGCAAACCGGCTTTGGGATTGAGGCTGATGATTGGCATGGTGTAGCGTCCAGTACAGGTCTTGCACAATATGGAAAATCTGTACCTGTATTGTCAGGTGACTGTCCTGTATTGTAAATCCCTATCGTATCCACACCCATCAGGGAGCCCTCGTGAATCCACGCCACCTCAAAGGAGCCCTCGCCGTGCTGGCGGGCATGGCCCTGAACGTCCTGGGAGACATGCTGCTTGGCGTTCGCATCGAACACTTTTACGGTATTGCCACCTTCAACTTTGCCTGGATGGTGGATGTCTTCCTGGTGCCATTCGGCGTAGGTCTTGCCGTAGCCAGGATTTACGGGGCCCGGGGCGGCAAATGGCTGGCTTGCCTCCCGCCCCTTTTTGTACGTAGTATGAGCTATGCCAAGCTGTACTTCCTCGATCAGCAATACGGGGACTTTTTCTACCAACTGCACTTGCACTACTGGGGACCCTGCGTCATCCTGACCGTCGAGGCCGCAAACTTCGGAGGCATTCTGGGTGAAGTCCTGATTGGTGTATACGGCCGCAAGCGCGGAAAGGAAGCCCACTCATGAATGACATCGTCTTTTCATTTGGCATCGGCATCGTCCTGGGGATTGGCCTGTTCTTCGTGCTGGCGCACCTGGGCATCCTGGACAAGTGGGCAGGCACAAAATAATCAAGGGGGTCATGCCATGTTTGGTACATTCAACGTCATCTTCGCCCTCCTGGCCGTTCTGGCGCTCAATCTCACAATGTTCGCCGTGGCCCTGCAGATGGATCTGCTGATCATCCAGTCAGACCTGGCCAAAGTCGTGGCCTGGGCCTTTGCCGCAGGCTCCTGGCACATGACCTACAAATTTCGCAACCGCTAGGAAGCGCTTTCATGACAACCCCACCCACTCCCCCCGAACATCTCGAAGCCGCCCTCGAGCATCTCGACCATGCGGTGACTTCCGGCAACATTGCCGCAGGTGCGGCCAAGGGGTTGATCTACAGCGTCGTGGAAACACTGGGCGTACTGGTGGGCGACCCCGATCTGCCCGAGCATGCCCGGGCGGGCTACGAGGGCTTGCTGGAAACGGCGCGCGAGCTGCGGGCCAAAATCGATCACCACGAGCGCTGAAGTTTTTCGCTCACCACTTCCAGTTGCGAATTTCGGGCATGTCCTGGCCGTGCAGCTCGATGTAGCGCCGGTGCTCGACGAGTTTGTCCTTGAGCTGTTGTTTCAAGTAGAAACCCCGGTCGCCGGTCTGCGGTAATCGGTCAATGGCGTCCATCGCAAGATGGAAGCGATCCAGGTCATTGAGCACCGTCATGTCGAAGGACGTGGTGATGGTGCCCTCCTCCTTGTAGCCACGCACATGAAAGTTGTCGTGGTTGGTGCGGCGATAGGTCAACCGGTGGATCAGCCAGGGATAGGCATGGAATGCAAAAATCACCGGCTTGTCGCGGGTGAACAGCGCGTCGAAATCGGTGTCGTCGAGGCCATGCGGGTGCTCGCTTTGCGGTTGCAGTCGCATCAGATCGACGACGTTGACCACGCGGATTTTCAAATCGGGCAGGTGTTCGCGCAGAATGGATACGGCAGCCAGCGTCTCCAGCGTCGGCACGTCACCGCAACAGGCCATGACGATGTCGGGAGCAACCCCCTGATCATTGCTGGCCCATTGCCAGATGCCAATGCCCTCGGCGCAGTGCCTGACGGCATCGTCCATGGACAACCATTGCGGCGCCGGGTGCTTGCCTGCAATCACCACATTGACGTAATGGCGACTGCGCAGGCAATGGTCCATCACGGATAACAGGCAGTTGGCGTCAGGCGGCAGGTAAACCCGCACGACCCCGGCCTTCTTGTTGACGACGAGGTCGATGAACCCCGGATCCTGATGGGTGAATCCGTTATGGTCCTGGCGCCACACATGCGAGGCCAGCAGATAATTGAGCGAGGCAATTTCCCGCCGCCAATGCAACCGGGAGGTGACCTCCAGCCATTTGGCGTGCTGATTGAACATGGAATCCACGATGTGGATGAAGGCTTCATAGCAGTTGAACAGGCCGTGTCGCCCGGTCAGCAGATATCCTTCCAG
>DAICZS010000052.1:10416-11097 GCA_027311025.1 Ferrovaceae bacterium
CCTTCCAGCCAGCCCTCGCACTGGTGCTCACTCAACATTTCCATCACCCGCCCGGTGGGTGCCAGAAATTCATCATTGGGCAAGGTGGCCGCATTCCATTGGCGCGACGTGACCTCAAACAGGGCTTCCAGGCCATTGGAGAGCGTCTCGTCCGGCCCGAACACCCTGAAATTGCGCTGTCCCTCGTTGAACTTCGCCACATCGCGCAGGAAGCGCCCCAGCACATGCGTATCGCCAATGCCCGGCGCACCGGGAACGGTAACCTCGAGCGCATAGTCGCGAAAATCTGGCATCCGCAGATCGCGCAGCAGCATGCCCCCATTGGCGTGGGGATTAGCCCCCATGCGTCGTTCGCCCAGCGGGGCAAGTTCGGCCAGTTCCGGTTTCAGGCGGCCCTCTGCATCAAAGAGTTCCTCGGGCCTGTAGCTTTTGAGCCACGCCTCCAGCAGCACGAGGTGTTCAGGATGCCGGGCAGGATCAGACAGCGGCACCTGGTGTGCGCGAAAGGTGCCCTCAATCGGCACGCCATCCACCTGCTTGGGCCCCGTCCATCCCTTGGGCGAGCAGAGGACGATCATGGGCCAGCGCGGGCGCGTGGTGTTGCCGTGAATACGGGCGTCCTCCTGGATTTTCCGGATCTGGGCCACCACCTTATCCAGCGTCGCGGCCATGGCCTCATGC
>DAICZS010000053.1 GCA_027311025.1 Ferrovaceae bacterium
GATGCTGATCGTGGTCATTCCGGTCATCATCATGACCTTTGCCTTCGCCTGGAAATACCGGGCTTCCAACACCGCCGCAACCTATGCGCCGAAATGGGACTATTCCCACCAGGTGGAAGCGGTGGTGTGGCTGGTCCCCGCCGTCATTGTGCTGATTCTGAGCACCTTGGTATGGCGTTCCACCCACGCCTTGACCCCTGAAAAGCCCCTTGTCTCGGCCGTCAAGCCGCTGACCGTGCAGGTGGTGGCCATG
The DNA here is from genome assembly GCA_027311025.1 of Ferrovaceae bacterium. Classification (GTDB taxonomy): domain Bacteria; phylum Pseudomonadota; class Gammaproteobacteria; order Burkholderiales; family Ferrovaceae; genus JAJZRV01. Next base: position 254 of record DAICZS010000053.1, read on the forward strand.
AACTGGAAATGGCTGTTCATCTACCCCGAACAGGGGGTGGCCAGCGTCAACGAGCTGGTGATCCCGGTGGGTACGCCGGTGCAGTTTCTCATTACCTCCGATTCGGTCATGAATTCCTTTTTCATCCCGCGTTTAGGGGGACAGATTTATGCCATGGCCGGCATGCAAACCGAACTGAACCTGCAGGCCGATGAGGCCGGCACCTACCGCGGGCTGGACACTCAGTTCAGCGGCGCAGGATTTTCGGGCATGCATTTCGAGACGCAGGCCATGCCGGTCGAGGGATTCCAGCGCTGGGTCAAGGACACCCGCAAAAGCCGTCTGGTACTAGATGACACCCGCCTCAAGCAACTGGAAGTACCCAGCGAAGACGTGACGCCCACCCGCTTTTCACGCGTCACCCCCCAGCTCTTTGAATCCATCCTGCAGAAATACGCTCCCAGTGCAGACGCCCCGATAAAAGGATGACCTCATGATCCCCGCCAGTCTTTTAGGCCGACTCACCCTCGCTGCCATTCCCTATCACAACCCCATCATCATGGGTGCCGTGGGCACGGCTTCCGCGCTGGGCCTGCTCGTCATGCTCTGGGTAACCTGGCGCGGACTCTGGGGCTATGTGTGGCGTGAATGGCTCACCAGCGTGGACCACAAACGCATCGGTGTGATGTACATCATCGTGGCCGTCATCATGATGCTGCGCGGCTTTGCGGATGCCATCATGATGCGCACCCACCAGGCGCTGGCCGAGGGGTTGAGCCAGGGCTATCTGCCACCGGACCATTACAACCAGGTCTTCAGCGCACACGGCACGATCATGATTATTTTCGTGGCCATGCCCTTCTTCATCGGCCTCATGAACTACGTGGTTCCCCTGCAGATCGGGGCCCGCGACGTGGCCTATCCCTTCGTCAATGCCGTGAGCTTCTGGATGACGGTGGCCAGCGCCCTACTGCTGATGGTGTCACTGGCCGTGGGTGATTTCTCTCAGGCCGGCTGGTCGGGGTATCCCCCGCTTTCCGAAACGCAATTCAGCCCGGGACCCGGGGTGGACTACTGGATCTGGGGACTGCAGCTGGGCGGTGTGGGCACGCTGCTGACCGGCATCAATTTCTTCGTCACCATCCTGCGCCTGCGCGCGCCGGGCATGTCACTCATGAAAATGCCGGTGTTTACCTGGACCATCCTCGTCACCACCGTCCTCATCATGCTGTCCTTTCCGGTGCTGACCGCCACGCTGGCGCTGCTGACCCTGGACCGCTACCTCGACATGCATTTCTTCACCAATGACCTGGGCGGCAACCAGATGATGTTTACCAACCTGTTCTGGGTTTGGGGGCACCCCGAGGTGTACATCGTCATCCTGCCCGCCTTCGGCATTTTCTCGGAAGTGGTGTCCACCTTCTCGCACAAACGGCTGTTTGGCTATGCCTCCATGGTGTATGCCACCGTGGCCATTGCCGTGCTGTCCTTTGGCGTATGGCTGCACCATTTTTTCACCATGGGGGCGGGGGCGGACGTCAACGCCTTCTTCGGCATTGCCACCATGGTGATTGCCGTGCCCACCGGCGTGAAAATTTTCAACTGGCTGTTCACCATGTACCGCGGCCGCATTGAATTCACCACACCCATGCTGTGGAGCCTGGGCTTCATCGTCACTTTCACCATCGGTGGCATGACGGGCGTGCTGCTGTCCGTGCCGGGTGCCGATTTCGTCCTTCACAACAGCGAATTCCTGGTGGCCCATTTCCACAACATGCTCATTCCCGGTGCCCTGTTTGGCTACTTTGCCGGATACACCTTCTGGTTTCCCAAGATGTTTGGCTTTCGCCTCGACGAAACCTGGGGCCGGCGCGCCTTCTGGTCATGGCTGGTTGGCTTCTACTTGGCCTTCATGCCGCTCTACGCCCTGGGCTTCATGGGCATGCCCCGGCGCCTCGTGCATTACGACAACCCGCTGTGGCAGCCCTACCTCTTGGTGGCCCTCTTGGGCACCTTCCTCGTGGCCTACGGCATTTTCTGCCAGGTGGTGCAGCTCGTGGTGAGCTTTCGCCACCGTGAAGCGCTGCGCGACACCACCGGAGACCCGTGGAACAGCCACTCGCTGGAATGGACCACGACCTCGCCCCCGCCCTTCTACAACTTTGCCAAGGTGCCCCAGGTGGAAGCTCTGGATGCCTTTGCCCACATGAAGGAGCAGGGCATCCCCCATCGCGCCCAGGCGCCCTTCGCCCCCATCCACATGCCGCGCAACACCGGTGTGGGTGTGACCATCGGGGCCATCACCTTCATTTTCGGCTTTGCCATGGTGTGGCACATCTGGTGGATGGCCACCGGCAGCGCAGTCGCCATGCTGGCGGTGGTGGTGATGCGCGCCAATGACGATGACGTGGATTACACGGTGAGCGCCGACGAAGTGGTGCACCTTGAAACCTGCGGCATGATCCCCACCGAACTCAGAATCCAGGGATATACACAATGACTGCCATGACTCACGCGCACGATGCGCACGCGCATGACGCCACCGGGAATGCCGTGTTCGGCTTCTGGCTGTACCTGATGACCGATTGCATTCTCTTTGCCAGCCTCTTTGCCACCTTCGCCGTCCTGCACCACAACACCGCAAATGGCCCTTCGGGCAAGGAACTGTTTGACCTGCGCTATGTGTTCGTCGAAACCATGTTCCTGCTGCTGTCGAGCTTTTCCAACGGATTGGCCATGCTGAGCCTGCATCGCCAGAACCGCCGCGCCACGGTGCAGTGGCTGGTGCTGACGGCCCTCCTGGGGCTGGGCTTCGTGGTCATGGAAGTGAACGAGTTCACCCACCTCGTCCTGGAAGGCAACGGCCCAGACCGCAGCGGCTTTCTCTCGGCGTTTTTCGGTCTGGTGGGCACGCACGGCGCGCACGTCAGCATCGGCCTCATCTGGATGACGGTCATGATGGGCCAGCTGCTGTTCAAGGGCATCACGCCAGCGGTGACGTCGCGCATGCTACGCCTCAGCCTCTTCTGGCACTTCCTTGACGTCATCTGGATCGGCGTATTCACCGTGGTTTACCTGATGGAGATGATCTGACATGCAAACGCACGATCACGGCGCCGCGCACGGCTCCACACGCAGCTACCTCCTGGGGTTCGTCCTCTCCCTCATCCTCACCCTGGTATCCTTTGGCCTCGTGATGAAAGGCTCCTACCCTGCCGCCACCACCCTGGGAGCCATCGTGGCGGCCGCAGTGCTGCAGATCCTGGTGCAAATGCATTTCTTCCTGCACCTTGACCGCTCGTCCTCACAACGCTGGAACGTGATGGTGCTGCTCTACACGCTCATCATCATCGCCTTTCTGGTGGGTGGCACGCTCTGGATTATGCACAACACCGCCATTCGCATGATGCCCATGCCCATGAGCATGCCGATGAGCCACTAGCCATGGACACGCTGCGGGATTACCTCTCGCTGACCAAACCCGGCATCATTCTGGGCAATCTCATCTCGGTGGTGGGCGGGTTTTTGCTGGGCAGCCACGGTCAGGTCAACGGCGGCGTATTCGCGGCCACCCTGCTGGGCGTGGCGCTGGTGATTGGCGGCGGCTGCACCTTCAACAACTGCATCGACCGGGACATCGATGCCCTCATGCGGCGCACCCGCAACCGACCGCTGGTGCAAAAACGGGTGTCGCTGGCAGAAGCCCTGGCACTGGGCCTGCTGCTGACCTTGTGCGGCTTTGCGCTGCTGGCCCTGTTCACCCCACCCCTGGTGGCCCTCATCACCGCGGCCGGCTTCATCGTCTATGTGGGGCTGTATAGCCTGGGCCTCAAGCGGACGCGGCATGGCACCTGGGTAGGCAGCCTCTCGGGCGCCGTGCCGCCGCTGGCGGGCTATTGCGCCGCCAGTGGGCGCTTCGACATGGCCGCGCTGATTCTGTTTGCCATGTACGCGGTCTGGCAGTTTCCCCATGCCTACGCCATTGCCGTGCTGCACCTGCAGGACTATGCACGCGCCGCCATTCCCGTGCTGCCCGTGGTGCAGGGTGTGGCCCGCATCAAACGGAACATGCCGGCCTATGTAGCACTTTTCACGGCCAGCGGCTTGCTGTTGTTCCTCACCCACAATGCGGGCTGGGGTTACCTGGTCGTTTTGCTGGGCTTGGGGTTTGCCTGGATGCGCTCGGCCTGGATCAACCGTCGCGGAGACGATGACCGGCGCTGGGCCAAAACCTCCTTCCTCTATTCCGTGGTGATGATCATGGCCTTGAGCCTCATGATGTCCGTAGACCATTCCCTGCGCCCGGCCTCCCAGACCATCACGGCCTTCCTGGGTTTTGGCCCCTCAGGGCAGGTGACCCACCTTCACGTAAATTAAGGCCCCTTCAGCTTGCGTGAAGGGCTTGTGCTGGCTGTAGCGGGGGCTTCTGATCCAGCTGCCCTGGGGGTAAGTACCCCACTCGTCGTAAAAAACGCCATCGATGACGAAGATTTCCTCGCCGCCCGGATGCACATGCGGATTGAAGCGGGTGTGGGGTGCCCAGTGCACCAGGGCGGTATTCACCCCTTCAAACTCGTGCAGCGGCATGACGGTGAGCCCCGGGACGAGTCCCTGGCGCCAGGGTTGCGTGCGGGTTTGCAGGCAGACGCGTTGCGCATCGCCCGGGGCAAACTGCCAGAGCTTCACAAACAGGGTGCATCCGGAAGCGGAAAACGGCGCATGGTCAGAACCTGGCGGATTGCGCAGATAGGTGCCGGCAGGATAGTGGCCCGCCTCGTCAGAGAATTCGCCCTCCAGCACCAGGATTTCCTCGCCGCCACCATGTTGATGGGCGCTGAATGAGGCACCGGGGGCATAGGCCACCACGGAGGTGGCACGCGCCACTTCATCACCGATGCGGTCCAGCATCTTTCGGCGCACACCCGGCAAGGGCGACTCCTGCCAGTCCATCTGCGTCGTATGCAGCACCACCCGTTGTGTGAAATCGGCGTGCAGTTTCATAGTGGGCCCGAGTTAGCGCAGGTTTCCGGTATGACCCAAGGAATACCGGCCGGGCTGGGGCCATACGGTGAGGCCGTGGGGCTCCTGCCCCACCTTGATCTGCGCCACGGCACCGCTCGTGGTATCAAAGCGATAAACTACATCATCGAAACGACCCGAAAGCCAGAGGGCTTTTCCGTTCACGCTAACGTTGCCCATGTCGGGGCTGCCGCCACCGGGAACGGGCCACTGTGCGGTGACTTTTTCAGTGGCAAAGTCGATAACCGTCACCCCGCCCGGACCATGCGGCTTGCCGTGGATTTTATGCGTGCCGCGAAAGGCTACATACAAGCTTTTGCCATCCCGGCTGGGATACAGGCCATGGGTGCCGATGCCGGTGCGAATGAAGCCAATTTGTTTGAACGCGGCACCATCCACCACATGGATCCCATCGGCATCCATGTCTGCCACATAAAAGCGCTTGCCGTCGGGTGAACTGCGGATATCCTGGGGCATGCCCTTGGTGGCCGTGCAGATTTCGCTGGCCCCCGCATCCGTAGGCAGCGCCCCCTCGCGGTAGCGGGTGCTGGGCATCTTGAGCTTCAGATAACCCAGCACCTTGCGATTGGGCAGATCGATCTTGACGAGCCCGCCCTCGAATTCACAAGTAAACAGCACATAGCTGCCGTCCATGGAAAAGTCGGCGTGGTTGATGCCGCCGCAATGGGGCGTGTCGATGGAATACTGCAACGCCATCGTGTGCGGGTCACGAAAATCAAGGCGCCGGCGTGCCTCGGCCACAACGATGGCCGACTTGCCATCGGGGGTGAAGTACATGTTGTAGGGGTCATCCACTACTACCGCCTTGCCCGGCTTGCCTGTGTGCGGATCGATGGGGGTCAGGCTGCCGGCATGGGTGCGCTCGGCATTGTTGGTGACCCACAGGGTCTGCAGATCCCAGGAGGGCACGATATGCTGCGGGCCGACGCCCACCTTGAAACGATCCACCACCTGCATCTTTGCAGGATCGATGACATAGACATCGTTGGAGCGCAGGTTGGGCACATAAACCCGGTCCAGATGGTCTTTCACAGCGGGACTCAAGTGAGAAGGCCCGATGTCGGCATAGATATTGGCGGTCCCGGCCGCCGCGGATTCGCTGGCACGCGTCGCCATCCACACGGCGGGCAGTAAACACAGGGCGGTGGCGAGGAGCAGGGGTTTGCTGATTTTCATGGTGTTCGTCTTCGTCTTGAAAAAAGCGCGCTAACGCGGCGCGTGGGTGACTGACTTGATGGCGGCCACGGAGGCGTCCACGATCTGCGCCACGCCCACCTCACCCAGCTCGGCTGTGGCGGCGCGCGGATCCCCATGGACCCCGTCGGTCGGCCCTGGTTTTGCCGCATGAGCCAGCGCTTCCGTGCGCACCAGGGATTTATCCAGCGCCAGCGCCAGGGCCGTATCGGCTAGCCCCGCATGGGTGCCGATTTCGGCTTCGCTGTAGCCGCGACGCTTCAGGGCTGCGGCGAAGGCGTCTTGCGAGGCGCGATAATACGCATTCAGGGCATGCACGCGACAACTGGGGTCATGGGCCCACTCGCGATTGAGCCTTGCAGCCACGCGAGCCAGACTCTTCTGGTAGTCGCCGTGATCGCCCAGAAAAACCACATCCCGAAAGCCGTGCTGCTTGAAGCTGCGCGCGGCCCCCTCAAGGAGAGCCTCGAAGGCGGGCTCCGGTATGGAAATCGTGCCGGCAAAGCGCATGTGCGCCACGGGCGGGTGGATAGCCCCCTCCGGCACATAGGTCACCACGGGCGCCACCAGTGCATTGCCAAGGCGTTGCGCAATTTCTTCAGCCAGAAGATGTACGCGCACGTTGTGCTTCCCCAGCACCATGTAAGGGCCGTTCTGCTCCGTGCCACCAATGGGGATGAGGATCGTGGTAGCACCGGCGCTCACCCGGTCGCGCACTTCAGTCCAGGTGAGCGCTTCAAGATTTACCTGGACGGGAACCGGGGCTGCCGCATGCGCCAACGCCTGCATGAAAATCAGCCCAAACAGCCATACCCATCGTTGAAATATCGTTTGCATGCGGCAGTATATCAAGCTGTGGCGGCTCGGGTTAGACTCGCACTTCACAACAGGAGCGCCATCATCAAGCGGATTCCGGTGACCACAGGGGTGCTGGCGTTACTGACCGTCATGTACTTCATTACCTATCTCGACCGGGTCAACGTCGGCACGGCCGCGTTGGGTTTTGGCAAGGACTTTGGCCTCAGCCACACGGAGATCGGCCTGGTCTTCTCCATGTTTGCCTATCCCTATCTGGGGTTCCAGATCATCGGCGGCTGGATCAGCGATCGCTTTGGCGCCAAGAGAACCCTGCTCGTCTGCGGCCTCGTCTGGTCCGTCGCCACGATCCTGACCGGGCTGTCCACCGGCCTGTTCTCCTTGCTGGCCTGCCGCGTACTGCTGGGACTGGGCGAAGGGGCCACCTTCCCTGCAGCCACTGCGGCCATGGCGCGCTGGGTGCCCCAGGGAAGACGCAGTTTTGCGCAGGGGCTCGCCCATTCTGGTTCGCGCATCGGCAACGCGCTGGCACCGACCATCATCATTGCCCTCATGGTCGCCTATGACTGGCGCATGTCCTTCTACCTCACCGGGGCCGCAAGCCTGCTGTGGGTGTTGCTGCTTGCCCTGTATTTCACGGAACACCCCCGAAATCACCCGGGGATCACCGAGGCCGAACTTGCGATGCTGCCGTCGCTCCAGGGCAAGACCACGCGCATTTCGTGGACAGCCTTGTTCCGGCGCATGTTTCCCGTCGCCCTGGTGTATTTCTGTTATGGCTGGACACTTTGGCTGTTTTTAAGCTGGATCCCGCAGTACTTTCTGCACAGCCACGGCCTGGACCTCAAAAACTCGGCGTTTTTTGCATCCGGTGTGTTCCTGGCGGGCGTGCTGGGCGACACGCTGGGCGGCCTCCTCTCTGACAGGATCCTGCGCAGAACAGGAAATTTAACCTACGCACGCAGCTTCCTGGTAGCGGCAGGCATGGGGAGCGCCCTGCTCTCCCTCCTGCCGCTGCTGTTCATCCACGACCTGTATGTGTCGCTGGCCTGCCTCTCACTGGGCTTCTTTTTTGCGGAACTGTGCATCGGCCCCATGTGGGCCATCCCCATGGACATCGCGCCGGAGCATGCCGGAACGGCCAGTGGCATGATGAATACGGGCTCGGCCCTGGCCGCGATCATCAGCCCGGTAGCCTCGGGCTGGCTCATCGACCTGACCGGAAACTGGGAAGTGCCCTTTGTGGGCAGCATGGCCCTGATGGGAGCAGGCATGCTGCTATCTTGTCGCATGAAACCCGGGCAGCAGTATCCAGTTTTTCCTCCACAAGGATCTCGAAGAGGCTTTCTGGACGAGCCCTCGGACTGAACCAGCAGGCCGTCGTCATGGACTACGATGATGGCGCATTCCATTGTAAAATGGTCCTCAGACCTTGCTTTAAATCTGACAAACTCCCTCGTGATGGCCCTGTTCCACGCTCTGAGTATCTTTTTTTCCTCCCCGCCGTGGCGAACTGGCCTGGTGTCGCAGAACTAAACCCATGGCGCATCTGATTCGCTTCAACAAACCCTATGGCGTTTTGAGCCAGTTCACGGCTGAAGGGCAATGGCGTGGCCTTAAGGATTTCATCGATGTACCTGATGTGTATGCGGCCGGTCGACTGGATGCCGACAGCGAGGGACTGCTGCTGTTAACCAGCGATGGCAAACAGCAGGCACGCATTGCCGACCCTCACTTCAAAATGGACAAGACCTACTGGGTGCAGGTGGAGGGTGAGCCCGATGAAATGGCGCTCGAGGCCTTGCGCTGGGGGGTGTTGCTCAAGGATGGCATGACGCGGCCTGCGCGCGTCAAACGACTGGACCCAGCACCTAGCGTTTGGGAGCGCGACCCGCCCATCCGCGTGCGCAAAACCATTCCCACAACCTGGCTGGAACTCACGATCACGGAAGGACGCAACCGCCAGGTACGACGTATGACGGCTACTGTGGGACACCCCACCTTGCGGCTCATTCGCGTGGCCATAGGGCCCTATACCCTGGAAGGTCTGGCACCGGGTTTATGGAGCGAGGTGGCTGAGTCCTCGGAGAAGCACCAATGAAAACTTGCCTCACCACGATTAACTGGCTTCCTTCAAATGCGGCTGTTGGCAACCGCACGCCGGCTGTTTCCCTAATTTCGTATAATGGCTTGCATACCAGCAATATCTTGGAAAACACACCATGATCTTGTGGAAAAATCACCGCGAGGATACCGCCTTAGGAGATATTGACTTCCGCAGAAGATCCCTGCTCCTCATGCTGACAACACTGCCCGCAGCTTGCGTTACGCCGTTGCCAGACCCGCGCACTCATGTTCTCCCAGAACCATCGACCATCCCCTCTGTGCGCTCCCCGCAACCGGGACAGGAGTGGGTTTATACCGTTCGTAATGTATTCAACAAACAGGTGGTTGACGTGATCACCGAGACGGTGGTGGCTGTGGGCAATCAGGTTCGCATCCGTCGCACCAGCCATAAATTCGGACCATTGGTTGACGAAATTCAAAGCCCATGGGGTTTGATATTGCAAGACCCTCACTGGAACCCCCCGCAATTGTTTACAGCAGCGCTGCCACTTTGGCCCGAAACGCTGAAGGCAGGCTGGTCTGGCGAATATCGAAGGCGTTATCAGGTTGTTGGCGTCCCGGATTACGATTACGACTGGATATTGGACATGCAAGCGTTAACCTGGGAGGAAATCACGGTGCCTGCGGGAAAATTCCAGGCTCTGAAATTCACCAATCATATTCGGTTTCAAAGTAATGAGTTCTATTACCGCCTGTCGAGCGAGCGTACGGAAACACTTTGGATGATCCCGGAAATCGGACGTTGGGCAGTACGCCGAAGTGATGGAGTCTACTATATCGAAGGTCACGGCAGCAGAATGAGGGAGGATGATCTGGAGTGGGAACTTCAGTCCTGGAAATAAACACCAGTTAGCAATGGCTAGCCGTTGCAAAAGGTGTGTATGAAAACTGAGGCATTTCGACATTGACGTTTTGTGGGATAGTTATCCAATGTGCCGTAAGACCTCGCCGTTCAGGGCGGGAATATAAGGCACGGTTTGTTGTGAAACCATAATGGGGCTTGACTTTAAGCGGGTACTGTACATAATTACAGTATGTCGGA
>DAICZS010000054.1:0-296 GCA_027311025.1 Ferrovaceae bacterium
ACGGTGTTCTGGACAGTTTCTGCCAGGCAGGCTCGCCCGGTTGCTGTGGAGGCCCCGCCTATCAGGGCACGTCCTATATGGGTACGGTGGCTTTCCTGTTCCCCCAGAAAATGGGCTATGGCAAGTTCCAGCCCTACTACCAGCATCAGGACTTCCGTCCGGATAGCTTGGACAATGGCATCTTGGCAGGCCAAACTGTAGAAACTAAGAAAGATGATTTTGGCTTTAACTACATCGTCAAGGGGTTTGACGCCAAATTCACCGCCGCCTACGAGCGCGTCAGCATCGTCAACGCA
>DAICZS010000054.1:332-10414 GCA_027311025.1 Ferrovaceae bacterium
CTAAAAAAGGGACAGACCCCAAATTTGGGTCTGTCCCTTTTTTAGGGTCTGTCCCCATTTTTTTCTCTATTCGTCTGTCACCGCACCGCGGCTGGCCGTGCTCACCAGCTTCAGGTATTTGGCCAGGACGCCGCGCGTCACGCGCGGCGCGGGCTGCTTCCATGCCGCGCGCCGGTGCGCCAGTTCCTCGTCGGAAATATTGAGCTGCAGCAGGCGTGCGGGCGCATCGATGGTGATGGAATCGCCTTCATGCACCAGCGCAATGGCGCCACCCACATAGGCTTCGGGCGCCACGTGGCCCACCACCATGCCATAAGTGCCGCCAGAAAAGCGCCCATCGGTGATCAATCCCACCGAATCACCCAGCCCGGCACCGATGATGGCCGACGTGGGCGAGAGCATTTCGCGCATGCCGGGGCCACCCTTGGGCCCTTCAAAGCGAATGACCAAGATGTCGCCGGCGCGGATCTGCCCCTTGAGGATGGCATCCATGGCCGCTTCTTCCGAATCGAACACGCGCGCGGGGCCCGTGATCTGCGGATTCTTGACGCCCGTGATCTTGGCCACGGCGCCTTCAGTGGCGAGGTTGCCCTTGAGGATGGCCAGGTGACCCTGGGCATACACGGGGTTGTCCCACTGGCGGATGACGTCCTGATCCTTGCGCGGCGCGTCGGGCACTTCGCGGAGCGTCTCCGCGATCGTCTTGCCGGTGACCGTCAGTGCGTCGCCGTGTAACAGGCCGTGACTCAACAGCATCTTCATGACCTGCGGAATGCCGCCCACGCGGTGCAGGTCGGTGGCCACATAGCGGCCCGAAGGCTTGAGGTCACACAGCACCGGAATCTTGCCGCGGATTTCTTCAAAGTCTTCCAGGCGCAGCGGCACTTCGGCAGCGTGGGCGATGGCGAGCAGGTGCAACACGGCATTGGTGGACCCCCCCACCGCCATGGTCACGGCAATGGCGTTTTCGAAAGCCTTGCGCGTCATGATCTGGCGTGGCAGCAACTGGTTGTGGATGGCCTGCACCAGGGTGCGCGCGCTCTCCTCGGCACTCACTGCCTTCTCCTCATCTTCGGCAGCCTGCGTGGAGGAATAAGGCAGTGCCATGCCCATGACCTCGATGGCCGAGGACATGGTGTTGGCGGTGTACATGCCGCCGCAGGAACCTTTGCCGGGACAGGCGCGTTTTTCGATTTCGATGAAATCGGTTTCAGACATCTTGCCTGCCGTGAACTGGCCCACCGCTTCGAACGGGCTGACCACCGTCAGGTCCTGGCCATGGTAATGGCCGGGCTTGATGGTGCCACCATACACATAAATGCTGGGGATGTTCATGCGCGCAATGGCGATCATGCCACCGGGCATGTTCTTGTCGCAGCCCCCCACCACCAGCACGCCATCCATGCTCTGGGCGCTGGTGGCCGTTTCGATGGCATCAGCGATCACCTCGCGCGACACCAGCGAAAACTTCATCCCCTGGGTGCCCATGGAAATGCCGTCGGACACGGTGATGGTGCCGAAGGTTTGCGGCATGGCGCCGGCATCATGCAGCGCAATCTCGGCACGTGCGGACAGTTCGCCCAACCCGGCATTGCAGGGTGTGATGGTGCTATGGCCGTTGGCGATACCCACGATGGGCTTGTTGAAGTCGCCATCTCCAAAGCCAACGGCGCGCAACATGGCACGGTTGGGTGAGCGTTGAACGCCTTCGGTGATGGTCCGGCTGCGGCGGTTGTCTGCCATGGGAAATCTCCTGCAACATGGGGTCGGTATAATCCTCCATTTTATCCCAAGGCAACGCTTCCATGCTGATTCATCCCGATTTCGACCCCGTGGCCATCCACCTGGGCCCGCTTGCCGTGCGCTGGTACGGCCTCATGTACCTCCTGGGGTTTCTCGCCGGCTCCTGGGCTGCTCGCTGGCGCATCCGCACCCAACCCTGGCTGAAATGGACCGTGGAGGAGGCCGACAACTTTCTCACCTATGTGGTGCTGGGGGTGATTCTGGGGGGGCCCGCCTGGGGTATGTGCTGTTCTACAAGCCGGACTATTATCTGGCGCATCCCTTCGACATCATCGCCGTATGGCAGGGCGGCATGTCCTTTCACGGCGGATTTCTGGGGGTGATCCTGGGTGGCTGGCTGTTTGCCCGTCGCCATGGCCGGCGCTGGCTGGACGTCACCGACTTTGTGGCTCCCCTCGTCACCTTCGGCCTGGGTTTTGGCCGCATCGGCAACTTCATCAATGGGGAACTGCCAGGGCGGGTCACCAGTGTCCCCTGGGGCATGGTCTTTCCCCATGTGGACGCCCTGCCTCGCCACCCCTCGCAATTGTATGAGGCGCTGCTGGAAGGCCTGGTCCTGGGCGCCATCCTGCTGGGTTTCAGCCGCAAGCCACGCCCCACCGGACAGATTTCCGCGCTTTTCCTGATGGGCTATGGCAGCTTTCGCTTCCTGGTGGAGTTCACCCGCGAACCCGATGATTTCCTGGGCCTGCTGACCTTTGGCATGAGCATGGGACAGTGGCTGAGCCTTCCCATGATCCTGCTCGGGCTGTACTTGTGGAGGTGGTCTAAAAAATCCGCTATCATGCTCAGTGAAAAATCATGAGGGCATAGCCCCAGGTTGCAAAGTGGGGACAGACCCCATTCTGCGAATTCAGGAGACAGCGGCAACAGATGTAACAAAACGATGGGGGTCTGTCCCCTGACGGTTCGTCATTCCCTACATTTGGAGAAATTGCACATGAAATCCCTGAAAATCGCCTTGGTCGCTGCCAGCCTGCTGACCGTGGGTTCCACCGTCATGGCTGAAGATGGCCTGGCGCTTGCCAAGAAAAATGGCTGCCTTGCCTGCCACGCCGTGGACAAGAAAGTGCTCGGCCCCGCCTACAAGGATGTTGCGGCCAAGTACAAAGGCCAGGCTGATGCTGAAGCCAAGCTCGTGGCCAAGGTGAAACACGGTGGTGGTGGCGTCTGGGGCCCCATGCCGATGCCCGCCAATACAAAGGTTTCTGATGCGGACGTGCATGCCCTGGTCCAGTGGGTACTGGCCCAATAAGGCATCATGCGCCTCTCTCACGTGCTGAAAGGGGTGCATGCCCCATGGCTGGTGGCGGCACTGCTGCTGGCAGGATGCGGCAAGGCGCCGCCCCCTGCCTCCAGCAGTGATGTACTGACCGTCCGGATCGGTTCGGTTGCGCCGCTCACCGGCCCCCAATCCCATCTGGGTCACGATAACGAAAATGGCGCGCGGCTGGCCATTGCCGACGCCAATGCACAGAACATCGTCATCGGCGGCAAGAAGGTCCACTTCGAACTGGTCGGCGAAGACGACGCGGCGGATCCCAAAACCGGAACCATCGTGGCGCAGAAGCTCGCTGATGCCAGGGTCAACGGCGTCGTGGGTCATCTCAACTCCGGCACCACCATACCCGCGTCCAAGGTTTATGCCGACGCCGGCATCGTGCAGGTCTCCCCTTCGGCCACCAACCCCAAATACACGCATCAGGGTTTCAAGACGGCGTTTCGCGTCATGGCCAATGATGAGCAGCAGGGCCATGTGCTGGGACAGTTCGTTACGGGCACGCTCAAGGCCAAAACCGTGGCCGTCATCGACGACGCCACAGCCTACGGCCAGGGCCTGGCTGACGAGTTTGAAAAGGCGGTCACCGCGGCAGGCGGCAAGGTGGTGGCCCGCGAACATACCGACGATCACAGCACGGATTTTTCCTCCATCCTCACCCGCATCAAATCCCGCGCACCCGACCTGATTTTTTATGGTGGCATGGACGCCCAGAGCGGCCCCATGGCCAAACAGATCAAGTCGCTCAAGATGACCTCGGCTTTCCTGACCGGTGATGGTGGCTGCTCACACGAGTTTGCCCAGCTGGCGGGAGATGCTGCGGAAGGGGTGTACTGCAGCCTGCCGGGCGTTCCCCTGGAAAAGATGCCCAAAGGCGCCGACTTCAAGAAGCGCTTCAACGCCCAGTACGGCGAAATCCAGGACTATGCGCCTTACAGCTACGATGCCGTGGGCGTCATCATTGCCGCCATGAAGTCCGCCGACTCGACGGATCCTGCCAAATACGTGACCGCCATGGGCAGCCTCAATTACCCGGGGGTCACCGCCAACATCCAGTTTGATGCCAATGGCGATCTCAAGGGTGGCGAAGTCACGCTCTATCAGTGGAAGCAAGGCGTCAAGACGCCGATTTAAACCAATGGGGACAGACCCCAATTTGGGGTCTGTCCCCAAATTGGGGTCTGTCCCCTATCCAAGATACGCCGCGCGCACCAAGGGGTTGTCGAGACACCGAGCCGCACTGTCGCTCAACACGATGCGCCCGGACTCCATGACATAGGCGCGATCGCACATTTCCAGCGCCAGGCGCGCATTCTGTTCCACCAGCAACAGCGTCACGCCCTCAGCCACAATGTTGCGGATCACCTCAAACACCTTTTCCACCATCAACGGCGCCAAACCCATGCTGGGTTCGTCCAGCATCAGCAGGCGCGGTCTCGCCATCAATGCGCGACCAATGGCCAGCATCTGCTGTTCGCCCCCGGAAAGCGTTCCCGCAGCCTGGTGGCGGCGCTCGTGCAAGCGCGGCAGCAGGCCATAAATGTGGTCCAGTTCCCGGGAAAGCTGCGGCACGCTGCCCCGGTGGTAAGCACCCATCAGGAGGTTTTCCTCGATCGTGAGGCGGCTGAACACGCCGCGTCCTTCCGGCACGAGGCACAGGCCCCGCCCCACCCGCTGCCAGGCTGGCAATGCGCGCATATCAGTGCCGTCATACCGGATCGAACCGGCACTGGCCGCCACCAACCCGGCCAGCGCCTTGAGCGTGCTGCTTTTTCCCGCACCGTTGGCGCCGATGAGCGTGACCCGTTCGCCCTGTCGCACTTCCAGGTCAAGACGGGCCACCGCCTCGATGCCCCCATAATGCACACCAAGCCCCTCAACCTGCAGCAATGCCGTCATTGGGCGGCCCCCCTGCCGAGGTACGCCTCGATCACCTTGGGATCACGCTGCACTTCCTGCGGCGTGCCTTCGGCAATGCATTCGCCATAGTCCAGTACCGACACTCGATCGCACAACTGCATGACCCATTTGACGTCATGCTCGATCAACAACACGGCCGTACCATCCGCCCGAATCTGGCGAATGAGATCGCCCAAACGGGCGCGCTCGCTGGCGTTCATGCCGGCCGCAGGCTCGTCCAGCGCCAGCAGGCGCGGGTCCGTGGCCAGGGCACGGGCAATTTCGGGGCGCCGCTGATCGCCGTAAGACAAGGTGCTGGCAATGCGCCCGGCCTGCGCGCCGATGCCAACGTACTCCAGCAATGCCAGAGCCCGGCTGGCGATGGCCGCCTCTTCGCGACGCGTCGCGGCCGTTTTCAACAAGGCACCCAACACGCCCGCGTGCGTGCGCACGTGCCGTCCCACCATGACGTTTTCCAAAACGCTCATGTTGGCAAACAGGCGGATGTTCTGGAAGGTGCGCGCAATGCCGCAGGCCGCAACGGCGTGGGGCCGGCCTGCCGGCAGTGCCCGCCCGTCGAATTGCAGCGTGCCCTCGTCCGGACTGTAGATGCCGGTCAAGACGTTGAAGAAGGTGGTCTTGCCTGCCCCGTTGGGGCCGATCAAGCCGGTGATGGAGCCGGGGGCGAGGCACAGCGACACGCCATTCAGCGCGCGCAAACCGCCAAAGCGCTTGCCGATGCCGGTGGCCTGCAGCAATGGGGAAATTGGGGACAGACCCCGATTTGGGGTCTGTCCCCAATTTCCCCGATGTCCCCGATTCTCCCTATCCATGAAGCTCACGCTGTCGCGCCCGCGCCGGCAGCAGGCCTTCCGGACGCAGCAACATCATCAGCACCAGCGCCAGACCAAACAGCAGCATGCGCAGGTTGGAAGGATCCACCCACACATGGCCCAAGAGGTCCTGTTGCAGGCTTCCTGCGGCGCGCAGGGCTTCGGGCAACACGGACAGCAGGACCGCACCCAGCACCACCCCAGCGATGTTGCCCATCCCCCCCAGCACCACCATGCACAGGATCATCACGGATTCCTGCAGGGTAAAGCTTTCCGGACTGACAAACCCCTGAAAGCCGGCAAAGAGCCCCCCGGACAAGCCGCCAAAGCTTGCCCCCATAGCAAAGGCCAGCAGCTTGAGGTTGCGCGTATGCAAGCCCATGCTGGCCGCAGCAATCTCATCTTCACGAATTGCGGCCCAGGCCCGGCCAATGCGCGAATGCTCCAGGCGACGCGACAACAGTATGGCAAACAGCACGCCCAGCAAAAACAGGAAATAGATGTTCACGACGATGGGGATGTCAAAACCCGCCAGGTGATGCACCTGCCCCAGCGACCAGGGGCCGATGCGCAAGGGGTCGATCAGGCTCACGCCCTGGGGGCCATTGGTGATGTTGACGGGCGTGTTGAGGTTGTTGAGAAAGATGCGAATGATCTCGCCAAACCCCAGGGTGACGATGGCAAGGTAGTCGCCGCGCAGCCCCAGCGTGGGCGTGCCCAGCAATACGCCGAAGCTTGCGGCGAGCATGGCGCCCATGGGCAGCAACACCCACAGGGGCCAGTGCAGGTCAAAGTGCGGGGAAGCCAGCAGGCCATAGCAATACGCCCCCACCGCAAAAAAAGCCACATAGCCCAGGTCCAGCAAGCCGGCATAGCCCACCACGATGTTGAGCCCCAGGGCCAGCAGCACATAGAGCAGCGCAAAATCGAGAATCCGCACCCAGCCGTGTCCCAGGGTGGCGTCGGTGATGAAGGGTAACGCCAGCAGCAAGGCAGCCGCGGCAGCCAGCCCCAGCATACGCAATCGATTCATCACACCTTCTCCTGGGCCCGGCTGCCCAGAAGCCCGTTGGGGTGAAACACCAGGACCCCGATCAGCACCATGAAGGCGAACACATCCTTGTAGTTGCTGCCGAAGAAACCGCCCGTCAGATCCCCGATGTAGCCCGCGCCCAGCGATTCCACCACGCCCAGCAACAGGCCACCCAACATGGCCCCGGGCAGGTTGCCGATGCCGCCCAGCACGGCTGCCGTGAAGGCCTTGAGCCCCAGCATGAAGCCCATGGTGTAGTTGCCCACGTTGTAATAGGCCACCACCATCACTCCTGCCACTGCCGCCAGCGCCGAACCCAGCACAAAAGTGAGTGCGATGACGCGGTCGGTATTCACCCCCATGAGTTGCGCCACGGCCGGATTCTGTGCCGTGGCCCGCATGGCGCGTCCCAGCGCGGTTTTCTGCACCAAAACCAGCAGGCCGGCCATGATGAGGCCCGCCAGCGCCACGATGACGCCCTGGATGGCGGTGATGATGACGCCGCCCCAGGCCACGCTGACCGGCGGCAGTACCGCGGGAAAGGAGAGGTAACCGCGTCCCCAGATCAGGGCAGCCAGCTGTTGCAACACGATGGACAGGCCGATGGCCGTAATCAGCGGGGCCAGCTTGGGCGCGCGACGCAACGGACGATACGCCACGCGCTCGATGACGAGCCCCAGCACCATGCAGACCACCATCGCCGCCAGCACGCCTGCCAGCACGGCCAGCGGCACCGGCCAGCCCTGACCACTCAACGCCTGGATGACCGTGAGCGCCACCAGCGCGCCCACCATCACCACTTCACCATGGGCAAAGTTGATGAGCTCCATGATGCCGTACACCATGGTATACCCCAGGGCGACCAGCGCGTAGATGCTTCCCAGGGTGAGGCCGTTGACGAGCTGCTGCAGGAAAATATCCATTACACCCAGTCGCGGCCGTTGATGAACTCCTTGAGCAGGCCCTCTTCCCGACTGCCCGGCTCGGGGTGCCAGTCATAACGCCAGCGCACGATGGGAGGCAGGGACATCAGGATGGATTCGGTGCGCCCTCCGGACTGCAGCCCAAACAGGGTGCCCCGGTCATACACCAGATTGAATTCCACATAGCGTCCGCGCCGGTAGGCCTGGAAATCCCGTTCGCGCTCGCCGTAGGGCATGCCGCGCCGGCGCTCCATCAGGGGCATGTAGGCCGGGAGGAAATGATCGCCCACGCTCTGCCACAGGGCCTGGGCCTGCGCCAGGGGCAAGGCGTTGAAATCGTCGAAGAAGATGCCGCCCACACCCCGAGGCTCCTGGCGATGCTTGAGAAAGAAATACTCATCGCACCACCTCTTGAAGCGCGGATAGTACCCGGCACCGAAGGGATCGAGCGCCTGTTTGCAGGTGCGATGAAAGTGTTGCGCATCTTCCACGAAACCGTAGTAGGGCGTGAGGTCCATGCCCCCGCCAAACCACCAGATGGGTTCCCGGCCTTCATCAAAGGCTGCGAAGAAGCGCACGTTCATGTGCACTGTGGGCGCATAGGGGTTGCGCGGGTGCAATACCAGCGATACGCCCAGCGCCTCATAGTTGCGCCCGGCCAGCTCCGGACGATGCGCCGTGGCGGAAGGCGGCAGGCCGCTGCCCATCACATGGGAAAAGTTGACGCCGCCGCGTTCAAACAGGTTGCCCTCTTCCACCAGGGCGCTGATGCCTCCACCACCGCCGGGTCGCTCCCAGGTGTCGCGACGAAAGGTCTTGCCGTCCAGGGCCTCGAGTGCGGCAACGATGCGGTTTTGCAGGTCGAGCAGATAGGCTTTGATTTCAGAGGTGTTCATGAAAGACCCTGACTCAGGCTTTTTGGGCAGCGTGGTGAATGGCCGCACGGATGCGGTTGTAGGTGCCGCAGCGGCACAGGTTGCCGCTCATCGCCGCATCGATGTCGGCGTCGGTGGGATGCGGATTGTGCGCCAGCAGGGCGGCCGCACTCATGATCTGTCCGGACTGGCAGTAGCCGCACTGGGCCACTTCCAGAGCCACCCAGGCCTTCTGCACCGGGTGTTCGCCGTTCAGGGACAGGCCTTCGATGGTGGTGATTTTTTTGCCCGCGGCACTGGCCAGTGGCGTGATGCAGGAACGCACCGGCTCGCCTTCCAGATGCACGGTACAAGCGCCGCACAGGCCGGCACCACAGGAAAACTTGGTGCCGCTCAACCCCACCTCATCGCGAATCACCCAGAGCAGCGGTGTGTCCGGGTCGGCCTTGATTTCCAGTTTCTTTCCGTTGAGCGTGATCGTCGTAGTCATGATGTTTCGGTGGTTTCCTCAAGTTCTGCCATAATTGCGCGCATGACTGATCGTTCGCAAAAACTGCTGCTGCTGGTGGACGGTTCGTCCTACCTGTATCGCGCCTTTCACGCCCTGCCCGACTTGCGCAACCGTCTGGGAGAACCTACGGGCGCCATTTTTGGCGTGCTCAACATGCTGCGCAGGCTGATGGCGGATTATAAGCCGGATTATGCGGCCTGCGTGTTCGATGCCAAAGGGCCCACCTTTCGGGACGAATGGTATCCGGCGTACAAGGCCCACCGCTCACCCATGCCCCCTGATCTGGTGGTCCAGGTGGAACCCCTGCAACAGGCCGTGCGCGCCCTGGGCTGGCCGTTGCTGGTGGTGGGCGGCGTCGAGGCTGATGACGTCATCGGGACACTGGCGCGGCAGGCGCACCAGGCCCATATCCGCACGGTCATTTCCACCGGTGACAAAGACATGGTGCAACTGCTCGACGAAGCCGTCAGCCTGGTCAACACGCTCAGCAACGAGAAACTGGACGCGGCTTCAGCCACCGAAAAATACGGTATCCGTCCCGAGCAGTTCATCGATTACCTGACGCTGATCGGGGACGCCGTGGACAACGTGCCGGGTGTGGCTAAGGTGGGCCCCAAGACCGCCGTCAAATGGCTGCAGCAGTACAGCACGCTCGATGCACTTCTGGCACATGCCGACGAAATCCCCGGCGTGGTGGGCAACAACCTGCGCGCAGTGCGCGACTGGTTGCCCCAGGCGCGTCGCCTGCTGACCATCCGCTGCGACGTGCCGTTGCCGCAAGGGCCCGAACAGTTGCGCGTCACGCCCGTGGACCAGGACACGCTGAAAACCCTGGCCGAACGCTACGATCTACGCAGCTGGATGACCGCCCCAAGCGGTGACGCTGCGGCATTGGCGACGGCGGCATTGGGGACAGACCCCAATTT